>JASJCT010000047.1 GCA_030065855.1 Myxococcota bacterium
CAAAATCCCCCTAACCCCCTTTTTCAAGGGGGAGATCCTTTACCCGGCATAAAAATAGCAAAAATCGCGACATTTGCCCTTAACCGAATGCCATTGGGCAAAGGGGGCCGGGGGGATTTCGTCTTTTCCCCTGGCATTGCAAGGTGACAAAATCCCCCTTCCCCCCTTTTTCAAGGGGGAATTTGCTAACTTCACCTGAAAAATTTCGTTCGACATTATACTAGCTATTATTCGAAAATCTAGTTCCGAATCATGATTTCGCACGTGCTTCTGAGCCCGGGATCGCAATCTCGGACGACTTAGCGCACCTTTTCCCAGCATTCTAGGAATCGAATATTTAGACCTAAAGCTCTGAAAAGCGAGGACAAGAGATAATGAACATTCAGAAGAACCAATACATCTCATGGTTTCTAGGTGCTTGTGTGTTGTTGGTGTCAATGCCTGTTTGTGCCGCGGGCCTGTTCTACCCCGATGTGGGCACAGTTGCCCTTGGCAGGGGCTCGGCCTTTGCCGCGCGGGCAGATGACTTGAGCGCTTTTTATTATAACCCGGCCGGGCTCTCCAAGAGCAAGGGCATCAATGTGCTCTTGGGCGCTAATTTTAATGATCTCAATGTGGACTTTCAACGCCGCGGCGCAGAGGTCGAGGGCCTGGATGAGGAAAACGGAGAGTGGTTTTTATTAAATGATCAATACTATATCAACGAGGACTTCTACATTGCTATTGGCAACCCACAGCTCGACTATGCTAACGGCGCAAGTGACGCCCAGGAATTTCGGTCTGTGTCCCAAGAGACGCCGCTCATTGCGAACGCTTTAACTGCCATTGGGAACTGGGGTGACGCCTTTGGGCTGGAAGGGCTCTCTATTGCAGGCGGCATCATGGCCCCGAGTGGATATACCAAGCATCGATATCCCAAGGAGGGTCCACAACGGTATTCGCTTTATGAGCTCGATAACACGATACTCTACCCTGGCCTGGGTGTCTCCTATGCGTTCAATCGCTACTTTCAATTCGGTGCAGTGTTTTTATGGGGAATGGTGTTTGGAGAAAAAGCCTATGCGAGCCGTACACTTCCCCTCCCACAGGACTCGAATTTTAATGAAAACCTGGAAGGGGACGTTGGCCTGCTCTCAAAATATAAGGATATGTTCATGCCGACCGGTATCATCGGCGTGCTTTCCAATCCGCTTGACTGGCTGGAGCTCGGAGTTTCGGTCCACCTACCCGCAACAATGGAAGCCGAGGGAACGATTGAATACACCCCATCAGAGGTCGATGCACCTGATTCGGCCGTGGTAGAAGGCCACGACAAGGTCACAGTAAAGCAAACAATTGTGATGAAAATACTTTCAGGGGTGCGCTACATTCATGAGTATTTTGATATCGAACTCGACTTTGTGTGGGAAAACTGGGCATCAAATGACGGCATCTTGTTGGAACTGGACTTTATTGTAGATCCGAACCCCAATAATGATACAGATGAGGATCAAAATGTAATCCCGGACAACAAGATATCCAAAGACTATCAGAATACCTATTCTTTCAGACTTGGTAGCGATATTGAAGTCTGGCCCGAGAACCTGACCTTCAGACTCGGGGGGTTCTATCAATCTTCAGCATACGTGGATGAAAAAACCTTTTCGGTCGATTTTCCCTATTGGGATCAGTTCGGGGCCAGCTTTGGGGTAACTTGGCACGCTTTCGGAATGTTCGATTTTACCGCAGGGTATCTCCATATTTTTCAGCCCAGCGTTACGGTCACAGATGGCACCTTGCAGCAAAATTCAGGTACCCAATTCGACGCCCAAGGTGACGGCAGTCTGATGCTAGCAACGGGTAATACCGTCAACAACGGCACCTATGATGTTAACTTCAACATCCTGGCCTTGGCCGTAGAAGGGCATTTTTAAAAGATGAAAGCTCGGCACAACGGCCGCCCTTCCCAAGTAAAAGGGCGCATTCTGGAAGAGGCGCTTCGGCTCTTTGCAACAAAGGGATTTGAGGGCACATCTGTTCAGGCAGTGGCCGAAGTAGTGGGCATAAAAAACCCCTCTCTGCTGTACTACTTTCCATCCAAGGACCAGCTCCTCGATGCAGTGGTCGACGACATGCTCGAACACTGGAAAGCGGAGCTACCCCGGCATATTTCAGAGTCGGTACTGAGTCGGGATCGGTTTACGCCCCTCGTAGAAGCAGTAGTGGCGTTTTTTGCAAAGGATCAAAACCAGACCCGATTTTTTATTCGCGAGGCCCTTGATCGTCCAAAGGAGATCGGCGCGCGTATTCGCTATCATTTGGGCCCGTGGATGCTGCTCCTTTCCGATTACATCAATGCTGGCAAAAGGAAGGGATCTATCAAGCCGACCGTGGATGCCGAATATTATATTTTTCAAGTAATCCTAATGGCGGCTGGAACCGTGGCCCTAAGCGGCGGCATGAGTGAAATGCTGGGAGCTGAGCGGCAATCGTCCGTATCAATGACTGAAGGCATTATTAATACGGCCCGTGATATCCTTTTGGTCGATCCAAACAATGCAGGCCCAGGACGAAGAGCACAAAGAAGGCGACGAAGAAAGGTCCAACAAGCAGGCGCGCTATGATGATATTGAGGGGGTGATTACGGGCACAGGGCGAAGGTGTTGGGAACGGGTTGGTGGATAATGCCAGCCCCATCGCTGTTGTCTACATCGCACCCGTTGGCCATGCCCGAGTTGCTAAACACGGCGTTTTCCAGGGTGACTTCGGCGCCGCCCTCGATCCAGAGCTGCCCCATGGATCCGCCACCGCCGTACATGATAGTTGCGTACTCGACAGACGCCTTATGAGGCATTTTGGGGTATCTTTTTTAAGGGACTGCTTAAAGGGCTACTATGAGATCCTTCTGGCCAGTAGATCGGCTTAACTCCTCCTTGCCTTGCGGTCGCCATCCCAATATATTGCTCACGTTTACCTGCAATCTCTTCCTTGAAATCCCATTCTGCATGAGGTCTCACAAGGTGAGTTGATCCTGCATAAGCTAATGGCTTGTAGCAGTCGCAAGGGGCGGCGTTCATGATCTAGCTCAAATCATTGAATGTTCTTGGGACTTTGAGGTTGCAAGATGCGTATCTCTTGGATTTTGAGTTTCTGGTTGGTTTTGTATCTTCTCCATAAAAAAAATAAGGTGAAAAAAATTAAACTTGGCCGGTTAAGCTGGAAACTTTCTACGGCAAGCGGTCGATAAGAACGACAACAAGGCAGGAGTGGGGTTTCAAATCGAGATTTACGTTGTGAAAGGAAAGACAATGTCACTGAATACATTACAAAAAACTCTTTTGGTAGTTTTGGTTTCAGGTATGTGTGCAGCGCAAGGCTGCCTTAGAGAAAACCCGAATTACGAAGAACCAGACACCAACACGGACACCGACACGGAAACAGATACCGATACTGATGCCGATATTGGCACAGATACTGATACGGGCACAGACACAGATACGAACACAGACACTGATACCGACACAGACACAGATACGGACACAGACACTGAAACAGACACCGACACAGATACGGACACAGACACAGATACGGACACAGATGCGGGCACAGACACAGATACGGACACAGATACGGACACAGATACGGGCACAGACACAGATACGGACACAGATACGGGCACAGACACAGATACGGACACAGACACAGATACGGACACAGATACGGACACAGACACAGAAACAGACACAGACACAGATACGCACACAGACACTGATACCGATACTGATCCAGTACTGGACTGTACAGAACAGGGCGACTTTACACCGTGCGTACTAACTACCTCGCCGGATCGTTCTTATGACATTTGCGTCAACGGTGTTTGTGTCTCACCTGGCTGCGGCGATGTTTCCTGCAACGCACCTGGTCCGCACTTTCCCCTTGCTGACACCAACCAGCGAAAGTGCTATGATAACGAGGTTCAAATCACATGTCCTGAACCGAGCGGGGAATTTTATGGCCAAGACGCCCAATACGGTTGGGACACTACTCATTCCGAGACTGAGAGGTTTACACGGGATACATCTTACTCTGACCAACCGACCGTCCTCGACAACGTCACCGGCTTACAGTGGCAAGGGTGCGCGGCCGGGCTTTATAGCACAAACTGTAGTTTGGGTACTGAGGCGACGTATACCTGGGACAATTCATTTTTCTATTGTGACAGTTTGGGCTGGGGGGGGTATTCGGACTGGCGCATACCAGATGAATATGAGCTGATGTCCATCAGTGACAAGGGAAAATACGAGCCAAGCATCGACTCAAGTGCATTTCCGTTTATGCCGAGTGACTATGTCTGGTCGTCGTCTTCATTCGCAGGAGACCCATTGAAGGCATGGATGGTAAGTTTTAATAATGGGAGAATTCTACACTCTGAAAAGACTAACAGCAGGATTGTGGTTTGTGTTCGCGGAGGCACAGCCAGAGGTCTTCGCTTTGTTCGTGACACGTCCGTACCCGAAGATCCAGTGGTTGTTGATAATGCGACTGGACTTGAATGGCAGGGTTGCCCTCGCGGGCTTACAGGAGATACTTGCAGTACAGGGAGCGCGGCTACTGGTGATTGGCAGTCTGGGCTTTCCTACTGTGAGGGACTTGTTTGGGCTGAACATACAGACTGGCGGTTGCCGAGTGTTACTGAGTTACAGTCTATAAAGGAAAACCGAACAACAGATCCGGCTATTGATATGAATGTATTTCCGATGACGCCGAGCGGCCTTTTTTCGACTTCTTCGTCTGCGGTCATTAACACCAAAACAACTTGGGGTATTGATCTTCTTAACGACCATGTAGCTTCTCTCGGGAAGGCGAGTTCGTTTTACGTACGTTGTGTGCGAAGTGGGTTATATTGATTTGAGATTCTTTTGTGGTAGCGATTCTGGGTGTATTTAGAGCCATAACCTACCCCTCCAGCACACACTTGCCGGTGCTGAAGGCGTCGATATGAAGATCGATTTTGCATGCGAGCTATTTTATTGGCAATAAATGAAGACGTTCCCGCCGCCAGGCTCCAACAAGTTGCCACCGTTGTCAACATCGATGTCGCAATTGTTCTCGTCACCGCTGTTGGAGAAGACCGTGTTGGTGATTGACAAGGATGCTGAGTCCTCGATCCAGAGCTGTCCCATGGACCCACCACCGCCGTACATGATGTCTGTGTACGTAAAAACATTATCAGCGCTGGATGATTCGGTATAGAATCGAATTTCGTTCCAATGTCCGGGATCTGCGGTCGTCCCTGTCACTGTGACGTGGTTGTCAGTTGTGCCGTCCAGCTTGAGCCCCGCGTTATCTTGAACGTAGATAACGGCACCGTCGCCCATGTTTAACGTTGCGCCGGCATTGATGGTGAGCTTGGCCGTGCCTGATGCGGTATCGACGGTGAACCCAGAGGCCACAATGTAGGGGGCATCGTGGGCCAACCACACCGCATCGTGATCCACGACTTCGTCAGTGACAAAAAGGCCTTCTGCCGTGTTCGGTGTGTAGGTACCCGCGCCCACATCATCCACGCTGTTGGCGCCGATCTCGATGGGACCGGTTTTATTGTTGATAAGTGTATTGCCGGTAAACTCCCTGAGCTCTGCACCCTCGTCAGCTGCGATACCAAAGTCATCGCTCGCTTGCACTGTGCTGGCTGTCATTGCCAGGGAGGCACCCGCTTCTATCCACACACTGCCCATAGTGCCGCCGCCGCCATACTCGATAATCGCATAGTCAAAGTCATTGAGACCATCGCTGGATTCGTCGTAAAAACGGATTTCGTTCCAATCCCCGGCTGCTGGGGTGGCTTTGGCCGAAGTGATGGTGACCGGCGCGGCGTCTGTGCCGGCCAATGTGAGCCCGGCATTATCCTGAATGTAGACCACAGCGCCATCTCCCATTTTTAGGGTTGCGCCGGCATTGATTGTAACCTGTGCTGAACCTGTCTGTGTGTCCGCGGTAAACCCGTCTGGAACGATATAGGGTGCGTCGTGAGCCAGCCATATGGCATCGTGATCGACGACCTCATCGGTTACATAGATGCCTTCGGCCGTGTTCGGTGTGTAGATGCCCACGCCCAAGTCATCGACACTGTTGGCGCCGATCTCGATGGGGCCGTTTTTATTGTTGATGAGCGCATTGCCGACGAAGTCTACTAGACTTGCTCCCTCATCCGCCGCGATACCAAAGTGATTGCTGTCTCTCACAGTGCTGGCCGTCATTGCCAGGGAGGCGCCCCCTTCAATCCATATACTGCCCATTGAACCACCACCGCCATAGGCCACGTCAACGCTTTCGAATCGATTGGCCCCACTGTTTGCATCTGAGTAGAACCGTATCTCGTTCCAATCGCCAGCCTGTGGCACGCCTTTTGAGGATGTCACCTTGATAGGCATGTCAGGTAGGCCGAGCAGGGCCAGGGCCCCATTGGCCTGCACGTAGATGACGCCGCTATCGGGCATCTTGATCACTGAACATTCTTCCACTGTTAAGGTCCCGGTCCTTACTGTTAGGCTGTCTTGTAGCTCGTAGATCGCCATTTCCCATGTCGTATCAGTCTCGATTGTACCGCCTGGGTGTGGCACTGTCTGTAGCACTGGACACGCATCTGTGTCGGTTTCTGTGTCTGTGTCTGTGTCGGTATCGGTTTCCGTATCTGTGTTTGTATCCGTGTCTGTATCAGTATCAGTATCAGTGTCGGTGTCGGTGTCGGTGTCGGTATCAGTGTCCGTGTCGGTATCAGTGTCCGTGTCAGTATCAGTATCTGTGTCGGTATCCGTGTCAGTGCCTGTATCAGTATCTGTATCTGTGTCCGTGTCGGTATCCGTGGCTGTTTCAGTGTCTGTGTCTCCACCATTGCCATTGCCGCAACCGACAGTTGCGAGGCTGCCGATGGCCCAAATTGCGAGAAAAAGCAAATAATTCGATTTCATTTCAATTTTCCTTTCTGGGTTGATGGGTCGCGCTACTTTTTTTACCTGCAGTGTTATTTTACTCCTTTGACGGTCCTGTCCCGAATATATTCTCCTAAAAATACCACCTCTCTAAAGAGAAGCCATTGGTTGATTTAAGGTAAGTGTTGCGGCTGGGGATAGACCCCAGCCCTGCATCTCTCTAGGGAGAAGCCATTGGTTGATTTAAGGTAAGTGTTGCGGCTGGGGATAGACCCCAGCCCTACATCCTTCTAGGGAGGAGCCAGCGGCTTCATCTCGGTTGTCTCAAACAGGTATGTCGTCGATAAGTCGTTGGTAAGCGGCCACATCTGTGGCTTCAGCCAGGCGTTTGCGGAATGACGCGGCCCGGTCAAATCCCTTCAAGTACCAGCACGCGTGTTTGCGCATCTCTCTTGCAGCTCGGTCCTCGCCCACCCAGGACACGTACAAATCCAGGTGGCGCTTGAACACGGAGAGTCGCTCAGCAAGATCTGGTGCAGCCCAGCGTCCCATCTTGCCACCGATCTCGCCACCGATAATGCCATCTGTCTCGCCACCGATCTTGCCATTTGTCTCGCCACCGATCTTGCCGCCTGTCTCGCCACCGATCTTGCCATTTGTCTCGCCACCGATCTTGCCATCAATCTTCCGATTATGGAAAACTTGAAAGTATAAATCTCTGAAGAGCCAGGGGTTGCCCTTGGCTCCCTGGCCGATGGCCACGCGCTGACAGCCGGTCTTTTTTATCATTCTATCCGCGTCTTCAGGAGATCTGATCCCGCCATTGCCGATGATGGGTATCGAGACTGACCGGCACGTGGCAGCCAGGGTGTCCAAATCCACAGGCCCGGCGTGTACCTGCTCGCGGGTCCGCGCGTGCACGCAGATAGCCTGTATCCCCACGTCGGCGAGCCGGCGGGCCACTTCTGGGGCGTTGCGGTCATCAGCGCTCCAGCCCGTGCGTATTTTTGCGGTCACTGGAATGGAAACAGCCTGAACCACACGTCCTGCGATTGCCTGAAGCAGAGCCGGTTCTCGCATGAGTGCCACACCTGCCCCTTGGCCGCCCTTAATGATTTTTCTGGCTGGGCATCCGAAATTCAGATCGATGATATCCACCCCTCGTGCTTCGATGAACTGCGCTGCTTCGCAGAGCACATCTGGATCGCGACCAAAGAGCTGAACAGCATATGGATACTCCCCTTCGAACCTATCGATGAGCAGCAGCATGTTTTCCCTAGCAGCTAAGCATTTTTTGCTCGATTTTCTCGATAGAAACACCAGGGCATGGGCTGAGATGAGCTCGGTCACGGTAAACGCGGCGCCCATCTCCTTGCACAGCTTTCTAAAAGGTGGGTTCGTGATGCCCGCCATGGGTGCGAGAAAGGCCCCCTTTTTAATGGTGTGGGATCCGATGTGCACGCTGCTAAACGGTGGCTATCGCCGGCGATGTGGATTGTCGATTTTAAGTTTTTTCATCTTGCGCCAGAGGGTGGTGGCAGAGAGTCCCAGGGACTCTGCAGCCTTTTCTGTGCTCTCGTGTTGGGACAGGGCCACGTGAATGGCTTGGCGTTCTGCAGCGGCGACCACGTCTTCGAGGGTTTGGGCCTCCATCATGCCCGTGTCCTCTCCGGGGGTGAGGTCACCGATCCGAATTTCACCATCGATGGTCAGGGCCACGCCCTGTTCTATCAGGTTTTCGAGCTCCCTGACATTGCCCGGGTAGTTGTAGGCCATCAACCGATCCATGACGCTTTCGGCCAATTTTACGGTTCGGCCCATCTTTTTCGAGAATTGTTTGACGAAATGCTCGACCAGAAGCGGGATATCCTCTGGTCGCTCGCGCAGCGGTGGAATGCGGAACCGCGCAACGTTCAATCTATAGTAGAGATCTTCTCGAAAACGTTTTTCCTTAATGACCTGCTGAAGATCCTGGTTTGTCGCGGCAATACATCGCATATCGACCTGTATCGGCCGGTTATCTCCTACACGGCGGATCTCCCGTTCCTGTATCGCTCGAAGGAGTTTGGCCTGAAACGAGGGGGATGTTTCTGCGATTTCATCAAAGAAGAAAGTACCGCCGTCCGCCTCCTCGAACAGTCCCTTTCTCGTCGAAACCGCTCCGGTAAAGGCACCTCGGGTGTGGCCAAAGAGTTCGCTTTCGAGCAGTGTCTCGCTGATGGCCGCGCAATTGACCGGGACAAACGGGCGATCCGATCGTTTGGAGTTGGCATGGATCGCCTTGGCGATCAGCTCCTTGCCCGTACCGCTTTCACCTGTAATGAGAACGGTCGTATCGGTCGGTGCGATCTTGATGATGCGCGTCAGAATTTCCCTGATGGAACGGGATCGGCCGATGATATTCTCGAATTTATAGCGCTCCTTGAATTCTTGGGTGAGCAGTGAGACTTCACCGGTCAACCATCGACGTTCCAGCGCCTTTGCGATTTTTACTTGCAATTCGTCTTCGGTAAACGGTTTTTGAATGTAATCCCACGCACCGAGGCGCATGGCCTCGACTGCCGTTTCTATGGTGCCGTATGCGGTCATGACGATGGCTTCGGTCAGGGGTGAGTTCTCCCTGAGATGTCGCAGCACGTCAATGCCGTCCACAGAGCCCATTCGCAAGTCTGTGATGACCAAGTCGTAGGCCTCTTCATCAATTGCCTCACACGCGTCCACCCCGTCCCTTGCCTCGGCCACATCGTGCCCGGCTCGCCTCAGCATCATCGCCAAGCTCGCTCGCATGTTCTTTTGGTCATCGGCGATAAGAATGCTCGCCACGGTCAAATTCTCCTTTTTTAGTATACGCCTACTAAAATCATCAACTTAAAATGACGAGTTTGATTGATTTCGTCTTGTATACCAAATGCAGCGTTTACGCTTCAACAATTACCATCGGCTATTTGGAGGATTTATTAAAAAATTTTGTCGATTTCAAAAAAAAAGCAAGCGCAGCATTTCCCTAGGTCTTGACTCTGACAAAGCCATGGCTAAATTGGGGCCACTCAGGGCGTAAAAGTCGCTTTAAATTAAAATACAGGAGGAAAATATGGGTAAGACCATCGGCATCGACCTCGGAACCACCAACAGCGTCGTCGCGGTGATCGAAGGGAAAGATCCGGTTATTATCGCCAATGAAGAGGGCGGAAGAACAACACCGTCAACAGTGGCGTGGGACGACCAGGGTGAAATTCTGGTGGGCCAGATAGCCAAGCGGCAAGCTATCACGAATCCAGAAAATACTGTTTTTTCGATAAAGCGGTTCATGGGTCGAAAATATGCTGAAGTTCGAGAAGAAATCGACATGGTCCCCTATAAAGTCGAGCAAGCTGCCAACGGAGACGCGGCAGTAAATATTAACGGCAAAAACATGGCACCTCCGGAAATCTCGGCCAAGGTGCTGATGAAGCTTAAAAAGGCGGCTGAAGACTACTTGGGTCAACCCGTTACCGAGGCGGTCATCACCGTGCCGGCCTATTTCAACGACTCCCAGCGACAGGCCACAAAGGACGCGGGTCGCATCGCCGGTTTGGAGGTCAAGCGCATTGTCAACGAGCCTACAGCGGCAGCCCTGGCGTACGGGTTAGATCAAAAAGCCGAGGAAGTTATCGCTGTCTATGATTTTGGCGGTGGTACGTTCGATATTTCAATTTTAGAGGTGGGAGACAATGTGGTTCAGGTCATCTCGACCAACGGTGACACCCACCTGGGTGGGGACAATATCGACCAGAGAATCATCGAATATCTGATCGCTGAATTTAAAAAAGATCAAGGGATCGATGTTTCGTCCGACAAAATGGTGCTCCAACGTCTAAAAGAAGCTGCAGAAAAGGCCAAGATTGACTTGAGCTCGCTCATGGAGACCCAAATCAATTTACCATTCCTGACAGCAGATGCATCAGGCCCCAAACACCTCAATATTCGGTTATCCCGTGCCAAATTCGAGTCGATGATCGAGGACTTGGTAAACCGAACCCTGGAGCCGTGTCGCAAGGCGCTCGAGGATGCAAATAAACGCCCGGGCGATATAAACCAAGTCGTTCTCGTGGGCGGTTCTACGCGCATTCCCATGGTTCAAAAGAAGATGGGCGAATTCTTTGGTCGCGAGCCCCACCGCGGGGTCAATCCGGACGAGGTGGTAGCGCTGGGCGCTGCTGTCCAAGCCGGTGTGCTGTCTGGGGATGTGAAGGATTTGTTGCTTTTGGACGTTACACCGCTTTCCTTAGGCGTGGAAACACTCGGTGGCGTGATGACTACTATGATCCCGCGCAACACCACGATACCGACCAAGAAAACCGAGACATACTCCACGGCGGCGGATAATCAGACGTCGGTTGAAATACACGTGCTACAGGGTGAACGGCCCATGGCCAACGGCAATCGGACCCTCGGTCGATTCCACTTAGAGGGCATTATGCCTGCACCGCGGGGCGTGCCCAAGATCGAAGTGACGTTTGACATCGATGCCAACGGCATCGTGAACGTCTCGGCAAAGGACACGGCCACGGGCAAGGAACAGAAGATTACGATAACCGCCTCTTCTGGTTTATCTGAGGGCGAGATCGACCGCATGGTCGATGAAGCCGAGGCCAACAAGGCCGAAGACGAGAAGAAGAAAAAGGAAATTGAGCTCAGAAACCGAGCCGAGCAAGTCGTGTATGCGACAGAGAAAACCCTCGAGGAAAATCGAGAAAAAATCCCAGCCGCAGAGGTGAGCAATATCGAGGCTGCCATTACAGCCTTGAAGTCAGCCATTGAATCGAACGATGCATCCCGCATCGAGACCGAGATGGAGAACCTCACCAAGGCCTCCCATAAGCTGGCGGAATTGATGTATCAGCAAGTGAGCCAACCCCCGCCGCCAGCTGCCGGCGTAGACGCTGGCGATGGCACTGATAACCCTGCCGGTGCAGGGCCACAAACCGAATCAAAAGCCGACAGCGACGTCATTGACGCTGAATTCGAAGAGACTAAGGATTAACATCCTTAAGCCAATCCCGCGCGTACTGGAAGAGTCTTGGGGGGGTATTGTACTCTGGGTGTTCTATTGCGAAATCAACCAGGGCGTCGATCAGACGCCCGATGATAGGTCCCGGGGACAGGGCGAGTGCATCCATTAGCTCTCTTCCGCTCACTGCGAGATCGGTCGCAGTGAGCGGAGCACCGTTCTGGATTTCTGATGCCACGCGCGCTTTGAGTGTACCGAGTGTATCCAACCCAAATCGAGATCGATGGCCAATCGTGGCATCCGCCTGTAAAAGGGCGAGCAAGTCGTCCACCGCGTCCCTACCGACCTGGCGAATAAACCGCCGAACATCCGCATCACCCCAGTGAGATGGGTCTTCAACGGACATTTCGCCCAAGAGGCGACAGGTTTTTTGAACTGTTTTTTTGTCGAACCGCATGAAGGTAAGCCATTGCCGAGCGAGTTCAACCCGGTCATCGACATCATCGGTCGCACCCGGTGTTGTCCCACTCGGGCCACTGGCATCGAAGAAAAGGGCTGCCAGCCGAACGGGTAATCTCGCTGGCGCGGCATCGATCCGATGACACGCTGCCTCCCACAATCCCGATGCCCGGTCAGACTGCTGAAGGTGGGCAAGGGGCGTTAAGATATGGGGTAGGAGTTTTGCCCGAGCCATCACATAGAGCCCCTTTGATGGCAGCTTTGCCATGATTATCTTTATGAATTCATTGCGTTTTCGTTCCTCAGATACTTTTTTTAAGGCAGGCGCAGCAGCTGACATGGCTGCCATTGTCTTGGGCTCGATTTTAAATGCCAAGGTGGCGGCAAACCGGGCTGCGCGGAGCACGCGCAACCCATCCTCTATGAATCGCGCTTTGGGATCGCCGACCGCTCTTAAAACACGTCCTGCCAAATCAGCGCTGCCTTGAAACGGATCTATGAGAACGCGTTGGATCGGATCCCAGGCCATGGCATTTACCGTAAAATCCCGCCTCGCCAGATCTGCCTCGATATCGGTCAAGTAGGTCACCACATTCGGGTGTCGCCCATCAGCATAGTTGGCTTCGCCGCGCAGGGTAGTCACCTCGATGTTGTGTTCCCCGGCCAAGACGGTCACTGTTCCGTAGGCAATACCAGTGGGTATCACGCGGTCGAACAGGCCCATGACCCGATGGGGTGTTGCGCTGGTCGCCAAATCGATGTCCCCGATGTCGCGTCCGGCCAGTAGATCCCGTATGGCCCCGCCTACGACATAGACCTGCTCGCCCGCGTCCGCAATACACTGGCAAACATCGAGGACCTCAGTAGGTATATGCATTTCAAAGCGTGCCTCATCCACTCTGTTTGCTCCTTTTAGGTGCATTTGCTTTGTTTGTTCCGCTTGTGAACATTAAAATGTGTTATATCCTATGTTTAGGAAGGAAGGGACCATCAAACAAGTCGTCTTAAGGTGAAAAAGAGAAAAACCGTCGACATTGAGCCTTCAGATGTGGGTGCAATGAATCGGCCATTGGAAAAAAGCGACACAACCACCGCTCCGCGTGAAGGGGCGGGATTTGGTCGTTATTATCTGGTTCGAAAAATCGGACACGGTGGCATGGCCGAGGTTTTTTTGGGCCACCGCATCGATGATGCGACAGATGCACCGCCCCTGGTCATTAAGTGCATGCTGCCCCACATTGCAACTGATCCGCAGTTCCTCGCCATGTTCACCAACGAAGCCCAGCTCGGCGCTCAAATGGACCATCCCAACATCGTTCGGGTCGTGGACTTTGGTGAATCTGACGGGCGACTCTACATGGCCATGGAATATGTCCATGGCCTAGACTGCTGGCGATTTGTTAGGCGCTTATATCCGCTGGTGGAGGATCACACGGCCATCGCAGGGTGGATAGTCTGCCGGGTATTAGATGCATTGGCCTATGCCCACGCCGTCACCGACGTAAACGGTCAACCCCTGAGCGTGGTCCACCGGGACTTGACGCCATCGAATATCTACCTGTCGGTCGACGGCCAGGTGAAGCTCGGAGATTTCGGCATCGCCAAGATAGATTCCTCTCGTTATCGCGAGCTAAAAATGATTCCCAAGGGCAAGTTCGGATACATTGCGCCCGAGCAGGTTGAGGGACGCACTATCGATCAGCGCGCTGATATTTTTGCCGCTGGCGTGGTGCTGGCCGAGTTGCTTATCGGTAAAAAGATGTTCAGTGGGTCGAGCCAACTGAGCGTGATGCTGGAGATCAAAGACGGCCGACTCGATACACTGGAGCAAAATGTGGATCAGGTCGACCCTGATTTACTCAAGATACTGCTCCAGGCCCTTGCCAGGGATCCGAATCACCGCTTCCTTGGCGCTGCTGACTTCAAGCATGCCCTGACCCTATTCCTCAGCGGTCGCGACCTGGTGCCGACCGCCGGGGATTTGGCCCATCTGGTGCGCAAGGCCATGGTGCTCTCGGATCCCCGAAGCTCGGTCCCCGAGCACCAGCTATTGGAAACCGACGACGATGCGCCCATAACACAGAGAATGACCCGCAAAATGCCCAGCTCCCGCTCCGGTGGTGCGTCCTTCTCAGGGAGCTGGCCACCAAAGGATCCGAACGACCCATCAGCAGTGGTTGGAAAACAGAACAGCGCTCCCCAAACAGGTACGCCTGTTACCCGCACATCGACCCCATTTGAAGATGAAAACAGATATTCAGCCAAGCTCGCCGATGGCCGCACCGTTGGACCGATGTCCTATGCGCACATCATCGAATTGATATGCGCGGATCACATCGGCCCCCAGACCTTAATTGCCATTGGCAATCGTCCGTTTGTCCCGGCGGCCCAGTGTCCTGAATTGGTGCGCCACTTACCGGCCTACACCCCGCTTTGCAGCGCCAATCAGATGGCCACGCCAGATAGGCGGGGATTTTTGCAACTCGAAGCACCCAGCGAAGTGATCGTTTCGCTCTCTTTAAACGCCGAGACCGGTATGCTGATGTGCAAATGCGGTGAACAGCGGAAAGAGGTGTATTTCCGAGACGGTCAAGTTGTATATGTGTCTTCGAATGACCCCGGAGAGTTGCTGGGTGAGTTTCTCGTTGCTCAAAATGCCCTCGGTCGAGAAGACCTAGAACTCGCGCTGGCACTTCTACCCAGATTCAATGGCCATATGGGAGATACGTTCATCGCATTGGGGATGCTCTCGGCAGTCGAACTTTTCAAGCTCATCGGAGAACAAATCCGAACGCGTTTTTGCGAGCTCTTGAGTTGGCGTACCGGCAATTACGAGTTCTACCGCGGGGTCGCCTGTAGGGACGACGTGTGCGAAGTCCCCCTCGATGTTTTTGCAACCGTGACCGAGTGTCTCCAAAAAGAGAGTCGCGCCATTCCGGTCGAGACAACCCTAGTAGCGATGTCCAGCTGCCTGATTCGGCCCACAGATAAATCTGAGGAGCTGCTCGCCCAATTCAGGATTCCCACGGAAATTAGACCTGTTCTAAAGGATGTCAACGAGCCGTGTAAGCTGGCAGTGCTAATATCGTCGAGAGGCGATGCCCATCAAAAAAGCAGCCTCGTGCGGACGCTTTTTTTTGCCATTGAAACAGGACTGTGGCATGTGGAAGGTCCGCCGCCACCCTGGCGTTCGCATAAAGCAGATCGGAAATCGACGCCGCCTCATACCACGTTGGATTCTAACCATCCGTAATTGTTAAAAATCCCACCTGGGATAGGATTCTTTTCTCGCCCCCTTGAGGCAACGGGTTGACAGGGCAAGCCTTAAAACGATAATGATCAGTATTCATTTGAGAAGCACTGATTTGTGTTGTATTAGGCAAACCAAAACGGTTAGTTTTTTTATCAGGGAGGATGCGATGAGACACTTCTTCAAAACACTGGCATTGGCGCTGGTTGCCGCGTTGGCGATCGGATGCGGCCAGAAAAAAGAACCTGGAACAGATGAAAAAGCAGCGGCAGTATCTGGAGAGAAAGTTGCACTCGACTTTCACATTATGTCCAAATGTCCCTTTGGCGTCAAAGTGGTTCAAGCCATTGCCCCGGTGCTCGACAAAATGGGGGATCGGATTGCGTTTAGTGTTCACTACATCGGCCGGGAAAAAGATGGGGAGCTCACGTCAATGCACGGGGAATCTGAAGTCAAGGGCAATATTCTCCAACTCTGCGCCGACGATGTGGGCAATGACGAGGCCTGGATGGCATTTATGAAATGCCAATTCGAAGAGTGGCGAAAAATTCCAGATGGCTGGGAAGAATGCGCAAAAACAGCAAAGCTCGACGTAGACAAAATGAAAGCCTGTTACGAAGGGGAGCAGGGGAAGAAGCTGCTCAAGGCATCGTTTGATGTATCAAAGGAAAAGCGAGCTACAGGAAGTCCCACTATTTTCTTGGCTGGGGAGTCCTACCGCGGCGGCCGTTCCGAGGCATCTTTTGCCAGGGCCATTTGTCAAAAAATGCCCGAGCCCAAGCATACCTATTGCAAGGAGATCCCAGAGCCGCCCAAGGTGCCAGTGACGGTGGTCGTGGACAAACGATGTAAGGGCCGCGGCTGCGATCCCAAGCGCTTCCTTTCCTTTGTCGGCCACACCTTCGAGGGCGCGGAAATAAAAGAACTCGACTACTCCGATGCTGAAGGCAAAGCCCTGTTTGAGAAAAGTGGGCAGAAACACTTGCCCATCGCCGTATTTGGTCCTGAAGTTCAAAAGGAGGAAGCGGGATATAATCGGCTCAAACGGCGCCTTGCAAAGGTAGAGGGCTCGGACGATTTGGTCTATCCTCTCGGACGCACTTGGGATCCCACCGCAGAGATCTGTGACGATGGTGTGGACAACACAGGCGATGGCAAAGTGGATTGCGACGCGGATTCCTGCAAGGGACAAAAGGTATGTCGCAAGGAAATCAAGAATAAATTGGACATTTTTGTAATGAGCCAATGCCCCTACGGGGTTCGAACCGTTGACGCCATAGATGAGGTGTTAAAGAATTTTGGCAAAGACCGCAAAAAGATCGACTTTGAACTGAACTACATCGGCAAGGAACAGAACGGTAAGCTCACATCAATGCACGGCCAGGCAGAAGTCGATGAGAATATCCGACAGCTGTGCGCGCAAAAGCACTATCCCAAAAATTATAAGTTCATGGATTATGTATTCTGTCGGAACAAGGACTACCGCAGCGCAGAATGGGAGTCCTGTGCCAAGGGCGGTATCCAGCCCGCGGTTATCAAGAAATGTTCAGAAGGAGAAGAGGGCAAACAACTGCTCGCCGCTTCCTATAAAAAGTCCAATGATCTCGGCATTACTGGGTCGCCCAATTGGCTGCTCAACAATAAATTCGACATGCACGGGCGGGATCCGAACGCCATAAAGACCGCATTTTGTCAAAAGAACGAAGGCACTGGTGGGTGTGAAAAAACCCTGTCCACAAAGAGCAACGCACCGCCATCCGGATCCTGCGGCGCCAATACAGGGCCTCAGCCAAAGAAGAAACCCTTAGAAAAGAAAGCCCTGGAAAAGAAACCTTTACAAAAGAAACTCCCTGAAAAGCCCGCTGCCGAAGATAGCTAGGTAGGGTCATCCCTTTGCAGTAAGCATCTCCAATATCACACGCTGTAAGGTATCCATGTCAAACGGTTTCTGAATCACTGGATTATCAGTGTCAGCTAAATATGCCGAAGCGCGGGGGGTGAATACGCCGCCGGTGATAAACACGGTCTTTTTTGCCAACGTCGGATGATGCTCGACCAGCCAAGCGTGAAAATCCATTCCTGTCATCCGGGGCATCATGAGGTCGCACAGAACAATATCGAACGCCGCATCTTGCTCGATAACCGCCTGACCTTCCTCGCCCGAGGCGACCAGCACGGTGTTGTGCATCGTGAGTATCTCCTCCAGGACCGTCCGAACCGTTTCCTCGTCCTCCACAATCAGAATCCGACCACGTGCAGTCGACGGGTCCACCCGGCGATGGGGTATCGACGCTGGTGTTGCCTCGCTGATGGGCAGCCGCACCACAAAGCGACTTCCCTCGCCCTGGACGCTTTCTGCGCGGATCTCACCTCCTAGCTCTGTAACGATGCGGTGCGAGATAGCCAGTCCAAAGCCAATGTCATGGCCTGGCATTTTTGCAGTGAACAGGGGATCAAAGATGCGTTCGAGGTGGTTTGCTGGGATCCCGCGGCCGGTGTCTGTCACCTCGGCAAAGGCATCGTTGCCTTGGGCCCATGTGCGAATCCGGATCTGGTTTTGTTTAGCAGCGCCCTCATCAATGGCGAGCGCTGCGTTGATAATCAGGTTCAAGAAAACCTGCGCCAGCTTGCCCTTGGCTGCGGCGATTGGCGGGACATTGCCGAAATCCTTTATGACCGTCGCTCGGTACTTGGTCTCGTTGGAGGTCATGCTGATCGCGTGTTCAACCGCCTGATTGATCTCTACCGTCGTAGGTCTGGCCTCATCTACTCGGGAAAAAAAGCTGAGCCCCTTGGCAGTTTCTTTTATCTGATGCGCACCGCTGAGTGCCGCGTCAACGTATTGGGCCAGGTCGTCGAACGCGGTTGGATCAATGGCCTCGACGCTGTCCCATGGGATCTCGGTGATCTCTGGGAGCTTGCTCAACACACCCCGGCATCGGTCCACATCTTTGGTCAGTTTGCGGATACGCTTGGCCAGCGTCTCTAGGCTGTAGAGCATATAGGTGAGCGGATTGTTGATCTCGTGGGCTAGCCCTGCAGCCAGTAAGCCCATACTGGATAAACGGTTCATCTGGGCAACGGCAGCCTCCAGGGTGCGCCGCTCAGTGACATCGCTCAGGGTGGCCCGGCACACGGCAGCACCGGTATTGGTGTCAGTCCCCAGGGTTGCCTCCAGCCGCATCAGCAACCGTGTACCGTCTTTACGCACCATCCACAGTTCGCAGGCCTGGGGATTTCCGGTCTCAAAGAGCTTCTTTCGATAGGAGTAGTGGATATCCTGAGCCTCAGGGAGGATAAATCGCGTCAAGGGCCGGCCACATAGGCTGCCCCTCGAAAGACCCAGGAGGGTGGCAGCGGTCAGATTGGCCTCCTGGATCAAGCCCTGAGCGTCCACGGTGATATATCCCACAGGCGCAAGGTCGTAGAGATCGACGTACTTGGTTTGCAATGCTTCGAGTGCTTCTTGGGAGCGCTGCAGCTCTTCGTTTCGCATCTCGAGCGCGATCTGATGATCCTTCAACTCTCGAACGAGTGTCTCCATCTCTTTTGCCGATAGCTGGCCGAGGTTATTGGTCCCGGTTATCCACGGTGGCATAATTTTAAACAACACTGCGATGTCCTCCACACAAGAATGCCGTGTGTTTCCTCGACCAGCACCAGAAACGACCGTCAGAGATCGCAATGAGCCCGATACTTATGCGAAGAAACTGGGGAAAAATTTTAAATTGTCACGATGAACCAAGAAATTGAGCCCTATTTAAGCCAGATTGTCAACCCAATCCGCTTTACAGGCGGATTTTTTGGGGCATGTCTTTTGAGGCTGAGACGGCCTGAATACAGCTTGAACGCTGGGGACTAAAAAGCAGTCCAACGGGATTTGCCGCCTTGCCCGCAGCCCATACCCGTGGTATGACCATTGCCCCTTTTGGCACAGGGCCAAGGGGAGAACTCACGTCCTATCCGTGGCCTGCGGCATTGAAATGCAGGAATCGCGGCCGAGTTCAGGGTGCCCGTTCCCAAGGCGGGTCGAATTCGGACAGAGGGGCGGTGGCTGGTTCGAACAGTGTTTCGGACCGATAAACCCGGAGGAGACCATGACCGATCCGACAAGCGCGGCCGAGACGGCCGAAAGCACCAGCGAACCCATCAAAACACCGGACATACCCAACGTTATCTCCCTTCGAGAGCTTCTCGAGGCAGGCGTGCACTTGGGACACCGAACCAAGCGGTGGAATCCCAAGATGCGGCGGTATATTTACGGCGAACGGAACCGGGTCCACATCATCGACCTGCGCAAAACACTGACGTTATTCAACAAAGCCTGCAACACAGTGACCAACTTGGTCGCTCGGGGTGGGAGCGTTCTCTTCGTGGGCACCAAGCGCCAGGCCCAGGATGTGGTGCGGGACGAAGCAGAGCGGGCAGATATGCACGCAGTGACAAACCGCTGGCTCGGCGGGACCTTGACCAATTTCAAAACAATTCAGGGCACTGTGGATCGCATGCGGCAGATCGAGACCATGCGCAGCGACGGCACCTTCGAGAGCTTGGTGAAGAAGGAACGCCTAAGATTGGAAAAGGAGTATGCGCGCCTTGAGAAATTCGTCGGTGGCATTAAGGAGATGACCTCGCTGCCAGCTGTGATTTTTGTCATCGATCCCAATAAAGACGCGATCGCCGTAGCAGAAGCCAATAAACTGGGCATCACGCTCGTTGCGCTCATCGATACGAATGGCGATCCTGATTTGGTCGACTTGCCCATCCCCGGCAATGATGATGCCATCCGCTCCATACAGCTCGTTACGCGGAAAGTCGCAGATGCCTGTATCGAAGGCATGAAGCGGCGTCGAGAAACCGTGCGATCCGGGGGCGCAGAGGGGGCTGCCGCTGCGTCAGGCCCGATGGTCGAGGTAACCCGCAGGCCGCGAACCAGTGGCGGTCGCGATAGGACCAAACAAAGCCAAGCAAAAAGCAAGCGCAAACCAGCAGAGAAAAAAGAAAAAGACAACTAAGGACATGATAAGCGTATTTTGGCGGGTACCTTTGAACATTCCCCCTTTGAAAAAGGGGGATAGGGGGATTTTTAAGGGTTCTGGGGATATTGACGAAATCCCCAGAACCCCCTTTTCAAGGGGGAGTTTATTACCCGCCACGAACCCGTAATGAGGGGCTGGACCTCAGACAGATCTGAAGGCGGCCTGAATGGCCGCGCTTTAGCCGAAAGGATGGTTGGCGATGGCTATCACCATGGAACTGATTAAAGAATTGCGAGAGCGCACAGGCGCTGGGGTTGTGGACTGCAAAACGGTGCTGGCCGAAACAGACGGCGATGTGGACAAGGCAGTCGAGGAACTGCAAAAACGCGGTGCGGTCAAGGTTGCTAAAAAGGCCGCTCGCATCGCCGCACAGGGGCTGGTCGGCCACTATATCCACGACGGCGGGCGCATTGCCGTCCTCGTAGAAGTCAATTGTGAGACAGATTTTGTGGCGCGCGGAGAGGAATTTCATGCGTTCTGCGAAGACCTGGCCATGCAGATTGCAGCGATGAATCCCCTCTATGTAAAGGCCGATGAAATACCAGATAGGGATTTAGAAAAGCAAAGCGAAATCTTCTCTGCCCAGGTCCGAGACGAAGGCAAACCAGAAAAGATAGTCCCCAAAATTGTCGAAGGAAAGTTAGCAAAATGGAAAAAGGAGAACTGTCTTATAGACCAACCCTTCGTTAAGAATGACGAGATGACCATCAGCGATATAGCGACGCAGCTCTCTGCAAAGACCGGAGAGAAGATCTCAATTCGCAGATTTGTCCGTTTCGAAGTGGGCGAGGGTCTTGAAAAGCGCAAAGACGACTTGGCCGCGGAAGTCGCGGAGCTGAGCGGACAGTCCTGATATGCAACACCCCTCACGCGTTGTACTCAAGCTTTCGGGCGAAGTACTTGCCGGCACCCGAAAGGACGGGATCGATCCCAAGACCTTGGCCAGTGTGGGGGATTCACTGGCCCGGGCCCTGGCTGACGGCGCACGGACGGCAGTGGTCCTAGGGGGCGGGAACATCTTTCGCGGGCTCGGCGCGGCGTCAAAGGGGATGGACCGGGTCACTGCAGACCAAATGGGCATGCTCGCCACTGTTATGAACGGCCTTGCGCTGAGGGATGCGATTATCCGTGCCGGGGGCCGTGCAACCCTGTTTACCGCATTTTCAATGGACCGCATCGGCACCCTCTACAAGGTCGAACGCGCTCGGGAACAGATCGAGACCGGAGCCGCAGCCATCATTGCTGGTGGCACTGGTAACCCCTATTTTTCGACAGATACGGCCGCCGCGCTCCGGGCGGTAGAACTCTGCTGCCAGGTTTTTTTCAAGGGAACAAAAGTCGATGGGGTGTTTGACAAAGACCCTGCTGAGCACAAAGACGCCAAGCGCTTTACCACGCTCGGCATTGACGAGCTTATCAATCGCCGCCTGGGTGTGCTCGATCTCACTGCCGCGACCCTCTGCCGAGAAAACAGTATCGATATCCGCGTCTATAAAATGACTGCGCCCAATGCTATCTACGCCGCAGCCATGGGCGAGCCCATTGGCACCCTTGTGCGCGCGACTGGCGACGGGAAGAGCGATTACTGATAGCGCCGCATGCGAAAAATCGGCTGCCCACCTACCTCGACGATAAAATGAAATGTGAACTTGACCAAACCGTCGTTTTTGTCCTTCAGACCGGTTGGCACATTGGGAAATGGAGCCGCCAACTCTAGGGCTTCCCGCGCTTCTTGATCAAGGAAGCCCACACCGCTGGAGCCCATGATATAGGCCTTCTTTAGGCTGCCATCCCCTCTCAACACGACGAGCAACACAGTGGTCCTATCCTTAAAACCGTAGATGTTGCCGTAGGGATCGTTCTTTCGGTATTCGAGGTCTGGCCGCCAATACCGCTCTACTTTTCGCTTGACCCGATTGAAGAATGATGCATATTCCCAGCCCCTTGTGTTGAGGACCGTCATATCTCCGGGCAGGACGTTTTCTAAGTGATCCAGACCGGATCCTCGAATTGCCGAAGCCATGGCCTCCATACTCGGCCTGAGGTTAAAATCTTCGAGCGCTGGCGGGGCCTTTTTTTGCTGGGGTCGATGACCGTCTTTGTCTGGGACGGCTTTGTCTGGCAAAGGTGCCACTGTGTGTTGCTCGGGTTGCATGCCGCCTGTCACGGTCTGCGTGTCCCTGCCCTTTTGGGGATGCTCGATCTGCGGCTCGGAGACCTGACTATCCCCTGGCAACCGGATACGCGCCTTGGTTTCCTTTTCCACCCGCGCGTCCTGTTCCGCTAGGAAGCGGGTTTTATCAGGCCGCCGTGTATCCTTTGACGGGGGCGCCTGAACCACTTGCCCCTCTGGTATCTCCTCTTCGGGAGAGTATTCCTCTAGTTGCTCCTCGGGCGTCTTTACCTCTTCCAGCACGTCGTCCTCCGCCCCCCACAAATCCACTTGGAGCGCTGTGCTGTCGTCTTCATCGGGTTCCAAGGTCAGGATAAAATACACCAGGGGCAGCAGGACGGCCAAATGAAGCAACACCGAAAGTAGCAACGCAACGCGCAAGGTGTCGTTTTCTTTGGCAAATAGTACTTTTATCGCGTGATAGGTGAGGATTGCGGGAGAGAACGCCACTATCACTACGGACCGCAAGACAAAAGAAAAGACGATTGTTACCTTGAAACGTCTTTTTTGGCTTGACCGCATCGTTTATCCAGCCCGCAACGAGTATCGATGCAACAGGGTAGTCGCGGTGACGTTCGAGGTCAAACAGGTTGTGCAGGCATACAAATCCGTCAATGGGTCAGAAAGGCGGTTGGTTTCGATAAGAGAAGACTATCGCTTCGAGTACTGGAAGCGTTTGCGAGCACCGGGCTGGCCGTACTTTTTCCGCTCCACTTCACGCGCGTCGCGGGTTAAGAACCCAGCCTTTTTCAGCGGTCCTCGGTTGTCCGGTTCTGCCACGCAGAGGGCTCGGGAGATGCCATGCTTGATCGCATCGGCCTGGGCCGCCAGTCCACCACCGCTGACATTGACGAGGATGTCGTACTTGTCTACAGCTTCGACCAGTTCGAGGGGTTGACGAACGATCATCCGCGATATGGCCCGTGGGAAATACGTCTCCTCCTTGCGGCGGTTAATCGTAATTTTCCCCTCGCCGGGCATCATCCATACCCTCGCGATAGCGGTTTTTCTTCTCCCAGTGGCGTAAAAACGGTTTTCTCCGGAGTTCATGATTTGCCCATTCCTCTATTCGTTCTTAAAAAGAGCCAGGGGCTCGGCTTTTTGCGCGCGGTATCCGTGCTCTGGGCACGCACCGGCGTGAATTTTGAGTTTGGATAACATGGATCGACCGAGTCGAGACTTGGGAAGCATGCCCTTTACAGCATGACGAACCACTTCCTCGGGTTTTTTCTTGAGCATTTCACGCGCGGGAATAGAAACAAGGCCACCCATCCACCCCGTGTGGCGATGATAGACCTTGGTGTCGAGCTTGTTGCCGGTGAGTGCGGCTTTTGCCGCGTTTACCACCACGACGAAGTCGCCCACATCCACGTGCGGCGTGTACGCGGGTTTATTTTTACCCTGCAAAATACTCGCAATGGCGCTGGCTGCCCTTCCGAGCGGCTGATTCTCTGCATCCACGATATACCAGCGGCGCTCGACTTCGCCTGGTTTTGCTTGGTAGGTCCGCATAAAATGCTCCTCGTACTTCGTTTGCACTCTGATCCACTTCACAGCGACCACCTGGGCACCGCTGCAAGGGAGCGCTTTTTCTTAGACGGAAGGATTCCCATTGTCAAGCGATCTTTCCACTTGTCTACCTATTATGGCATTTGGCGTCTGGGATAGCCAGTGATATGGTGAACCTCCTAAAAGGGAGGCCCTCCATGCCGAGAGATTACGACAACGACCGCCCCAAGCGCAGTTGGCGCGAAATCGATAAAAACAAGGACAGGTCAGCACATCGCAAGGAAAATGGGCCATCCCCGGCCCCCCATAAAAAGGCGCGCATGGATTCGGCATCCAAAGTTTACAAGTCAAAACTGGATGCATTTTTTTCAGGAGAGGGCAGGGCTCCCGACAGTGTGAAGGAAAAGCTGTCAGAACTCGATGCGAATATACCCCAGGCTGACAAAGCGCGCATGTCAGCCCTGAAATCGATTAAAACAGCAGGGACCTCGTCGGCAGCAGACCGAGCCGTTGCAGCGTACCTCAAAAAATGGGACCTGCCGCCAGATTTCGACGTCTTATCCCAAGTGCTGACGTGCTCAGAGGAGACTTATGTGGAACAGGCCATGGATCTTTTAGGAGAGATGTTTGCCGGCAAACGAATACCGCGCCGCGTACAAGTGCTCGAACAGCGCCTGCGTCGCGTAAAAACCCTGATCGACGATCCAGATCTGGCAAAAAAAGCCGACGCACTCATCCGGGACCTAAGGCTTTTTAGCTGACATCGAGCCGATCATGACCCATCGCTTAGACATTTTGATCCTCAACGCCGCTCAAGTCCTGACCATGCGACCGGACATGGGTATGGATGACACTGGCGATCCAGAGGGGGCCGAGATCGGGGTGATAAGAGACGGTGGCGTGGCCATTGAGAACGGCAAAATCCGCGATGTGGGGTCGTCCCATCTGCTCGCAGCATCGTACACAGCAGACCGCATTATCGACGCCACAGGTGCCATCGTCACGCCTGGGCTCGTAGATCCCCACACCCATCTCGTCTTTGCCGGCAGTCGGCATGTGGAATTTGGCATGCGCATGCGAGGTGCTTCTTACCACCAAATCCTAGCAGCCGGTGGGGGTATCCACGCCACGGTTCAGGCGACCCGGGCCGCATCCCTAGATGCGCTCGTGGCAACCGCCCTGCCTCGGCTAAAAAGGGCCCTTGGGTTTGGCGTGACAACAGTCGAAGTGAAGAGTGGGTATGGGTTGGACGTGGATACTGAGTTGAAAATGCTGCGGGTACTAGAGCAGCTCTCGACCTTACAACCCGTCCGGATCATGCCGACGTACCTAGGCGCCCACGTGGTTCCCCTGGAACACAGAAAACAGAGGACCAGGTATGTCGATATGATGGTACAGGAGATGATTCCGGAAATCTCCCAAGAAGGCCTTGCAACTGCCTGCGATGTTTTCCTCGATGAGGGGGCATTCACCAGAGACGAGGCCGTTCGGATTTTAGGCACAGCCCGAGACAGCGGCCTTGATGTGAAAATCCACGCCGGACAGTTTACAGATCAAGGTGGGCCCCAGCTGGTAGCTGAGCTCAACGGACTATCCGCGGACCACCTCGAGCTAATCTCCGACGCGGGCATCGCGGACATGGCAGCGGCAGGTGTTGTGGCCAATCTGCTTCCAGGCGCGGCGTTCTGCTTGCGCGATGGGTTCCCAGACGGCCGTCGGATGATTGATGGCGGTGTCCGGGTCGCGGTGGCCACGGACAACAACCCAGGCACATCGCGTACTGAAAACCTTCCCCTGATGGCCGCGATGGGGGTAACCCGCATGGGCCTTACCTGTGCTGAGGCGTGGCAGGCCATGACGGTGAACGCGGCAAAGGCCGTGGGCCAGGAACGCTGTCTGGGCGCAATAGCCCCTGGTATGACCGCAGATCTGTCCATTTTTTTAGTCGAAGATTTTCGCATTCCCCTCTATCATTTCGGCACGAACTGGGTGGGGGCTGTCTTGTCGGCCGGAAAATTAGTCGTGGAGGAACCTATTAATGAGTAAAGACGATTTTATTGACATCTATAAACGGTATCTGTCCAAGTTTGAAGGGTTGTTCGGCGATTTGGATTACAGCGAGGTGGCCCAGTATCGCGGTAAGCTGATAAACAAACTTCGCTACGACGAGTTTGTCTTAAAATGGAACGAATTCAAGCGCATCGAAGCCTACCTGCGAGAGATAATGTCAAAAGGTGCGACCTTAAACGAAGAGATCAACCACACCTACAACGAATTATCCGCCTATGTCCTCGAAACACCTAAGGATTTTGTTCTTTTGTAGAGATAACTAAAGGGGTTTTACTGGGACGCACAGGTCCACGATGTGGTGGCCTTCGGGGTGCTGCTTAGGGTCGTTGAGATAGAGCTCGTAGGCCACGCCATCGGCTGGCTGATAGCCGCTTTCTGGCATCCAGGAACCCATTAGCGCTTGCCACACATTGGCGTACCCACTTGGATCTGTAATCTCACAGTGGGCTACAGCATACGTACCGCCGGGGATCTTCATCAGGCCTACTTCGCCGTCCACGTTCGTATCTTCAGGAACCGTGATGCACATGCTCACCCTGAGCTTGTCTTCTTCGGTGACTTTGGGGTCGTCGTGATACACGGAAAGCATTTTGGTCTCGGGAAACTTGATCAATCCCCGGGGTCCGGCCCATGTCATCAGGCGACCAATGAGTCCTTCGAATACCTGACTCTGTCCGGCATAGGGACCCACGTGGCGCACGTAGGCCACGTTCATCTCCTGCACCTCGCTTACTTCTACCTTCATTTCTGTTTTTGTCTCGGTCATTTCTATCCTCCATTCCGGGTCATATGTTGCATCCCCAGAATGGCATACCGATATATGGTGCGCTTTTCGATTGTTGCTTATCGCTTTACTTATATTGCGATCTGTTTTTCGAATCTTGCTCCCATCTGGAAATCCACTTTCCCGCCACTCGCCCGCGCTCACGCCAAAATATTCCTTAAACACCCGTGCAAATGCGGCAGGGCTTGAAAACCCGCAGTCCAGCGCAATTTCCGTTATGGAAACACCTGGGTTGCTTTTGAGCTTGGTCGCTGCCTTTTCTACTCGAACGCGCTGAACAAACCGGTTGAGGGTCTCACCTGTCATGGCCGCAAAGAGCCGGTGAAAGTGAAACTTTGAAAACCCGGCCTTTGCTGCGACTTTTTCTAGCGAAAGCGGGCGTTCGATGTTTGCCTCGATGTGGTCAATCGCCCGATTTATGCCGGCCATGTATGCGTCTCGAAGCTGCTTTCTTCTCATCTCATCTGCGGTCGTTGCCATCGTAAATTCCTTTAAAGCTGTATTTCGCATTCCCCTCCCCCAACGTCAAATTGTCCACCGGGGGAGGGCCAGGGAGGGGGCTCTGGGATCCCCAATGGGTAGACTGCGTCGTGCGCAAGGCCCATGCAGATGGTACAATCAAGGTATTATAATGAAATCGTCTAACAAACTTCAACTTGAGAGGTGACCTCAATGCAACCAATGCTGTTTTCCACTGGGACATCTCAACCGGGCTTGGGGACGACATACCAGCGTTCTGTTGCGGCCTTTGCGCTTTGTTGTTTCTTCGCATGCCACTGCAGTGGCAAGGACGCTGCTTCGGGAAGCACCACCGGCGGGGAAACAAACCCGGTCTGCGACCCAGGGGAGAGCAGTGGAGACGTGCAGGCGCCTGTTCATTTAATGAAGTTGGACGGTCAGACCAGCTGGTTTGCCTCCCCTGTCATCTACGACCTGGATGGGGATGGAAGCAGCGAGCTTATCGCTGCCTACTACGCTGTGTATGTTTTTGACAACAACGGTAACCTCCTAAATATCGCCGAAGATGGCGAGGGACGGGTATATGCACCCCACGTAGTGGCTGACCTGGACGGAGACGGTACTGTAGAAGTGGTTGCCGGTCGGGGCCCACATGTCTGGGCCTGGGAATGGACAAATGGTGCGCTGGCAGTAAAGCAAGGCTGGCCGTTCGATACCACCACCGCTGGACAATCGCCTGAGGTGCGGGGGATGGCCGCGGCAGATCTGAACGGGGATGGTGAGATCGAAATCGTCGCGACCACCACCCAGACCCAGCCCACAGCCAATGGCGGCGCCCAGGTCTTTGCGCTGACTGCCCAGGGCAGCCTGTACCAGCCTTCAAGCGGTCACAGCCCGGCCTGGCCGAGGTATAATGCCCTCACTGGCCCGGGGAACGACGCCGATCGGAACGGTCAAGGCCATAGCGGCTTTGGCTGTTATGGCCTCAACGCAGGCATAGGAAATATCGACGATGACGCTGAGCTCGAGATTGTCGTCACCTACGACAACCACCATATTCAAGCGTTCGACCACGACGGTGTGGCCATCGACACTGCCCCGTGGTTTACAAACCGCGCCTCTGACTACCAGGGACAGCGACTTACCTGGGGGCAATTCATCCGGTGGACTGATCCCGAAGTGGAGAAAAACCACTACCACGACCACACCGGGGAGTGGCCCCATCCATCGTGGACCGAATGGCTCCAGTGGACCGCTTCTCCACCCACGGTTGCGGATCTGGATTTGGACGGGGAAAACGAGGTCATTGGCGCGCCCAATATCGAAATGCACGAACCCTATGAAACCCAGGCCTACGGTATCATGGTACTCGAAGGTGCCTATGGGGATGGCAGCCGGTCAGGCATGCGAAAGCCTGGATTTGAGGTGCTGCCCAGGGGAGAATTTCCGGTTCAAGTGGACGGGTGGTACCCGCCGAGTGGCGTGCCAGCCCTAACTGTGGTCAACGTGCAGGGAGGAGACGAGCCTGAAATCATCGCATCTCTCAACGACGGATTTGTCCATCTGTTCGATGCAACCGGCGCGGAAGTCTGGCGCTTCAACTACACCCACGGTGACCCTATTCGGTACGCCACTGAGATCACTGTTGCCGATTTGAACCAGGATAGATCGCCGGAAATCCTCTTTGCGACCTATGGGGATCCCAACGACACAGACGCGGGTCACCTCATCGTGCTCGCAGCAGATGGCACGCTCCTGCACGATATTGAGCTGCCCAACCCGGGCAACAACGGCAACGGCAACGGCGCACCTGCAGCACCGACAGTGGGGGATTTGACCGGAGACGGCCAGCTCGAAATTTTCATACAGACCTTTGATCACGGCATGGATGTATTCACCGTACCAGGGTCATCTGAGAACTGCGTGCTATGGCCCACTGCCCGAGGATCTGCCCTGCGCACCGGTAATACCCATATGTGATGAACGATGTCTAACCAAAGAACAAAGCCTGGGGTTTTAACCCCAGGCTTTATTCCTTTGCCGCTTTGCGGCATTTACGCAGCATCCTTGGCAGTTGCCTGTTCGATGGGTGCAATGGGGGGCTTGTCCTTGGATGTTTTGCTTTCTTCAGGCGGGGTTTGTGACAGGCCGTTTGATCTTCGTCTGGGGGATCGAACCCTCCTGGCCAACTCGGGCTCACCAATGGCTGTCAGCCAGGCGTGGGTCAACTTCGCGGTCAAGTAATGGATCCTATCAAACGCCTCTATTGCATCCTTGAGCTTTCGTCGGGTCGTCTCTGCTTCACGCTCTGCCTTTGCCACTAAGGGAGGCATTTCACTTAGATCATTGAAAATCTCCTCGAGTTTTGGAATCCATTTCCTCATATCAAAGAGTTGATCCGTCGTGCTGTCATGCAGATGAACGATCACTGTTTCGAGCAATGATAATATTGCCATTGGATCTTTGGGTGTAAGCCCCTTAAACCCAAGCTCTGCAACATACGCCTCCCCCTTAAGTGCCTTGGCCATTTGGCGAACTTTGATAAGCGCAGCAGCACCGTTCTTGGCCAACCTGTCCCGTTGGGTCCGCAGCTTGGGATCGTCTCCCAGTTGGGCCGCGTGGGATTGGGCAGCCTGTAACATATCAGCTGACGCCAGCTTTAACTGACCCACGTTCGCCTCCAATATCAGCTCAACCGCTGTCGCTACGCGATCTCCTGACATCTGGGAGACTCCTTTGACAATCAAAGCGATGTGCTCTTCGATGGAGGCGGCAACGCGTTGGGAAGATTTGATCTTTCGGTTAATTTTTTTTGACAACATGAGTACCATCCTTTGGCCTTTTAGAGGCCGGTTGAAGTGTTTGTATCCTCCTCTTCGACCCCTATCGCCGAATGGTTTCCACAAGGGCGAATTTTTTTTGATTTTTTTTGCCAGATAGAACCCGTGCACTTGAAATTAAGGCGTTCTCTGCACCAGAAAAGCGGTTGGATCGGTGGATCACCCTCTTGTCCGCACCAGAAAAGCGGTTGGATCGATGGATCACCCTCTTGTCCGCACCAGAAAAGCGGTTGGATCAACGGATCAATCCCCTGTCCGCACCAGAAAAGTGATTGGATCGATGGATCACCTTCTTGTCCGCACCAGAGTAAAGGGCGTGCAATGCGATCAGGTGGGTCCCTTCGTCTGATGAGCAGGGATCAGGTTGAGGCAAAGGGCCCTATCTTGCGCTCCATGGACCCGTTGGGGTATACGGTCCCATGGCTTACCCGTCGTTCATCGGGTCGAGATATTTAAGGTCGAAGAGGCGCGGCTCTATTTCGGCCATCGGCGTCATCGCTATCGCCGGCGTGGCGTTGGGGGTTGCCTCCCTCTTGGTCGTTGTCTCCATTACATCGGGATTTCTCGACGAATTCACGAAAAAGGTGCTCGGTGTAAACGCCCACGTCCTCGTTATGAAATACGGTATCAATTATACGGAGTATCGGGACGTGATGGCCACTGCAGAAACCCTGCCCGAAGTCAGGGGCGTTGCGCCGTTTATCTACCAGGACATGATGATTTCTAAGGGCGCCCGGACTGGCGGTGTCCTGATAAAAGGTATCGACCCCGAACGGGTGGGTACTGTGCTCGATCTGCCCAGCCATATCGTAAAGGGGAGCCTTAGCGGCCTCAGGGTGCCAGGCTCGCGGCCCCAATCGAACCGTTCTGATGCCGACCGCAACCCAGCGCAGCCAGATCTGCCGAGCAACAGCCCCCCGCAAGATGCTGGTCTCTTAACCCCATCCCCCACTTCTCCCCAAGGCGATAATCTATCGCAGCCAGATCAACTGCCAGGCATTGTCCTCGGCCGGTCCCTTGCTGAAAACCTGGAGGCAGATGTGGGGGATGTGGTCCAGGTCACGACCCCCTTGGTCAGTTTGGATGTGCTCGGATGGTCGCCGTCTGAGGATGCGCCCCGGACCCTCAAATTTAAGGTCATCGGCCTCTTTTACGCGGGCTTCTTAGAATACGATACCCGACTCGCATATATCGACTACTATCAAGCCCAGCGCTTTTTCGATCAGGGCGACTCGGTTTACGGCGTCGAAGTCACACTAAGAGATATTTACGCGGCAAAGCGCATCGCAAAAAAACTCAAGGAAATGCTCGGCGGCGGCCCCTATCACACCATGGATTGGGAAACCCTCAATGCACACCTGTACACCGCGCTCAAAATGCAAAAGTTCGCACTTATGTTCGTCGTCGTTGTCATCGTTACCTTGGCGGCGTTCAATATTATCGCAACCCTCGTAATGATGGTCTTTGATAAGAGGAAGGAAATCGCCATCTTAAAGTCCATGGGCGCCACAGAGCGGGGCATCGCCCGCATCTTTCTACACGTGGGCACCGTGGTCGGCCTGGTGGGTATTTCCATCGGACTCGCCTTTGGGCTGGGCGCGTGCATGTTTTTGAAAAAAATAGGCTGGCCCTTGGATCCCAAAGTCTACCTCATCGATCACCTGCCCGTGCGCATTCACTGGACGGATTTCTTCATCACTGCCGCGGTTGCCTTTTGCATCTGTTGGTTGGCCACGGTGCTGCCGTCTTTGAGTGCGTCGCGCCTTCGTCCAGTAGATGGTATCAGACAGGACTAAGAGAGAATGACGCATCCCCTGCGGAGACAAAACCGCTCAGATCTAAGAAAATGGATATTTCTTTCCATCTTGACAGCCTGCATGCTGTTCAGTTTTCCAACCCGAGCTGGCAAGCGCAAAGCATCTGAATACATTGTCAAACCAGGAGATTCGGTCGCTCGGGTCGCCGACTTTCACGGGGTCGGTCAAGATGACTTGCGCCGGGCCAACGGCCTCAAGCCGGACGAGCCTATCCGTCCGGGACAGACCCTCGTCATTCCAGACGCCTTGCGCGGTGGTGCAGCAAAAGGCCATGTCGTAAAAGCAGGAGATACCTTTGCCGCCATTGCCAAAAAACATGGCGTTTCAATTCAAGCCCTGGCCACGGCAAACAAGCTCACACCGACGAGCCAATTAGATATCGGTCGCACCCTGATCATACCAGAACCCGAGGATGACGCAGTGCCGGCCCATCGCCCGAAGAAGGTGAGAAACCTGGTCAAAACCGGTGAAAAAGTCCCTGGTGGCGTGCGCCACACCGTACAGCCCGGCCAGTCCCTATGGGTCATTGCTCGGGCCTACAACACCACCGGCCAACGGATCGCCAAAGCCAACGGATTTACGCCTACAGATTCGCTCCGCGTCGATCAGGAGATCCTCATCCCGGGTGCCAAAGCTGTCGTTCCAGTGCGCACCAAAGGGTTTGCCATTCAATCCGTGCGCTTTGTGAGCGTGTGGAACGACAAAAGCGCAACACTGAAACTGCTCAGCCGGCGCGGAAGGGTCAATCCGCGCAGCCGGCGTGTGCTGTCAAAGCTCGCCGGCCCTAAGACGAAGAAAAAACGACGGCTGCAGTTGCTCCACCCCAGGCTGATCCACATGCTCCAGCGGGTGGCCGAGCGATTCCCAGGACACACCATCGAAATTGTCTCGGGCTATCGACCGCACAAGCGGGGCACGAGACGATCCAAGCATAGCCAGGGCAGGGCTGTGGACTTTCGGGTCAGGGGCGTGTCGAACAGAGAATTGTACGATTTTATTAAGGATTTTCCGAATACCGGAACCGGATACTACCCCAATTCGGTATTTGTGCACCTGGATGTCCGGAGAAAGACCACCCATTGGACAGATGTTTCCGGAAAGGGAGAGAAACCCCACTATCTCAAAGATGGGCAACCAGCACCAGAAGAAGACGTCGAAGCAGCTGCTGACGCCCTATCTGAGGGTGAGTAGTACTCGGCTTGGTCTCAAAAGGGTAACGGGATCTGAGATATCGCCTTTGGAGCCCCAAAGGGGCGACTCCATACCAGCCCAGCGCAACGCGCTGGGGTACGAACAAAGAAAGAATATCTAGCCCTGAAGGGGCGGCCTATGGGACGGCCTTACAGGCCTAAATTATTAATATTCTCAACGACCCAGGGCGCTGCACTGGGCTAGTATGGGCAACCCCTTCGGGGTAATTACCTACTTTTTAAGCGAAGCCTAAGGTTCCTCAGCCTCAGAGCGCACCGGCGGCCCGGTAAACGCTGACCATAGCTGGTCTATCTTGTTAGGCGTGCCAGTAATCAGGCGATATCCACCCCTTTGAACCGCAGGCGCACCGAGCGTTGCCATGCTAACGACCGCAGGGGGCATTGCAAAGGGTCGCAGTATCGTCGGCAGGGTCTTTGCCGGTACGAGGACCGAAGACGCATAGGTGGCTTGAGAGGTGGTCCCCGACCCTTCCAGGTGTTGCTCGATAGCAAATCGATAGTGAAGAGATAATCCATAGTCAGGTTGATACTCGGGTTCAATGGCGATGAGACTGAGCTCAGATGCATCGAGGCCCTGCATCATTTGCCGATCGCTGATTGCTTGGCGTGCGATGTGCTGCTCGTTGTTGAGCAGTTCTTCTTTCTCAGCAGGTGTGAGCAGATCCACTTGGGCCTGGCTATCGAGGTCGAATATAAAAAAACCGACATCTCTAAAATTCCGAGCGTCCTGGCACATGGTTCCAGTCTCCACGGTGCGTACAAATACGAACGGCCCCACGCTCGCAATGGGGATGGCTGTTGCCCGGTACTCCCCGAGTGGATCCTCTGTACCTAATGTAAGATCAGATGTCGAAAAGACATCTACCGTATCATCTGAGAGCGCGTCGACCAGGTGAACGCGGACCCCGCGGCCAGGCGTTTCAGATTCGGGGCAAGGGCCTTGATTGTCCAATAGATCCCACGCAGTACAATCGCAAACCGGCACATCTGTTTCTCGCTCTTGCCATACCCACAAACGGTCGCCTGAGGGCACGGCAATGCCGTCGACCTTTGCCAGGAATGCCATCTCGATTGCATTGCCCCGCAGCCAGTAAGATACGTGGGCACCTGTGTCATCGGTGATCCAGATCACCGCATCCTGCAATGGAACGCTCTCCGCATCCCGGGCGGCTGCTACGGAAAACGCCTCTGCTAGCTTGCGGGCCTCAGATTTGCCCGGGCCCCTGGGTTGCCGAATCTGAGAAGAAGCCTCTGGTTCGGCTACCTTAAGGCCGCACGAAACACAATATTGAGCCAGTACCAGTATTGGGACTAAAAGAACTGCGCTGAATCGTTGCTTGGGCCACATTATCTTATCCTTAAATCCATCAGCGAAAAAAGGATAGCCAATTTATCATCAACCAGCGAGTTAATGTACTGCTATCGCTAAACCATGGACCCCATCGATACTCTCGGTGTATGCTATCTCCCGGCAATGGAGAGATACTTGCATAGGCCAGGCTTCAAGCTGATCGCCTTGAGCGTTGCGCTAGCCACTGCATTGTTTTCGTCAGCCTTGGCAGCCTATGATCAGCAGGTAAGCTCCAACCTTTGGGCAGAGGGATACACGGTTTATACCCCGGGCGGTGGGACGATCTCCCGGCGACGCTTTGTCGAGGACCTTCACTTGGCTGCTTGGCATCTGGTGCCTGGATCTGCAGATCCCTACTACCGGGGCCCACGGCTCTCCATCGATCTCGCAATGCGGCTCAATACTGATTTCGGCATTGGAAAAAAGGAGAGCAGGCCTTCCCAGATCCTTCATTACGTCCCTGGACTGACACCTGTAGACGTCGAGATGCTGGTGGCCAATTTGAACATACAGGGACTTTGGCGAGATACGCTGGACCTGCGGCTGGGGCGCCAGATTCGGATAGATACGCTCGGTTTCACTGCCTTTGACGGGGTTGAGGCGCGATTTCGCCTGCCCCTGGGGATCGACGTCGACACCTATGTCGGGTATGAAGTTCGCGGCGGCCACACCCTGGGCTTTGACGCGCTCGAACTGGACGGCACGGACACGGGCGGTCGCCACGAGATGGAAGCGGACAGATATCCAGATAGAACCGATCCAAAACCGCGACTGGTTATCGGTGCAGAAGTGTCTTTTCATCCCTGGTCCTGGTTGGATGCGGCTATTGATTACAGAGCGTTCGACCTCTTGGACACGGTATCAGATGAGCGGATAGGCGGACGCCTCGGCGTTGGTACCGACTCCATCCGGATTGATGCCCGGGCAGTGGGGTCGACACTGCTGATGGCGCTCAGCGAAGTCGATGCCGAATTCGCCTTCACACCTTTCAGTGCGGTTGGCTTTTTTATCGATTATCACCTGTATCGTCCCGTGTTTGAGGCAGATTCCATATTCAATGTATTTGATCTAGCTGCCCAGAACGACTTGGGCAGCCGCGTAGAGCTGCGCCTGACCGAACAGTTATCTACAGCTGTTTGGGCATTTGTCCGCCTCTCTGATAACAGCGCGGGGATCGATGGAAACGCATCAGATGCCCTGCTCTCAGGCGCTGGCGGGGGTATTGGCGGGCGCTACAAGACAGGAACCCGGGAGCTCTCAGCTAGGGTGAGCATCCTACAAGAATGGGGAGAGCGCCGCATTGGTGGCGAGATCGGTATGGGACGCGGGTTTTTTAGAAGCCAGCGCCTCTGGCTCAGGTTTCGAGGGTCTGTGTGGCACATTGACGATGCGTTCTCTGAGCTGCTCGCGGGCAATCTCGCGGGGTATGTGTTTTCAGCGCGCCTGCGCATTTCCGAGGGCGCCCACCTGCTCGGAGAGTTCGAGCACTATGTAGGGAGCGAACGCGACCAGCGGTTTGTCGCGCTCATGCTCCTGCAGTTGGATTTGTGGCGATGAGGCGACTGGCATTATATTTTTCCCTGATGGCCGCAATCTGTGCGGGGCCAATGGTTTGGGGCGCAGCCAAAGGCAGCCTGTCAGGGGTATTACTGCCTGCGGCACGCCCGGCGGTCTTCGATACCCACGCGCGATGCCAGGCAGTGCAGACACAAAGCTGCGCTGTGTGTCATCCCAAGGCAGCGGGATCCCGGTGGGCATCGGAGCGGCTCGTACCGCCAATGGAGCGCTGTGCGCCGTGCCACGCGACCGTACGGGATGTCACCGTATCAACGCCGGTCACCGAGGCCTGCCGAAAGTGTCACAGCCGGCTCAAACAAGGAAACAGGCCAATTCGAGGCGATTATCCCAGGCCCAATATTCGCTTCTCCCACGCAGCCCATGCCAAGTCGACCCCTTGCAAGAGCTGTCACCCGCTCGCAGCGTCTGGTCAGGCCAGTAACGGTGCTTGGGATATCCCACCCATGCGACACTGCTACGAGTGCCACCGCCTATCCCAAGCGCCCCTTGCCTGTACCACCTGTCACCTTGCTGACAGGGACGGTCGCATGGTCACGGACTATCGGGAAAAGCGACTGATTCCACCGGATTGGTTGAAAGGTCCGACCCACGGCGCGTCCTGGGTGGGACGCCATGCGACTACCGCGGGCGCAGATTCCAGTTTCTGTGCATCGTGCCATCGGGAGTCGTTTTGCCGGGACTGCCACACCGGTCGACTTCGACCCCGCAACGTCCACCCCTCGGATTGGTTGAGCCTTCACGGCGTCAGCACGCGCCTGGATAACCCCCGGTGCCGGGGTTGCCACAGGAAGCAATCTTTTTGTCTGACCTGCCACCGCAGAAGCGGTGTGGCACCGGACAGCCCGGCTAATGCGCGACCGGCTGGTTTGGGCAGGTATCACCGGAATATGCAGAATACTGAGCTCATGCAACGGGCGCGACGGGATATCACGACCTGTGTATCGTGCCACTCAGAGAGTTCGTGCATTGCCTGCCATGCCATACAAAAGCCCCATCCACCTAGGTTCCGCAGAAAATGCCGGGCCCTTGCTGCGAGGAACCGTCGCGCTTGCGCCAAGTGCCACACCGACGAAGCGTGGAAACGCTGCGACCACTAAATTTTGTCTCAGCCCTGGCGGTGCGCTATAGTGTGGCCATGCCGACCCTGATTCGATTTGCACGCATCGCCCTTGTGTTGGGGGTGCTTTTATCCGTGGCGATCGGCGTTCCTTTAAAGGTGCTCGACACGAATGGGCTCAAGCGGGTTGAGCATCTCAATAAAGAACTGCAAACCCTGCGGGATACAAATCATCAACTGCGCCGGGAAAACGCTGCGTTGTCAGCAGAAATAAAGGCGTTCCACGCAGATCCTGAGTATATCGAGAAAATCGCCCGGGATGAGCTGGGCATGGTCGGCCCCAGGGATATCGTCTACCAGTTTTCAGAGTAAGAACAACAGACACCTAAACACATTCGGCACCCCACCGACTTGCAGGGGGGTGTTTTCTTGGTATTCTTTTGGTTCATGGTTGTTTTGTGGTAATAAAATACGACCAAAACACCTAAACGAAGAGGGATCGCGGGGGTCGAAATCAACGATGAGTCGGTATTTTGCCAGAGGCGCACAGCTTTTTATTGATTTATTCTCGCTGTCAGCTGCCTATTGGTTTGCGTTTTTATTTCGATATGAACTCGACCTAGATCTGCAGACGTATAAACTCCTGTTTTTTACTTGGCCCTATGTCGTAATCTTTAAATATCTGGTGCTCACCTTGTTTGGCGTACCGAGATTTTCTTGGCGCTACGTGGGCCTGCAAGAGGCCAAGCGAATTCTCTGGGCCCTTGGTACCACCACTGGGGTGCTCGTCCTGTTTCGATTTATCCTTCCTTCCTTTGGCGGATACTCTGTGTTCCTGGTCATTCCCCTCGGCGTGCTGGCAGTGGATTTCGCGCTTTCATTTTTAGCCATTACAGGGGCGCGCGTCGTGCGCAGAATGCGGGCAGAGCGTGAAGAGCGGGACAAGCGACGGACTGCGTCGGTTTCAAGGAAGCGCACGCTGCTCATCGGCGCAGGGAGCGCCGGAGTAATGGTGGCTAAGGAAGTGGCGCAGAATCCGAATTTGGGCATCAAGGTAGTTGGATTTGTGGACGATGATATCCGCAAAATCGGTACCACGATTCAGGGACACCGCGTTTTGGGCGATACCACTTCTATGGCAGCTCTGGTCAATGAGCATCGCGTGGCCCAGGCGGTCATCACCATGGCGTCAGTACCTGGGTCGAAGATTCGACGGATCGTCCAAACCTGCAAGGAAATCTCCTTGATGGTTAAGATTATCCCAGGCATCTACGAGATTCTCGACGGACAGGTGAACCTGTCGCGGATCCGGGAGGTGACGATCGAGGATCTGCTCGGACGCGAGGCAGTGGAGCTCAACCTAGATGCGATTCAAGCGTTTATCACTGGCAAGCGGGTGTTGATCACCGGCGCTGGCGGGTCCATTGGATCAGAGCTCTGTCGTCAAGTATCTCGGTTCAACCCGGAAACACTCGTGTTGGCTGAACAGGCGGAAAACGCGCTGTTCGACGTTCACGGAGAGCTCTCAGAAATAGCGGATAGGTGCGATATCATTCCAATCATCGCTGATATTTGTGATGCCAAGCGCATCGAGCAAGTTTTTAAGATTTATCGACCCCACGTGGTATTTCACGCGGCAGCGCATAAACACGTACCCATGATGGAATGGAATCCCGGAGAGGCGATTAAAAACAATGTATTCGGCACCAAGACCGTGGCCGACGCGGCAGATCGGTTTGGGTCGCAAGCTTTTGTAATGATTTCGACAGACAAAGCAGTCAACCCCACCTCGATTATGGGTACCAGCAAGCGGGTAGCCGAGATATACGTCCAGGGATTGTCGAAAAGATCAACGACAAAATTTGTTGCGGTGCGCTTTGGAAACGTACTCGGCTCAGCCGGATCTGTCATACCGACCTTTCAAAAACAGATTCAAAGTGGGGGACCGGTTACTGTGACCCATCCGGATATGAAGCGGTATTTCATGACGATTCCAGAGGCGTGCCAGCTCGTGATGGAGGCCGCGACCATGGGTAACGGAGGTGAAATCTTCGTGCTTGACATGGGAGAGCCGGTAAAAATTGTCGATCTCGCGCGGGATCTCATCCGCCTGTCTGGCTTTGGTCCAGACGAAATCGACATTGAATTCACTGGTGTTCGCCCCGGGGAGAAGCTCTTTGAGGAGCTCTCCACTGCTGGCGAAGACATGACCAAAACCCATCATCCCAAGATTTTCATTGGAAAAATCGCTTCCTATCCCCTTGAAAAAGTTCGCGCAGGTCTGGCTGAGTTAGACAGGATTGCCAACACGACTTCCTCAGAGGACGTGCGCGCGGCCCTTACACGGCTTGTTCCTGAAATGCGAGAGCCTGCTGATTCAGATCCACCACCTGCTATTTCAGATCGACCTCCGACACGGGCCGAAACCCTGCATTGAGACATGAATTCATCTTCGGCGTCTTTTCTTTGCAAATGAGGTTAATGCACTGGGCGATCCACTGCCCGGGTCGAGGATGAAACTGTCGATGGTTAGAAAAGCACCTTCCTCAACTTTCTGAGGCGTGACCCACACAACGGCTCTTCCAGCAACTTGGATCATCACCCTTGTATCGAATGCAGTGGTTGCACTTTCGACCTCGTCGTCAGTTGTTACTTTGACCACTACCTCATCTGGCTGTTCTCCTGGAGAAACGCCAAATCCCACTTCTTTTAGTTCTGGGCATTCTGGTATTCGCGGGATAGCGTCATTGAAAACAAGATACAACGAGCATTTCTCTTGTTGGAATTCCCTGGCCACAGCGTCCCCTGGCAGCTCACCCCAGGCAAAGTAAATCGGGGTTTTGGACGACAGCGACCACCTATAGGCGACCCGATCTCTTAGCCGCGGTATCTGCTTTTTGGTAATGAGTCTGCCGTCAGGTGATGTGTACAGATTCTTGCCTTCCGGATTGACCCTGGGATTACCGTTCTCGTCGCGAGCGGGCACATAGGACACAGCCTCCTTGAGCTTCATCCGGGATTTTCTGAAGTGCCGTTTCATGGCTACTAGGCTCTTGTGTGCGATAGGTACCGGGCTTTCAAAGTAGAATATCCGTGCGCCAAAGAGGGTTGTGACAGGTCGAGATCCCTTCGGGGGCCTTCCCGTATTCGCTCCTAAGCACTGCATCCCATCGATAAAACGGACCTTTGATCTGGGCGCGTGCAGAATAGCAGGTGTTTCGATATTGACCTTCCATTTTTGCCCATGTACCCCGGGTATATCCAGAGAAGCGATCGTTTCGGAGAACCAGGCTAGGACCGCTTTTGTTATCGCCGCTTTTTGTCGTGACATGTGGATCAGGGTCTGGCGATGGGCCGTGTCCCAAGGATCGAGCTCCTTGGCGGCTTTAAAGCAAAGGAGGTCCATTGGTGTGCCGTCAGGCCTGGCCAAGTAGGGTAGGGGTGTTTTCACTGTCGCCTTTGGCAAAACAAAAAAACCCGCAGCCCTAAACTCGGGTTCTTTGCCGGTCACATGCGTCTTTGGTAATGTGAGGGGAGGTTTCTTTGATGTCTGCGCGCTGCTGCATCCGCATACCAGAACCCCAATTACAGCAGAATATAACGCAATCCAATTCAACGTTGCTTTGAGCATCGACTCTCCTGAGCGTCCCTGTTTTCAGGGAAGCTACCACTCGCACGCGCGTCAAACAAGCAAGCTCAAATGGCTTCTTTATTGTTTGACTTGTACAGGACAACTAAAAAAAATAATATAGACAGTAATTTAGCAGGTGGAGTGCGCATTTTGGGCGTTCAGACAGACCACACAGGCAAAGTCGTTGGACAGCGGTATCAGATCATTCAGTTGCTCGGCAAGGGGGGTATGGGCAGCGTCTACCTGGGAAGACACAAGGTCATTGGCAAAAAGGTAGCGATCAAATTTTTAAACGCTGAGCTTGTCGGCAAAGAGGATATCGTCAAGCGATTCTACCGGGAAGCACAGGCTGCAGCAGCAATAGGCCATAAGAACATTATCGACGTTGCAGATGTGGGTATCTCGGATGATGGTGAGCCGTACCTGGTGATGGAGTACTTGGTTGGCGAGAGCCTCTCCCAACTACTCGGTCGCATGGGTCCCATAGATCTGCCAGCTGCCTGTGGCATCCTGGAGCCAATCCTGGGTGCCCTATCTGCAGCCCATGAAATAGGTATTGTTCACCGGGACTTAAAGCCTGAGAATATTTTTTTGGTCAATCATAAAGATGCACCACCCACGGTAAAACTCATTGATTTCGGTATTTCAAAAATCAAGACAGGCGAACAGGAACGCCAGCTGACCCGCACCGGAACCATGATCGGCACTCCGGATTACATGTCCCCAGAACAAGCCAGGGGTGTGGCTGATCTCGATGCCCGGTCTGATATTTACTCCCTCGGCGTCGTCCTATACGAAATGCTCACCGGTGGGCTGCCGTTCTTAGGGGAAAACTACAATGATCTGCTGATCAACGTGCTGACTGTTGAGCCCCGCTCTCCCCAATCGGTGAACCCCGAATTTCCAATGGCCGCATCTTCTCTCATCATGAAATCCTTAAGTAAGGATCCAGCGGACAGACCGCAGACAGCCGAGGAGATGCTGGAGGCGCTCAAACAGTTGGAAAATTACGACCGACGCCAGTCACGCCTGACGCAGCTGGCGTCATCGCTAGAGCAAAGCAGTGTCGCCGGTGGCGATCTGGGCGACCCGTTGAGCACAGTAGATAGTGCTGAAGTTGCTGCAAGTGCCCTGTCAGAAGTGGCCGCTGAGATCACACCACAGGCCTGGGTCGATACGAAAGGCCTGCAAAAATCAAACCGGCGTCTAAACGCTATCCTTGCCGCGCTCGCGATCATCGCCCTCTGTGGTGGGGGGATCGGCATCTTTTTATATTTACGCGACACTTCCCCAACCCCTGCCACATCCATCCCAGTTCCAGTGAGCCCCCACCAAAAGGCGACGCCTCAGCTCTCTCCGCCGACGGTTCAAGCTTCGAAACCAACGGTCAAAATTACACTCATCGGGCTTCCCTCGGGTGCACAGATTTTTTACAAAGATGTCCCGGTTACAGCAACCCCATTTGAGGTGGCGCGCCAAAACACCGCTGCTTCAATCCGGATAGTCGCGGCTGGATTTGAACCAGTTGAAAAAACTGTCGTACCATTGGAAGATCTGGCAATAACATTAGAGATGAAGCCCCTAACTACCGAGGTGACTGCGCCGGATAAGCCAGCCGCAACGGTAAAAAAGAACAAAAAGAGGAAAGCCAAAGCCATACCGGCGCCAGAGCTTGAGAAACCAATGGAGCCAAAACAAACGCCAGATAAGTTTCGCAAAGGCAAACGGGGCACCAAGTTTAGTGATGAATTCGAGTAAGGCACATCAGGAGGTCGATTGAGGTACTGTTTATTTAGAAGAACCGGCGTGACCGGGTGTCTGATTCTGTTTGTGGTTGTTCTATCCAGCGCGTCAAATGCAGACGATACTGCTGTCCTGTCGGTTGAGGGATCTGATATATCTCAGGATGTAACGTCTCACCAACGAACGTCAAGCATGCGACTATCCGGATTGTTTTGGACCGGGCTTACCGGAACCGCGGCAACAGGGGTGGCTTCTGGCGTGTTCCTGATCCTGGCCAATAGCAAGGCCAATAAATATGAAGACGGCAATCGCCAAGACATCGAGTTGAAAACCGACGCCGAGCGATTTGGATGGCTAGGTGTTGGATTGGGCATTGGCGCGGGTGTCTTTGCCGCAGTGACCACTGTGTTTTTTGTGGCCGACAAGAACAAGCATACAAGGGAGGCCGCGGTAAGCGCGACAGTCCTGCCTGGAACCCTCGTGTTCAGGTTCTGAGTTGTAAAACCATACAATGCAACAATGCCATCAATGCTTATAGAGAGGGGTTAGGAAGGCGATTAAATGACGACACTGCAACGGCAAACCAGAAGCATCACGTGCGCTTTCTATTTTGCGATATTCGCTACTGGATGCAACTGGTATGGCTTGTCTAATCCAGTGACAGACACAGACTCTGGTACAGATAGCGATACTGACACTGACACTGACACTGACACCGACACCGACACCGACACTGACACTGACACCGAGAGTGAAACCGAAACCGAATCCGAGAGTGATACAGACACCGGGACAGAGACAGACACCGGCACCGACACCGAGAGTGAAACCGAAACCGAAACCGAGACCGAGACCGAATCTGAAACTGGCATTGACACAGACACCAGCACAGACACAGACACCAGCACAGACACCAGCACAGATACAGACACCGGGACAGAGACAGACACCAGCACAGACACAGACACCGGCACAGACACGGACACTGATACCAACACTGACACTGACACCGACACCGACACTGACACTGCCAAGGATGCGATGGTTTCGATTTGATAACCTGTAGAGGATGATGGTGCATCAGAGGATTTAAAGGTTAGGTTATGGGTGGGTACACGCATCCAGCGGCGTCACGAGCGGATGGTTGCAGATCGGAGGGTCATTGTGAATACGCGTCAACCAGTAGTAGCTGTCATCGGAGCTGGGATCAGTGGCAGTATGTGTGCGCACCGATTGACAGCAGATGGATGCCAAGTGACGGTCTTTGACAAGGGTCGTGGACCTGGCGGGCGCATGGCAACACGCCGTACAAATGAATATCAAGTTGACCACGGAGCGCCGTATTTCACCTGCCATGCGTCGATGTTTCAGCCCTTTGTCGATAGATGGCTGGACAAAGGTGTGGCTGCAATTTGGCCTGGACCTTTCGTCGCCATTCACCTCGGGGAGAAACCCACGCCTCTGCCTGAAGAAACCCGATATGTCGGCCTACCAGGGATGAGTGCGATCACACGCGACCTCTTGAGCAAAAGTGATTGCCGTTTTGATACAGTGGTAAACAAAATTAGCCGTCAAAGGGGCGATTTCTACGTTGAGTTCGCCGAACAACCCGCTGCGGGTCCATATGATGTTCTCGTTATCGCGACCCCGCCGGCACCAGCACTTGAAATTGCAGGTGACATCAGCCCACTCATTACGAACGCCACCGGTGCGACGATGCTGTCGTGTTGGACAACTGTTGTGGCCTTTGCTTCGCCGGTTGATGTGCCGTTTGCCGGTGCCTCTATTCAAGGCGGTCCACTCAGCTGGGTGGGGCGCGATAGCAGTAAGCCGGGAAGAAATAGGGCAAAAGACGTCTGGGTCCTCCAGGCAAACGCAGCGTGGTCTCAATTAAACCTAGGAAAATCCAAAGCATTTGTAAGTGAAGCGCTTTTGAGGGCGTTCGAGGAAGTGACCTGTCAAAAGGATTTGTCGCCGCAATATCTTTTTACCCATCGATGGCGGTCTGCCCGACCCCAGCATTCCAGCCAGCTCGGTTCACTTTTCAGCGAGGACGAGAGAATTGGATTCTGTGGTGACTGGCTGGCCGATGGCCGGGTAGCCTCAGCGGCCTTGAGTGGATTCGACCTTGCTGAGCGTATTTTGACCTTAGGCCGGTCCAGTATCTGATCCAAACAAAACCAGGTCTTCTTCCCTGGGCCGAAGGGGTAGGATGCGATGGTTGTGAATCAAATGGCGATAGAGGAATTTCTGACTGTCCGGTACTGCAACCTCATTCAATGTGACCAGACCCTGGTCCGCGGTTAGGTTGGGATATACGAGCAGCTTTGATCCCGACTTGAACAGGACGCCCATGGCCTCCAAAATGCCACCTTCCATCCCGTCATAGTAATCCGCATTGAAAATAGACCGGATATTGTCGACAGATAGGATAAAGCCAACGTTGCGTTTGTCGTGTGCTGCAAAATACTCGACGATGCGAAAATATCGAAAATGGGAAGAAACCATCACATGATAGCCCCGATGTGCGAGATCGACGACCCTATCTTCCAAGTCTGAGGTCTCGTCCAGGCCAGAGGAAAGGTACCTGGCCACGTTCATTTCACACAACGATACGATGTTCTTTGTCGACGTTGACAAATCCGCGGCATATGTTTCCTGACCACAGTGCATCATGTTTTTGTGTGTTGTAGCAAATGGGCGGAATGTCCCGCGCAGGACAAGCACGTACTTTCTAAAGATGAGGTCTGCCGGCAGCACTGCCTCGGCGCTGGGAGAAAACACGACCACCGGCCCTAGGCTCGATGTGACCAATCGCAGATTCATCTTTCGGTTGTCGACAGTTTCAAATGCCGGACCGGAAAAATCGATGTAATCGACCTCGATACGCCCCCAAATCAGGTCGTCTTTCAGCGAATCCACAATCATCTCAGGGTGTTCGTGATTGGTAAAAACAGCATAAATGAGGTTTACACCGAGAATACCGAGCGCTTCCTGCTGATCTCGATTTGATTTATCGAGCATGCGCACATGAAACACGAGCTGACTCGGCGCTGCCCCGGGCTGATGTTGGAAGCGAATGCCCATCCACCCATGACATTCTCGTTTTGACTGATATGCCTTTGCGGCGACAGTGTCGGCAAATGCAAAATACCTCGAATCAACTGATCGGTTCTGCTCAACTCTTTTGATAACCTCTGCATACTCAGTATCGAGCATATTGCAGAGCCGTGTTAGGGTTACATAGCGTCCGGATTGCTCTATCCCATAGATCGCATCACTCATCTGCATGTCATATGCAGATACGGATTTGGCAATGGTGCCAGAAGCACCGCCAGCCTGAAAAAACTGTCGGGCAACCTCCTGACCCGCGCCGATCTCAGCAATTGCCCCGTAGATCAGGGGGTTTTGATTGAGCTCGAACGCTTTTTGTCGCGTGTGTTGCAGAAGGTCTTCGCGGCTCATTTGATTAATTTATACCCCCAAGACCCATACGTGTGCTAATTTTTTCCTGCTAAAAATCGGGTACGAGCACCACGCGCTTGGTGAGACGGCCTTTGTGGGCGTCTTCAAAAGTGGCTGCGATGGTGCTCATGGGGCGGGTCTCCGTGAGCGGGCGTACTTGAATGCGCCCGTCGAGGACCATCTCCAGCACCTTGGGATAGTATGCGGGCAGACATCCCCAGGTGCCTATCATCTCCGCGTCGAATGCCATGAGTTTGGAGATGTTGTACTCAATATTGGCCACGGAAAATCCAACCACGACGAGCTTGCCCACGAATGACAGCAGGGAAAGGGCTATCTCCTGACCTGCCTTGACACCTGTTACCTCGAACACCTTCCAGCCGTAGTTGTGGGGCAGGCCATTTTCCTTGCAAAGGGCCTTGAATGCTCCTTTTATATCCTTGGGGCTCTTGCCTTTTGAATTGATGACGAAGTCAGCGCCGTATTTTTTCGCGCTGTTGAGCTTCTCCTCGTCAATATCAATGCCGATAACTGTCTCAGCCCCCAGGGCCTTTGCCACCTGCACCATGTAACTGCCCACGCCACCTGCTGCGCCTGTGACAATGACCCTGTCCCCCTTCTCCAGGCTGCCTCGCATGGCTGCCTGGTACGGGGTGGTCACCGCATCTGCGACAATGGCTAGGTTTTCGAGTGGCATATCACCGCGGGTCGCCACCTCGCAGAGATCCGCTGCAGGTACTGGAATGTGACTGGCAAACCCGCCGTAGATGCCGATGCTATTTCCCGGCATCTTTTGCGCCAGACACCGGTTCCCCCGGCCTGACGCACAGATGGGACAGTCGTTGCAGGGCATCACTGCTGGAATGATGACCTCCTTGCCCATCCAGGCTGCATCCCCAGCGACCACGCGGCCGCTTATCTCATGTCCCAGGGTCATGGGCGGCTTGCTAACCGTGGGTACGCCAAAGTAAAAATACGAGAGGTCAGTGTGGCATACCCCGCACCCGGCGACTTCAACCAGCACCTCGCCAGGGCTGAGCTCAGGCACTGGTATCTCGGTCCGGACCAGCTCACCGGGGATTTTTTCGCCGGTTTCCCTGTTCTTGCTCCAGGGCCGGACCATTTGCCACGTTTGAATTTTAGTGGGTACATCAGACATGATCGCCTCCCCTACTCGGGCTTGCCGAGCACGGCCTCGAACAATTCGTCATCGACCTTTTCGCCCTGTGCGATCAGTTGGCGATATTTGATAAAGTCGATGGTATCGCGGTTGGTGATCTTTTTTGTATTAAATGCAGTAAAGCCCAGGAACGCCTCGCTGCTCATATTGGTGGCGAGCCAATGGCGATAGGTTCCCTTGCTTTGATCCCAGAAGAATTTCTTTTTCTGCCGCACCGCGTCAATGGACATCTGGAGGCAGTTGGGAAACAAATTGGTGAAGGTCCAGAGGATATTGTTAATTTCCCCATCGACAAGCTCAAAGTCTGTCGTGGCATCTTTTACGATAGTTCGAGCAGCCTTGGCTGCATCGCCGGTCTTGAACTCCCCGTATGCAATTTCACCGTCTTCGATGTACACATCTGTCACGACTGCAGGGTTGCGCAGCCACTTTCCGTCTTGCTTTATCACTGGGAGTGCCTTGGAGATAAGCCCGAGGCGTTTCATTTTGTATGCACTCCACATTTCACAGGAGATGCAGTTCCACATGGCGAGCTCCATGGGCAGCATCCAGGGGAGAAAATCCACTGACCCGCCTACTGGTGCTGAACCGTGTTTTGGCCCGGCCTGGCCATAAATCGCCAAGTCAGAGGAAATGGCCAAATCGCAAGCCATGCCGATTTCCTGACCGCCGGCCACCCGCATGCCATTGACCCGGCAGATAACGGGTTTTTTACAGTTCAGGATGCTGTCGACCATGCCGTTGAACAAATCCATGTAAAGCGCGTATTCAGTCGGTCTTTGGGAATAATATTCAGAGTATTCCTTGGTGTTGCCCCCAGTGCAGAACGCCTTGTCCCCCTCGGCAGTGAAAACAACGGCCACTACCCTGCGATCCATGCTCGCCTTGTGCATGCCGGCGATCACGCCCTTGACCATTTTCGTCGTGTACGAATTGTACTGCTTGGGGTTGTTAAGCACAATCCAGGCGCTGAAAAGGTCTGCAATCTCCTCACCGGTTTTGGGGTTGACGATGGGCTTCAGTAGGTACTTCACGCTCGGGGCAACGTCACTGAAAAGCGCATCATCCCATAAGTCGTGGTCCTTGACGCCGTCTTCTCGGGGTATCCAATCAAGACTCATTGCCATGTCCTCCTTTTCTTTGTTGATTCTTTTTTAAAATCGGTAACACACTCGACCCCAAGGGCATGAGATATGTCTTGAGATGCGTGCCCTTTTCCTTGTAAACCAAGTTGAGCGCCTCCTCAACACTCGTCACGACCCTGATCCGCGTCTTGGCGAGCAGTGCCGGATCGATAGCGCTCACGACGATGACATCGTATTTGTCCGATGCCTCGCAGATATAGTAACTCACGTACTTGGGAACGGAAAAGAGGGATCTCACTGCTTTTTCCCGCTCAACCGTTGTGTTGTACGACAGGAATATTTCCTTGGCGTGTTCTGGTCCGAGTCCTTCTGGACATTCGCTCAAGACAATCATCGTCCCGCCTGGCTTGATCGCGTCCTGGGCGTGATAGATGGCCTTGCCTGTCTGATAGAATTCGATATCCTTTGGAAATCCCCCCTGTGAGGCAATGACCAGATCGCCGAGCTCAGAAATGGGCACCCCCCACATGTCTTCTACAATGTTGCACCCAACCCGATGCGCCTGATCGTAGTCCCCAGCCACTGCATGGGCGATTTTGCCGTCATAGCCCATGACCACGTTGAACATAAAGGATGGTGCCACAAATGCGGCTGCATCCATCATGTCCTCGTGCACGGGGTTGCCCTCGAAGTTCGCATTGCGCACCACATCGCGCTGGCCCCCACCTATCTCATCGGTAAGGCACATGAAGTGGTTGTGCTGTATGGTCTCAAATCCAGCGATCCCTGGCAGGATGGACTTCTTGCCGCCACCCCAACCCACAAAGGGATGGTAGGTACAGCAGCCCGTCAGCACGATGTGGTCGCATGCCATGGCTGTTTTGTTTACAAATACGGGCGTGCCCGCCTTGGTCGTACCGAGCGAAACGAGGTTTTCTGTATCCTGGCAGTCGTGATCGACCATCTCAAAACGACTGCTAAGCGCTTCGCCGAGAATCGCCGCATGTTCCGAGGCTGACATCTTTCGATGAAATCCAGTGGCGCCAATGAATCGAATGTCTTTATCCTCGATACCAGCCGCATTTAGTTCGCTCACGATATGAGGCAAATAGACAAACATCCGTTGCCAAAGGCGCGTGATGTCTGAGACGACGATAGCAACTGTCTGGCCGGGTTTGACGATATCCCGGAGTCTGGATGTGCCGATTGGCGCGGCCAAGGCTGCCTGGATGATCTCGGCCTCGGCTTTTTCGACTTTGGGCACTTGCTTTTCGATAATACCGAGCAGTTTCTCCGCTGGTACAGAAACGTCGACGTGCCCTTTTCCGTATTTCATTTGAATTGTCTTCATGCCCTGACTCCCCTGGTGTCACCCCCTAAATATTCTTTATATCCAAGGATGACAACTGACTCAATCGTTATTTTGGTCATTTTACAGGGCGTCAATCGCCTGCGTCGGGCTTATATTTCGTGCATTGTTACGGGGAAGATTACGATAGGAGGGCTCTGGCGACGCCCGCGGTCGGGTCGCGCTTGGCCATCACCGCGTCTATTTCTACGGGGACTTTATAGGATGAAATATCTATGGCGGTCAGTATTATCACCCGCCGGATCCATGGATATTGTCTTCGCCACTCTGAAACAATGTCGTAGGCATTATCGACTTCTTCTCTGATGGTAAAATCGCTGACGATATGGGTGATGCGGTGCTTGCGCAGATGGGTCTCAGCCTGCGCGCGGGTCACGGCTGTGAAAACCTCGGATGCATCCGATTCTAAGACGCGCTTCAGCATCCGGCACACTTGGATGTCATAATCCACAACGAGTATTTTGTTCTTTCTCATTTTCAGCTGCCAAGAAGGAATGTCGCTGACATATTTTGCGTATTGATATCCCATTTTGCCCCCTCCAAGTCGGCTCTTTGACTATGTGGCATTACCCATCCCCACAAAAGTAAAGATATCTTTTTAAAGAGCTGGGGATCGATGTCAACCCATAGGCGATAATTTTTTAAAAAAATCGCCTTGTGTTGCAGCCGTCGCTATGATGCAGCGCCCACATCACCGAGCAGCATTTTTGCTTCCTCATTGCTTGGATCATGCTCCAGGACTTTTCGCCACTCATCGATGGCTTTGTCCCGTCTATCGGTGGCCATATAAACTTTTCCCAAATAAATTCGCCAGTTAAGCTTTCTTGGCTTGAGCGTCAATGCCCGTTTTATTTGGACGACCGCCTCTTTGAACTTGCCTTTTTCAAACGATGTCTGCCCCAACCCATACCAGGCGGTTGCTGCCATCTGATCCATTTCTATCGCCTGCCTAAAGAGAACCTCGGCCTTTTCGAAGCGAAGATGTCTGAGTTTGGCGTTGGCCTCTTCAATAATTGCTAAGACGTGGTCTTCGGAGGCACTATCTCCTGTTGGCATCTGCTTCTGATTGCCATCGTTATGTGGGCGTTCTACTGTGGGCGGCGTGACCACTGGCAAGGGCTTGGGTTGGGGAGGCTGTGCATGGGGTATAGGCGCCACCTGGGCATCAGATGCCCGTGATGTCTGCATGCGAACATCGACAGGGGGCGATAGTTTGCCCGACTCCGTAGGGGCGCCTTGATCTGCCTTTGGATTTTTTTCCAGGTGTTGTACTGCCTGCCCTTTTTCGGGTGCTGCCGATGTTGGTTTTGGCACCTCGGATGAAACAGCTAAATCGCGAGACTCCCACATGGCGTCTGCAAAGCCGATAAGAACATAAACAGCGACCGCCCCAAGAAGGACGACACCAGAGAGTGCTGCAATGAATCTACCCCTGCCAGGTCTGTATATACTGGGCAGGATACTCGATTTTCGCTCTGCTGATTCGAGCATTTTTCGCAGGGCCGAGGCCATTGCAGCAGCGCTCGAGAATCGCTTGTTGGGGTTCCTCATCAGCGCCTTGAGACAAATCGCTTCGAGTTCTTTGGGTATTGATCTATTGCCGCTCCGCTTGCGGGGCGGTACGATTTTATCGCTCATCACTTTGTGAAGTGTTTCCCCGATGTTGCGGCCCCGAAACGGGGTCTCACGGGTCAGCGCTTCGTAGATAATCACCCCTGCGGCATAGGTATCACTCCTATAATCCGGTTCCTGGCCGCGGACCTGTTCTGGCGCCAGGTATTCTGCTGTACCGCATAGAAAACCAGTATTGGTCAGGGATTGCTCTTCTTCTTCCAGGCCAGTGCGCTTGGCGATGCCAAAGTCGAGGATCCGCGGACCCGCACCGGTTAGAAAAATATTTTCCGGCTTGAGATCCCGATGCACAACGCCAGCTTGATGGGCAGCTTCGAGGCCATCGCACACCTGGGCCATGATGTCGATGAGCTCCCATGGATCTACCGTTCCCTGATCTATTCGATCCCCGAGGGATTCTCCTTCGAGTAAATCCATCACGAGATAGTGATAACCCTCTGCAGTCACCCCAAAATCCGATACATGAACGATGTTGGGATGTCCAAGACTCCCTGTAATTTGTGCTTCTCGACGAAAGCGCTCGACCGCGATTTGGTCGTCAAGCACCCGTTCGTGCAACACCTTGACAGCCACATGCCTGCCGATGCCCAGGTGTTCGGCTTCAAAGATGAGGCCCATGCCACCCTCGCCCAATAACCTTAGCAGGTGATAGCGATTGTCGAGCACCGTGCCAGGACTGAGCTTTCCACCGTCGGCAGTATCTCCTAGGTGGATCTGACCGTCCTGGCCCAGCATCTCGCGGATAATGCGCTCCTCCTCGATCCTGTCCTCAGCGGCCAAGGACCGGGCCCAATCGGCCAGGTCGTCTGGTGGATGCCCAGTTGCGTGGGCCCGCATGATGCTGAGCAACTTGTCGCGCATGGCCAGGGCACCTGTAAATCGATTGCTCGGGCTCGGATGCATGGCCCGGGTGAGAAATGCGTCAATCTCATCTGTTGCAGATGAGGTGCGGTAGTTCAAGGGATCCCCTTCGCGATCTTCGCTTCCTCGACCCAACAACGCGGAAAGAATCGCCGCCACCCCCCATAGGTCCCCGGCCACAGTGGCGGCTTCCACTTTGGGATGCTCAGGGGGCGCAAAGATGCCGCGATAGGTCTGAACCCTGGCATTGGTCTTTTCGTCGACGATATAGTAGAGCGTGGACCCGAAGTTTGTCAGTTTCACTTCGCCGTCAAATGAAATGATGATGTTGGACGGCCGCACATCCCCATGTCGCATGCCCATGGGTGTGCCCAAGATATCCTCCCGCCGATGGACATAGTCCAATCCACGCAGCAGCTCGGTGGCGATGTATACGGCCAGCTCCCAAGGGCAGGCGGTCTTTCTCTCCTTTGCCAGCTCGAGCAGTCGCATGAGCGTGGCCCCTTCGACGTATTCGCACGCAACAAAGGGAATTTCCCCCTCTGCACCCACTTCTATTACGCGCACTACATTTGCACTTGCCAACCGGGACAGGGACCGGGCTTCTTCTGAAAACAGCTTAACGAACCGATCTTCCTCGGCCACTGACGGGTAGATCCCCCGCAGGATCCGCAGCTGATCAACGCCCTCGTCAATACCCCAGGCCGCCAGAAACTCTTCGCCCACCGGGTCTCTATTTTTTCTTTTGAGCAACAAATATCGCCCAAATCGGATCGGCATGTCCGAATCAGAGAAATAAAAAGAGGCGCTGTGGGTTCGAACCGCCATGAACGCTAGATTCCTTGAGTGGACGCGAAGTTAGGTGAAAGATCTCCCCCTTTGGCAAAGGGGGCCGGGGGGATTTCGTCATTTTCCCTAACGCCTCGATGTGACAAAATCCCCCTTCCCCCCTTTTTCAAGGGGGAAATTGCTAACTTCACCCAACAAAATTCGCCTGACATGGTGCTAGGCCTCGAGTTTGGAAAAGAAGGCTTCGTCAAATGAGGGCAGCTCGACCGTCCGCGTTTTTACACCAATCCCGAATGCGATGAGCTCACCTGACAACATGTCCCCATCCATGAGCGCAACCGGGGGCAAATTGGGCACGCGCGCTTCTTCCCGGGCCTTCGCATCCACACTGCTGGTGGTGATGATCATGCCACTGGAAGCGTCATAGTGATGTAGCGCGCCCCTTAGATCCATCACGTCCCGATGCGACACTGGGCTGTCAGCTGGATCCCGGCGCAGGATGACGGCTGTCTTGAAACGCCCGCCATACCGTCGGTCCCGCATGCAGAGATGGACCCCCTGGGAACTGTCCCGATGCACCGGTCCCACCATGTCGAACCCACTCCGCTGTAGATAGGCAACCCCGATTTTGACAAAGGCCCGGGTCGAGAGGGACCGCAGCTTGCGCAGCACCTGTCGCTCAGCAATGCTCACCATGCGCTCTCTTGCCTGGGCCATCTGCCCTTCTAGCGCGAGGATCTCTGCCCCGATTTCTCGGGCCGCCAGGGCATAGCCACTGCGGTGTGCGATAAATCGCGGCCGAAGCCCGTTTCCCTCCCGGTCAAGGCCATCGGAGATCAGCAGCGCATCTAAGATGGCAATTGATTTTTCGTCAGTAAAGCCTATTTTTTGGGCGAGCGCGGCAATCGACATGGGTCGGGTGGCTGATTTCATTATCGCGCCGAGGCGTTCGAGTAGATCCCGACCGGTCCCAGAAGGCGCTGTCTGATCTTGGTACGGGTTTCCCGGTGGATTTAAAGACAGGGATGTTGCATTGGCATCTGAATCCCCGTCCTGATCATCGGCCCTCTTTTTCCGGCGACGTCGCTTTTTCTTTTTGATTTGGGTCAGTTCCGCGGCCACCCCATCGACAGCACTGTTCCGCTCCCCGCTTGGCGCAGGTGCTGCCACTGCAGTGGATGGGGGATCGTTTTTCAACGGCGCTGGGGAGTTCCCTGAGGCCGGGTCTTTCCACGTCGATAGCGCAAAGACACCGGGTCGAATCCGGACAAACGGGCCACTCGCGGTTCCCTTGGTAACAGCCGCTGACAACCGGGCAGACATGGTTTGCACGGGCGTCTTTCCAACATGGGACAGGATCCCCCAATCCACGGCTTTTTGAGCAATTTCTCTAGAATGCATGGGTCTGCCCTCGCGCTCGAGCACGACTAGGGCTGCCTCAGTAAACGTCATCTATTCTGTACCTCCCTGCGATCGATATGCCCCTTATCACACGATAATGTCGGACGCGACCGATGGTGTATTGTCCCTGATTTTGCCTGTAACACTGTCTGAATACCAGATTATTGCCAATAAAATCCCCCGATCAAATGGAAATCTAACAAACTTCCCCCCGGGTCAAACACAATTAAATACAGCTACACCAGATTTTTTAGGCGTCCGGTAGCCGGTGCGTATTAATAAACTATATTTTTATAATAGTGTTTAAATTTTTTTCCTTTAAGTGAGCCTTCTTTTTTTCACCTTAGCCCGGGTGGGTCGTATTGAGCAGTGTGACACCCAAAAAGTGAGATCGACATGCGGACAAAACCATACCAGAGATTACTGATCCTCTCGGCGGTCTTGGTGCTCATGGCCAGACTGTCTTATGCACAGGATTGTCAGTCAATGGATCCCGCGGATTGGCCAGCGCCGGCCCGCCCGTATTTTGTCGTGCTTGTGGATACCGGCTCTTCGATGATCGCCTGTACCACGCCCCCCACCCAGTGGCCATACACGTGCAATGCGGCCGATACCGAGTATGCGCCCAATGCCTGCGGCATGGTGCCGAATCGTATCAACGACACCAAGTGCGCCCTTTCCAAGACCGTCCAGGCCTTTGCCGGATCTGCAAATTTCGGGCTCGTTACCTATGCGTCCCAGCTGGACTGTGGGGCTGATGCGGGAGCGTGCGTCAGCGATTGCGGGGATCCAGATGGTGGTGTGTGTCAGGACGACAACTACGGCTGTGTGTCTGAGCCGTTTCCAGATCCCAACCCCTATACCGGCGGGGGGGCCTGGCCCAAGGAGACCTGTGGCAATTGGCCGGATTGCGATACCGACCCTGGCCCGGCAGCGCCCAACTACGAGCCGGGAAGATGGCTCAACGGCGGCAATATCGTGGTGCCGTTGGAGCAGGATCCCATATGGGATGAGACCGCGGCAACAGCGAGCAATATCGACGCGATCTCTGCCTGGCTGGACGGGGACTGCAGCGATAGTAAAGAGCTCTTTGCCGACGGGTGGAAGACCATGCCCGGGGCCCTGTTCAGCATTACCCAATATCTGCGGGCCGGGTGGTCCATCTGGTCTGCCACGTCCTACTGCGACGCTTCCCTAACGTATACGCATCCGACCCCGCTTGGCCCGTCGGATCCAGCGTGCCGCTCCGTGAACATTCTCTTTGTCACGGACGGCGAGCTCGACGACTGCGGCCTGGACGGCCCCATGGGGCTCGAAGATGTGGACGATCATCTAATAGCCATCGATGCGGCAGCGGATCTCTATGAGAATGGCATCGCGATCCAAGGCACCACCTGGCCGGTGCGCACCTACATGCTCAACTTTAACGGTGGATTTACAAGCATGTCCGACGCCATCGCTGCTGCTGGCGGCACTGAATCCACTATCATCGTGACCGATGAGGGTTCCCTGTCTCAGGCACTTTCAGATATTGTGGCCGATGCGGTGCTGCCCGAGGTCTGTGACAATGCAGACAACAACTGCAATGGGTGCGTGGACGAGGGATATGCCCATTACTGCAATCTAAATCCCAATTGCTGTACAGACGATCGGGAGACCTGCCTGAGCGACTACGAGGCGTCCATTGCATCAAACCCACCTGACGGAGATCTATCACTGCTGCCGTGCGTCCCATCTGACTTGGTAACCAGCGAGGGGGATTGGCTCTGTTACAATCCAAAGGAAACCTGCAACAACATCGACGACAATTGCGACGGCCTCACTGACGAGGGCATGCTCAAGTGCGGTGATCCGATCCACTGTCCCACCGAGGAGGTGTGCAATGGCATTGATGATGACTGCGATGGCCAGATAGATGAGGATCAGGGGACCGGGGAGACATGCACCAACGCGGCCTCAGGGCAGCCCGAAGGCATCTGCACCGAGGGTGTCCGCGTGTGTGTCCTCGGCAGCTGGGCGTGTACCGGGCCAGCACCCACAGACGAAGTGTGCGACGGCCAGGACAACGATTGCGACGGTGCGACCGACGAGGACGAAGACCTGTTCGGTATTGGAGAGCTCTGTGGCAATGATTTGGGGGTCTGCACGCCCGGCACCTATCAGTGCGAATGCACCGGTCCCAATCCAGAGGACTGTGCCATTGCCTGTATCGGGGCAGAAGAAGGGTCATCTGAAACGTGCAATGGCCTGGATGACGACTGCGACGGAGAAATAGACGAAGATCAGGGCATTGGGGCGGCCTGTACCAATTCCCCCTCAGGGACTGTTGTGGGTGAATGTCAGGAAGGGTATGAGGAGTGCGTCCAGGGCAACTGGACCTGCAACGCCAATGTACCCATCGGCGAGATATGCAATGGTCGGGACGATGACTGCGATGGGACTACAGACGAGCAACTCGCCGTGGATTGCCCAGCAGAGACGCTCTGTGTGCTCGGGGAATGCCAGGAGACGTGCGCTTCTGAGGAGATGGCCTGCCCCAAGGGAAAGGTATGTGTGCAGACCGAACTACCGAGTGGGATGGCGGTGCGGGTTTGTATCTCTGACGTGTGCGATCCCAGGTTTCCAGATGCCCTGGCCTGCGCCGACAATCCCTATTGGTGCGATGCGGGAGAAGTTCCACCCTGTCGGTGCGATGCTGCCCAACAGCGGTGTGTGGGGCTGTGCAACAACGTCATCTGTCCCGACGGCAAGGTGTGTATCGACAAGAACGGCACCTGCCAAACCATTGACAATACCTGTTGGACCAAGGGCTGCGAGGGCACGGATATCTGCGAGGCAGGCACGTGCGCCCCCAATCCCTGCGATGGCGTTGTGTGCCCAGAGGGTCAGTACTGCGATGCCACCGGCACCTGTGTTCCCCCTTGCCTGCAGGCAGACTGCCCGGCTGGTTGTTACGCCGGAGAGTGCGTGGACAACCCCTGTGTTGGCGTGGCTTGCGACCCAGGGTGGACCTGCGACCCGGCAACTGGCACATGCGAACCCGGGGGACCGTGCACTGGCGTGACCTGTTATTTTTACCAGGTTTGCACGGATGGCCAGTGTATCCAAGATCCCTGCTGGCATCTGGACTGCCCCAATGGGTTTCAGTGCATCGACGGCGCTTGTTACGAGTTCATCCCAGAAGGAGGTGAGACGGACACAGACACGAGCACAGATAACGACACGGAAACAGATGGGCAGGAAACAGATCCGGACGGCGATACGGCAACATCAACTGACGAGGACCCGACAGATATGGCAAATGTCCTGGTCACAGGAACCGGCGGGTGTCTCTGTGCCACCTCACCCGGGGCAGGATCCCGGGGTCCCCACCGCTTCGCGCTCTTCTGGTTCATTGCGGCGTTGCTCGCAGGGATCTACCTCCGCCGCGGAGTCCAGCCCATTCGCCTGTTGATCGCCGTTCTTTTGGCCTGGATGCCAGCGTGTGAGACAAATCCCTACATTTTTGGGCCATCCAGCACTGATACGGCCATTGATGGTCAAGGCACAGACCCACTCGATACCAGCTCAGGCGGAGATGGGTCCTGTGTTCCCTGGGATCCGGACGACGACTGCGACGGTATTGACGATGATTGTGACGGCGTGACCGACGACGGCATTGATTTTTCGAGCAACACATTCCACTGCGGACAGTGCGGCAATGATTGTTCCCAGAGATTTCCCCACGCCTTTGGCATTTGTAAAACCGGTGCGTGCGTGCTGGATAAATGCGCTGCATTTTTTCAGGACTTAAACGGGGATGCGGTCGATGGGTGTGAATATTTCTGCAAGCCCGCCTCTCTTCTGGATCCGTGCAACGGGGTGGACCTGGGGGACGGCACATATGTGGGTGTGGATGACGACTGTGACGGCGCCATTGACGAGGACGTGGATTTTGAGACCAGCGTGTCGAACTGTGGTCGCTGCGGTCATGTCTGCGCCTTTGACAATGCCATTGCCATGTGTCTCCAAGGGCAATGCGCGTTTGAAACGTGTGTGGAGGGATTTTATGACATCGATGGGCTGCCCCAAACCGGGTGCGAATATCCCTGCACCAAACAATCCGATGTGGAGACGTGCAACGGTCGAGATGACGACTGCGATGGCGTTACGGATGAAGCAGTGGCCCCACCGCCCATATCGGCGATTTGCGGTGTTTCCATTGCTGCGGACAGGCCGGAATGCGCCAGTACAGAGGCCGGTGGGAGCGTCCTAATAGCATGCGAAGCAGGCGCCTGGACCTGCGCGTTCCCACCAGGGGTGTGCGATCCAGAGTGCGCTTCAACCCAGGAGATTTGCGATGATCTCGACAACAACTGTGATGGCAAGCTAAACGAAAATGTGAGCAATTACGGCCTGCCCTGTGCGAGCGACGACGCAGAACCCGATCCTGGTCACGGTGCCTGCCGCACCACTGGTACCTACATTTGCGACGGGGACATGGCCACCTCCTGCACGGCAACAAAGGCGGACTGCGCAACGCTGCCCGGCGGATGCGAGGAGCAATGCGACGGGATTGACAACGACTGCGATGGCCGGGTCGATGAGCCGTTCACCGATAAAGGGGAGATACCCGAGTACTTTGTAAAACCGGCCGTCACCCAGATCAGTGAAACCCGATGGATATTCACATTCGAAGCGAGCCGGCCAAACGCGACCGACATATCTTCGGGCTCGGGAAATGGTTATCATTGCCTGGGTGAAGACTGCCCCGAGGGCGTGGCCTCACCAGACCTCGACGGCAACGAGCCAACACCGTCCCTTGACAAAAGCGTGGCCTGCTCAGTGCAGAACCGAATCCCCTGGTTCAACGTGACCCCAGTTGAGGTGGAACAGACCTGCCATGCACTCGGGGGATTCATATGCCCTACTGGGGATTGGATGACGACGTGCAACACGGTCGCAGATCCGGTCTGCACCTGGGGCTATGCACCCCGGGGGGATACCTGTCGGTCCGAAGCCACATATCCAGATGCAGGGACTATCTATTGTAACTTGCAGCCGTATGATTTTGATGCTGCTGTGCTTGGTATACAAAACGGCCTACTCGCCACTGGGTCCCCTGCTCTCGGCAGTTGCGGGGCAGACTGGTCGGATCAGTTTCAAAATAACGCTGCCCACCCCTTGGTATACGACATTACCGGCAACCTCAGGGAGATCACCAAAGCCGACCCAAACGCATATCCCCTGATGGGTGGGTCATTTAATACCGAGTCAGACGAGGGCGCCAGGTGCGACTTTGACTTTTACTCGGTGTCAAAGGCCTTTCAGCTCTACGACACTGGGTTTAGATGCTGCTTTTCAGAGGATCCTACCCTGTAGGTATGCAATCTTAATCCCAAACCAGTGTAAAAATCGCACCGCTGGGTTCCATCTCGAACCTGCAGCTGATGCCTTTGAGGTCGTGTAACCGCGCAGTTTCCTGATAAAATCCCGAGGCCACATAAAGGTCGGCCGTTGCGTATCGCGGCTTCCCAGAATGAATAATATTGCATCCTTTTTTATTTTCGTGGATTTGAGCTGTGGTCTTCCCCATGCTGTAAAACATGCTGTGCAATTTCGATATTCTTTTGAGAAACGTCAAATAGTCTGTACCGCACCGAAATGACTGATAAATAGAAGTAAGCGCATCCTGTGCAGATGCGGCACCCACTCGAGTAAGCTGCTTCAAATCCCCCCCATAGTGGTGCTGGGCGATGTACTCCAACACTTCGACATATAAGTCATATGAGTACCAAATATTGCTGAAGATGGGGAAGAGCGTTTTACCGTACTTACCCTTGAAAAACAGGGTCATCGCCGCTTCTGCCTGGGAGCCGAAGTTGCTTTCTACATAAGCAAACTTGTTTCGAACAGTGCTGCCTTTAACTTTGTATTCAGTCATGGGTATCTTGGACAAGTAAATTAAAAGAACACCCTTTTAAAGGGGTCGTCAATCAATTTGCACGCCAGTGTGTCATAAGTCAATGATGACACTTGCTGACACTAGCCGACACCCCCTGACATACGCGAATTAGATGGAAAGCAGCCCCATACCGACCGATCTCGGCCCAAAACCTACCAAATGCCTATGGCACACCCTTTGCTTAAGCCCTCTGCTCAAAGCTGAGTTGAGCAATCTCATGCTTGAGCGTTTTCATACTTGGACATTTTCATATGTGTAAAAAATACTCTTTAAGTTTAAAAAAATCTTGACGGGTAGAAAAAAGAGTAGCAATAAAAAAGACTGCGCAAACTGCGTGGATGTGGGTTGATAAGTAAAACAAGAGTGAACAGCGGCATGACTGACGGAAGGAGGTGTGTGTCAACGGTGAACTATACATGACCCAAGAGAACAGTTAGCATATCGCAATAACGCGATACAGTTTGAGTGGCTAAGCGGATTCGCCGGGTAACAATTCACAATCCCTGCGAAGGGCCACTTTCACAAAAGGGAGGAAAAATGAAAGCCAAATCCATTTTGATGGGAGCAATCGTCGTTGCTGTTGTTATCGCAGCATGTAACGAAAATGAATCATTTGATACAAGTGTATCCACAACCGAGACTGCACTGCGAGCAGGAGCGATTGTCGACGAGAATTCAGACATCGCAAATGTCCGCTACGCCATCTCTCCGTGCGACAAACCAGATAGTCCCACGGTTGTTGTTCGTCCACTGGAAGATCAGTTGATTCCGGGCAATATTTACGACTTACAAAACTCACCGCTGGATCAAGACAGCGAGCATCTGTTTGCTGACTTGTTCCAGACCCTGGATCCGGGATGCTATAATGTGCATGTACAACCCCTCGACAAGAATGGACGGAAATCTGAAATGTGCGCGCCTGCCTGGAAGGACGGCGTCATGGTATATGAGGCCCAGACCACAGAAGTCTTCCTGATTATCCAATGCGCAGGATCTGACCCAGGTGCAATCGATGTTATCGCGGCTATCAATCACGAGCCAGACCTGGACGAGGTGTTCTTTGTGGAATCCAAGTTCGTTTGTGGTTCTGCAGAGCGTATCTGCATGAACGGCAGCGATGTGGACAACGATCCCCTCGAGTTTGAACTGATCGCGCCAGAGGGATGCGAGGTGGTTCAAGTGAAACCCGATACCGAAGCAGATGCGTGCTTTGACCTGATCTGCCACGACTGGGGGCGCTTTGATCTCAGGGCGCGGGTCTATGACCTGGCGTGGAAAGACGATGCATTGATTCGCATCGAGGACTGGTTGGCCCTCGAAGGCTATCCCAATGAATCCCACGCCGAGCTCAATTTCTACGCTTACTTTGATGGCATCAAGTACTATCCCGATGCTGATGGCGACGGGTTTGGCGACGAGAATGCTGTCGCCACATTGGTCTGTGAAGGGGATGACCCACCCAATGGGTATGTCCCGGACAACACGGACTGCGACGACGAGAATGCAAACACCTATCCCGGTGCCCCTGAGATCTGCGACAATGAGGACAACGACTGCGACGGCGACGTCGACGAAGGCCTCACCTTTGACGAAGACGGGGACGGGTATTCGAGCACTGACTCTTGCCACGGTTCAGCCGACGACTGCGATGACGCCAATGCAGCTGTTAATCCCGGTGCTGTAGAAAAGTGCGACGATGGGATTGACAACAACTGCGACGGTCTGGTGGACGAAGAGGATATAGCGACCTGCTTTGGATATGATGAGGAATGCGAAGGCAAGACCTGCTACACCTTTACACCTTGCATGGAAGGGGGTAGTTGCGGCAGTCTCGGAGTCTGTGTCTCGACACCCGAGGGTGGCGGATATTGCGTATACGGGCCTACGCCCTGTCTCGGTCTAGCCGACTGCAACACCACTGCGGATTGTACAGGTGGCGCTGTCTGCGCGCAGGATACCTGCTGCGTCAGGTCTGTGTGCGTGCCCCCAAGCGCGCGCTGCTCAGAGGCGAAAACAGATGTTGAGCGCAACACCTACGCCGATTCCTATCCGACCATCGGTGCTGTGGACGCCCAGTAACCGCAAATAACCTTCAGTAACCCCAACCAACCTTCTTATCTAATGAAACCCTATCAAGGTAGGTACAGCAGTGGATCCTGTGGCGTTTCATCCACCCGTACCTCGAAGTGCAAATGGACGCGGGTCGTGCTGCCTGAACTGCCCACCTCAGCGATGGTCTGACCGCCTTTGACCGCATCGCCTTCTTTGACGAGATTCTTATCGTTATGGGCGTAGACCGTGATAATGCCTTTATCGTGCCGCACAATGATGAGGTTGCCGTATCCCTTGATGGCATCACCGCTGTAGAGCACGGTGCCATCTGCTGCTGAACGGACCGGTGTGCCCTTGGGTGCCTCAATATCGATGCCGTCGTGGTGGGCACCTTCGTGATCGCTGAACCGGATGCTGAGCTTGCCATCTGCTGGCCATTTGAAGCAGGGGCGCTCGGCTTGGCCGCATTTCCCAGTCGTGGGTGTCGGGTGATCAGACGGCTGGGGGATGGGTGCAGGTGGGGGTGCGCCTGTACCAGGCACCTTGCCCCCTTCTTTGGGAACAAACACCTCGTCTCTCCCTGCAAGGGACCCATCAGACGGTAAATCATTGAGTTCTCTCAGTGCCTCTGGATCTGCACCGTACTGACTTGCCAGGCTATGTACCGACTCCCCCCCTTTAACCTCGTGCCAGACCCCGGTCACGCGCATTGGGGTCATGGATTGGCTTGCACATCCCAACACAAGCGCGATGACACTTGGAATTGCGCCATACTTCAATTTGATTAGACACCACATACTGACGCCATGGTATCATCGGCCACTGGTTTTCAAAAAAAACCAACTCGATTGGTCCGCCTACGCCAGGCCTAGACGTGTCCGCCTACGCCGAGCCTCCGGCGGGATTATCGAGCTTCGAATTAAATTTTGAGAATCCAAGATCCCGCCGGAGGCTTGGCAGAGGCGGACACGTCTAGTACAGCCTTAGTGTCTTGCCGCCGTCGATGGGGATGGCGGCACCGGTGATGTAGGTATTTCTCGGTGAGCATAAAAATGCAGCCAGATCACCCACTTCTTTGGGATCTCCAGGTCGACCCACGGGAATATCGAGGCTGATGTCTTCAAAGTACTGTTCCGTGGAGATGCCCTGGGCACGCGACCGCTCGACCGCGAGCTCCTGCATGCGATCGGTGAGGTAGATCCCTGGACAGATACTGTTTACGAGCACGTTGTATGCTCCCACCTCCCGGGCCAGGGCTTTGGCAAATCCGAGAACAGCAGGTCTGGAGGCATTTGATAAGATAAGCCCATCTATCACCTCGAGTCCGGCAATAGAGACAATTTGGCCGATCCTGCCGAACTTCTGTTCCTTCATGGCGGGCAACACCAGGGCACTCAAGTGGGTCACTGATCCCAGGGCGAGGTCGATGGCGAGCTGCCAATCGTCGAGGCTGTGGCTCAAGAATGGCCCGGGTGGCGGCCCCCCTGCATTCGAGAACAAGACGTCGATCCCGCCGAGGTGATCCACGGCTGTGTCCACAAGCCGCACCCGGTCTTCGGGGAGCGTGAGATCCGCTGGCACTGCCAGGGGTTTTTTACCAGTTTCGGTTTTGAGACGCGTTGCGGCCTGATCGAGTATGTCGACATTTCGGGCAGCGATCACCACTTCAGCCCCTTCATCGAGAAATGATCTGGCAACCGCATATCCCAATCCTTTGCTCGCACCGCCGACGATGACCCGTTTTTTTTCCAGTTCGAGTTTCATGGTGCCTCCTCAAGCATCTTCAGGGCCACGCCGACCCTGAGCCCATTGGCAGAGATGATAAACGAATTGTGCCCGAGATGGTCGAGCATTTCTGACAGCATCAATAAACCGGCTGGAAACACATCTGCCCGTGCCGGGTGTATGTGGTGGATTGAGATGCGATCCGAGCAGGGCAGGGCGAGCATGGTGTTGGTCCACTCCAAAAGCTGTTCGCGCTGCATTTCAAGGCCGTGGACCTGCTTCCGATCCCATGTATCGAGGCGGCACTCGAGACGGCCCAACGTGGTCGCTGTGCCGGCCACAGCCACCAGGCGCCCGGTAACCTGCTTGGGGATAAACCTGGCTAGCACGCTGCCCACTGCCTTGCGAAGAGCTGCGACTTCCACTGGCAATGGGGGATCAGATCGAAAATATTTGGCGGTCAGCCCCACCACCCCCATGTCCAGGCTGATGGGAATGCGACCTTCATCTCGGCGTATCGAGCAGATCTCCGTGGATTGCCCGCCGATATCTACTGTGACGACAGGGCCTGGCTGATCGAGCCCCAGCAGCGACCCCTGGCTTGTCAGGGATGCCTCGAGCTCTCCGGAAATGATATCGACCGGAACCCCAAGGATCTCTTCTGCAGGCCTGGTGAATACCTCTGGATTTGAGGCCATGCGCAGGGCTGCTGTACCCACCACGCCCATTGGCTTACCGTTTGTTTTGTACTGCAGGACGATCTTTTCAAGCGCGAGCAAGCTGCGGGCAATAGCAGTGGGCCGCAGGGCACCTCCCTGTTTCAACCCCTCTGAAAGGCGCACCACGAACGACCCATCCTGAACGACGTCGATCCTACCGGCTGTCTTTCGCAGCTCAGTGAAGGAGAACGTATTGGATCCGAGATCCAGCCCGCAGGCCGACGTAACCAGGGGTGACAGTAAGCCCTCTATTTCTTTGTTAGAGTTCCTATTTTTTTCCCAGCTCGCCTTGGAGCGCGCTCATGTCTGGCAGCTCGTCGAGATTGGGCATCAATACGATCTCAATGCGCCGATTCTGGGCCTTGCCCTCTGCTGTATTATTGTCCGCAGCTGGTTGAAATTCAGCGTATCCAGAAGCTGATAGATGCAGCGGATTGACCCCTGCTTCTTGCAAGAATTTAACAACCGTCACGGAGCGAGCTGTCGACAGCTCCCAGTTGGATTTGAATCGTTTGGAACTGATGGGCACGTTATCAGTGTGGCCTGCCACCTGAAAGTCCCGGTCTGAGATGGTCGCCAGGATTTGGGCGAGTTCACCCAGGGCCACCTCACCCTCTTCGTGCAGCTTGGCCTTGCCCGAGGGAAACAGGATATTGGACGCCATTTCAACGACCATCCGCCCGCGGACAATGCGGATTTTGAGCTTGCCAGAGCTGACCAGTTTTTGAAATTTCTCAATCACCTTGCGGTATTTGGCCATGCGCGCGGCCTGGGCTTCCCGCTCCTTGCGCAACCGGGCCTCCCGCTCCTTGGTTTCTGCCAGGTCTGTTGCCAGGGCGCCTTTTTCTCCCAGCAATTTCTGCACATTCTCGCCCAATTCGGCGAGGCGGTTCGCAAGGGTTTGGTTTTCCAAGCGCAAGAGCGCCAGATCTTCCTCCAATTGGGCACCGGCGGCATTGGCTGCGTCTAAATCTGCTTTTAGCTTTTCAGCCTCGGTCACCTTGGCGTTGTATTGCTCTTCTGGAATGCCACACGCGGTAATTACCAACGCGCTGATCGCTGCGATTAGAAACCGTGAGCACTTCATTCTCTTGCTCCTCCTCTCTCGATTTTATCAGGCGTCCATCGCCAGAATTGAATAGATGTCAGTTTTACGTGCAATAGCTGGGAGGTCAAGTTGCCATTTGAGGTGACGCTGTTTCGATATTATCTACCAAATGGTTGAAACGCCGAGTAAGGTGTTAGCGTGAGGCGTTAGATAGCACTTGTCTCAAAAGGACATTGCTGGAACTCGACTTAGATAGGCGCTTATCTTGTCAAGTCTCATCAGAGCTGATAGACAAAGTTCGCTGGACCTGCAATACGGAAAAAACCAGGGCACGTGACATGACCACAACAAATACCCGAACTGGGAGAACCGCGACCGGCAAAGCGAATACTGGAAAGGCAACAGCGGCAACTACCAGTGGCGAGAATACCAGCAAGAAAGCCGCCCGCAGGGGACCGTATAGTGCCGGTGTACGACGCCGAAAGGAATTGCTCGAGGCAGCCCTTCGCATTGTAGCTGAAGAGGGGGCAGCTGCGGTCACCCACCGCGCTGTTGCAAAAGAGGCCGGGACCTCCCTCGGCCCAACGACCTACCACTTCGAGAGTAAAGAAGACATGGTGCGGGAGGCAATGCGCTACTTCACGGCCAAGGGATTGTCCCGCATGGAGGAGCTGGCCCAAGCCGTTCAGGCGCTTGGGCGGCTTGATTTGGATCAGGCCGTGGACATCATTGTCGATGTTGTGTTGGCAGAGCTAAAGGCCGGCGAGACATCCACCGAGCTCCAGCTCATTCTGGCCATCTCCCGCGAGCCTTCCTTTGCGCCTGAGTATGCAGAGTACCAGCGGAGAATCGAGGTCTATCTTCACTGGATGCTGACCCACCTGGGATCCCTTCACCCCAAGCACGATACCCGCATCGTACTGAATTATGGGCGAGGATTTGCTATGGAGCAGCTCTCGCGACCGCGGGTGCCTTTGGATCGCTCAAAGTTCAGGGAAGAAGTGGATTATCTGCTGAAATCCCTCCTGATGCGCTGACGATTATCTCAGCTGTCAGACACCACTACCACTTGCCGGTCTTATTGAGGGCTGGCTTGGGGAATTGTTCAATTAATTCAAGGGATTGACGGATATCTTCCTCGGGCAGGGCATAGTTGGTGAGCACGTCTTTGAAAAATAGGTCGTACCCATTCAGATCCATGATGCCGTGACCGCTCAAATTGAAGAGAATGGTCTTTTCCTTGGCCTCTTCCTTGGCTTTATTGGCCTCCTGGATCACTGCGGCAATGGCGTGGCTGGTTTCAGGCGCCGCAATGATCCCTTCCGTGCGGGCAAACAGTATTGCCGACTGATAGCAGTCGAGCTGATGAATCGCCCTGGGGGCGCTCAGCCCTTCCACCACTGTCTGTGAAACCAGTGGCGCCATGCCGTGGTAGCGCAGGCCCCCGGCATGGATCGGCGGGGGAATGAATCGATGCCCCAGGGTGTGCATTGCCAAGAGGGGGGTCATGCGGGCCACGTCGCCGTGATCATATGCAAACGGGGCCCGGGTCAAGGTCGGGCATGAGGCGGGCTCGACCGGAATGATATCGATCTCAGCACCATTGATCTTATCGTTGATAAATGGAAACGCCAGGCCTGCAAAATTACTGCCCCCGCCAACGCAACCGATCACCACATCGACCTTTTGTTCGCCGATTTTTGCGAGTTGCTTTTTGGCTTCCAAACCGATGATGGTTTGGTGCAACAGCACGTGATTGAGCACACTACCCAGGGAGTAGCGCGTCTGCCCGCTGGTATCTGTAACTGCCTGCTCAATGGCCTCGCTAATGGCAATGCCCAAGCTGCCAGGGGTATCCGGGTCGTTGGCGAGGATATCCCGACCTGCTGCGGTCTCTTCAGAAGGGCTGGCCACGCAGTGACCGCCCCAGGCCTGCATCATTATTTTGCGGAATGGCTTTTGATCAAAGCTGATGCGAACCATAAAGACCTTGCACTCGAGTCCCAACAGGCTGCAGGCAAATGAGAGGGCGCTGCCCCACTGCCCTGCACCGGTCTCGGTGGTGAGTTTTTTGATGCCGAATTCCTTGTTGTACCAGGCCTGGGCCACAGCAGTGTTGGGTTTGTGGCTGCCTGCCGGGGAGACGCTCTCGTTTTTGTAGTAGATCTTCGCCGGCGTATCCAAGGCCTGTTCCAAATGGCGAGCGCGGTGGAGCGGGGACGGCCGCCACCGGACTAAGAGATCGAGCACGCCTTGGGGAATATCGATCCATCGGCTTGGGCTGACTTCTTGCTCGATGAGGTTCATTGGAAAGACTGGGCTCAGTTGGTCCGGAGAAACCGGGTTGCCGTCCGGGCCGAGCGGCGGCTGAAGCGGTGATGGTAAATCCGCAGCCAGGTTGTACCACTGGCGTGGCATTTCATCTTCGTTAAGAAAGACTTTTACCGACATGATTCTACTCCTTATTGAAATGGGGATGGCACATCCAGGTAGCTTGCCATTTTAACAGGAGCAAATAAATAGGTTTTTTCAGGAATGAAATTGGGGGGAAGAGACTTTAGTAGTTGCCCCTAAAGCTATCGTTGGGTAGGAGCAACGGGGTGGATCCGTATTTCCTATTTGTATAACTCTCGAGGTAAACTTTTTGATTCTCCATGCGCAAGCGCTCGAGTTGAGAGATCAGGTTCATGACGTCGGGATAGTCGAGCAAGTCCTCTCCATAGGGTTGACCGATATAGACCCAATAGTTGGCTGAGCCAGCTTTGTAGGAATCGGCAAATCCCACTCTCAGATAATCCAATCCACCGTTCTTGTAGTTGTACTGAATGGTCTGGACGTACTTAAATCCCGTTGCCCAGGCAAACGCATTGTTCGAGGTTAACAGTACCAGGCTTACAAGAGCACTTAAAATGAGTCCTTTGATTGCTGATCTACGTGTGCTTTTCATTGAATTCTCCTTTTGTTGTGCATGTGCTTTAAATGCTTCATGCTGGGTTATGGCTTGCCTATATTGAAAGATGCATGCCAGGTTGTTTCTGTTGGCGACAATAAAAGGAGGGTTTAATATATGTTGTTGAAATTATTTTACTTTTTTAATTTTCTGCAATTGATGGCGCAGTCTCCATAAGTATCGTGTAACGATGTAAACATAACCTTCGAAGGCATTTATCCCTGTTCCAAGGCATTGTGTTACGTAAGATGCGCCCTGGTATTCGATTGAGGTCCCGAGACATGGGCCATTTTATCCTGACGCTTTTGAATGATGTACCACAGGACCGCTAGGGAGAAGCTGCCGTATTCCACCCATGGCACCCAGAACGGCATATGCCAGACCTGATTAGCCCACCATCCATCCAGGGGCAGATACGAAAGTGGTAACAGGGCAGCGAGCACCATCCACGGCCATAGGCCCAGCACTGCCGCTATCGGCAGTACCCAAAGGACATACCAGGGGTGCAAGATAGGCGTTGCAATGAGGACTGTTCCGAAAATCCAACCCGCTGCTTGGACAGGGGCAACCCGCTTGACAGCCATCCGAATCGTCACCACCGCGATGAGTATCCCCGCGGTGAGCTTTGCCAAAGCAAGTGAGATGTCCCCCAACGTAAACGTGCCCGGGGTTCTCGGGTCAAACCCACCGTCCTTGTGCAGGGAGAAGAATGTCCCCTCGAGCGCGGTGACAATCGGATCGAGGAACGGCACGTGAATCAAGTCGTTAAGGCTATGGGCATCTGTGCATGCACGGATGCAGGCAGTGTATCCCGCCTTGAGCAGGGCAAATAGCCCGGCATTGCCTTCCCAGCGCCTGGCAAACGCATCCAATGACTCAAACAGATACTGTCCGGCAGCTAAGAACGGCAGGTAGAGCACCATCAGAGCCGCACAGGAAAATAGGACGGCGCGCTTCTGCCGAACCCCAACCACAGGCCAGAGCAATCCAGGCAAAAATTTAATCCCAGCCCCGAGACCAATGAGGACGCCGGCGATACCGTGCCGGGTCTGTTTCATGGCGAGCAGGGCACCGAGCACCAGGAGCACCGCAAATGGATCCAGGTGTCCAGACATGCCGGTTTCAATGCACGCCAGGGGATTTAAGCCATAGGCGAGTCCGGCGATGACCGGCCTTTTGGGGAGCTTTTGGGATTTCAGGGGGGCACTGCGAACGGGAACGCGACCGCCAGCCAAGAAGATCACTAACAAGACAATGCCAACGTCGCTTATCGCACTTGCCAACTTAAAGGCGCTGGGATGTGCATAAACCGCTGCGATGCCGCCGAATATTATCTCAGCCAGGGGCGGATACACCGTGCGCATGGCCCGATGGTTGATCTGATCCCATACACGGTTTCCATCCCTAAGGTGCTGGAGCGCATCGGATTCGGGTGAGTGGCGATAGGGATTTTTACCGTCCATAAGCACCTGACCATCCCAAACATAGCGGTATATATCGTCGCTAAATACCGGCGGCGCAGGAACAAACATCAAGCGCAGGCCAAGGGATATGGCGAGCACGGGCCAAATGGTTCGCGGCAGCTGTGGCGCGGTTCGTGCGAGTATCAGCACCACACCATAAGCCAGGTGGGCCAACACAGTGAGCACAACCAATCGCGCGATCGGGGGTTTGGGCGATACCGATCCCAACAGCGCAAGGGCGACCAACACTGCAACCAGGGCCAAAAGGGCTGCAATGGCGAGGGTAGACCGGCCGCTCAGCTGAGCATGCCGACGGCGGTGGTCTCGATGCATGGTTTAAGAGGGGGGTGAATGCGGCAGACCCGCACAGGACTTATTCATTTACTGGGACTTGACGTTCATCATGCGCAGCGTATCTCTCGCCAGCTCTGATTGGGGTCCCTTCTCCCCTTGGAGCGCGAGGAGGTAGCCGCGCTCGCTCAAGCCGTAAAGCACATGGGCTGCGAGCGCACGATAGGTATCGTCACTGCGCACTGTCTCTGCGAGCAGATCCCGAATTCGCTGCTTGGTCAAGCCACCAGGACCGTCATCCCAACCGTTTTTCAAGCGCTGCATGATGTATTTCCAAGGCCAGAGGATCTCTTCACCAGAGTTCTCGGTTTTTTCAGAAAGGGCTCGCGCGACAGTGAGGCGTTTGAAAATGCGCTTGGAATCAAACATATCCTTGTTGAGGAAAATCGGATGGCTCTCGTACCATTCCCGGAGTACGAGCTTGGTTTCCTGACCTTTTAGCATCTCGATGACTTTGTCGATGCGATTTGCATTGCCACCGAGCATGATGGCAAAAATAGCCGCCCGCGCGCGGTGCTCATCTCCATGGTCGAGCAGTTTGTTGAGCCGCTCGTCATTGGCTGGATTTGCCGCCTCGCCGACGACAATGGCCGCAGGCTTGACAAACTCAAACGCGCCTTGGCCTTCGAGAATCTCAAACATGGCTGTTGTGGCCTTTTCAGTCGGGTTGAACCACAGTCCCTGGATCAGGGCTGCCCGGGCCACCACGTCGATGCTATCGTCCCGAATCGTCTCGAGAATTTTGTCCATGACCGCCTCGTCGGCGCAATAGGCCAGGGATTCTGCTGCTTCCCGCCTGAGCTCCTGATCGTCATCCGGGTCGAGGACGATATTCATCAGTTTTTCGCCTGGTTTGGCGCTGCCGAAAAACTTGAGCGCCATGATGGAATTTCGGCGCTCCTGCAGGCGGTTTTCCATCTGCCAGTCGCGACTTTCGAGGAGGGAGGCAAATTTCTCTTCTTTGCGCTCTTCCTTTGTCATTTCCATCCGCTTCATAAAGCTCTCTAAAGCACCCTTGCAGTTGAGCCGAGCCAAAGCGAATGATGCTGCCTGAAAGTAAAATCCATCATCTTGGTCTAAAAACGGGAAAATAATAGGACAGAAAGAGGCATCTCCGGTTCTGCCCATGGCGTCCATGAGCGGGCCAATGTCTACGGATACCCGCTGTGCACATTCAGGCGTGTTGGAATAGGGTTTGTTGGCATCGTAGATCTTCTTAAGATACATGGACGCACCCTTGGGCTGGACCTTGCCAAACCATCCAACCACGCCATTGGCGATCTTGCGAGCCATGTCGTCTTGCCGGTATCGCACGGTGGGGTCGGGGATCTGCTCCTCTGTGATGCGCTCCCACTGGGTCTTTGCGGCCATTTCTTCAACGATTCTGGGATCTCCGAGCTCTTCCAATGTCCAGAGTGCCTGGTTGCGAATTTCGTCGTTCCGCTTCACCGACTCCTTGTCCGATCCTGGGAACTCCTCGTGCAATATGCTGAGCAATAGGTCTTTGGATCGGGGATCCCTGAGCTGCTTGAGCTTGCCGATAACTTTGTACTTAAACGGCGCGTCATTTGTTATGTTTTTATAGATAACCTCTAGACCAGGGGCACCCACAGACTGGGAGATAGCGCTCAAGATAGTGTCCCGCAGATCCCGCTTCGCGATCATGGTGTCCATCAAGGCAGGGCCTGCCCGATCATCTGTTGTTCGCCCCAGGGAGATGGCCGCCGCCTCAGCCACATCGTTGTTTTTGTCCTTGATAAGCTTGAGCAATGCGGGCACCACATCCATATCAGTGCGGAAGCCGAGCTCCATTGCGGCGTACATTTTCAACATCGGATCCGGACTACCGGCCATTTCTATTAGCTTGTCCGTGGTACCGATGCGGACGATGATGTCCGGGTCGAACTCGGGCAGGCTTTTGGGGGTGATAATGCGCGTGCCAATCGCCTCCAGCAGGGGTGGAAATCCCCGCGTATCGCCCAGCATACACAGGGCCCAGGCGTATTCAGCCTTGGCCAGATCCTCTGCGGTCTGCAGTTGGGCAAATATGGGTTCAGCGCCCACCTTGGCCGCATCTCCGCCAATTTTTGCCAGTGCCTTTGCTGCTTCTCTGCCGACAGCGCCGCCACGGGTGACCGCTTTTGCCAGCCCCGGGGCTGCTTCGGCGTACTTGGCTTCGCCGAGCTCAAACGCGACTTGTGCCAGGATATCCTTGCGGTCGGTCCTGTCCAGAAGTTTTACCAAGGCAGTTTCAAATTCCCCGTCCGGCAGGGTTAGGGCTGCCTTGAGTTCTTTTTCCCATTTTTCTCGGTCTGTCTTATCGAGATACCACAAGACTCCCACGACACCGCCCGCTATCAGCAGCAGCAACAGGGCGATGAGCATGCCCCGATTGCCTCGGGTAATCCGCTCTTCGCCACCGCCCCAATCATCCGCATAGGTATCCGGGGACGGCCCAGAAGCATTGGGGTTGGGATTTTGCGCTACACCTTCGCCTGGATTCTTTGCCTCATTCATTTGCGGCTCCTCTTGGTATTGGCTCAGTTTCCCGTAGTTCAGCGCAGGGTAGCGCAGATTGGCCTATCTGATCAATTCCTTCTTTTAAAATGATGTGCACAATTTATAGAAAAGTGCATCCTCGTTGTACTTGACAGCAGGCCACAGGGTATCTGGGTTGGTTCACGCGCCTCAAAGCCACCCGGATAGACCGATGAAGGTATTTAACCCAAAACTGCGGCGCTTGTATTCCCATGAAACGCTATCTGTCTCTTCTTTACCCTTGCCACCTGAAAAGGACATTATCATTAACGCATCAATGGAAAAATTATCCACAAAGAACAGATGGATGCCTCCACCGCCGCCAATAAAGAAATGCCACTCGGAAACAGAGACATTTTCTTCGTCGCCAGTACGCCCGGTGAGGCCAGTGGTTGCGATAACCGCCGGCCTGAGAATGTCTGTTAAAAATACGTATTCAACATAGGGCAGCACATCGAGCCCGAACAACACGCTGCTTTGCGCTTCGGTGCCCGCATCGAATTCAAGGGATTGATTGGTAAACCCGAGGGCCAATCGAAGGCCCAGCACCAAGTTTTCCATTAACGCAACCCCCACGCCAACACCTGCCGATGGCTGACCGATGCCAAAATTAAAAGAGTTGAATTTGACATCGTCCTGATAGGCGGGGTTAAGGGAATCGCCTTCGAAGTCAGACATCGCGCCTTTGACATAGGTTAAAAACACTGTATCTGCACTGAATCGCATCGTGCCGGCTTCTATCTGTCCTAAGCATACGGCTGGGCAGATGAGCAGTCCCGCCAGGACACAGTTGCCAATACAGCACTTCTTTATGAGCGACATTTTTCATTCCTAGCGCCATGCGCACAAATAAGCAATCCAAGAAATCAGATTCTCAGCGCTATCACAGGGGCGAACCACATCATCCAGACCATCCCACCAAGCGTCCACTCTGGAGAATCCAACCTCCAATAAGAGATCCCTTAGTTCTGGCAGGGACCAAACCCGCCAATCGTACGTAAAGGCCCGCTCTATTTTGCTGCCGTCTGGAAAGCAGAAGTGGATGGCGCATTGGACCCGGTTGTTGATCGGATCAAAGCTTTCCTGATCCCAAACATAGGAAAACCCATCGAGGTCGGTTTCTTCCTCGAGCACGTACTGGGCATCGGGCCCGCCGTGGAGATCGATGATAAAAAGGCCGTTTTCCTTGAGGGCCTGACGCGCCTTTTCAAAATACGCCTTGAGCACTGCCCGCTCGCGGAATATCCAATAGGAAAAATTAAACGCAGCAATGGTATCGAACCGCTGCCGCGTGCCCTTGCGGACGTCGCTTAGGGCCAGGCGCACCCGCTTGGCAGCTGGACCCAAGGGATCGATGTTGTGTTTTTGGGCCCAAGCAAGGGTTGGTGGGTCAATATCCACCCCTACCGCTTTGCGCTTTGGGTCACTTCTCACCCAATCGGCGCACAGCTTGGCAGTGCCGCAAAAATCCTCGCGCAGGGTCATGGGTCGTTGACCCCGCTGTGATTCAAATACCGCATCGATGAGTTCTATGGTACCCTCGGTATTTTGAACCGACGCCTCATAAAGGCGAAACGGGTCGGCCTTGTCAGCGTCGAGGCGCTTCTTCGCACCTGATGTGCGGGGTGATGGCGGCCTTCTTTTTCGTGCCTTCTTTCCAGTCATGGCTGGGCAGCATGCGGCATCTGGTTCAGGTGTGCAAGGGAAAAACAGCCTATCAGCATGGCGCAAAAACGGTTTGGCTGGTTCTCGTCCCAGAAACCTCTACCCCTAGCCCCTCTCCGATACGGAAAGGGGGTATCGGAATGAAATAATCCAATGATTCAGAATGTTTTTGCCTCCCCCCGCACTTGCAGGGCAATGGCATTCGGTTAAGGGCAAATGTCGCGATTTTTGCTATTTTTATGCCGGGTAAAGGATCTCCCCCTTGAAAAAGGGGGTTAGGGGGATTTTGACACGTCCAATCGAAT
>JASJCT010000003.1 GCA_030065855.1 Myxococcota bacterium
AAGTACTACCCAGTGGATACGGGGCTTCGCCGGCTGATTGTGACGCGAACCGGGTCTGATTGGGGTAAGATGATCGAATGCGCGGCATTCCTGGCGCTGCGTCGTCACTTCGACGCGGTGAGTTATTGGAGAGAGCGAGGAGAGGTCGATTTCGTCGTTCAAAAAGGAAGTCAGATAACGCCAATACAGGTCACCTGGAACGCCCCTGAGCCACGCCATCATGCGGCGCTAGAGTCCTTTTACGAACGGTTTCCCCAAGCCCAAGAGGCGCAGCTCATTTCTGCCACAACATTTGAAACCGACCTCGCACACCAGATATGAATTGAATGTCGTGTCCGCCTACGCCCAGACTCCGGCGGGATCTTCGACTTTCGAACTTGTTTTATCCTGATTTGTTTTATCCTAAATTGTCTTGAAAGAAGACAAGAATGACGACGAAGGTTGATGATCCCCCCGGATTCCCAGGAGGCGGACACGTCCCAATCCAGGCCCGCGAATTTTTTATTCCCAAGCCAGGCATAGAATGATGCCAGGTCCAGAGCAGCTATCAATGTAACCGGACCACAGCCATTCTGGATCGCTCGTATTGCCGACGGCCGCTCCCTCCGTGTAGGAACTCGAAGTCCATCCATTGCAATTCCCGTCCACAGAGCCGTCTGTATTGCTACCACTCAGCCATATATGGGACGACGCGGCAATGCCCGCGCTTTGCAATGTTCTTCGGGGCCCGCTTTCGAATAGTGTGGTCCAGTCATTGGCAAAATCACCCTTGCTGGTATTGGGATACCCGCGGATGATGCGGTTAACCGGGACACGGGGCGTGGTGGCGGTCATGTCCCGGATCTCGTCTGCTGGAGAGACCGAGATAAAAGCTCTTATCCAGACAAAGCTGTCGGAAATATACGAGGGCTTTGCGCCAACGCAGATATCGTCTGCACCGGCCCGGCCCCCGAGGTTGCCGTTTTGTACCTCGGCGTCGTAAATGAAGATGGGTTTGGCTGTGGCTTGATGCAGCATGGTATAGGCGCGTTTATTGCCGTTAGCATCCCGAACGACGACATTGAAGTAATAGTAGGCGGCAGTATCTAGCCCAGTTGCTTTGGCAGACGCTGTATTCTTTGTCCAGTCTCTGATAATGGTCCCGTTTTCATCAGCTTGTTCCGGCGTATTGATGTTTGAGAATTTCGATCGCACCACCTTGTATTCCAACTCTGACTGAGGTGTGATGTAGTCAGTGGCCTTTTCCCATTGCAGCGTGAGCTCACTTGTACCCAGGTTTGACGCGGCAATCGCGCCGCTTGCGAAGAGCGGGGCTGTAGTATCAATACCTTGCCCGGCTACTGTGAAGATAAACGGACTGTGGTCGATGTCGTCACTCTCGATATGCACGGTTGCACTTTGGGTATCTAGGCCAAGGGGGTCGAACCGGATGGAGAATTCGGATTCATCCTCTGAATGAATCGGTGTATCAATCTCGTTTTCCGCGTCGAAGTTATCGGCCTCGGGGTCAGCCAAGTAGATGTCAAATATGGTCAGGGGGCCACTGCCGACGTTCTGTATAGTAAAGATGGCCGGCATGCTGGCCTGACCATCGTCGCCGTCTGCTTCGGTGGGATCGAATTCAAAGATACTGATGTCGTTATGAAGTTCTGACATACCCTGCAAAACGCGTATTTCAGGCCTGACACACTCGGTTGGGTTTGCCGCGTTGGAATACCCATCTTCACAGCTGCAAATTGCCTCGCCCTGAATCACTTCGCACGTACCATGCCCTGAACACGTTACCCCCTCGCAGGGATCAGTGTTTGTCTCTGTATCGGTGACGGTTTCTGTATCCGTTGCTGTGTCGCTATCTGTGTCAGCGTCGGTGTCCGTATCTGTATCGGTATCCGTGTCTGTGTCTGTGTCTGTGTCTGTGTCCGTGTCTGTGTCCGTGTCTGTGTCCGTGTCTGTATCAGTGTCCGTATCAGACCCAGTATCCAACCCCGAGCTCGTGTCCGTTCCTGCGTCCATATCAGAATCAGAATCAGGATCAGGATCAGAAGACGTATGGTCTACGATGCAGGCGGAAGGGAGGAGGAGGAAGGGAAAAAGGAACAGCAAGAGCACCCATCCATTACCGAACTGCCTGTCACCTATATTTGACTTAATGAGCATTGGCTTGCCTTTCGTCCCAGTGGGAATTTCCCCCTACCAACCCAGGGCAGAGCCGGCGCAGCCAGTGGCCCCCTGGGTTATGCGTGTAAGATGTAGATTCAACCCTAAAAGGCAGTCTATCATATTTTAGGCGATAGGAGACAAAGGTCGCTGATCTCGGACGGGTCCGCCTACGCCAAGCCTCCGGCGGGATCTTCGACTTTCGAATTCGGAATCAACTAGCGAAAATGTCTTTTTGAAAATTCTCTGCCTGAGCCTGTCTTCAAATACTTCTCGAATCGGGCCGCAGCCAAAGGATTGTCAAACCAAAAGTACATATCCATTTTCCACGGGCGGTGGTCTCTAGTAGAAAATGTCTGGCCCGAATTGTGTTCTTCCAAACGGACTTCAATGTCATCGGTAATCCCCACATAGTACTTACTCGGCGTCACCCGGCTTTTCAGAATGTACACATACATAGTCGCAAACTCCTCCTCTCACCTGTCCCACAGTTCAAGAGCCCTGCCAACAAAGACTGAAGCGTCCTGCCTGAATATCATTGGCAAAATTGGAAGGTCTCAAAGCGGCGATCGGCGAAATCGGAGACAAAGATCGATGATCCCGGACGTGTCCGCCTACGCCGAGGCTCCGGCGGGATCATCGACTTTCGAATTTGTTTTATCTTAGACTTTTTTAAAAGAAGCCAAGAATGAAGACGGAGGTCGCAGATCCCGCCGTATTCCGAGGAGGCGGACCCGTCCCAATCCAGACACTGCCCTTGATTCATCAAAAGTGTCGAGTGTACTCGACAAAAATAATATTATCGAGTACACTCGACACTATGGCCGAAATCGACATCCTTGAAATCGCCCGCACCTGGAGCTTCTGGGACCGCCCAATGCCACGATCTGTGCCACGCAAGGTAGATCTACCCGCCGAATTGACAGACACTCTGTGCTTAATCATCCAAGGGGTCCGCAGGTGTGGCAAATCCACACTCCTTGAGCAATTGATAGGGCGCTATGGCTTGGATCCCGCACAGTGCGCCTTTTTAAACTTCGAAGACCCGAGGCTTACCCGCATTCTCTCGTTCGAGACGCTGGAGCAGCTGGTACAGCAATTCCGCACTTTGTTTCCCGATGCCCCACGACTGGCGTTCTTCCTCGACGAAATCCAAGAGGTAGAGGGTTGGCAGCGCTGGCTTCGAACCCAGCTCGATCGCCCCCGGGGGCATCTGTTCATCGTCACGGGCTCCAACAGCAACTTACTATCCGGTGAGCTAGCCACCGTGCTCACGGGTCGCCACCTGAGCGTTACGCTGTTCCCGTTCGATTTAGAAGAAGTTCGTGCGTTGCGCCCAGGGACGACCCTGGAACAATACCTTAACGATGGTGGTTTTCCCGAACCGTTGACGCTGTCCGATGGCGATCGGCTCCGCCGGCAGTACTTTTACGACATCGTTGAGCGCGATGTCCGTCAGCGAATTGGCGCGCGTTCCAGCTTGCCCATTCGCCAAGTCGTGCAGATGGCTTTCGAATCGACCGGATCTGAGATGAGTATTAGGCGCATCGCAGCGGCAACAGGCATCGCAGTGGACACCGCGGCGCGCTACCTTGAGGTCTGTGAGGACGCTCACCTGCTTATGAGCTGCCCATTTTTCGCCTTTTCAGAGCGCAAGCGGGCCAGCATGAACCGTAAGTACTACCCAGTGGATACGGGGCTTCGCCGGCTGATTGTGACGCGAACCGGGTCTGATTGGGGCAAAATGATCGAATGCGCGGTATTCCTGGCGCTGCGCCGTTACTTCGACGCGGTGAGTTATTGGAGAGAGAGAGGAGAGGTAGATTTCGTCGTCCAAAAAGGAAATCAGATCACACCAATACAGGTAACCTGGAACGCCCCTGAGCCACGCCATCATGCGGCACTGGAGTCCTTTTACGAGCGCTTTCCCCAAGCCCAAGAGGCGCAGCTCATTTCCGCCGCAACATTTGAAACCGACCTCGCGCACCAGATGTAAATAACAATTCATGGGTCCTGTCCTTGAGTAAGGTTGAATTGAATGACGAGTCCGCCTACGCCTAGCCTCCGGCGGGATCACCGACCTCCAACAGACATTCTCAAAAAGACATTTTCGATAGTCGATTTCGAACTCAAAGGTCGAAAATCCCGCTGGATTCCGAGGAGGCGGACTCGTCCGGGATCACCGACTTTCGAGTTTGGTTTATCTTAAATTTTTTTAAAAGAAGACAAGAATGAAGACGGGGGTCGTTGATCCCGCCGGATTCCAAGGAGGCGGACTCGTCCGGGATCAGCGACTTTCGAATTTGTGTTATTTGTAGACGGAGATCGATGATCCCGACGGATTCCGAGGAGGCGGACATGGCCCAATCCAGGCCTGTGAGGCCATTTTTTTGGGGCCCCGATCTGTGTTTTTTACTTTGCCTTGCTCTCGGGGGCGTATCGATTGGACCAAACATTGTACTTCGTGCCGTCAGATTGTATCCAAACTGCAATCGCACTCCCTGCCAGATCCATTGCTACAGAAGGAGAGATCGCATCGCCAGCATTATCAGTCTCGATGAGTTTAGGTGGCCCCCATCCGGATCCGAACTTGTAACGTGCAGCCCAAATATGCTTTTGAATTCCGTCAGAATGAACCCAAACCGAGATTCCATTTCCTGCTGGGCCTATTGCTAAACTGGGACTGTCAGCACTCCACACAGTATCAGTTTCGATGAGCTCGGGATTGCCCCATCCGAATTCAATAACATATCTGGCAGCCCACACGTCATATCGCTCTTTGTCACTGTCACGCTGTTGCCAAACCGCGACTGCATTCCCTGCTGGATCTACTGCCACTCTGGCATAAGATCTTCTCCCCGTATCTTCGGTATCGATACCTTGGCCCCCCATCCAGCCAGTTCCGCAGACATACCGATTGGAAAAAACTCGATGAGCTAATCCATCTATCCAAATAGCGATTGCGTTACCATTTGCATCAGTTGCCGCTTCAAGACTGTGGAACTGTGAGACATCGCTGATAACCTCTTCTTTACCCCATCCGATGTTGGGGACGAATCGATTGGCCCCAATATAGCTAGCGTTTTGCAGGTACCAAAGTGCAAACGCATTTCCTTCTAAATCAATTGCCACGCGAGGATATTCCGCAATATTTTCATCATCTGTCTCAACGAGCTCAGCATCACCCCAGCCAGCGCCGACAATGTACCGGTTGGACCATATACTTTTTTTACCGCCTTCACTGGAGCGTTTTTGCCAGATGGCAATAGCCGTGCCGTCTAAGTTCATTGCCAAATTTGGCGATGCACCACCGCTAAGGCCATCATTATCGATTCGCTCGGCTTCACCCCAGCCGGTATCGCTAATGTACGGTCTGGCCCAGATACCTTGGTGATCTCCGCTATACTGCTGCCAAATAGCAATCCCATTTCCGACTGAATCTAATGCCACTCTAGGTTTTTCAGAGGTGAGCGCATCATCGGTTTCAAGGGGTTCTGCCTCACCCCACCCGATGCCAACTGTGTATCGGTTGGACCAAACATAATCACGAGTGCCATCAGTTTTTTCCCAAACCGCGATCGCATTTCCGAGCGAATCAACGGCCACTATGGGATAATAACCTGCGTCGCCTGTGTCGTCTGTTTCAACGAGTTCGGCATTACCCCACCTTCCAATAGGTGTGGAAAACGACCACGAAACATTGGCAACAAGCGCGTTTCCGGACAAATCAGTTACAGCCGTTGTCACGGTAGCAGTGTAATTCATGTCGATAACAAGGGAGGAAGCCGGTGTAAACGTCCCGCCTGTCAAGTCGGTGTCGACAGTTCCTTTTATAAGCCGGCCGAATTGATCCTGTACAATGTAGCTGCTCTTGTCCAGTGTGGACTGGCTTATGGGTTCATTAAACACCACGGATACAGTGGAGCTTGGATCCACGCCAATGGCCCCAGCTTCAGGGCTGATTGCCGTAACGGCCGGGGCGGTTGTATCGTTTGTATCTGTAGTCGTCTCTGAATCAGTATCAATGTCGGTATCAGTATCGGTATCAGTATCAGTGTCGGTATCGGTATCAATATCTGCACCTGTGTCTGTTTCGGTATCAGTATCCGCGTTCGTATCATCGTCATTATCACTGTCTGTGTCCGTATCCGCATCCGACTCAGAGTCTGCGTCCGATCCTGAATCCGTATCGGCGTCCACATCAGAAGGCGTGTTGTCTCTTATGCAGCCCGTGGTGATGAGAAGGAAAAGCAGGAGTGCTCTTCCCTCTCCAAACGGCCTGATACCTACATTTGACCTAATGAGCATTGGTTTGCCTTTCGCCCACAGGGGGCATCTCAATACCATACTGGTCCAGGGCAAAGGTGGTGTAGCCAGTTGCACCCTGGATTAAGATTAGCAAGACGATAACTCTTTTGAAGCAGGAAAATCTTTGAACCAAGGAGGTATCACGGGACCGGGTAGTTGCAGAAGTTTGAAAGATCAGATCCAACACACTCCCCTGGACACCAGTTATCTTGAGGCCCCTCATCCCAGCAACGATAAGTGCACCGGAGACCGATATTACCTTGAAAGTCGTGACAGTAAGCATCGAGAATTCCACCATTAGGACTCCCGCCATCCCCATCTACGCTGCATTCATGATTAGATCCTGAACACTCCTCCCCGAACCTTTTGAGCGAAAAGCAACTGGCGGCTGGCACGGGCGACCAGGCGTAGATGGTGCCTTTTTTCACGCACTCCACTCCTGCGGATGCTGCCTGTTCGGTCTGGACGTCGCACTTTCGCAGACAGGCATTGTGGATGTTAGCCCCTTGGGAAATATCAGCCACACACACGAACTCTTCCCAAGGGCAGTCTTCGTCTTGCGTGCAGCTAACGGTTGGCTCCATTAGATCTACCCAGCAGGTGCAGGTTTTATCCGGGGTGCAGGCGCCCAGGGGCGAGTCGAATGGGGGAATTGGACCGCTCGAGCGGCAGTCAGCGTGGGTTAGGCACTCTACACAGATGCCAGCCGTCTCATCGCACACTGGCGTGGATGGGTATTGGGGTCCACAAATATCCTCCTCGCTGCAGCTCTTGCAGTAGTGATCTTGCGAACAGATGGATAGTTCAGGCTCGGGACAGTCGTTCCTGCTTGCACAACAGGGCTTGCCCGGCTCGCAGCAGACTTCGTTTTGGCAGTGGCCAGACTGGCAGTCGCCCGGCTCGTTGCACGTGCCTCCGTTTGCCTGGTCCTCGTTGCAATACCCTGTGTCGCAGTGATACCCTTCAATGCATAGATCGTCGTTGTCGTCCGGATCTGCACACGTGCTGTTGCAGTGGAACTTCCCTGTATCGCACACGTACGGACTACACTGGTCTGATTCATCTGCGTTGCAACATTTCTTGCCTTGCTCGCAACAGATGTCGTTGTCGCAATGCCCAGAATCGCACTGTTCATCCCCCTGACAGGTCCCTCCGTTGGGAATGAGACCTGTGTCCGTTTCTGTGTCCGTGTTTGTGTCCGTATCTGTGTCGGTATCTGTGTCTGTGTCTGTGTCGGTATCCGTATCGGTATCAGTGTCAGTGTCTGTGTCGGTATCCGTATCGGTATCCGTCCCGGTTTCAGAATCAGAATCCGTATCTGTGTCCGTGTCCGTGTCGGTATCTGTATCCGTATCAGTATCTGACGCGGAACTCGTGTCTGAACCTGACCCAGCGTCTGAAGTCGTGTGGTCTCTGACGCAGGCAGGGATATGGCAAAAAAGGAATAGGAGGAGAGCAGTCTGTTTGAAAAAGTTGAAGACGGAGGTCGATGATCCTGGACGGGTCCGCCTACGCCGAGCCTCCGGCGGGATCATCGACTTTCGAGTTTGTTTTATCTTAAATTTTTCTAAAAGAAGACAAGAATGAAGACGGGGGTCGAAAATCCCGCCGGATTCCGAGGAGGCGGACACGTCAATCGATTTTCGAAATTGGGATAATTTTGAGCAGCGGGAAGGCATCACGGGGCCAAGTAGTTGCAAACACTATAGTTCTCAAGACACACCCCTGGGCACCACGCATCCTGGGGGTTACCCTGGTAAAAACACTCGTACGTGCAGCGGTAGCCGATGTTGCTGTCAAAGTAATGGCAGATACCGTCCTGGAAACCGCCTGCGTCGTCAACGCTGCAGGCAGAATCAGCGCCTGTGTCCGGGCACTCCTCCCCAAAGCGCTTGAACGAGAAACAGCTGGCCGTGGGGATGGGGGACCACACGTGATTTCCATCCTTTTCCACGCATTCCAGCCCGTCGGATGGGGCCTGCGTTGCCTGGACTTCGCACTTTCTTAGGCAGGCTACGTGGGGGTTCGGGCTTCCGTTATTGAAATCTACCACACACACAAATTCAAGGGGGCAGTAGTCTTCACTTTCACTGCAGTTGAGGGTTGGTTCCGATGGATCTGCCCAGCAGGTGCAGGTTTTGTCTGGGGTGCAGGCACCCAGGGGCGAGTCGAACGGGGGAATTGCTCCGCTTGCCCTGCAGTCTGCGTGGGTTAGGCACTCTACGCAGATGCCGGGCCCTTCATCGCACACTGGGGTGGATGGGTATTGGGGTGCACAAATATCCTCCTCGCTGCAGCTCTTGCAGTAGTGATCTTGTGAGCAGATGGATACCTCTGGCTCGGGACAGTCGTTCTTGCTTGCACAGCAGGTCTTGCCTTGCTCGCAGCAGACTTCGTTCTGGCAGTGGCCAGACTGGCAGTCACTGGGCTCGTTACAGGTGTTTCCGTCTACTAGGTCCTCGTAGCAAAACCCTTCGTCGCAGTGATAGTCTGCTACGCATAGGGCGTCGTTGTCGTCGGGGTTCGCGCACGTGCTGTTGCAGTGGAAGTTAACTGTATCGCACACGTACGGGCTACACTGGTCCTGCTCGTCTGCCTTGCAACAGGTCTTGCCTGGATTGCAACAAATGTCGTTGTCGCAATGCCCGGATTCGCACTGTTCATCCCCTCCACAGGTTCCGCCGTTGGGAATGGGACCTGTGTCCGTTTCTGTGTCCGTGTCCGTATCGGTATCAGTGTCCGTATCCGTGTCCGTATCGGTATCTGAATCCGTGTCCGTATCCGTATCCGTATCTGAATCCGTGTCCGTGTCTGTATCGGTATCTGTATCCGTCCCGGTGTCAGAGTCAGAATCCGTATCTGTGTCCGTGTCCGTGTCGGTATCCGTATCCGTATCCGTATCTGACGCGGAACTCGTGTCTGAATCTGACCCCCCATCGCTGGGCGCGAGCTCGTCTGGGTTGGACCCTAGAAAACACCCCGCCGTGAAAACCGCGACCCCAAGCCAGACCCATTTTGTTAATGTTATCAAGTTCCCCATCTTCCCTTGTCTCCTAGTCTACTAAAACCACCCCTCTATCCCCATCATACCACCCCCCCATGTCGGGGTGACACTGAATTTTGCCCTTGTTTTGTCTTTTTTGTTCCTGTTGTCGAAGTCGGTCAAAAAGAACAGAATCGCTGTGGTTATCGCCCCGGCAGCAGCGGTCCCCAGGAGCACGCCGTCTACTATCCTCAAGGTCTTTAGCCCTTCGATTTGCTTTGGCGTTGCCTTGCCGTCGATATCCCTTGACCTCGCATATCCCGTGATTTCCACCGCTGTCCAACTGAGGGCCAGCGCACTGGTGATGCCCGCACTTAGGTAGAACGGCAGGGGATCTAGCTTGTTCCCCCTGGCCCGGGGCTTTGGGGTAGGCCCGGCCCGCTCCTCTCCGCCAGTATCAGGCGCCCTCGTCTGCTGCAGTACTGACGCGATATTGCCGTAGATGTCGTCCCTTAGCCTTTCCTTATTGCCAAATACATTGGCGGTCAGCGTTTTTCCCCTGGCATATGCGACGGTCAGCTCGAACCGCGCCTCCTTGTCCACAACCGACACGGCAAGGGCGTTGGCGGCGCCGAGCCGCGCGATAAGCGTCTCTAGACATTCGGCATCGCGGCACGATCCAGGACGGCTCCCCTCTAAACTCGCGAGCACCCGCTGAACCCGGTCTTGATCGACCACGCTCATGTCGGCTTCCTTGACCGCGTGCTTGATGATGGTCCAGATGGCGTCGATGTCCTTCTGGGATTGCACCCCGGTCCGCCCTACCTCGTAGGTCACAGGCAATACCGCTACCTGACCCTGACTCGCCACAGCAGGCAGCACCGCCAAGAACACCGTTGCAAAAGCAGCAAATGACGAGAGCATGTGCATCATGATCAGGACGGTAATCTGTGCTCATCCCAGGGTCAAGTGCTGGTTTGAATTTGGGTCCTCACCTCGACCGGAGGGCCCCACCCCGGCCTTTCTCTGTGAGCGCCCCCACCCCGGCCTTTCTCTGTGAGCGCCCCCACCCCGGCCCTCCCCCGGTGGACGCTTGGACGTTGGGGGAGGGGGATTTTAGGTTCGGACGCGCTCTCGCAGTTTCTTTTTTATGATCTCGATAACGCCCTCTAGGTTGGTTTCAATGTCTCGATTATCAAAACGCAAGGTTTCCAAACCATGATCGTTTATTGCCTTGTCTCTCAGCTTATCCTGTTTTTGTCGCTCTTGTTCGTTGTGAATCCCGCCGTCCAGTTCGATCACCAACCCGGCATCAGCACAATAGAAATCAGCGATAAAAGGACCTATCGGATGCTGCCTTCGGAATCGAAACCCCAACAATGATTTTTTTCTCAACCGTGTCCATAGCAACTGCTCGGTATTAGTCAGGTTTTTACGCAGCTCTCTGGCAAAGGCGATAGTTCCCCTATCCGAAGTCCGATGTGTTTTAAATCGACTGACCAATATCAGGCCACGATAGCTCACCCTCCCCCAACGTCAAAGCGTCCACCGGGGGAGGGCCGGGGTGGGGGCGCTCACAGAGAAAGGCCGGGGTGGGGCCCTCCCAGTGGAGGGCTGGAGGGGGCTCTTCCAGGAGAGGGCCGGGGAGGGGGTTCACAACAAATAGGGCAGGAGAGGGCTCTCCAGGGCAGGACCAGGGCGGCTCTTTGCCCGGTTATTGCGGACATAAAAAGTTTGTATATTGACAATAACTAGGAGAGACGACTACAAATCGACTCATATATTCTGTTAATTCTTGCTATTATGCTTATGTTTTATGGTTTCTTAGTGGTGTTTGAAAAACGAAGAGTGTCAGTAGAACCGAAAAGACTCGCCTAAATCGACGGAGGTGACAATGGGACGAGAGTTTCTCGAAGGTAACGAGGCGATTGCTGCGGCTGCCATCAAAGCGAAATGTGATTTTTTTGCTGGCTACCCCATCACCCCAGCATCGTCCATCCTGCACTACATGATCAATCTGCTGCCTGGCGTGGGTGGCAAGGCCATCCAGTGCGAAGATGAGATCGCGTCCATGGGCTACTGCATCGCGGCAGCCATGGCCGGAAGGAAGGTAATGACAGCAACCAGCGGCCCGGGGATGAGCCTATACAGCGAAAACCTCGGCTTGGCCCAAATGGGCGAGACGCCGATGGTGATCATCAACATCCAGCGCCAAGGCCCGGCAACGGGCTCGGCCACAAAGGGTGCCGAGGGGGATATTCTCTTTACCCGCTGGATTACTTCGGGCGGTATGCCGCTCATTGCGCTGAGCCCCGCCACCGTGGGCGAGGCATACGAACTGACCTACCGGGCGTTCAACCTGTCAGAGCAATATCGCGTACCGGTTGTGCTGCAAGCCAGCAAAGAAATCGGCGTCACACGGGAATCCGTGGATCTCGACGCCATCGAGCTGCCGCCGGTCTACGAACGCAAAAAGGCAAACGGCGCCAAGCCCCTTCAACATCATTTTGACAAGCTGGAAGAAGTGCCGGGCATGCTCGAGTTCGACGGCGAGCGCGTCGCCCGGTACACCACGTCGACACACGGCAAGGACGCCTACCTGTCGGCCGACCCCGGGGTCATCCAGGAGATGATCGACCACTACATCGCTAAGATCGACAGCGCCCGAAATGATATGGCCCTGTACAAACAGGATATTCAGCAGGGCGCGGAAACGCTGCTCATCAGCTATGGCATCACCGCCAGATCCGCTAAAGTGGCGGTGGATGAGGCTCGAAAGAACGGTAAAAAAGTCTCATCCCTGCAAGTCCAGTCACTCTATCCAGTCCCCACGGCAGCCATCGAGGCTGCGGCCAAGGGCGTCAGGAAGATCGTCGTTCCCGAGATGAACATGGGCCAGTATATTCGCGACGTGGAGCGGATAGTGCCCAGCGACGTGGAGGTCGTCGGCGTTAACAAAATGAATACCTATTTGATTTCCCCCACTGAAATCATTGAGAAAGGGGGTCTGCAATGAGCGACGTCACATACCCAACCTACATGACCGAGGAAATCGGCGCGCTGCCGTTTTGTCCGGGCTGCGGTCATATGACCCTCATCAAATCCTTGAACAAGGCCCTGGTCAAGCTGCAGCTCGATCCGGCCAAGGTGGTTATCGTCACGGATATCGGCTGTATCGGCCTGTCGGACCGGCACTTCATCACCTCTGCCTTCCACGGGCTCCACGGCCGGTCCATCACGTACTCCTGCGGTCTCAAGCTGGCCAATCCAGAGCTGACCGTGATCAACATCATGGGCGACGGGGCAGCCGGCATCGGCGGCACCCACCTGCTCAACGTGGCGCGCCGCAATATCGGCATCACGCTGGTCATTGGCAACAACTTCAACTACGGCATGACCGGAGGCCAACACTCGGTCACCACGCCCACAGACGGCCTGACCACCACGACGCCCTGGGGCAATGTAGAAGGCCCGATGGACCTGTGCAACACGGCCATCGCAGCTGGCGCAGCCTGGACCTATCGCACCACTGTCTTCGATAAGGAGCTGTCCGATATCCTGGCCAACGCGATCAGTCAACCCGGGTTCGCCATGGTCGATGCGTGGGAGCTCTGCACGGCCTACTACTCCCCACGCAATCAGATGAAAAAGAAGGAGCTGTTCGGTTTGCTGGAATCCTACGGCCTCAAACAGGGTCTGCTTTCTGACAAGCCAAGGCCCGAATACAGCGAGCAGTATGTGACGTCGTACGAGAAAACCGGCAAGGCAGCACAAAAGGAAAAACCCAAAATCGATGTGTCGTTCAAGCACAACGTCGATCGCCAAATCGGCATCGTGATTGCGGGCAGTGCTGGGCAGAAGATCAAATCGTCATCCACCCTATTCGCAATGGGCGGTATGTACGCGGGTCTTGAAGCCACGCAAAAGGACGACTACCCGATCACCGTGATGACCGGGCACTCGCTGGCCGAGATCATCTTCAGTCCGGAGCGCATTGAGTATACCGCCATCGAAGATCCAGACTACTTTGTGGCTATTTCAGCAGACGGCGTAAAACGGGCCAAGAAGCGCATCGAAGCGCTCCCTGCGACCTGCGTGCTTTACGCGGAAGAGTCCTTGGACCTGCCCGAAACCAAGGCCAAGGTGATCCGCCTGCCCATGATCAAGACCGCCAAGGAGGTGAGCAAGCTCTCCATCGCCGTGGTCGCGATGGGCGCGTTGCTCAAAGACAGCAAGCTCTTCCCTGTGGAGGCCTTTTCCAAGGCCATCGGCAACTTCCAAAAGCAGAAAATTGCCGAAATCAACGTAGACGCCGCAAAGGCCGGCACCGAGATGCTGTAGTGCTCAGTCAACCCTACTCTGTCTGATTTCCCCCTTGAAAAAGGGGGTTAGGGGGATTTTTAAAAGCTGCGTGGATAGTGACGAAATCCCCCCAGCCCCCTTTTCAAGGGGGAGTTTATCACCTTCCTCGCCAGGACTCGCTATTCCTCCAGCCAGGCTTTGAACGCGTCGAACGAATAGGGTCGGCCCAAGAAGTTGGTTACCATTTCAGCTGCGTCTACTGTTCCGCCTGGCTCCAGGATGGTCTTGCGGTAGGCAAGGGCCATGTCCTTGTCCATCAGACCGGTGGCTTTGAATTTTGTAAAAACATCCTTTGTGATGACTAAGGACCACATGTAGGTGTAGTACATCGAGCTGTACCCGACCAGGTGGCCGAAATTGGAATAGACATGTGTATCCTTCTCATATGGAAAGGGATTGTAGACGCGCTGCATCTTCTTGAGAACCTTCAATAGGTTAATGTCCTTTGGATCATTCTCGTAGTAGTTAAAAGAAAGCGCGGCAAAAAACATCTGTCGCATCACGAAAAGGCCCTTGCCGAATTCATCGGCCTGCCGCATTTTTTGGACCAGCTCGGCAGGGATAGGTGCCTTGGTTTCGAAATGGACGGCAAACTGCTTGAGCACGTCGTGGTCCCAGGCCCATTCTTCCATCAGTTGAGATGGGGTCTCAACAAAATCCCACTCGCAAGCAACACCTGAGAACTCAATCCACTCCTGGCGACCGGCCAGGAGGTGGTGCATCAAGTGACCGAATTCGTGGAAGAACGTGGTGACTTGGTCGTGTCCCATGAGCGCAGGCCCGTTTCCTGAAGGTTTGGGAAAATTGCAGACCAGGACGGGGGTCGGCAGTTGGCGACCCTTTACCCCTGTGGTGACGGACATCATGGCTGCGTGGCCGTACTTGTTGTCGCGCGGATGCATGTCCAGGTAAAAGCGGCCGATGGGCTCGCCGTTTTCAAGCACGTTGTACGCTTCGACACTGTCGTGCCAAACCGGCGCATCCATGGCGCGTTCAAAGGTCAGGCCCAGCAGATCTTGGCTAATGGCCAGCACGCCTTCTTTTACTCGGGCATAGTCAAAGTAGTTCCGAACGACCTGGGCGTCGACGCCGAACTTCTCGGCCCTGATTTTGTTAACGTAGTAGAGCCTGTCCCAGGCGCGAACCTTTTTGGCTTTTTTATTGTCCTTTTTCTTTCGTTTGAGTACTTCCTTAAGATCTTTCTTCATCCGTGGGCGGGCAATATCAGCGACTTGATCGATAAAGTCGGCAATGACCTTCTTTTCCTTGACCATCTTGTCTTCGGCCATGTAACTCGCCCAGTCTTCGTAGCCCAGGGTGGTTGCATAGGTGTGCCGCAGGGCGAGCAACCGCTTGAGGGTGGTTTCGTTTTCCGGGTGGGCCCGGGCGCGGAACTTTTGGGTAATGGCCTTGCGTACGGCTTCACTCTCTGCGTGGTTCACGACCGGGAAGTAGTCCGGATAGTCGGTCGTAATCTTGATCTTTCCTTTATCATCTGGTGGGTGGGATGCCATAAAGTCGTCGGGCATGCCCGCGAGATCAGCTTTGGTCACTTCGATAGATCGCTTATCCTCGCGCACCCGGCGGCTGTATTCCTGACCGACCTTTACAATCTCTTCATTTAAGCCGGCGAGCATGGTGCGGGTGGCCTCGTCCTTGTCTACGCCAGACCTTCGATAGTCCCTGAGCAGCTTTGTCACGAACCGCTGTCCGTTTTTATCTAGCCCGTCGGTCTTAACCGCGAGGATTGCGTTGTAAACATCCCTGTCCAGGTTGAACTCGGAGACGAACTTCATGGCATCTTGCTGGCATTTTTCCGCGGCGTCCCGCACTTCCTTTGAAGGGCTGACATTTGCGAACAGTGAAGACCGGGGCAGAACCGCATCCAGCTCCATGAAGATGTCATTGATCGGTATCAGGGTATTTTCGAGGGTGCGCGGCCCTGAGACCGAAACCAAGGCATCGCGGATTTTTTGAGCGGCATCCAAGTGTTTCTTACAGGTATCCACGACATCTGCAGGTGTGGTCCATATTGCAGGCCAGGCAGCAATATCCGGCTCAGGGGCTGGGGGGGGCGGTGCCTCGACCGGGGCAGTCTCTGACGGCGCGGGCGGCGGTGTATCAATGGCCGGTGGGGGCGCCGCACAACACCCGGCAACGAGAACGCCAATAACCGCAATAAACTTTCTTTGTTTAACAGATCGCATGGGATTACCTCCTCAAGTTCCAATTGCGCAATCGCCAACCTACCACACCTCAGGGCAAGAGTGGACCTCAACGATGGGGTTGGTTATCAATTTTTTTGATATTTGTGAACAGAAATACGGATGACAGGGGGGCGCAAAAAGAATGGTAGCGTCCTTAGCAAAAAAGAGACAAATAAGCGGCTGATTCGTCAATTGCAAAAGGCAAAACAATGAAAAAAATGCGAACCATGTACGCCATGTTCGATGCAGCGGCACGGGCCCACGCAGCATGGGATATCCAAGTGTCGACCAGCATCGTCAAAAACCGAAAGAAGCTCCTCATCCTACTGATTATGGCAACCCCCATCTTACTGGTCTCCATCGTGTCTGCAACTGGGGACCTGCCGGAGATTTTGGGGGGGCACAAGGCCTATAGCCCGGCGTTCTACACGCCGGAAATCTTTGGCATGTCTATTCTTATCGGTCTTTGCGCCGGGTTGATCACCGGATGTATCGGCGCGGGCGGCGGGTTTATCATCACCCCGGCCCTGATGAGCGCGGGCATCAAGGGCATCCTGGCGGTCGGCACGGATCTGTTTCACATCTTTGCCAAGGCCATCATGGGCACAGCCGTCCACAAGAAGCTGGGCAATGTATCGGTGGGTCTAGCCGTGGCCTTCCTTGCAGGCGCAGTTATCGGCGGCCTGGGTGGCGGTGTCATCAACCGGGCCCTTTACGAAACAAATCCCGTGCTCAGTGATACGTTTATCAGCGCCCTGTACGTGTTGATGCTCGGGTTCCTCGGCATCTATGCCCTGGTCGACTTCCTCCGCCTGCGAAAGGCCGGCGGCGACATCGACGTCCACGGGGGTGGCGATACAGGCGGTGGTGGCGACGGCAAGGGCCTCGCGGCCAGGCTACAGGCAGCTAAGATTCCGCCGCTGATCACATTCGATCGCGATCTTACCCCAGGTGGGAAGAAAATACCTGCCGTGTTTATCAGTGCCTGCGGTGCCATCGTCGGTTTTGTGGCCGCCATCATGGGGGTGGGCGGTGGCTTTCTCACCTTTCCGATGTTCGTCTACATCATGGGGGTCTCCTCATTTACCACTGTGGGGACGGATATCCTGCAGATCATCTTTACCGCCGGATTCCTGGCCATCACCCAGTACGCGATTTACGGCTTTATTTTCTACACCCTGGCCATGGGCATGCTACTGGGATCCCTGCTGGGTATCCAGCTCGGCGCGTTTACCACCAAAGTGGTGAAGGGCATTTACATCCGGGGATTTTACGCCATTGCCATCATGGCCGGCTTTGTCAATCGACTGTTTGCTCTCCCTGGCAAGTTGGGAGAGATGGGCATCCTGCCCCTGTCCAAAGAGGCTGGAGAAATACTTGAAACAATTGGCAATTTCTTATTCTTTATCGCAATTGGTATTTTTTCCTTCTGGGTCATCAGCAAGTTCTTTACCAATCTGCGCACCCTGCGTGGAGAGGAGGAATAGTCATGGCGATTTACAAAAAAACACTGACCAAAGGCATCCTGCTCGCCGTGGTGTTCTGGGCAATTCTTATCGCAATGTTCATGCCCCTGTTTGACGGTCAAAATGCCTTTGATGCGTCAGACGAGCTGTTCAACTCCATTTCCAAGGGCTCTACCCACTACATTCCCAAAATAGCCGAAGCAGCGACCGAGTATAATGGAAAGCAGGTCTCTCTGAGCATCGCGTTAGAAGACAGCTCAGTGATAGCAAACGCAAAGAAAATCCTCGAAACAGTGGGTATGGATGTCACTGTCTCGGGCAGTGCGATTGAACTGAACGGCGATTTGGGCATCCTGCTAAAGGCAGTGCTCACAGACTCGGATGACATGTTTTTCAACCGGGGCGACGCCCTTAAATCACGGTACAACATCGAGGAAAAGACCGCCATGTTTGCCTGGTGGCACATCCTCAAGGGCGCTGAAAAGAGCTTCAAGAGCAAGGGCGGCAGGGAAAACTTTGCCATGGCCAAGCTCGTGGCCGATGTCACCGCACGCGGCGTAGAAGTCGGGTATAACTTTTACAAAATAGAACCCGAAAGCGTCTCTTCTAAAGCCTTTATCCTGATTTTTGCCCTTGTGTTCTACGTGATTTATACATTGTGGTGGGGATATGCTATCTATTTCCTCGCCGAGGGATTAGGTCTGCAGCTCGCCGGCGGCAAGAAAAAGGAAGTATAAAGTGCCATGCGGATCCAATTTAGGCAGATGTCGAGCTCCTGCAACTGGATGCTGGAGATGCCTTAACTGGACGCGCCTTAGGAACGAGCTGTGAAGCTATTCAACCGCCTCTTCAAACCCAAAAGAAAACCCAAAACACCGGAAGAACTTCAACAGCTTAGGGCTGAGTTTTCAGCTCGGTTTGAGAGCTTCAAAAAATTGATCGCCACCAATCGGGTGGCCATGGAAAAAATGGCCGAAATAGAGGAGCGCCTCCACGGGGACGTGCCCCTGAGCATTAACTTTTTGAGGTCTCGTACAGCCACCATTTCCAAGAGCGTGCTCCAGATGATTACCCATCTAAGCGAGATTTCGCCCGGCAAATACGACAGCCTGTTTAAACGGTATGAACGCATCGAATCTCGCATCGCACCGTTCTTAGCCAGCAGCTTGCGGCCGATTACCGATGTCCCCCTGGCCATTCCACTCACGTCCCTCGATATCAGCGCCTCAGACCAGACCGGCGAGAAAATGGCCACCCTGGGGGAAATACACGGCGGCCTGGGGCTGGATATCCCAGAAGGGTTTGTCATAACAGCCAACGCGTATTGGCATTTCATCGAACGGAGCGGCCTGAGAGAGAAGATTTATCGACAGTTTCAGACCGCAGATCTCAATAAGATCGAGACCGTTTACAGTCTAAGCGCGAGCGTGAAGCAGGCCATCGAGGCCGCACCCCTTCCCCATGACCTGCTCGAGGCCATCAACGCCCAATACGATCGCCTGGCAAAGCGGTCTGATAAGGATTTACCCCTGGCCGTTCGATCCAGTGCCCAAGGGGAAGATCTGCCGGGATATTCCTGTGCCGGCATGTACAAGACCTTGCTCGGCGTATCTGGTGAAAACCTGGCCGCGGGCTACAAGAAAGTCGTTGCCAGTAAGTACGAAGCCCGGGCGATCATGTACCGGCTCAAGTACGGCATCCGCGACGACGATATGGCCATGTGCGTGGGCTGCATGCCTCTGGTATCGGCCCGGTGCGGGGGCATTGCCCATTCGCGAAATCCCCTTGATATTGGAGACCGGCGGATCATGATCCACTCCGTGTTCGGTCTGCCCGGCCCGGTCACAGATGGGACCGCAGAATCGGATCTCATCATCATCTCACGGGACAAGCAGCTGGCAATCGAGGCGCTGGCAGCTGTGACAAAGACCCATCAAGTGATCTACGACGCCGAGACGGGCGTTCAGCAGGTAGCCCTACCGCCGGAGCAGCAGCAAAAGAGCTCCCTTGACGCAGCAAGTGCCCTGGCCCTGGGCCGCCAGTTGCTGATGCTCGAGGAGTACTTTGGCACCCCTCAAGACGTGGAATGGGCACAGAACCAAGATGGGACCATCGTCTTTTTGCAATCCCGGGTGCTGCTGCAGCGCGAGCGCCTCTCCATCGCAGACACCGAGGCCAAGGACGACGATGTGGATCCGGCAGCCGTCCTCGCGACCGGTGAGGTCACTGCGAACCAGGGGGTGGCGGCCGGACCGGTTCACATCGTGCGGCAGGAAGAGGACATCCTGAGGTTTCCAGAGGGTGGCGTTCTCGTGGTCCGCCAACCATTGCCGGATTGGGCCGTGGCTCTAAAGACCGTCGCGGCTGTGGTTGCAGAGCAAGGGAGCACGGCAGGTCACCTGGCCAACGTGGCCCGAGAGGTCGGTATTCCAGCCCTGTTCAGCGTAAAAGGGGCAACCGAAATCCTCGATCCGGGCACGGTTATTACGGTCGATGCCACGCGAAAAAAAGTATACACAGGGCGTATCGAATCCCGCTTGTCCGATCGGCCCAAGTCTCCACATACTTGGGTCGAGGACAGCCCTGTATATTCCACACTCAGCACCATGGCCAAGTACATCACGCCGCTCCACCTGCTCGAACCGAACGATCCAGCGACCTTTAATCCTGACGCCTGCAGGACATTTCACGATATTATCCGATTTTGTCACGAAAAGGCTGTCCAGGAGATGTTCCATGTGGGCAGACGCCGTCGGTTTCCAGAGCGTTCCGCCAAACGGCTGCACGTGAACGTGCCGACCCAGTTTTGGATAGTCGATCTTAAGGATGGCTTCAAACAGGGGACCGCCAATCAGAGATACGTGAAGCTCAGCGATATTGTCTCCGCGCCGATGCTCGCCCTGTGGTGGGGGATGATGGCCATTCCCTGGAGGGGACCCCCGGTTGACGCTCGGGGATTCATGGCGGTGCTGGTGGAGTCCACGTCCAATCCAGGGCTCAACCCATCCATGGCTTCCCCGTATACGCAGCGCAACTACTTTATGATCACGCGCAAGTACTGCAGTTGCCAGACCCGATTTGGCTATCATTTTTCTACGGTCGAAGCCCTTGCAGGGGACCGTCGCCAGGAGAACTTTATCAGCTTTAATTTTAGAGGCGGCGCGGCAAATGCGCCACGTCGCCAACGGCGGGCGCGCCTGGTGGGCGAGATACTCGAAGCCCACGACTTTCGCGTCCACGTGGTGCGAGATTCGGTCCGCGCACGATTGGAAAAGTACGACTTCGGTTTTATGGAGCAGCGCCTAAAAGTGGTGGGTTACCTCATGTTTCATACCCGTCAGTTGGACATGGTGTTAAAAAGCGATGACGCCTTTAGATATTATCGAGACAAGATCACCGCCGACATCGACAAGCTCCTAAAAATCGAGGACCCCAACAGCTAGTCTTACATCAGGAAACGAGGGTGATGTGGGCACTGCCTCGCGTTGCATTGCTTAAGGCTTCTTCCAAGGCTTTGAATTTGGTTTTTTCAATGGTTAGGTTCAACACCGGTCCTGACGCCCGGTAGGTGGGGTCGATGTTGCCTTGGGCAAATTGCGCCAGTATGGGGTAGATCGCGCCGATGGTGTCGAACGGTGCACGCACGACCACCGTGGCGGTCGGTTCTTCGACCCGTTTAGGCGCTTCGTGCAGGCACTTGGCCGCTGTGCCCCCATATGCCCGGACAAGCCCGCCACTGCCGAGCTTGATACCGCCGAAAAACCGCGTCACCATCACCAAAACATTGTCCAAGGCCTGGCCGTCGATGGCGCTTAAAATGGGCCGACCCGCAGTGCCGCCCGGTTCCCCGTCATCTGAAAAGCGATAGCAATCCCCGACCCGAAAGGCATAGCAGTTGTGGGTTGCAGCCGGATCTTCCAGGGCTGCAACCCGGTCCTTTGCCACCTCGTTAGAGGCAATGGGAACAGCTTTGGCGATAAACCGGCTTTTTTTTATTTCCGCTACGTAGGTGTGGCTGCCGTTAAGGGTGATCATCGCATTCAGCCCCATCAATGTCTCCAGCGTCCTGCCTGTCAGGACACCAGAAATCATACACTCCGCAGGTGCCATTTGGTCAAATTGTGTTACGATATTCGCCGCAGCCCCAAAAGTTGGGCTTTTATTTATTTATTCATCATCCATATGGAGGGTGCGCAATGAAGCATACCATCAAACACGGTCCAGCGTACGCCATGGTCGCGGTCGACCTGAGCGCAGGCGAATCAGTGACCGTGGAGGCCGGATCGATGGTGGGGATGAGCGACGGCCTGGAGATCCAAACCCATATCGGCGGTACTGGCAGTGGCGTTATAGGCGCGATTTTTCGCTTTTTTCTAGCGCTCATCCGTAAGATCTTTGGCGGTGAGACCCTTTTCGTAAACACCTTCACCCCCCCATCGGGCCAGGCTGGACAAGTGCTCATCGCACCGGCCATATCCGGGGATATTATTCACTATCAGCTCGATGGGTCGCGCACGCTGATGGTTCAGGGGACGAGTTACCTGGCCTCGTCCAAGGACGTGGTGATCAAGACCAAATTCGGCGGATTAAAGAGCCTCTTTTCCGGCGAGGGCGCCTTTTGGCTGCAGATCAGCGGTACCGGGGATCTGTTTATCAACTGCTACGGCGCCATCCATCAAATCGACGTTGACGGCAGCTATGTGGTCGATACCGAACACGTGGTCGCCTTTGCCGATACCCTGGATTATCGCATCAAGGGGTCGGGTGGTCTGAAATCCACGCTCCTCTCTGGCGAGGGGCTCACCATGCACTTTCGAGGCACGGGTCGGTTGTTCGTTCAGTCGAGAACCATCGGCGGCATGGTGCACTGGATAACACCTCGACTTCGCGGTTGAAAAGGAGGCCATCATGCAATTTGAAAAGGCATTCGGCCCTGCGTATTCCGTGGCGATTTGTCGATTGGAAACCGGTGAGCAGGTCATGGCCGAGAGCGGGGCCATGGTAACCCAGGACGCCCACGTGGAGATGCAGACGTCGGCGAGTGGCGGACGCGGTGCCGGTGGGCTGCTCAAGGGGATCGGCCGCAAAATGCTACTTGGGGAATCGTTTTTCAGAAACGTCTTTACCGCTCGGACCGCGCCGGGGGAGGTGACCTTTGCCCCTGGCCTGCCCGGGGATATCGCCATTTACGAGCTGACCGGTCATGACCTCATTATTCAACAGACCTCATACCTGGCCTCTGCCACGACAGTTGAAATCGAGACCAAATGGGGCGGTTTTCGCAGCCTGTTTGGCGAGGGGCGGCTCTTTTGGATACGGGCCTATGGCCACGGCCTGGTGGCCATCAACGCCTTCGGCGGCATCGAGGAGATCGACCTGGACGGATCCTTTATCATCGACACCGGCCATATCGTGGCGTTTGAATCGACCCTCAATTATAGAATCCAGCGGGTCGGTTCCTGGTTTTCAACCTTTTTTTCGAGCGAAGGGCTGGTGTGTCGGTTTGAAGGCCAGGGGAAACTGTTCATCCAAACCCGGAATCCCTCTGAATTTGGAGGATTGATAGGTCCCAAGCTACCGCCGAGGAACGGCTAGGAGGCTTTTTTCCATGAAGTGCGACATAAAGAGTGCCCCTGACTTTGCCCTTATCGACTGTGGGCTAGAAGACGGGGAATCGATCGTAGCTGAATCCGGTGCCATGGTGTCCATGTCCTCGAACATCAAGATGAAGACCGAAGCGAGAGGCGGCGTGCTGGCAGCGGCCAAAAGGAAGTTGCTCGGCGGTGAATCCATTTTTCAAAACACCTATACCGCAACGGGCGGCAGCGGGCGAGTCATGCTCGCGCCCGGAGCGCCCGGGGATATCATCGCCTTTGATTTAGAACCGAATCGATCCCTCATGATCCAGTCGTCTGCTTATGTGGCAGCCACACCCGAGGTTCAGCTGGACACAAAGTGGGGTGGCGCGCGGGGGTTTTTCTCGGGCGTGGGGTTGTTCCTGCTCAAGGCAACCGGCCCGGGGACGGTCTTTGTGGCGTCCTACGGCGCGATATACCCCAAAAAGTGCGAGGGGGAGTACGTGGTAGACACGGATCACATCGTTGCGTTTGAGGACTCGGTGGACTATCGCATCAGCAAGGTAGGGGGCATCAAGTCGCTTTTCTTCGGCGGTGAGGGATTGGTGGCCCGGTTCTCCGGAAACGGCATGATCTACGCCCAAACCAGAAGCCCGTCCTCCCTAGCAGCTTTTCTCCACCCCTACCGCGCCGTAAAAAACAACAACTGACGGCCTACTAGCGCTTTATCAAGCAATTAGTGATGGATAGGTGATGAATTCCCCCTTGAAAAGGGGGCAGGGGGGATATCGTCACTATCCCCGCAGTGTTTGAAAATCCCCCTAACCCCCTTTTTCAAAGGGGGAAATCGGAATCTGTACCCGTCAGAGTGGACTTGAATGTGCTCTAGCGCGATGCTTGAGCGCGGGGCAGTTTTATCCAAAAGACAGATCCGCTGATTTTCCCTGCGGTCATGCCGACCTCGCCGTTCATGGCCGTGGCCAGGTGTTTGGCAATGGCCAAGCCAAGCCCGGTCCCCCCCATTTCCCGGGAACGCCCGGGATCGACGCGATAAAATCGTTCAAATAGCCGGTTCCGATGCTCGGGCTCGATACCAGGGCCGTTGTCTTCGACTTCGATGCACACCAGTTCCTGTTCCTCGCGCGCCCGAAGCAGCACGCGCCCTCCTTTAGGGGAGTATTTCACTGCGTTGTCGGTAAAATTGAACAACACCTGATCCAGTGCGCGCGTATCTGCCACCACACCGAGGTCACCGGCCGGCTGCACTTGAATTGAGAAATCCTTTTCAATGGCCTGGGTCTCCAAAGCAGCAGCAGCCCGTCGAAGCGCCAGGGACACGGGCACTGTTTCCTTGACCAGTTCGTACTTACCCGCTTCGATCCGCGAGACATCCAGCAGGTCTGAAATCAGATTGGACAGGCGCTCTGCATTGGTCACCATGGAGGTGAGGAATCGAACCGCGGCCTCCCGATTGTCGATTGCTCCGTCCAACAGGGTTTCGGCGTTTGCGCGAATGATGGACACAGGCGTACGCAGCTCATGGGAGACATTTGAGACAAAATCCCGCCGCACATTTTCGAGTTGTCTGAGCTCGGTCATATCCCTGAGCACGACCACTGCACCGCCGGATTTGCGCCGGGTGGCCCGGGCCAGAATGCGGCGATGTTCTGTCCCGGGAAGGTCAAATTCAACAGCTGCCTCGCCTCTTTCGTTTACGTCCACCACCATGGCATGGAGCGCAGGTGCGCGCACGGTTTCGAGCAGGGTGTGTCCGATGGGGCCATCCCCCAGGCCCAGCAGCATAATCGCTGCTCGGTTGATGAGGGTCACCCGCTGCGCTTCGTCCAGGGCGAGGACCGCTTCGCTCATGCCGTTGAGGATCGCTTCAAACCTATCGCGCTCGTCAGCCAGGGCGGTTACGTGGCCCTCGAGCTGCTCTGAAAGCCGATTGAGGGATCCAGCAAGGCCGCCGAAGTCGTCGTGGGAAACAATATCGATGGGGCCGCGACGTTGTCCCTCGGCTGTCTTACGGGCAAAATCTACAAGGATGCGCAGCGTGCTGGAAAGAAAGCGGGAAAACACGGCACTCACGATGAGCGCGATACCAATGGCCACCCCCCCCCCAATAAAAATTAGGGTCGTTGGGTTTGCCACCGCTCCTGGGTTGTTGCTGAGAAAATGGGACAGCACTGCGCCAGTTGCCCCAACCCCCAAAAAGACCAGTGCGAAAACAGCGAAAAAGAGTTTGCGTCGGACACCTATTCTCAACCGACAGACCCCTCATTATCCCTGTTTAGTTCGGCCCGAAAGCGATATCCCACACCGCGAATTGTTTCCAGATACGACCCGGCAGCCCCCAGTTTTTCCCGCAGGCGTTTCACGTGGGTATCCACAGTGCGGGTTGTAATGTCCGCGTGTATTTCCCAGACATCCGCCAGCAGCATCTCCCTGGTTTGAACGCGGCCTTTGCGGCTTAATAGGGTGTGCAATAATTTGAATTCCAGCGCTGTCAGGGAGATCTCCAGTTCGTCGACCCGCACCAGGTGCCCGGGCACATCCACCTGCAATACACCGTAAACGATGATATCAGTGGGTGGTGCGGTTTTTTGCCGTCGCTTGAGAATTGCCTGCACCCGGAGCATGAGCTCCCGAACGCTAAAGGGCTTGGTTACGTAGTCATCTGCGCCAACTTCAAAGCCGACCACCCGATCGATCTCCTCTCCCTTGGCAGTTAACATGAGAACGAGGGCATCTCGCGTTCTTTCACTGGCGCGAATCCGGCGGCATATTTCGATACCCGAAACGTCCGGTAACATGAGGTCGAGCAAAATGAGGTCTGGAACCGGGTCCCGTTCTAGTTGCTCGATCGCGGATCGGCCGTCCAATGCGGTGCGTACAGTATAGCCACTGCTTTCGAGATTATAGGTCAGCACCTCGACGAGGTCGCGCTCATCCTCAATTATCAGAATGGTCTCTGCCATGGCGAATACCTACGCCTGCCAAGTGACAGGCGCGTGTCCTCCTAGTAACGTTGGGGCAAATCTTTATCACCTGTTATGTCCTTTAATTTAATAGCATACTGACATTTATACCAAGCGACAAACAGCTGTAAAACAAATGGCCATAGGGAATAATCCAGTGTATATTTTCAAAAAGGTACTTGTTAACCAAATAAAGGAGCATGCACCATTGGTTTTCAATATCTCTGAAGCGGCAAACCTGGGCATTCACGCTTTAACCTATATTGCCAACAACCCCAACCAACACCCCGTATCAACCGGACGGGTAGCCGAGGCGATAGGGGCGTCTGAAAACCACCTGAGTAAGGTGTTTCAGAGGCTGACCAAAGCCGGCTTGGTGCATTCCATTCGGGGCCCCAAAGGTGGATTTGTCCTCGCGCACCTGCCTAAAGAAATTACAATCCTAAATATCTACGAGGCGATCGACGGGGCTCTCGGCAAGGGTAGCTGCCTGCTCAATCAGACCGCCTGTGATCGAGAAAGATGTGTTTTCGGTGATTTGGTCTCTCAAATACAGCACCGTGTCGATGACTATTTCTCCAAGACAACTCTGGCAGACCTGGTCGAAAAATAGACCCTGACCTATTTATCGATTTACTTTCTCTGTTTTTCTAAATATTATATGTAATACATTTAGATTTTCAGAGAAAAAGTTGACAATTTACGTGCGAGAAAGGCCAAAAGGGTTAGGAAATGACAAAAACTAGCATTGTGTTTGGCATGTTATGTTGCTTTATCCTTGCGCCAGCCTACATGCGCTGCACTGGCGATAACAATGTTAATGAAAGCGGATCAGACGCTGATTCAGATAGCGATTCGGATTCAGACAGCGATTCAGATATGGACAGTGATTCGGATTCAGACAGCGATTCAGATATGGACAGTGATTCAGATTCGGACAGTGATTCAGATTCGGACAGCGATTCGGATTCGGACAGCGATGCCGATACTGATACAGATACTGACACCGATACAGATACCGACACCGATACTGATACAGATACCGACACCGATACAGACACAGACACAGATACAGATACAGACACAGACACAGAGGAAGAGGGAGATCCAAACGACGCCTGTGAGATAATAGGCGGACCGACAAACAGCCAGCCAAATCAGAACGGAACCGTCAGAATAGAAAATGCCCAATATTCATTTAATCCAGATGAGATTGAATCCATCCGCCCTGAGATTTTCCAGCCCGGACATTTTTCCATCTTTGATATTCTCGTTCATCTAAAAAACAAAGGAGAAATTAGTCTCGAATATCATTATGACGAGGCTAAAGACACACATATCATCGATGAAATGGAGGGCAAAACCAAGTGGTGGTACAATGTCTATTACGACGACGGTTGGCTTGAGAGATCCATCCATCGTATGGATTTCTATCCGGTCAAAGACCATATGTACATTAAGTTCGTGCTCGCAAAAGACGTGAGGGGTCGGAATGGACCGCTCCCAGTCAATTTGGATACTTGGTACGCTGCTTACGAGACTGAAGTAACCAGACTAAAAAATAACGGGGGCAAGGTCATTATTCCAGAGGTTAGAATCGTGGGTCCAAACGGGCCGTACCTTCAGTTTTCCAATGTTGAGGTCACCAAGTACAATTTTAGAGAAGATACCTTCAAAAAGGGAACTGTCACTTTATCTGATGTAATATTGACACTCGGTGAGCGGGACGAGTTTTCGTGTAAATATACTTGGTTTGAGACCTTTGCCGGCGACAGAATCGACAACTATTGGCTAAACAGCATTGACGATTTTCATCACAATCAGAGATCTGGTTTTGTGCAGGAATCCGGTGAGCCAGGGCAGGAGAGTGGAAACTTGCCGTATGATCACGAACAGGGAAATCATCCGCACCTGTCATCAGACCATCGGGTGATTGTAAGTCCCCAATATGTGCTGTTTCACTGGATTGATATATAGGTTCCACTTCAGGCATATTTTTTAGTTGATCACGCGTTTAACCCCCTCAAGAGTTCCCTGAAGAGACGTCTGGGATAAGGCTTAGAAAAAAAGCTCGGATGAGACATGATGTGGGTGTGGTTTTCGATCTTGACCTGCCCCAATGGACACTGTGCTACAAGGCCCCGGGGTTGTGTTTATCTTACGCGACAGGTAAAACACAAGAGCCCGAGAAGTTGGTTCTATAAGTGTGACCAGAAGCTGCGAGGTGCACAGTCATCTAACAGAATAGACGCATTCGAGGTTTGATTATGAGAATCGAAAACAGGCTAAAGTTGCAAGGTCATTTGCTGTGGCATGTCTTTTTATTTACCGTTGGCTGTTGGCATGCGGGATGCCAGGAAAAGCCAGACACTGGCACAGATACAGGCACAGAGACTGCTTCTAACATCGATACCGATACAGATACAGATACAGGCCTTGATACCGAAAGCGGCCTTGATACCGAAAGCATCGTAGATGGCGGTAGTGATGGGGCCGCAGATGTGGACACGGACACCGACACAGATACGGACACCGACACAGATACGGACACCGACACTGACACAGATACGGACACCGACACAGATACGGACACCGACACCGACAGTGGCACAGATACGGACACCGACACTGACACAGATACGGACACCGACACAGATACGGACACCGACACCGACAGTGGCACAGATACGGATACTGGCACTGACACAGAACCGGATACTGGCACTGGCACAGATACGGATTCTTCCCTTGATGGGTGTATCATTGATGGGGCGTTCTTTGAAGATGGGGACAAGAACCCTCAAAATGTCTGCCAGAAGTGCGATATTTCCCTTTCCACCACAGAGTGGAGCGATGACGATGGCGCTGATTGCGACGACGATCTGTTTTGTACGGTAGGTGATACGTGTCTTTCCGGCGCCTGTTCTGGGGAAGAGAGAAACTGTGATGACGAAACGTTCTGCAATGGCGTCGAGTATTGTGTAGAAGCGACCGACGAATGTGTCAGCCCTGGTGATCCGTGTATAGCGTTGGAGCAACAGTGTTTTGAAGAGGAGACGCAATGCTGTGAGCCCGAGAGTTACCAGGGGTGCAATGCCCAAGGGGATGTGGTCTGGTTTGATTCCTGCGATCACGAGGGCGCGTTAATAGAAGATTGTCTAGACATTCACGGAACGTGTGAATCGGGGGTGTGCGCTTGTCTTCCGGGATGGTTTGGAGAACACTGCGATCGCTGCATTGTCTTTGTGGATGGCATGACCGGAGATGACCAGGCTGACGGCACTTCCTGGGGCAATGCCGTGCAGACCGTACAACTGGGATTGGACTTGGCGACAAATGACCACTGCGATATCTGGGTCGCCGCCGGTACGTACTATCCAGACGAAGGCCTATCATCACTGCCGGCTGACGAGCGGATGTCCTCCTTCTGGCTAAGGCCCCATGTCGGTCTATACGGGGGGTTCTCAGGAACTGAAACGAATTTCGAAGAGCGAGATATTGACCGCTTTGTAACGACACTGAGTGGAGACGTTGGGCGGCCTGGCGTATCTTACGACAATGCCTATCATGTGGTCATCGGATCCAATTATGCCATAATTGACGGATTTACGATTACCGGAGGGTATGCAAACTACCCTGGAGACGAAACTTATGAGGAAGGCGGGGGAATGTACAATTTTAATGCCTCTCCCATCGTAAACAGATGTATTTTTGAGAACAATTATTCGTTTGAGGACGGTGGTGGGATGAAAAATCATCACTCGTCACCATTGGTAACGAATTGTACATTCACGAAAAATATATCAAATGACAGAGGCGGTGGTATGTATAACCAAAACAGTTCACCTACGGTGATGAATTCTATATTTGATAGTAATAATGCAGAGGACCGAGGGGGTGGCATGTACAACACCGAGGGTTCAATACCTATAGTGTCAGATTGTATATTCGACGGCAATTATGCTGCTGACCAGGGCGGTGGCATGTATAACACCAGTTCTACTGAAGCGACAGTTGCCAGCTGTGATTTTTTGAACAATGAAGCTGGAGAAGACGGCGGTGGCATGCGCAATTACAATAGTACGGCAGTGATTATTGATAGTGTTTTCGAAAATAATAGAGTTTTTAATGATGACGGCGGCGCTATATATAATACGAACACGTCCCTAACACTATTCAACTGCACAGTTCAAAATAACACCGCCGCAGATTGCGGCGGTGGGTTGCGCATTATAGAGTCAACAGCTACTTTGGTAAATTGTGTTATTTCTAACAACAGCGCAGGTGATGATGGTGGCGGGCTTGATAGCACGGATTCTTCTTTTTCAATAACGAATTGTACTATTGTGAATAATATGGCTGGAGATGAAGGTGGAGGCATCTGGAATAGGAATGATGCATCTTCATCAAATATGAAGAATACAATCTTATGGGGTAACACAGCGGTTGACCTTGGTCCTCAAGTCTACAATGAACCAAATTCAAATCTAATTATCGAATACAGCGATATCGAAGGTGAGTGCCCAGTGCCCGAGTGTACCACCAGCGCAGTCGGCAACATCCATCTAAATCCTATGTTTGTGGATGAGGATGCGGCAGATTATCGACTCTCACTTGATTCTCCGTGCATCAACAGGGGAGACAACGCTGGGTTGCCGTTAGACCTAGCAGATTTGGATAACGATGAAGATGTGGGCGAAGTGCTTCCAATTGACCTGGCAGGGAATGAACGCGTCATTGGTCAAGTAGTAGATATGGGGGCTTTTGAAAACCAGGATGCCGAAGATGTGGACGCAGGCGTCGACAGTGGCATCGATAGCGGGCTCTAATTCCAGAGACTGAGAAGAGTTGTACACGCTTCCTGGAAAGTAAAATCTGATCATGAGACTTGAGAATAAAAGGAGGTTGCTAGGTCATCTGCTGTGGAGTGCTTTGGTATTTACCGCTGGTTGCTGGGATTTGGGAACTCTTGAGATGCCAGACATTGGCACGGATACAGGCACAGAAACTGAACCTAATATCGATTCCAATGCCGATACTGGCCTTGACACTGAAAGCAGCCTTGATACTGAAAGCGGTCTTGATACCGAAAGCATTGTAGATGGCGGTGCTGACGGGGCCGTAGATGTGGATACAGATATAGATACCGACACGGACACCGACACGGGTTCAGATATGGATACCGACACGGACATTGATACGGATACTGACACTGATACGGATTCTGATACAGATACGTACACGGATATAGATACGGAATCTGATACGGACACAGGCACAGATACCGGCGCGGACACCGACACGGATTCTTCCCTTGAAGGATGCATCATCGAGGGGGAGTTCTTTGAAGATGGAGATAAGAACCCTGAAAACGCCTGTCAGAAGTGCGACATTTCCTTTTCCACAGCAGGGTGGAGCGACGACGACGGCGCTGACTGCGAGGATAATCTGTTTTGTACGGTCGACGATACCTGCTTTTCTGGCGCTTGTTTTGGTGAAGAGCGGGACTGCGACGACGATACGTTCTGCAATGGGGTCGAGTATTGTTTGGAAGATACCAACGAATGTGTCAGTTCAGGGGACCCGTGTGTTGAGCAAGAGCAGTGCTTTGAAGACGAAAACCAGTGTTGTACGCCCGAGAGTTACCAGGGATGCAGTGATGAGCAAGGGGATGTTGTTTGGTTCGACTCCTGTGGTCACGAGGGAGCCCTCATTGAAGATTGCCTAGATATCAACGGGGCCTGCAAATCTGGCGCGTGTGGCTGTCTACCCGGCTGGTTTGGAGAAACCTGTGATCAGTGCATCGTTTTTGTGGACGGAATAACTGGGGATGACCTATCTGATGGTACTTCCTGGGGCAATGCCGTACAGACTGTGCAGGGGGGACTGGATTTGGCGACAGTTGACCACTGTGACATCTGGGTTGCCGCCGGCACGTACTACCCCAACGAGGGACTATCCTCACTGCCGAATGACGAGCGGATGTCCTCCTTTCGGCTGAGGCCTCATGTCGGGCTATATGGTGGCTTTTCCGGAACTGAAACCAACTTTGAAGAACGAGATATTGAGCGCTTTGAGACGGTACTGAGTGGAAATATTGGCATGGAGGAATTTGCGGAAGACAATGCCTATCACGTGGTTACCGGAGCCGATTATGCAATAATTGACGGATTTACAATTACCAGTGGGAATGCAAACCACCTTGAAAATTATATTTATGGTGAAGGAGGGGGAATGTACAACTTCAATGTTTCTCCTACTGTAATCAGGTGTCATTTTAAAGAAAATTTTGCCCTAAATAATGGGGGTGGCATGAACAATCGTAATTCGTTACTTATGGTGACGAATTGCACATTCGAAGACAATGATACGGGCGGTACCGGCGGCGGCATGGCTAATCAGGGCGGGTCTCCAGAAGTGATCAATTGTACGTTTGAGGGAAATAGTGCCAATGATCGCGGCGGTGGTATGCACAACACTGCGGGTTCGAAACCGATAGTGTCAAATTGTACATTCGAAAACAATTCTGCTGCGTTACAAGGTGGTGGCCTTTATAATACCTCTTCGTCTGACACAACGATTACCGACTGTAGTTTTCTTAGCAATACAACAGTATATGATGGCGGTGGAATTCGAAATTACAATAGTACTGTGGTTGTCATAAATAGTTATTTTAGTGATAATAAAGCCTTTAATGGTGATGGTGGCGCGATCCATAGTAGAAACTCCTTTCTTACGATATTCAACTCCTCATTTGTTAATAATGTAGCCGCAGATGTAGGCGCTGGATTGCGTTTCTTGGATTCAACCGGCATGTTGACCAATTGTGTAATTTCTAGCAACCAGGCAGGGGCCGATGGTGGCGGATTTTACATTGATAACTCTTCTGTTTCAATAAGGAATTGCACTATTGTAAACAATACGGCCGGAGATGATGGTGGTGGTATCTGGAACAATGAATCCTCGCCAGATGTGAAGAATACGATCATATGGGGCAATTCTGCTGTTAATCTTGGTTCTCAAGTTTATAATGAAAATAATTCCAATCCAACTATCGAATACAGTACCATAGAAGGCGACTGCCCAGTGCCCGAGTGTACAACTAGCGCAGTTGGCAACATCCATCTAAATCCCATGTTTGTGGATGAGGATGCTGCAGATTATCGACTCACACTCGATTCTCCGTGCATCAACAGGGGAGACAATGCTGGGTTGCCGTTAGACCTAGCAGATTTGGATAACGATGAAGATGTGGGCGAAGTGCTTCCCCTTGACCTGGCTGGGAATGAACGCGTCATTGACCAGGTGGTAGACATGGGGGCCTTTGAAAACCAAGAAGCCGAAAATTTGGACGCAGGCATCGACATCGGCATAGATAGCGGGCTCTAATTCCAGAGACTAAGCCTTAGAAAATAGATTCTTTTGAGGTTTGATCGTGAGAGATAAAAACATAATCGGTTTGCTTGATCATCTACTGTGGGGTGTTTTTGTATTATGCGCTGGCTGTTGGGATTTGGGAACTCTTGAGATGCCAGACATTGGCACGGATACAGGCACAGAAACTGAACCTAATATCGATTCCAATGCCGATACTGGCCTTGACACTGAAAGCAGCCTTGATACTGAAAGCATCGTAGATGGGGGCAGTGATGGGGCGGCAGATGTGGATACGGACATAGACACGGATGTAGATACGGGCACTGGCATTGACACAGATACAGGCACCGACACGGATACAATCACCGACACGGATACGGGCACCGACACAGATACAGGCACCGACACAGGTACAGAATCTTCACTTGAAAGGTGTATTATCGAGGGGGAATTCTTTGAAGATGGGGACAAAAACCCCGAAAACGACTGCCAGAAGTGCGATATATCACTTTCCACAACAGGGTGGAGCAATGACGACGGTGCTGTCTGTGAAGACGATCTGTTTTGTACGGTCGATGATACTTGTGATGCCGGTAATTGTTCTGGCAAAGCGAAGAACTGTGACGATGATACGTTCTGCAATGGTGTCGAGTATTGTGTAGAAGAGACCGACGAATGCGTCAGTCCTGGGGATCCGTGCATAGCACTGGAACAACAGTGTTTTGAGGCGGAAGACCAGTGTTGTGAGCCCGAGAGCTACCAGGGGTGCAGTGCTCAAGGGGACGTGGTCTGGTTTGATTCCTGTGGTCACGAGGGGGCTCTCATAGAAGATTGCCTGGATATTCACGGGGCCTGTGAATCTGGTGCATGCAGCTGCTCGCCTGGATGGTTTGGGGACACCTGCGATGACTGCATCGTTTTTGTCGATGGTATGACTGGAGATGACCGAGCTGACGGCACATCATGGGGCAATGCCGTGCAGACCGTACAATTGGGGTTGGATCTGGCGACAGCTGACCACTGCGATATCTGGGTTGCGGCCGGCACGTATTACCCCGACGAAGGTTTATCCTCACTACCGGCTGACGAACGGGCGTCTTCCTTCTGGTTGAGGCCTCATGTCGGTCTATACGGTGGGTTTTCAGGAACTGAAACTAACTTTGATGATCGCAATGTTGATCTTTATGAAACTATACTTAGCGGGGACATTGGTATACCGGTGTTAACGCAAGACAATGCCTATCACGCGGTTACCGGAACCGATCATGCAATAATAGACGGTTTTACAATAGCCGATGGAAACGCAACCTGTCCCGAAGACAATTCCTATAGAAATGGCGGTGGAATGTACAACTTTCATGCCTCCCCCACAATAACAAACTGTAATTTTGTGAACAATTTTGCGCAACAGGATGGTGGTGGCATGATAAATCGGAATTCCTCATCTAAGGTGACGGACTGCATATTCGAGAGCAATAGTTCAGGTGATCACGGCGGCGGCATGCACAACGATGGTGGTTCAACTACGATAGTGTCAAATTGTATATTCGAGGGCAATTCAGCAAGTCAGCGAGGGGGGGGAATGTACAATAACCAGTCGGCTGAAACAACAATAATTGCTTGTGATTTTTTAAGCAATACAGCAGGAGAAGATGGTGGTGGAATACGAAATTACGATGTTACAGTAACAATCATTAATAGCACTTTTGAAAATAATAGGGCGCTTGGTGATGACGGTGGCGCCATGTTTAACACGAGGTCTACCCTAACGATATTCAACAGTGTTTTTCTCAACAATATTGCCGCAGATAAAGGGGCTGGATTGCGTTTCCGTGACTTAACAGCTACGGTATCAAACTGCATTATTTCTAATAACCAAGCGGGGGCCGATGGAGGTGGATTTCACATTGACAATTCTTTTGTTTCAATAACGAATTGCACTATTGTAAACAATTCAGCCGGAGATGACGGGGCCGGTATCTGGAACAGTGAATCCTCACCAGAGGTGAAGAATACAATCTTATGGGGTAATACTGCCGTTAACCTTGGCCCTCAAGTTTATAATGAAAATAATTCCAATCCAACTATCGAATACAGCACTATTGAAGGTGACTGCCCAGTGCCCGAGTGTACCACTAGCGCAGTCGGCAACATCCATCTAAATCCCATGTTTGTGGATGAGGATGCGGCAGATTATCGACTCTCACTCGATTCGCCATGTGTCAACAGGGGAGATAATGCTGGGTTGCCTGCAGACCTAGTAGATTTGGACAACGATGACGATGTGGACGAAGTGATCCCACTGGACCTGGCAGGGAATGAACGCGTCATTGGCCAAGTGGTAGACATGGGGGCCCTTGAAAACCAAGAAACCGAAGCGTTGGACGCTGGGGTCGACAGCGGTATAGATGGCGGCATCTAATCGGCCGCGAAAAGAGAGGCTGGCTTTGGGAACTTCATACGGGATAGGCCTTAAGCCGATCTTCTCCTTGGCGCGGGGGGTGGAGGTGGGTCTGTATCAATTGACCAGGTGCAGCTTCGACAGTTGATATGATGACCGGAATGAACGTGTCTGTCAGACCGGTTAGGTCGGTGTCGTGTCTGGCTTCAACAATAACCTCCCTCACTTGACCGACTTGGCCCAACCGATAGGCGCGCCCTGCTGCTTCGCCAAATTCCCGGGCAATGCGGGTTCTCTGCTTAGCCGCTGCCTTTGGCGGTGGGTTGGAGAGCTTTTCAGCCGGTGTTCCCGGTCTTGCTGAATAGGTAAACGCGTGAAGGTAGGCCGGTGCTATTTGGGCGAGCACAGCCATTGTATGAGTGAACGCAGCGTCATCTTCTCCTGGGAATCCGAAAAGCACGTCTGTGCCAATAGCGATATCAGGGCTTGCCGCCCGGATGTGCTCGATGAGACGGAGATAGGTACGTGCTGTATAGCCCCGCCCCATGGCCTTTAAAATCTGGTCGTCTCCGCTTTGCAGGGGCAGGTGCAAATGCGGACAGACCCGATCGTGGTTGGCCACGGCTTCGATGAGGGACTTGTTCACAGACCAGGGCTCTACCGAGCTCAATCGGATGCGTCCCGGGGCGAATCGGTCTGCGACTGTGACGACCAGATCTGCCAAGTGTGGGGTATGGGGCAGATCCGTTCCCCATGCACCGAGCTGAACGCCGGTAAGTACAAGCTCGCGGCACCCCGAGGCTTTTAAGGTATCGACCTCTTGAATGACGTCATCCATGGGGCGAGATACCTCGGGACCTCTAGCTTTGGGTACGATGCAGTACGCGCACATATGGCTGCAGCCGTTTTGCACTTTGACGAGCGCCCGCGTTCTCCTTTGCACGGAAACGACAGGGTCAGAAGGAATGCCGCCACCCTCCCCCAAGTAATTGAGAATTTTTTCGGCCGTCCTATTCGGGGATAAGGGGGTGATATGAAGGGGGGTAATCCGAGCGTCGATGTCTTGACCAAACCCCTTGATGGCGTTCACTGCGCAGCCGATCATAATCACGCGGGTGCTGGCACTTGTGGCCAATGCGCGCCGGGCGAGTTTTCGACAGTCCCGCTCTGCTTCGGCTGTAACACAACACGTGTTAAGTATTACCACATCTGCATCATCAAAACCCTTTGCCAAATTTAGTCCCCGGCTTTTTAGCGCACCAGCCAAATACCCGCTGTCAGCCTGATTGGACCTACAGCCCAGGGTGGCGATGGCAATTGTGGGTCGGACGCGCATTTTTCCTCTTTAACAGCAGCCTCGGTCATCGATAGCAGAACTTGGCAGATGCAACAATGATGCGTTTACTCTCTTTTTATGCTATTGAAATTCCAATAACTTTGGCATATGGTCCCACGGCCTTGAGGTGCCAAGGAGGAACAGCATGGCCCGCGTCACAGTCGAAGATTGTTTGGAAAAAATACCCAGTCGGTTTGCACTCGTCCTCATTGCAGCGCGGCGAACCCGCCAGCTCCTAAAGGGATCAGATGCGCGCGTCAAAGGGAAAAACAGGGAAGCAGTGATGGCCCTCAGAGAGATTGCGTCTGGCGCGACCTATGTCGAGCAGGACGTGGGCCAATTGCTCGAAGAACACGTCGAGCAGCGGGGGCCGGGCGGTTCGGATTTTTAACCCTTACGAATTTCAACACGTCTCAAAGCAAAGTCAAAACTAGGGAATGCCTGCGGTTTGGTCACTGTTTTTGACCGGGTCCAACTGCCGGGTTAGAATAATTTTGTATTTTCCTGATGTATTTTCGAGCCCGAGCCGTACCTCGAGGATTGTGAATTAATGGCCGCGTACAAATACGAAGCAAAGAAACGCTCCGGAGAAGTCGTCACTGGGAAAATGGGCGCCAAGGACGAGGCAGCGCTCGTCCAAAAACTAAAGTCCCAAGGACTCACCTTGGTATCTGCCAAAAAGGTATCCCTCGATCTCAACATCAACCTTGGGGGCAAGGCGACGACAAAGGACCTCAAGGCATTCACGCGACAATTTGCAACCATGATTGACGCGGGCCTGCCCCTTGTTCAGTGCTTGGAAATCCTTGGCAGTCAGGCCGAAAACAAGTGGTTTGGGGACAAATTGCTCGAAATAAAAGGCCTCGTCGAGGGGGGCTCCACGTTTTCGGATGCGCTGGCAAAATACCCTAAAATTTTCGACGAGTTATTTGTAAACCTGGTCGCTGCCGGAGAAATAGGTGGCATTCTCGACACCATCATGAAACGCCTGGCCGAGTATATCGAGAAAAAAGAGGCCCTACAACGCCGCATCAAGGGCGCAATGGTGTATCCGATAGCTATCTTGGTTATAACAATCCTCGTGGTCGTCGTGCTGCTAAAATGGGTGATTCCGACCTTTGAATCCATGTTCGTCGATTTTGGCGCAGGGGATGCACTCCCCTATCCAACACAGGTCGTCATCGGCATGAGTCGCGGTTTTGGCGAGTACTTTATTCAGATAGTCGTCGTTGCCGCGGCCATCATCGCGGGATTTACGTTTTTTTATCGGAGCAAGCAGGGCAAGCAGATCATGCACCGGTTGTATCTCGTGCTGCCGGTTATCGGACCTGTGGTAAAGAAAATCGCCGTAGCTCGCTTTACCCGCACCCTGGGCACCCTGCTTTCTTCAGGCGTTCCCATCCTCGAGGCCCTGAACACGGTGGCCAAGGCTGCTGGCAACGTCATCATTGAACATGCCATCCTATTCGCACGGGAGCGGATTTCCGAAGGGCGCAACATCTCCGAACCCCTTGGTGATGCCAACATCTTTCCTGGCATGGTGGTGCAGATGATAGCGGTAGGCGAACAAACAGGCGCCCTTGACGTTATGTGCAATAAAATTGCCGATTTCTACGACGAAGAGGTGAACGTGGCGGTTGCCGCGCTCACGAGCCTGCTGGAGCCGTTGATGATGGTCGTCATTGGTGGAATTGTCGGCGGCATGGTCATAGCGATGTACCTGCCGATCTTTACGATGGCCGATACGATTCAGGGATAAGCCCCCGGCCATGCCAGGCGACAGGTTCCCCCACCTCTCTACAAAGCCCCCTCCGAACCGAGGCCCCACGCCAGTAAAAGTACGCCTGGTTTGGGTGATGGCTTTGCGCGTGGGGCTGATCTCCATTCTTCTCGGCGCCACGTTAATATTTGACTATCGCTCTGGAAACGCGTTTGCCGATCCCTCGTCCAGGTTTCTGCTGACCCTTATTGGCATTACCTATTTTCTCACTATCGTCTATGCGCTGTGGTATCGCAGCGGCGACCGCATTGTATTGCTATCCCGGGTGCAACTCACTGTGGACCTGTTATTTTGGGGATGCCTGACCTACGCGACAGGCGGTATTATTTCTGGATTTACGTTTTTATTCGATCTCTGGATTATCGTCGCAGCAATTGTCTTGGGCGGCCGTGCAGCATTTCATTCGGCAGCCGCTTCTGTCGTTATCTTAGTGCTTCTCGTCGGAGCGATGGCTACGGGCCTACTCCAACCCCTGGCCGGACACGGGGACGGGGGTGCCACTGCTCGAGAGTATGCCTACTTTCTGTCTGTGAACATCATCGCCCTATTCGTGGTCGCTATTTTGGTAAATTCTCTGGTAGCCAGACTCGAAAGAACGGATCGCGGCCTGGCAGTCGAACGGGTCAAGCGGGCTGATCTGGCCCAGCTGAACGCAGATATGATCCGATCCCTGACCGTGGGTATTGCGACCACTGACCTGAATGGCGATGTCGTAATGATGAATCCGGCCGGCCTCAGTATTTTGGGCATTGAAAACAACCCAGTGGAAGGTCAACAACTTAGCACCTGGGTGCCGGAGTTCGCCAGTGAAGCTGTGATTGTCAGTGGTTACAGGATTCGGGGACAGTATACAGGTATGAAGCAGGACAGTACCCGCATCCCTCTCGAGTGCATTGTCGCGCCTCTGTTGGGAGCGAACGGCTTGAGAAAAGGGGCGATTGTGGTCTTTTCCGATCTATCGGAAGTGCGCCGTTTGGAAGCAGAAGTCGAGCGAGCGCGGCGCCTGGCAGCCCTGGGGGAACTGGCCGCAAGCCTGGCACACGAAATTCGCAACCCCCTGGGGGCTGTTTCTGGGTCGTTTCAAATCCTCGCGAGCGCTGTGTCGAATCAGTCAGAAGACCGGGAGCTCATTAACATCATTTCACGGGAGCTCAGGCGAATGGAACAGCTGGTGGCAGACATGCTCGATTATGCGCGCCCCCGATCGGGACGGCGCGCTACAACAGACATCAACAAGCTAGTAGGTGAAGTGGCCCAAGTCTTTTTGATGGGGCAGGATCAGGTCGGGACAAACATTAAGGTGAGCGCGGACGAGACAAAACCGATCGAGGCGATCGTCGACCCCTCCCAAATTCGCCAGGTGATTTGGAACCTGCTTCGGAATGCAGCGCAGGCCACAGAGCCAGGAGATCACATCGAGGCCTCCGTGGATATGATAGGCGAGCGGGTCGTGATTGAGATTTGCGATACGGGCCGAGGGATTGCACAGGAAGATCTGGATAAAATATTCGACCCCTTCTTCAGCAAGCGCGAGCGGGGTATCGGCTTGGGTTTAGCGCTGTGTAAGCGCATCGTCGAGGCACATGACGGGCATATCGAGGCATCCCGTCGCCAGGGCAAGGGCAGCATCTTTCGGATTACCCTGCCGTTGGGAAAGAGCGATGGGGTTTAGCGCTGATTGAAATTGTGGATATTCTCGTCCATCCACTGAACGCGGCCGACAAACCATCTTTTAAGGTTGTCCACTTCTTTTTGCCAGGTTGTGGGTAGCGGCCTGGGGTTGAACCGGATCTTGACGCCCAATATGGGCCATCGCTTGAAGTTTCTGCGGTGGGACGATGCTAGCAGTTTGCGCGTGTTATCAATCTTGGCCGTAATCTTCTGTCCTGAAACCACTCCTTCTCTTCGCAGCCGTCGCCATCGGGCGACCACGCTTTTTATGAACCGCTTATCTTCGAGCAGGGCGCGCCACCAGAACGGCAGGGTCTTTGCCTTGCTCTGCTCGACGTTGATAAAGGCCCAACCGTCCGGTCTCTTCTTGGTGGGGTGATCGATGTTACCCATGCCCAAGTTGCAATCCCATAGTGGGCCCAAAGCGATCGGCTTGTTGCGATCCTTTGTAAAATACGTTGATAGGCGAAACCCATCTGGGTTCTTAATAAGTTCTGTGGCGAGGAAGCCATTCACAAATGAATCTACATCAATGAAACGACGGAAGTTCCCCTTGGCCTTCAAGGTCTGCTCAAACGATTTGAAATAGTCGACAAACCACTGCCGCTGCTCAGGCGCCACCTTGTTTATCTTGGGGTACATGAGCCTGAAGCACGGTTTCTTCTGCTTTGCCACCGGATGGTAGATGCAGTCAACGCCGTCCCCTGGCCGATCCAAATTGACGATGTATCCCCCGGTGATCGCTTCGCCAGAGAGTTCATCGGGCATGAGCCGGGCGATGTCAACCCGTTCCTTTCCCCGATTATTTTTTTCGGTCAGCACATAGATGCCCCAATACTGATCCGCTTCGCGGAGATTGTTCTCCTCGTTGAGAAACACTTCTACGAAGCGCGTCCTCGGCGCCGCAAAGTTCATCTCCCGGGCCAGCCAGTAGGCGATGTGATTGCGCATTAGGGTTTTGTCACTAAAGGGTCCATATAGCACCCAATCCGCGTCCTTGGACAGGCCAAGCAGACGTACGTCTCGCTCGTCTCCGGCCTCGTCGCGTACTTCGATGCTGAACTGTTTTTTCGAAAACGCAAGCGATGAGCTTCCCCGATGCTCGATACCGATATCTAGCGCCTCAGCATCGGCTACCGCCGAAAGACGGTTGGGCCCGCTCGGGGCGTTGACGACCCGCATCAATCCTGGAATTTTCGGTTCGTCCACGATTGCCTCACCCAACGTATCAATGACGATTATCGGCAAGTTGCTCTCAAAGGCGTCGTTCACCAGGTCCGGAAGGGCGGCGGTGTCTAGATTTTGGTGAGACCGAGGGGGGTCGGGGACTGGATCGGATAGGGGTACGCATCCTCCAAAAGATAGTAACGCGAAAATGCCGAGAACACGTCTGATCATGGCAGGGCTCATTGCGCTTTCCCTCGGTATTCGAGAGCGCCAATGTCCGCGTGTGGGATGCAAGTATTGCCGAGGTTGAAGATGGGATTGCACCCGGATTTATCTTGCGCCTTGGGATGCACGACCCGCTTGTGACCGGTGATGTCGAGCTCCAAGGCCAAGGGTCCGTTGGCGGCATCGATGCAGGGTGATGTCGCGTTCAGGGTCATAGCCCCGGCGCGGTCGATGGTCAGCAGCGGGTCGTCAGTTCGATTTCCTTCCCCTTTGGTGGGTACATCTAGGATGCTGTAGCGGACGTCTGCATTACCGGAGATGGGTCTGGGCCGGTTCCTCCAAAACAGGCAGTTTGCCACTGAAGGATTAGCGCCCTTTTTGCTATAAATCGCGCCGCCCGATTTCTTTTTACGCTTCGTGAAGTTGTCTACGAATGTGCAGTGGAAGAATGCTGGTTCCGAACTGGTTTTGTTGTAGATCGCACCACCCTCCTTGTCAGCGCTGTTTCTCCAAAAATAACTGTTGCCGACCGTGCCCGACGCATCTGAATCGTTGTAAATGGCGCCGCCTCGCTTGTGCGCCTTATTCTGCATGAACGTATTGCCGCACAGGGTATCTCGCGTTGCTCTGTTGGCGATGGCACCGCCGTACTTGGCGCGGTTGTTTAGAAATCGGCTGCCAGTCACAAGCGGTCGATTTCGATTGTTGAATATCGCCCCGCCGCTCCATCCAGCGCTATTGTCCTGAAACACACAGTTGCGCACCGTGGGTGAGACCTGGTCATTGTACATCCCACCACCGTGTCTCGCTCCACGGGCTTCGCCATTGGCGATGACGAACCCATCCAACACGGCGTGGGACGCGCCGGTAACGACGTGGTAAACGCGATCGGCCCCGGCTGGACCGTCTCGTCCGTCGAGTGTCGTAAGGTGGACTTTGGGGTTACGCTTCCCGCGGGTCTTCTCCGTGCCGTTGAATCCCCCGTACAGGTAGACATGGGGTGCCATGCGCAGCGTGTCTGATCGGCGGGTCGAAAAAATGTAGTAGGTTCCTGCAGACACCCACACTTCGCAATGGTCAACGCCGTTTTTGACATCGATCTCTTTTTTTGCGTTGTGGATAGCGTCGGAGATGTCGGTGAAAGCGGATGACCAGCTAGTGCCGTTGTTTACCGCTCCATCGTGTTTTCGAACGCGTTTCACACAGCGGCGTGGTGGTTCGGTCGATCCACAGGCACTGCGAAGAACCCGCAGTTGGCTGGGAAGCGTCGGTGTCTCGGAGTGACACGCGCCGGACAGCCCAAGGCTGAACATCATCGTCGCCACTATTGCGATAGGGTGTCTGTTGATGCTGCTTTCTCCTGTTTTCAGTTCAGAGACGTCCTTCCAGCAGGGCAAGGTGCGCTGAACGTTGCTGCGTCCCAACGGGGGTTCAGTTAAAACCATATTCAAAAAGAAATCCAGCCCTTTCCCTGTTAGGGGAGCATGCGGTTTGCGTCGTAGCGGTAGCCTCAGGTTGCGCAGAAAGGGGACCGGGATCAACTCGAACCCAGTAGTAATTTTCTGGGGTGGTCGGCGCTTTAGGAAGACTGGCAAACAGCTATTTCGAAATGCACATTATGAGGTCGCTATTGGGATAATCGTCAGGTGTCTTGTAACAGGTTGCGTCCTCAAATGTAGAGCAGTCAACGGTGATGAGCTTCCCAAAATAACAGATTTCCGCAACGTCGCCATCGCAATTGATCAGGCCGGGTTCGCACTCATCTACTTCTTCCGGCATGCCGCACCACCCCCATGAGTCCATTTCAGAGCATATGAATCCAGAGATTTTTTTGTCGCAATCTATATACGATACGACCTCCGTATGGGTGTTCGCATCGCAATTGGTCAACCTATTGCCCTGGCAAAAAGGAGCCTCGTTGGGACATTCTTCGCCAGTGCCGCAAAAAGCATATAGAAACCCGTTCTGGTCGGTCGCCTCGCGACATTTAAGTCCACGTTCTTTGCAATCTCTCTTTCTGAGCAGACCCTGGAAGCAGTTCATTAACACGTCTTTCTCGCACCAGTCCGCATAGGGATCGTCCGTAGGGCATTCTCCTGAGGTGCATCCGATATTACTCGCATCGTCTTCCACGCACATTTGATCGGAATCGCTATAATAAGGGACGCAATCCACGGTTTGGATAAACGATCCCAATCCGATTACCCTATAACATCGTTCCAAAGTTGTATCATCCACACAGGCAACAGAACTCCATGGTTCGATGCCGGCATCGCAAGACCTTTCTAGATCCAACTCTTTACAGCGCAGATATTCCTCGCAGTTAGAGGCGTTGAGTTGACATTGGAAACGATCGTGCCAGAAATCCGAACCGTTGGTTTCATAGTAACCACCGTATAGGAAACCAGATATTGCTGATAGGAAGCCGACGCTAGAACCTCCACAAATTCCCTCTCTCTTTGTGATTTCCAATACCTGTTCAAAACTAAGCGAGTACGATGAATTATTCTCGTTCTCTGACCCCTTTTGACATCCCGACGGGACAAACACCAAGCACAATGCATAAATGATGAATGAATTCATGTTAGTTTTCATGCGCTTTCTCCCTTTATAGAAGTGACATTTGACAATACAACCGTGCATCCTCAGAGAATCCCCGATGATCATGTTGCCGATTTTGATATTATAAGTAACCTTCTGGTATGAGACAAGCTCAAAATCAGCGCTGGGTCTCGACCACCTATCGACGACCCTCTCTGACCTTCTGCGTCACGAAGAACTCGTATGCGTAGTAGTTCGAGTGTTTTCGATGCATCTCGGGCTCCTGTGCGAGCTGGTCAAGGATACCAAGCGCCTCGGCATCACCGCCGTATTTGCCGCGCAACGCCTCGATGCGTCGCTTCATTGGCGTGTAGAAGTCGCCCCACCAGGCCTCGTCTGGCAGGCTAAAATGGTCGACGAGCGAAAAGCCGGTCTTCTCGATTACCGAAAGTATATCGGGCGCCAGGCCCATGGTGGGGTAATCGAGTTCGAAGCTCGTTCTTACCTCGGGCGGCGGGTCCTCCTTGCGCCAAACCGCGTCGGTGAAAGCGAGGTAGCCGCCGGGGCACAATAGTCCGCGGCAGATTCGCAGCGCATTCTCGATGCCAATGTTGTAAAGAGCCCCCTCGGACCAGATGAGATCGAAACTCTCGGGTGGCAGCCCGGGCTGAGCCATGTCGCCGACCACGGGCCGAACCCGATCGGCGAGCCCGCGCGCGTCCACGGTTGCCTGCAATCGCTCGATGCTCGGAGCGTGGGTATCGATGGCGATGATGGACCCCAAGGTTAACTCAGCTAGATGAAGCGTCTGTCCACCTACGCCACAACCGAGGTCCAGCACCGTGGGTGACGGCGGTAAGTCACGACACAAACCGAGCGCCCGTTCAGCGCAGGCACGGTTGCCCGGGCCTTGCCGAGGCAGCCACTCGTAGACCTCGAAGAAGATCTCCCAGAAACGCGACGTCATCTCGTTCATGGCGGGTCGCCTGTCCGTTCAGGCCCTATTAGTAGCGGAATAGCACGCGGAAAAACAGACAGCTGTTGTCCTCTGGTGGTGGATCCGGATCTTCAACAAGCGGATCATGGAGCTGCAGGATAAGATAGAAGCTCACCGGACCTGCCCTGGCGATGATTCCAGGCTCGTGGATGAGCAAATCACCGGCATCTTCAAAACGGCTGTCAGAGTTGAGGCGCCCCTCTCGATACCGCAGGGTCAGCCATCGCACAATGTTGAACGACGCTTCGATATTGTATCCAGAGCGTCGCGTCCCATAGGCCAGGATCCCCTGGTAGTAATTTTGCTCGGGTAACATGACCTCTCCCCAGGCGATCTCACCCCGCAGCCTTAGGTTGCGCAAAAAAGGAACCGGGATAAACCCGAATCCAAAATCGATATCAGCCCCATAGAAGAGCATATAGTTGTCGCCCTCGGCGTCCCAGGCGTCCAGGTACCAGCTCGTTCCCAAGGCGATCTTCCAGATGCGAAACACCGGGCGAATGCCGATGCCCTTCATCTTGTTATTGTCTGTCAGGCTGCCCGCCAGTCGCGATGGAAATGGATTTTGGTTGGCATCTGTGGTTTCTTGGAACCCGTTGACTGCATAAATAGAATAGTCAATGCCGACGACATCTCCATCAAAGAGTCGATGCTTGAGCGAGATGCCGTAGTCAGCCCAGATGACCGGTAGAAAAAGGGACTGGTAATCGACCCGCCCACCAATGAGATGGTGCCACTCGTTTTGTCCAAACGGAATGAGCACCTTGCCAATGCTGAGATCCACTGACGTTCCCAGGTGGAACGTCATGTCGAAGAATTCGGGATCCAGCGAGATGTCCGTGCGGAAGCTCAACCACTCCGTGGCTGCGAGCTCCAACACCACGTAGGCGTGGTCCTTGGTAAACTGGAAAGTTTCGCTTTCAAATTCATATTCGACCAAAAAATCAAAAAATAGCTTGAACTTGGGGTGGAGCATCCGATCGCCACCGCCCCTGTGGGCATCAGTGTGACCGCTCGGGTGTCCGGCAGATGATTCCTCTTCCTCGATGTCGTCCAGGTCGATCTCTTCCTCTTCAAGATTGTCGAGGTCGACTGCTTCTTCTCCTTCGAGCTGTGCCTCGCCATCAGCTTCTGGGGCTGCAGGCGGATCGTCGAGGGGTGGCAGTTGACTCTCTTGGGCATATCCCGCTGTCGATTTGAAAAAGAGCATTGCACTACAAAAAGAAAATATCGCGATGGTGTATCTAGCCATGGAAGATTACCTCGATTATTTCTCCTGGTTTCCCGCATGTTCCGGCAGCTTTGGTTTTGGGTCAACCACCAGGGCTGCGGGCTCTCCGGCGCCGGTGTTCGTCAAGACCAGTGCTGGTTGTCCGACGACGACCTTTCGGCACTCGGTCTCACAGGTACCGCAGCCAATGCAGCGATCGTAAATAACCCGTGTCGGCCGCGCTGGTTTTGAAGCTTCGTCAACTACGATAGCTTTGTTTGGGCACACCTCGACGCACTTCAGGCAGGGCTTGACCGCATCGTGGGCATACGAAATGCAGTGCTGCGGGTCAAACATCACATGCCCCATTTTAACAGCCCATTTCTCCGGCCGTGTGGGACCAAACTTGGGGATTGCGCCTGTTGGACAGGTAGTAGCGCAGGCATTGCAATTATCCACGCAACCCCCCACGCGCGGCGTGATGGCCGGTGTCCAAATCCCGGCAAATCCAGCTTCGAGAAAGAGGGGCTGGAGTGTCCCTGAGGGGCAACTGCGCACGCACTGGCCGCAGCGCACGCAAAGGGCCATGAACGCCACCTCATCTGCTATCATCGGCGGGCGGACAATGCGCCATGGCGCGTCTGAACCTGAGCGCGCTTGCACTGCCACGACCCCAGTGATGGCCCCGGCGCCGAGGCTGAACACGAACGATCTGCGGTCGAGATCCATCAGATGCTCACGGGTGGTCGGCAACGGCAAGCTGGGAATAAACTTTGGGGCTTCCAATCGACATGCGCCCTGACAGCTCATGCAACGGATGCACTCGTCCGGGCTCCCCTGACGCTTTGGGCTCGCGCCCATGGCACACCCCTGCTGACACTCGCGATATCCCTGGGCCTTGCAGCTGTCACAGCCCTTGAGGCGTCGCCGAAAAATCGAGAACCGGGCGACGACCGCGTAGAATGCACCTAGGGGGCAGAGATAGCGGCACCAAAACCGGTGCGTGACGCCGCAAAGCCCAATAATGATGAGCAACATGGCAAACGCAAGAAAGGCGGATTCGCTCTCAGCCGAAGGGATAAATCCCATGGCGATGCCCCGGAACGAGAAAACCAGCGGATCGCCCCAATAGACCAGCTGTCCACCAGCAACCGCACCCACGCAAAGGGCGGCGAGAAAATAAAACTTCACCCGGCGCCATGCCCGGTCGTTCTTGAGGGTCACCGCTGCCCGTCCGCGCCAGAGCCGTCCCACCACATCGAACAGGGTTCCCAAGGGGCAGACCCAGCCGCAGAAGAAACGCCCGAAAATCAGGGTGAGCCCAATGAGCACCAGGCTATACAACGCAGCTGAAACCCAGACACGCGCGGCAGCCATGGCAAGGGTTGCCACAAGGGGATTCGTGACCAAAAACAAATCCGGTGGAAACGGCCCCACATCCTGGTGAGCGGTCTGCCAGAACAGAAATACCCACAGGAAAAAGAAGATGGTCTGGCAGATCCTTCGAAGCCAAATATTGCGCTTGGACATTTATTTATACAGTCTTTTATTATTACTTGGATGCAAAGAAAAGCTCAAACAATGCCAGGGCCCGTCGCGTGACAATGGCTGTTGCATCACTGGATGCTGTGGCGCCAGAGACCGCGTCTATATCTTTTCCTACCTCGACAGGTGCCTTGCTTCTATTCGATGCATTCTTGCCTTTGAACTGCTTGAGAAAGCTCTTGCGGTTAATGGGATACGCAAACTTACAGTTGAGATCCACAACCACGACCTCTTTCACAGTACCGTTCGGCTCGATGCCAATGGCGTATTTGTGGTAGCAGGTGCGCCAATATTGGTCGAGCATCAAGATGTACATCTTTGCACTGCCGCCCGCGTCCCGGCCCACGTAAATCGTGTAGGGACCCTTGGAGATTTTTTCCTTAAAATCGGTTGATTTCTTCAGGCGAAATCGCTTTTTGGTCGCCTCAAACTTATCGTCGGGAATAGTCTTGCTCACCTTGGACAGCTTGCTGCCCTCTGGCAGGAAATACTTGATCGCCTCCTTGAGCGACATGTACTTGTTGGCCATCGCTGCTTTGGGGGCCACCATGAGGAAAAGACCGACGATTGCTGCCAAATATCCTATCTTGATCGACGCTTTCATTGACTAGGTACCTCCTTAATGAGTGATTCAACGCTGCTTTACTTGAGTTTGACGGCCTCGCCCCCGTCTTATTCGAACCGGCGGAAGCAACATCGCGGCCACTGGAACGAGCACTATCAACGCAACCAACGATAACCAGGGGCGACGCTCGACTTCCACAAAGGACGCCGAGATAGGGAGCAACGCCTCCCCGTCGTCCGCACCCCCTTTGGATGCTTCAGAAGGTTCATCCTCCAGGGACTCGAGGTCGATGACCTCTTCTTCCCCGTTGTTCGGCGATTGCGCCAGTGCACTGGGCGTACTGAGGCAGGCAATGGCATAAAGAACTGAAAATATTAACTTTTTAAAACCCTTAAAATACATCTGATGTTCTATCGATGACAGGCAACGCACTCGTCTTCTGTCTCTGCAACTTGTTCACTGTGTTCATTATTGTGGCATGCGTTACAGTTGCTGGTATTGCCCTGTGAACATGGGGAAGCGCCATTGCCACCGTGACAGGTGCCACATTCGTAGGTTTTGTCGACCGCTGCATTGATGCCAGCATGACAATCTGAAGCCAGGCAGTTGGCCTGTTTCCATCCCGAGTGCCCAGACGTGGGTTGCGTTGGGTCTTCTCCCTCCACCATATGCGGTGTGGTATCGCTATCCCCATCAGCATCGCCATCAGCATCACTATCTGAATCGCCGTCTGAGTCACTGTCTAAATCGCATGGGGCAGTGTAGTAATCTTCGTCTTCCAAGCACCCGCTCGCTCCGTAGGAGAGCGCGAGGGGGGTCAACAGAGACAATAGCAGTGGCGCAGAGATTCTCGGTATTTGATGTCTTTTAATGATGTTGGTCATATTTACCTACCAAAATCTGGCATTTTAGAATACCAAATTGAGCCCTTACTGAACATACAAAAGAGAATTTAGTGGTATTTTTCTCAATTTACAGATTATGGTCATTTTTGAAGCTAGCGCTGATACACCTCGGCTTTTCATTCGTTTCTACTTATAATAAGTAGCTCCAAGGCGGCGATCCCTTCGCTTTTTTTTGCTAGTGCCACTGCGAGATGCATCCGGGTCAAATTAATGGTCAATCCTAAAAAAATACAGTTGCGTTAACCGCCGTTTAGAGAGATGAAGGTAGTTGAGTTGGAGCTTGTTGATGAGGAGTCTTGAATGACTACAGCTGTGCTTGGGTTTTATCGCACTGTCATTGGCAAAAAGGTGGTGATGGCCGCAACCGGAGCCATCGTGGTTGGATTTGTTTTGGCCCACATGGTCGGGAACCTACAAATCTTCTTAGGTCCTGAAAAAATCAACGGATATGCCCAATTTTTGAAAAGCCTGGGCGGCGGTCTATGGCTTTTCCGGGGTGTCATCCTGATCTCGGCTGTCTGGCATATCATCGCCGCCACCCAGGTGACCCTCACGAGTCTGGCTGCTCGGCCAAAGCGCTATAGGGTTCAGCGGTATGTCGAAACCACCTATGCTGCGAGAACCATGAGATGGGGTGGCCCGATCCTCGGTCTCTTTGTCTTATATCATCTATTTCATTTAACATGGGGGACTGTCCATCCAGCGGGCCCTGCGTTTGATGCAACTGATGTCTATAACAATGTTGTGACCGGATTTCAGGTGGCATGGGTCGCAGGTGTGTACATCGTCGCCAACCTGTTTTTAGGACTCCATCTCCTGCACGGCGTGTGGAGCGCATTTCAAACAGTAGGTGCCAACCATCCCAAATGGAATCAGTGGCGAGGCGGTGTTGCTGCCATTATCGCGGCCGTCATCACCCTGGGCAATATCTCCATCCCAACAGCGGTTCTCATCGGGTACTTACAGCCCTGTTGATACAAAAAGGAGCGCGCACCGTGGAGCTCAATCCCAACATCCCTGAGGGGCCGATAGAGGCCAAATGGACAACCCATCGGTTCAAAATGAAACTGGTCAATCCAGCGGCCAAGCGTCGGTTTCACGTGATCGTGGTCGGCACTGGGCTGGCCGGTGCATCTGCCTCGGCGTCACTGGCGGGTCTGGGGTACGATGTGTCTGCGTTTTGTTACCAGGACAGCCCGAGGCGGGCCCATAGCATCGCAGCCCAAGGCGGGATCAACGCGGCCAAAAACTACCAAAGCGATGGCGATAGTGTCCTGAGGCTGTTTTACGACACGGTAAAAGGCGGGGATTACCGGTCCCGAGAGGCCAACGTATACCGACTGGCAGAAGTGAGCAACGCCATTATCGACCACTGCGTGGCCCTTGGCGTGCCTTTTGCCAGGGAGTACGGCGGCACCTTGGCCAACCGATCCTTTGGCGGCGCCCAGGTCTCCCGCACCTTTTATGCTCGGGGCCAAACCGGCCAGCAGCTGTTGCTCGGTGCGTACGGCGCCCTGTCCCGTCAGATCGGCCAGGGCAAGGTGAAAATGTATCCCAGGCACGAGATGCTCGATCTGGTGGTCGCGGAAAATCGAACCCGGGGCATCATCGCCCGCAATATGGTCACCGGCGAGATAAGCGCCTATGCAGCAGACGCGGTGGTCCTGGCTACCGGTGGTTACGGCAACGTGTTTTTCCTCTCCACCAATGCCAAGGGATGCAATGTGACCGCAGCCTGGCGCGCCCACAAGCGGGGCGCCCTGTTTGCCAATCCGTGTTTTACCCAAATCCACCCCACCTGTATTCCGGTCTCGGGCGACCACCAGTCCAAGTTGACCCTAATGAGTGAATCCCTGCGCAATGACGGCCGCATCTGGGTGCCGGAAAAAAAGGGCGATGCTCGGCCGCCAAACCAGATCCCAGAATCTGACCGAGACTACTACCTGGAGCGCCGGTATCCGGCGTTCGGCAACCTGGTGCCGCGGGATGTGGCCTCCAGAGCTGCCAAGGCCGTGTGCGACGAGGGCCGGGGCGTGGGTCCCTCTGGGCTCGGCGTGTATTTGGATTTTAGCGAGGCCATTGATCGGCTGGGGCAAGGCACGGTCCGAGAGAAGTACGGCAACCTGTTTCACATGTACCAGAAGATTACCGCGGAAAATCCATATGACGTGCCCATGCGGATCTTTCCAGCCGTGCACTACACCATGGGTGGGGTATGGGTGGACTACAATCTCATGTCGACCTTGCCGGGGCTGTTTGTCCTTGGCGAAGCCAATTTCTCGGACCACGGGGCCAATCGCCTCGGTGCCAGTGCCCTGATGCAGGGACTTGCCGACGGCTATTTTATTATTCCCTACACCATCGGGGACTATCTGGCCCAGGCTGGCAAAAACGATATGGACGCTACCCATACTGAATTCTCAGGCACCCGTGAGAGCGTGATGTCCCGCGTCAATAAGCTGCTCAGCATCCGCGGCGACCGCACCCCTGACTCATTTCACAAGGAGCTCGGACAGCTGATGTGGGATCACTGCGGCATGGCGCGGGATGAGGCCGGCCTGAGCAAAGCGCTCGAAGCGATTCCGAAAATTCGCGACGAATTCTGGCAAAATTTAAAGGTCGTAGGAGAGGCAGCATCCATCAATCAGACCCTAGAAAAAGCAGGGCGGGTAGCGGATTTCCTGGAGTTTGCCGAACTGATGGTACGAGACGCCCGCCATCGCACTGAATCGTGCGGAGGCCACTTCCGGACCGAGGCACAGACCGAAGACGGGGAAGCCCTGCGGGATGACGCACAGTTTTCCTACGTGGGCGCCTGGGAGTACCAGGGCCAAGTGGGACAGTGGGACCTGCACAAAGAACCGCTCACCTTCGAGCATGTCAAGCCCAGCACCAGGAGTTATAAATAATGAACTTCGCACTCGAGATATGGCGCCAGCCAAACGCTGACCAACCCGGGCACTTTGCCTCGTACCGGGTCGAGGATATCAGCCCGGACACGTCGTTTTTAGAGATGATCGATATTTTGAACGAGCGGCTCCTCGAAGAGGGGGCTGAACCGATCGCCTTTGACCACGATTGCCGGGAGGGTATCTGCGGGACCTGCGGATGCGTGGTAAACGGGTTTGCCCACGGCCACGAACCCGGCACCACCCTGTGCCAGCTCCACATGCGCAGCTTTAAGGACGGGGAGACCATCATCATCGAGCCCTGGCGGTCAAAGGCCTTTCCCGTGCTTAAAGACTTGGTAGTCAATCGCGATGCATTTGATCGGGTTATCCAGTCCGGCGGATTCATCGCGGTGGGCGCGGGCAGCGCACATGATGCCAATGCCATCCCAATTTCAAAAGACGCCGCTGATCTGGCCATGGACGCCGCAGCCTGTATTGGATGCGGCGCGTGCGTGGCCGCATGTCCCAATGCTTCGGCCATGTTGTTTACCGCGGCAAAGGTATCCCAACTCGCCTTACTACCCCAAGGCCAGCCAGAGCGCACCGACCGGGTCAAACAAATGGTCACGGCAATGGATACGGCTGGATTTGGCGCTTGTACCAATCACCGGGAGTGCGAAGCTGCCTGTCCCAAAGAGATAAAGACCGACTTCATCGCCAAGCTCAACCGGGAGCTGTTGCGCGCTGCCCTGCGCAAGTAACCCCAAGGAAACCGCGGATTATCTCATTTCCCTACTAAATACTTGAATAAAAAGTTCAACATCATACAGTCTAAGTATTATGAAGATCACAAGACTCGAGCAACAAGCGGTCCGGTTGGCACTCTGTTTGGCAGAAAAAGAATCGATGACCCTTCCCGAGCTATCTGAAAAAGAACATCTGACCGAAGCACTGGTGGCAAAAGTCATGGGAAAATTGCGCCGGGGGGGCGTGGTTATCGCAATCCGCGGACGTGTGGGGGGGTATCGCCTGACAGCACCACCCGAGGCCATTTCTATCGCCGCTGTCTGGCGCGCATTGGGGCGTCCGCTGTTGCATGGGTGCTTTAATAGCGGAGATGAAACCGCCGTAAATCCGTGCCACCGAGTGGCTGATTGCAGTTTGAGACCCGTGTGGCAGTATCTGGAAACAAGGGTTACCAGCGTCCTCGATCACCTGACCCTCGCTGACCTGCTGGAAAGAGAAAAAAACGTGCGATCGAAAATCGGCGCGCCTTAAAGCTGCAGCCGGAGTTTCTCCTCGTATTCAAGTGAAAAAGTTAGGCTTTTAATCTTTACAATACAGTAAAGTATTATTACATTAAACTGAGCTTAACACGCTTGAAAACATGCTTAGACAGCCAATAGGAGGAGAGGAGCAGCACAATGGAAAGAATTCTCGCAAAAGATATTATGGTTTCAAAGGTCATTACCTTGAATCCGAGCACTTGGGTTTTTGATGCCATCGAGACCCTGCTTCGGCACAACATATCAGGGGCACCCATTCTGGACGAGGATGGGCATTTTCTCGGCATATTCTCTGAAAAAAGCAGTATGCAGGCACTGCTTACCGGTACGTATCACGAACTTCCAGGCGGTCAGGTGTCCGCATATGCAGTGACAGATCCACAGACGATCACCGAGCATACCGACATCTATGAAATTGCCCGGATATTCTCAACCACCCCTATACGACGATTGCCAGTGCTTCGAGATGGCAAACTCGTCGGCCAGGTAAGTCGACGGGATGTACTTCGCGCATCGAGTGACCACGCAGCTGGCCTGAGCATGCGACCACCCGCACACCCAAGGCCCTTGTATTTGAGTGCCGTCAACGAGTCCCCAGACGCCTATCCCATCAACTGAGTCATCCGGGTCGTTCCGACACTGGTGATAGAAGTTGGAACCAGAATAAATAGCGAGCAGAGCAATCTTTGGATATGAGAGTAGATATGATGAGAGTACCGATCCGACAACGGGATACTGGTGTACGGTTTGCCAATAGCATTGGTGCAGTCGTTTTGGTAGCACTACTCGGACCAGCACCAGTGGCCGCAGGCGAATTGCAGTCCGGGTTTTCGTTTTTAGGGGCTGGCGAGCTGTGGTTTCATCCCGAGCTTGGCGGGCACGGTATTGGCCTTGTTGCCTTTGATCTCAAAGGACTGCCTAGGTCGGCCCACTTCAGTATTGTTTTAAATACAGATACCTTGACCGTTCATTACGATCGGGTGCGCTTTGCAGGCGGCCGCATTGAAATCGGCGCTGAAGTGTCTGGAGAGGCTCGCTTTGCCGGGTTGCTGCCAGACTACTACCGGGACAACCGCCTGGATTCGGCTCGGGGGTTCTGGGCGAGCTATCTCAAGGCACAAGTATATGCCAAGCTGAACCTGCCAAAAAACAACTTTGTCTCGCTCAAGGGCGATGCGCGCCGCTGGTTCTTTTCCCGCAGCGATGATACGGACAACGCACTGATCCTGCCGGCAGAAGCTTGGGTGTTCGAACCCAGATTGAGCTATACCCTGTGGCACATCAAGCCAGATAAGTCGCTTTGGGAACGTCATCGCCTGTTCAGTCGAATTCGGGGCATTGCACTGGGGGTGATCCTGGGAGCGGATTTTCGATCCCAAGTCCATCCATGGGGTGCCCGGGATAGCGCAGTGTTCAATCCCATCGATCCCCGCAACGATCCGAGCCAGATCATACCAATCGCTTATCAGTGGCTAAAGGTAGGGTGGCAAATGCACGACCAGGTGCGGACCCAGATATCGCAAGCCACGATCTGGGGAGCTGGCGGCGACGATTTGACCCGCGTGCGGGTGGGGGGTCTCAACCCATATGTAGTACCAATTGCAGGAGCGCCTTGGGCAGCTCACCTGTCTGAAGTCGTGGTCTCCCTGGACTGGAGCTGGCACATTCGCGTGGGTCAAACCCTGGAGACTGGTGTCCTCTTTAACGGTGCATTCATAGAAGACAAAAATAGGGTGGGTAACAGCAATACCTTAGACCCGATTGCGGGTATCGGACTGTTTGTGGATTGGCCCCTGGGCCATTGGCAGATCGATGGACGGGCAGGGTGGTCCCCTTCATTTGAGGGCGCTGGCAAAGCGGGCAGCTTTGCGGCCTTGGTATCGCTTGGCTTCACGAGATAAGGGGCTTAACCCGACCTAATTTTTGGTTGTCAGCTACTAAACGCCACCATCTCCACAGCTCGTCACGAGGTCGCATTCAGGTGGCACCTGCTCGTCTCCATCGACATTGATGCTCACTTCGGCACAGCAGTGCCCATCATCGTAGTCAACTCGGATACAGTATTGGCCGATACTACCGGTGATGGGTAGTAGGCCCTCATTTCCGATTCGCTCAAAGCGATCTGATTGCCAGGTGAACGTTCCGTCATATCTGGCGTGCTCGTGTACGCGCAATATTTCCTCGTGATCGTCACCATAGACCTGGCCAGAAATTGTATCGATTTGGACATTTTCATCCATAAAAACATACGCGCTTACGTTGCTTTCATATAAGCCCCCGCCGCCAATTCCCCCTGTCGGGTCTGAGACAAATAGTTTGTAGAACGCACGATCGTCAGGTATTCCCGGATCTGCTTGCACGCGAAACAAGTCGTCCTTAGCATCTCCTGCAAAGTTGCCAACGATAGTACGCAGCGTGCCGTTTGCTTTATAGAAAATGAAGCTCGGTACATCCATGAGCCGGAAGCCGTTCACACAAGGAGGGGTACCCCCTTCAGGCGGACAGGTATCATCGGCAATAAAAAGCAGATTGTAATCTGGGTCTTCATGGACGCGAAGCAAATCCGAGTGTGCGTCACCGGCGAAATCTCCTAACAAAGTGGTGACAGGGCTTGAACCAGCGGTGAAATAGTAGGGAGGAAGGGGGGTAATATTAGCGATCGTTAGATGGGGGCCTTCACCGGTAAACCGAAACATCCGATGCATGTGCTTAAGGTGGTACAAGCGCACGAGCTCTTGCCTATCATCGCCGGTAAAGTTTGCGATGACAGGACGAACACCACCGTTGCTGTTGTAGAGCTGGTAACCAATGCCAAACGCTCTCACGTAAGTATTGCCGTCCCACCTCATAATGTCGTTGGTGTTAGTGCCCGATTCCATTCGTACGAGCTCGGCCTTACCGTCTGAATCGAATTGGCCTGGGAGCGTAAGTACACTCTTATCGGCTTTGTGAAAGGATTCACCTCCAAGCCCAACACTGCGGGGAAAATGGGCTGACTCACCGGTGTAATTGTCGGTGAGGAATACACGGTTGAAGGTGGGATTGTCATGGAACCGGAGCAGGTCGTCCCGACCATCTCCGTCCACATCAGCAGAAATCGTTCGAACGATGTTATCGGCGAACAGAACGTACGTCGGTGCGGCGCCCTCGACCTCTACGAAACCTGGATGGGGCGCTTCCAAATGCTCTGAAAGAGGTGCGGCGACATACAATTGGTTGAACGTCCGATCGGCGTAGGCCTTGACAAAATCCAAGTGCCCATCTCCGTTGTAATCTCCCGGGATATAGATGAATTCATTGCGTCCAGCGAACCCCCTCGCCAGTAATGGCGTATCGAGGGTACGCTTGACCTCGAATACCCCAGTGCGCTCACCAATCCGCGGTTTACCGGCGTAGATGTAGATACGCTGGTAACCGTCCTGTACGACGCTCGCGCCGGGATGGAAACCGTCCGCGAATTCAACCATCATTCTGTCATCACGTTGCAGCAACGTCGCCTCAAACTGCCATTCGGCCCCAATTGAGGACAACAATTCACTGGGCTCAATACTCCACAGGTTGAGGCTCATTCCGCCAATACTGTCTTCAGACCCTGCACCACCACCATTGCGATTGGTGACGACAGCCTCAATCCTCTCTGTCTGGGGATTGAAGATGATATCGCTCGTATCGAGGGCCCAAAACGAGTTTCCAATCGCCTCGCCGGTGGCATCGACGGATTGATCGAACGTCGCAGTAATGTTCGATGAACCGTGGGTAAGGTCCAGGGTTGTGGCGGCACTACCCTTGGCATCGATTGTCCAATCATCGATCCCCTCTATGCATTCGGGGTTCAGTATTTTTTCAGCGAGCTTTGCTGCATCAAACGAGATGACGCCATACCAGACCCGATTCAGTTCACTATTGACATAGCTGCAGTCGTGGTTTCGCGTGAGTAGCACCACGCGGTCAGGATTTGCACCCTGCCCGGGTACATATAGCGCCGTTGGTTCTTGAGGCCGCACTGTACTATCCAAATCCAACCGCCATTCGTTCCACGTTCGGCCGGCATCTAATGATGTCAGGATATGGAGCGTAGAAGGTGGGAAGGCCTTGTCTGAACGGTTCACCGGAGTGCCACCCACCAAGGTACACGGCTGAATTAGAGATTCAGGCGTGGCTGGCGCCTCTGCACCGCTTTGTTCAAGGATCGGTGATCGGTTGCCAAATGCCATCAGCAGGGTGCCGTTGCCGCAACTTGAGCGACACGTTGGAAGTGGTATTTCGATAATACGAGGACCCAAGTTGATCGACTTGAGTGCTTCAGGGGTTTCCGGAGCAAAATTGTTGTGCCGGGCAATGCTGCTCCGCTGTGGTGTCCATTCCCGTGTGACTGCTGACCAACGCCGCTGTGCAAATTCGGTCAACAAAACCACGCCCTCGTCAGGGGGATTCGAGGTTGGTTCTGAGTACGCGCCAATCGCGTGTCCAAAGCTAAGGCCTGCTGCAGGGTCTCTTGGACTGTTTCTGCACACGTGCACCAAGCCGCTGCTATCTTCCACAATAGGCGCATAGGTTAGAAACTGAATATCCCACGCCCGGCCACTATCACTGGAATGGGCTAGATATTCCCCGCTATAATGATCGAAACGTACGCCAGGGAGCCCAGCGGATCCATTGGCATATCCTTTGTGATGTGAGCGCTTTTTATGAAACATAACAAAGATGTCTTCATTTAGATTTTCTGCTACTGGCCATCCGAAGTGCTGGTTGAATCCAGTCGGCTCAGGTGCTTCCACCGTCGCAATTTCGAGCAGTCCCTTTCGCAACGGAGCCATCTCCTGGTAATTGAACCCGAAAAATGAAACACTACTATCGTTCCTTAGCTCATGTTGTACCTCGTCTAGGGTTTCGATTTTGGTGTCCTGTTTTGTTTCAAAGCAGCCAATCGTAGTCGTGGTTAGGAGGTTGATTAAAACGATTGCTGATATTTTCTTGATCTTGTAACTCATTTGTTTAACCTCCCTGGTTTTTTGAATATGTTCCCTTTAGATACCAAAAATTTTAGTACTAAATTGAATTATACCCAAAAAGTCCCCCAATAAAATATAAATCTATGCATATTGGGAATGGGTAACCAGAGGCTATACAACGGCTCGATGGCGGAGGCCGATCATTGATGCCGGGGTTGACACTCAACCAGATCGAAAACGGGACATCCCCCGAGGCATTCGCGTTTTTTGGTGCATTCGACGCAACGGCAGTCGGTCTGAATACGCTGCTCGATGCGGTTTCTGAAGTGCTTTGCTTTATCGGAGCGCCAGATGTTGAACAGGGGCTGTTCTTTCAGGTTGCCCATAACGATGTCAGTCGTGAAGGTGCAGGGTACGACATCCAGGGTGGGCAGTATGCCAATGCTGCTCCGCATGGCTGAGCACCCTTCTAGTTGATCGTCTTGGGTGAACTCGAGATCTTCTTCCAGGCCCACTATCGCCGGGGTCAAGCAGCAATCGTAACCCACGCGCATGCTATCCGAAAGGGTTAAAAAAGCATCTCTCAGTCCCTCGTGCACCAGCTCTGACGGAAGCCGGGCCAAGACGCGATCAAAGCCACGACCTCTGCCGACTTCCTTGTAGGCTAGAAAAATAACGCCGTAGAGCCCTGGATATCCCCGAATAAAGTTCACGATGGCAGCGAGATCGCCGAAGTTGGCCTCGCTTAAGGTCACCTGGAGCACAGTGGCAATACCGCTTTCCAAGAGCTGCGCCAACCGCTGTTTGAACAAGCTGAATCCGGTTTTTCTGTAGCGGTCGAATGTTTCACCAACGCCTTCCAGGCTCAAGGCCACCGCGCCGCAGTATTGCTCAAGGGTGGCAAGCGTGTCTTCATCGAAGTAAATGCCGTTTGTGGTGAGACTCGGCACCATGCCGCGGGCACGACACATTTTGAGGAGCTGCGCCAGGTCCGGATGACAGAGCGGCTCACCACCGCCTATCGCAACCTGAGTCACTCCGTTCTTTGAGAGTTCATCGAAGACGCGCTCAGCATCGGCTAGCCCTACGTGCGTCCCTTCCGGGGTTGACGATGCGTAACAGTGTGCACATCCCGCTGGGCAGCGGGTCGTTATTTGGAAATCGGCCAAGGTCGGTGCGTTGTAGACCGTGAACGGGCGGTCCTCCACGTCGGTCAGATAATCAACTTCTCTACTGATGACGAGCTTGGTGTCCTCGATCTGGGTGAGGATGCGCTTGATGAGCACTTCCTCGTCTGCTCCTTTTAGCTCGCGGTGGCCATCCAGCAATGCCTGAAATAAACAGAAGGCGTCGCGGTCCAGCTCGATGTGAACCGCGTCTTGGGGAATGAACAGAATGCCGCCAAAAGGCTCGCGTCGGAGCAAAGCCCCTTGTCCGTCGACTCGGTTCAAAGCGCTCATTGGCGCTTTCTGACGATGCGCCTTATGAACGCTGTCAACCCGAACAGAAAAAAGACCGCGCCGATCAGCACTCCCAGGAGGCCGAGATTTGTCGCGTTCTTGGTTGCTTCGACGTTTGCTCTGCTCTGCTGTGTCTCGGCTTTCTCGGCTGCTTGCTCACCGCGATCAGGGGGCGGTGTGGTCGCGAGGATGGTTACCTGCTTTGCGTCGGGAGACCATTTGGAGGCGCTTTGTCCGGAAAGGACCTTGATCGAGAAGCTTTCAGGGCCTGCATCAGATAGCAGCTTTAAGTTTTTTGGTGGAACCCATTCATTGGCGCCCGAGGAGTTAGTGGTGTAGCCTTTTCGAATCCTCAGGATCTTCATCGCGATTCACCCCTTGTTGGTGTCAGCGGCATCGTATGCACCTGCGCCTTGCGTTTCAACCCAAGTCGGTAGCGCTCGCCAATGACGAATGCCTCTTCGGCCAAGACCTTGACCAAAACCGAGCTCTCTTTTTCTATCTGAAACACAAGTGTGGTGTAAAATCCGAAATAGCGCTTTTCGACCAGGGTGGCGTTCAAGGGGTGATCGGAGCTGACGTCGATTAGCTCGGGCCGGACCGCTACCTGTTTCACCCCATGTTGCACCGGATCAATGCCCCAGAGCTCTGCTGCCGTATCTAAAGAGATGATGTTGCACTCACCGAGCAGCTGTGCGTCCCATTCTTCTGCAGGGCGAGTGTACAGCGCCTTTGGATCGCCTCCGCGAACGAGACGACCCTGGCGCAACAGAAAGATGCGCTGGCTAAAGGAGAACGCCTCTTCCCGGTCGTGGGTGACCAGCACCGCTGCCGTGCCGTGTTGCCGGAGGTAGTGCTTCAGGTCTGGGATGAGCTGGTCCCGCCACGGTTTATCAATGTTGCGAAAGGGTTCGTCGAGGAGCAGAAGTTTTGGGTTTATCAGCATGGATCGCGCCAATGCGACGCGCTGTTGCTCTCCTCCCGAGAGGCTATGCGCCGCACGGCTGAGCAGATGCTTTAGGTTTAACAAAACGCAGATTTCATCGAACGCTTGTTTCGCGCGCGCGTCTTTTTTAAGGATGCCTAACAGGATGTTGTCTGCCACATTCAAAAAAGGCATCAGCACGGTCTTCTCGAACACGAGGGAAAACCCCCTCTGCTCAGCGGGCACCAAATTTTCTCCGGATCTCGCCAATACCTTGTCTTCGAACCAGACCTCGCCGCTATTTGGCAGGTCTAATCCCATAATCAACCGCAGCAGGCTGGTCTTGCCACTACCGGTTGATCCTAGAATCGAGACGAGCTCGCCAGGGGATACGCTTAAGGAGACATCCGTCAGCACCGCCTGCTTATCTGAAGTTCTCCCAATTGACCGTAATTCCAACATCGGTCAGCTCCTCTTTGGACGCCTTTTGAGCATCATACGCTTGATGGTCAACAGCGGATACAACCCCAAAAGCGCGGTCGCGAATATCCAAGACGCGCTCTCGGGCAAAAGGCCAATGTCAATGTAGGCGTAAGTCTTGAGGGCGAGGGTATCGAAGGAGAATGGATGCAGCGCGATCGATATCGAGGTCTCCTTTATTATCTGAAGCGTGAGCAGGAGCAGGCCGAACATCGCGTACCTTTGGACTAACGGCAGGTGCAACCTGGAAAAGCGATGCACGTAAGAGAGGCCGAGCGCGCCTCCGACATCCTCGACCTGCTTGGATACGGATGTGAGGCCAATATACAATGGGATGAAGAGGAAGCACGCAAAGCGGACACTCAAGGTCATCGCCAGGACGAGAAAAGAGAAGAGGTCAGAGGTGCGATCCTCGATCGCGGACACCTGATCCAGCAGCGTTAAAACGCCAACCGCCAGCACCATGGCCGGCACCGCATAGCTCGCGGTGAGCCATCGCAGTGCTAGGCCGCTTGCAAAACTCGGTGAATAGCAGTGTGTTGCGCTCAACAGCACGGAAAAAACAGCGGTGATAAGCAGCACAACGACGATCAAAACAACGGTGTTCGCGCTATCGATCAACAGCTCGGAGAGATCGATGCTGCCAACCGTGCCGGTGAGATAATAGAGCACTGTGGCTGCGGGGATGATGAATCCAAAAAGCCCTGGGGTCAAACAGAACAGGAATCGCAGCCACTTTAAGTAGGGCGCAGGGGTCGATCTTGTAGCTCTCGGCGGCCTGGCCAGCATGGCTTCGATATGAGGCGCGTTTTTATGCTGAGCAGATCGGATGAGCGGGACAACCCCGACAAAGGCTGCCGCCATCATCAAAAATGCGAGCTGGGACGCGACGTTGGGCACCTGCCGTTCAAACCACAACGCCTGCACGGCAACCGCCCCGGTGTTGACCGACAGCAACGAGGCGGTGGCCCACTCGCCCGCAGTCTCGATGAACACGAGCAAGGCGCCAATGGCGACGGCCGGAAGTGCAAGGGGAGACAAGATTTTTGCAAAGGAGCGCGCCGTGGATAAGCCCAGGGTCTGACCGAGGTCTAATGCCAAGGGCCCGTACGATTCGAACGAAATCCGTGACAAAAGGTACACGTAGGGCAACAATCCGAGGGACATGATAAAAATAAACCCACCCGTGGATTGGAAATCAAAGGTCAAAGCCGCGGGGAGTCCAATGATGTTCACCAGGATGCCTGATGCCGCAAAAAGCTCCTTGTAAACCGCACCAAGAACAAAGGTGGGAAACAGCAGCGAGAGCACGATTGATTGATCGACGACACGCCTCAGCAAAACCCTGTGGAAGGTGACATGATAAGCGGTCGCCGCCCCGATCGCGAGCGCAAAAAGCGCGGCACAAAGCCCGGTCCATATTGTCCAGATCGCCGACTTCAGCTCCACAGCGAAGCGTGGCCACACCGAGACATCGATCGACGAGACAGCATTGGCGATGAGCGCGACAAAGGGCGCGAGAAAAACAGCACACATCAGATAACACGGAAGGCGCAGGTAACCCATCTGGGAATTACTTCCGATCGAAGTTGACCCTGGCCAGTATCTCGATGATTTTATCCCTGTATTTTGCCGCCTCCTTCAGTGAAACGAGATTAATCTTATAGGCGCCGCCTTCGATGCCTTGGCGCTTACCGAGCTCGGCATTTATCGGCGCGAGTGGGGTACCCGGCTTGACCGGATACTCGAAAAGCGCCTCGGAGAAGTAGTGTTGAGCGAAAGCATCGGTCAAGAAATCAAGGACTTCTGTCGCGGCCTTTAAATTTTTCGAAGCTGTCGTAAGGGCGGCGCCGCTACGAATGACGTATGTCCCGAGCCCTGATTGATCAGGGAAAAATACATCCGATGCCTCGGCCCAGGGCTTCTGATCGTCGCGGAGACGCATCACTCCCATGTAGTACGAGTTGGCCACGGCCACGTCGCATCGCTTTTCCAGGAGCGCGCGTACCTGATCTCTGTCAGCGCCCTTGGGCGGCCTGGCCAGATTGTCCGCGAGCCCAGTGATGAATTTTTCGGTCTGATCTAGACCCTTTGACACTGCCATTTGGGAAAGCCAGCTCACATTGTACTCGTGGAAGCCGGACCGAATGCAGACGCGTCCTTTCCACTTGGGGAGCATTAGATCGCTGTAGGACCTCAAATCCTTCACGCTCACCCGATCTTTGGCGTAGAAAATGGCGCGCGCGCGAAAAGATGTGATCGCATAGGCGCGTTCCCTGTCGCGAAACGGCAGTGGAACGTTTCCGAGCGCTCTTTGGGAGTTGAAGGGTCTGAGCAGCTTTTTCTGCTTTGCGATTTCGAGCAGGTCGGCGTTTTTCACAACCACCAGATCTGCCTCTTTGGGCCTTGTCTTAAGCCTTGTGAGCAGGCTGTCGCCAACGTAATTGACCGCTATCTTTACGGGGCGCTCTTGTTCGTAATACTTGAACAAGTTCTCCAAATGACTCTCGGTACGGTCCGTGAGCACCCGAACCTCTGCGCGGCCTTCTTTGTGGGAGCACGCCACCAGTTGTAAAACAACAGCGAGCACCGCCAGTAGGGGGAAGATAGTCGCCAAGTGCCAATGCCGATGAAGCGAGATCAAAACGCAATCTCCTTGAGGGTTTCCTCATACACCACGACGGCAAATCTATCTTTGAGCGCCGCAACCCTTTCGTCGAGCTTTTTCATCATGAGGTAATATTTGACGGTACTGTAAAGGCCTCGGGTTTTGGCTTCTTCGTAGGAAATGTGTGTACCGGGCCGATAGCCGGTGCGCATCAATATATGATAGCCATTTTTTGACTGGATGAGCTCGGGATAGATGTCGCCGTCTTTTTTGAGCGTGAAGGCGGCAGCGGCCATCGCCGCCATCATCGGCAAGACCGGATCATCGGCTTCGCTGGGCTTTGCCAGGAAACCGAGATCCAAGCTATTAAAAGCTCGGTCGCCTGTACCTCCTTTTAAGCGTTCGAAGACGCGCTGGCTCGGCTGAGCCTTAAGCACGCTATAGAGAAGCTTCTCGGCCGCGGTTTTGTTTCTCACCAGGATATGCCGGGCACGAATCATCTCCTTTACGTTGAACGTTTCTGCGTGCGCTTCGTAGTAGCGCTGCAAATCCGCTTCGGTCGGTTCCCGGGCCTCGATGTTGAGCCGAAGATATATCTCCATTGCGTGGGCCAAGCTCTCTTTCAAGGCGTCCTGAACGTCTTCGTGGGTATCGTACCCACGACGCGCTGCCTCCTGAGCTTGAAGCTCGGTATCGATAAGCTCATGGAGAAAATCGACCCTTCCCTTTTCATTGAAGAGCCTTTCTCCTCCTGCCTCAGTCAATCCTGTCGCCGCTCTTTCAAAATAGAAAACAGTCAGTGGTTTTCCATCTATTCGGGCGAGCGGCAAATCGAGGCGGGAGGCCTCATTGCCTTTATCCTCGTCGCTTTTTGCATTCACCGCCGGTACGATAGTAACGAAAAGAATCGCGCCGACCGCGAGCAGATAGCGCATGATCATCTGACGCTCCGACCGCAAAGATATCATCAGACTACACCCTACACCTTAACACGATTCTCGCTCGCAGCGTCGATGAGCTCTTGGTATTGGGCGCGCACAGGCGCTACGACCTCTTTTAAAAAATGCCTGACTTGTTCCCCTGCGCGGCCGATGAATTGGGTTGGTTCTGCTGCCAGGCGATGGAGATCTGCACGGCTGATGGGGATGCGATCGTCCTTTGCCAGCCGGTCGAGCAGGTCGTTGTCCCGGCCCTCTTGTTTTACAATGCGCCCTGCTTCAAGGGCGTGTTCTCGGATCGCTTCGTGGGCTGTTTGGCGATTGGCCCCTGCAGCCACAGCAGCCATGAGTATCTCTTCGGTTGCCATAAAGGGTAGCTCCTCGCGCAGGCGTTTTTGTATGGGCGCCTCATTGGGCTGGAGCCCGCTCGAAATATCGATGAGTAGCCCCAACACCGCGTCCGTAAGGAGATAGGCCTGGGGGATATCCATGCGCCGAATGGCTGAGTCATCCAGTGTGCGCTCCAACCATTGATTGGCATGGGTCGCCTGAAAATCAGCCACCAAACCGATGAGCTTTCTAGAAAGGGCGCACATCCGCTCCGAGCGCATGGGATTGCGCTTATAGGCCATGGCTGATGACCCCACCTGTTTGGTCCCGAATGGCTCATCCAGTTCCTTTAAGCCGCTTTGCAGGCGAATGTTGACCCCAATCCAATGGGCAGTGGCACCGATCCCGGCGAGCACCTCTGCCACCTTGGTATCGATTTTGCGCGAATAGGTCTGGCCGGTAACCGGGAAAGCCGCGTCAAAACCGAGCTTCTTAGCGACCAATTGATCGAGGGCTTCGACCTTTGCGCAGTCCCCGTTGAACAGCTTGAGGTACGAGGCCTGGGTACCTGTCGTGCCCTTTGCACCCCGGGCTTTAATTTGGCCAGAAACCCATTCGAGGGCTTCCAGGTCCAGGATGAGATCCTGGACCGCAATGCTATACCGCTTCCCCATGGTGGTGGGCTGGGCCGGTTGAAAATGGGTGGCGCCGAGAACGGGCAGTGCCTGATATCGATCGACAAATGCAGCCAATCTGTCGATGGCCCGAACCAGATCGGCGCGAATGATGGCAAGGGCTTCTCGATGAAGTATGAGATCGGTGTTGCAGCCCACATATTGGGACGTGGCACCCAAGTGAATGATCCCTGCTGCGTTTGGACACTGGGCGCCAAACGCGTGGATGTGTGCCATGACATCGTGCCGCAGCTCCCGCTCTTTTGCTTCGGCTGCATCAAAGTTAATATCGGCGACATGGGATCGCATTTCTTCGAGTGCAGTCTCTGTGATGACCGAACCCAAGCCGAGCTCTGCCTGTGCCTCGGCCAGGGCAACCCAGCATCGCCGCCAGGTCGTGAATTTGGTGCGCTCGGAAAAAAGGGCCTGCATGGCGCGGCTCGTGTATCGGCTGACCAGGGGCTCCCTATAAACCTCCCGTTGCATGGTGCTGCCTCCTTGTAACGAGACTGAGCGTACGTCCAAAGCAGTGAAGACGCAAGGGTAGGACCCTGAGGGATTTGTACTACCTGAAGCCCTGCTGTTGCTCTTTTTCTGTTGTTTCCTTGCCTTTATTGGTGGTACCCTAGGCAGTCAGCTAATAAATATGCGCAAACATTTAAAGGAGGCTCGGAATGAGAATCAAATCTTGGTTACCAATAATGCTGGCGAGCACCGTTTTGGCCTGTGTATGGCTCGTGTCGTGTGGCGACGATGACGACAGCACAACCGACACCGGGTCGGACACTGAACCAGACACCGGGTCGGATACTGGGTCGGATACCGGGTCGGACACCGGCACTGGCACCGAGGATGAGGGCGCTGAGTTAGGAGAAGAATGTTCCGCGAGTGTTGCCGGGGCCGTTACCATCACCGGCGTTTGTGTTCAGGCCGGCGCCGAGTGTGAAGGTGGATTGGGGTCGAGCATAACAGATTTGGGTCAGTTTCCTATTCCCATATTCAACTGCATTGAAGAGCTCGATTGCTGCATCAATACCGATCAATGCGCGGTTCTGAACGCTGCCCTCTCTGCCCTAGGCATGAGCGCAGAATGCATTGCAGATGCGGCCACCTGCACCGGCGATATAGCGGTCGCAATTGGATGCCCGGGTGCAACACCGGTCTGTTGTGTTTCCACGTCTATGGACGGAGGCATGGACTCGGGATTCTAGCGCAAACAAACCTATTCGCGCTATTTGACCTCGACCCCATCCACCAAGTTTTCTAGATTTTCAACCACATCCTCTGGAGTGCTTTCCACAGGAATGCCGCAGATGACCACCCCGGGCGTGCCGCCAAAGCCGAGGGTTGTGGCCAGTGCCAGATCCCGATCCACAACAGCGGCGACCTCTGGCAGGTTCAGATCCGCCTCGAATTGGGCCATATCCAGCGCTGCCAACTCAGCGTACAGCAGGATATCTCGGTCTGTGAGGTCCATATTCGATTTGAATAGATGTGCAAAGAACCTAAAAAAAGCCGCATCTCCCTGCCTCAGGGCTGCTGCCGCGGCAATCGCGGCGGCCCGGGCCCGACTGTGGATGGGGCTTGGAAAATGCCGAACAAAGACCTTTACCACCCCTGGCTTATTGTCGACCTGGAGCTCATTGAGAAAAGCAAAAACGCGACGCGCCATATTGCCTGAATGGGGACATTCAAAATCGACAAACAAAGAAACATCGATGGGAGCGGTGTCTAACCCATACCTCGGGACATGCTGATTATCGAGCACATATCCCTGATCCGGCGTGCATTGGGTTACTTCATTATCGCCTGCTGCGCATGCAGTGAAAACCCCCAAACAAGCTGAGGCAATGAAACAATAAAGCAGGCGATGGACAACAGCACACATGGGCGTTAGGGATTTGGAAAATTCGGGCCGAGCTTTTTTTCCACGTGGAATCGGACCAAATCCTCGATTTCCACCGCCGTCGGCAATTCGAGCGCCTGGTGGGCCAGGGACTCGGCTTCAAGGCAATCGATCTCGCGCACCATCGCCTTGACGATGGGAATGGACGTGGGCACCATGGACAGTGTTCGCAAGCCCAGACCGATGAGCAGCGGCAGCATGAGCGGCTCAGCAGCCAAGGTGCCGCACATGGAAACCGAGATACCCGCCTGGTTGCCCGCGTCAATGACGGTTTTGACTGCCCTCAGAATTGCCGGATGAAACGGCGTATAGAGGTACGCCACATGGTCGTTGACGCGGTCTATGGCCAGGGCGTATTGAATCAAATCATTGGTGCCGATGGAAAAGAAATCCACTTCCCGGGCGAGTTGATCTGCCACTAGGACAGCAGAGGGCAGCTCGATCATACAGCCGATGTGAACGGATTGGGGCGCTGTCTCGCCGAGCTCCTTTCTCGCTTGCTCAAGCATTACTTTGATTTGTCTGAGTTCGCCAACACCGCTGATCATGGGAAACATGATCTGTAGGGTGCCCTCCTTGGCAGCCCTTAGGAGCGCGCGAAGCTGGGTCCGAAACATCTCGCGGTTCTGAAGCCCGAGTCGAATGGCCCGCAGCCCGAGCGCGGGGTTCACCTCTCGTGATTTCCGATTGCCAAATACCTTATCCGCACCTAAATCAAACGTACGAAACACCGCCTTGCGGGGCGCGATCGTCGAGACCACGGCGCGATATGTATTGTACTGTTCTTCCTCGTCCGGCAGGCTGGTTCGGTTGAGGTAGAGAAATTCGGTTCGATAGAGTCCGATGCCTTCTGCGCCATAATCCAAGGCCATGGCTGCTTCAGCGGGAAATTCAATGTTGGAGAGCAGGGTAATCCGCTCTCCATCTGCGGTGACGGCGGGCCGCTCCCGGTCTGAGAGCAGCTTCTTTTCGAGCTCCGCGTGGCGAGCGGCTCGGGCGCGGTATTCCTCAATGGTGTCTGTGTCCGGACGTATGATGACCGCGCCGTCATTTCCGTCGACAATAATGATATCTGAAGCGCCGATTCTTTCGGTCAGTTGCTCGATGCCTACGACCGCTGGAATACCGAGTGCCTGCGCCATGATGGCTGTATGACTCGTTCGGGTACCGGCCTCTGTTGCAAACCCCAACACTGGCGAACCTACCATTTGCGTGGTTTCTACTGGAGAGAGCTTATCCGCTGCAATGATGCACGCATCTGTGTATGTATCGACGATTTGCATCGCGTGTCCCATGAGATTGCGAAGCACGCGATGGCTGATGAAGTCCACATCCTGGGCCCGTTCGCTAAAGTACGCGTCTCCAGTGCTGGCCAAGGCTGCCTTTATCTCTTCTGATTTTTTATAGAAGGCCCACTCTGCGTTAATGAGCGACTCCTTGATAATCGACGACGCCCCCTCCAAAAGGAGCACATCTTCGAGCATCAGCAGGTGGGCTTGTAAGATGAGAGAGTGATCACCGCTGGAGCTGTCCCCAGTATCCCTGATGGCTTCCTTTGCCGCGAGGAGCTGGCTGCGGGACTCTGCCACGGCCGCCATGAGCCGTGCTACTTCTCCAGCAGTTTCAGACGCTGCAATGCGTCGCTTTGATATCTTTATCTCCTGGCGATCGATAATCCGCACAGGTCCGATAGCAATGCCGGGAGAGGCAGCAATGCCTCTCATGCGAACGCTTGGGGTCAATGGTTCTCTCCGAACTTGGTTTTCACGAGGTCTGAAAGAGCATCGATGACCTGTTCTGCTTCTGGTCCCTCAGCCCGAACGCAGATTTGGGATCCCTTGGAGGCGACCAGGGTCAGGATGCCCATGATGCTTTTTCCGTTTACCTCGCGACCGTCCTTTTCCACGAAAACCTCTGCGTCGTATTTGGCGGTAATCTGGACGAACATGGTTGCTGCGCGCGCGTGCAATCCCAAGTCATTCTCTATGGTCAACGTGACCTCGCGTGTGACGCTCATAGCGATACCTCGATAGCAACACAGATCAGGAGTGCGATGGGTATGAAAAGCGTATGTGTCGGTCGATATTTTTGAATAATCCACCCCCCTAGCAAGCCGACTGCACCGATCAACGCAACAACCCACCAGTTATCTGCAGGTCCGAATCTTATCGCAGCCGCAACCGGCACCACGCCAGCACCTAAGGCTGCTAATATTCTAAGCACATTCGTTCGCGTATGGTTGAGCCGCTCGCCAATCCAATTTAATACATGATAGCCTTTGCGGTAGCCGATGTAAAACCCACCAAAGCGAACGCTGATATGCACTGTGTTAAATAAAATGAGCAGTGTGATGATACCGGCAAGAATGCCGCCCGACAGGGTCACCAAGGATGAAGTGGTTGCCACAAAAATGGGCAGTGCATTGCGGAGAAATGGATCCCCCAGTGCTGCAAGAGGCCCCATCGTACCTCGAAGAAAAGCGGTTATCTCTTGGTTTTCTTTTCCATCTTCGACCAATCGCAATGTCGCGCCGACCACGGCGCCGACTAAGAATGGGTGGGTGTTGAACGGTTCGCGGTACTGTGACAGCAATGCGCGCAGGTGCTCTGAGGATGTCTTGAGCCCTCTTAAGCTCGGTAGCAGACAGTAGGCAAGGCCAACCGATTGCATGCCCCCCTCGCACCAGGCACTCTGGAGCAGGGTGAGCCGAAGTCCAGTGTGAATGAGGGCCTTTTGAGATATCTTTTTCATAGGAGCACCACACAGGAGATCGCCGTGGAGACCCCTGCCAATATCACAAATCGCCGTTGGGCCAGCGCTCCGACCGCCACGGCCGTGCCAATAGCGGGAACAAGGGCAGCGAAAACCTGGGTTTCCTGGGGCGTCTCCCCTGCCAGGTGGCGCGTTCCCACGAGAACGGCCAAACACGCACCCGTACCCACGGTCACCTGCAATCCCCCCACCACAAACCACCTCAGGAGTCTCTTTCGGACCAGGGTCTCCACTCGTCCTGCCGGGTCAGCAGTCTCCCACGGAGAATGGGCCTTCAGCCGCTCGCCATCTACTCGGGCGTATCTGCGATCGAGATATCTCGACCCCACCCCGACGAGCGTCGCAACGATCATCAACGCCACTGCCTCGGGCCTATTTGGGGAGAGCAAGAGGCCGATCCGCCAAGCCACTACCAGCGAGACAGCAGCGACAACACCGGCCAAGGCCCAGTCGACCCTGCGAATCTCTGAGACCGAAAACAGCTGCAACGTCACGCCGATCCATATTGCCGTTTCGGTGGTATCGGTCACCCATCCGGCGATGAGGCATACTACGAGTGGCTGCACCACTGCCATCTGACCCAGGCACCGCCGCTCGAGTATGAGCAGGCTTCCGGCCAGAAAAACAGGGCCGACCCAAACTAGGGCCTCGACCAACGCAGGCCTCCTTTCTTATCGGTCCCAAGACGCAGAATTTCCCCTGGAAATGTTTGGATTTCTACGCGGATGTTGTGATCGCGCAACGCGCTTAAAGATGTCATCTCTTCTGCCGATAGATAGACCGAATCTGTAATCCGTTTTCGCCCTGGCGCATCGTGGATATTGCCAATGGTGATTCGTGGAATGGGGATGCGACAGTTGAGAATTTCGGACGTATCTATGACATCTCTGAGTAGCACCATTGTACTCAAAGGCTTGGACGCGTCCAAGGTGTCGGCGAGTTCTTGGACAGGGATCACTGTCAGGGTCACGGTTTCTGGCAATGCCAAGCGATAGATGGTCGACATGGCATTGTTTTTTGCCACATCGTCATTGGCCACAATGAGGTGGGCAATGTCGAGATAGCCCAGCCAGAATTGAACGACCTGACCGTGTAATAATCGGTTATCAATGCGTACGTGCACGTCACGGCTCATGAATACCCTCTTTGTCCCCTGAGCTGCCGTGCAGCAGCTCACCGGCCACGGAGATATGCCTGCGCCCGTACTCGCTCGCATCCCGCGCCAGGGCGTGGAGATCATTCGAATCTTGCCTGACCGTGAGCGCTTTTATCAGAAGCGGCAGATTAAACCCTGTAATGACTTCGATGCTCGCTTCCCCGAGCAGGGCACAGGCGATGTTGGTGGGTGTTCCCCCAAACAGATCAGTGAACAGGAGCACGCCTTCGCCCGAATCCACATCGCGAACAGCCGCTTTCAACTTATCGAGAATTTCAGCCCCGCTGACACCGGGATCAACGCTGACCACGCCGATTTGTTCCTGGGGCCCGACAATCATTTCGGCCGCATCTCGCATCCCATCGCCCATTTTTCCATGGCAGCAGATTACAACGCCGATCATATGTCACCTTTTATTCCAAATTGATTTATCCAATCAATGCCGCTGTTATTCGATTTCCTCTTCGCTGAGCTCCTTTGTCAGCGATCGCGGTACCGATGCAGCGCCGTCCCATCTTTTCGCAAGATCAAGGCTCTCCTGTACGCGATTCTGAAATTCAAGAGCTGAATGATGTCCCATGATTCTAAGGAGCTGATTGCGCGCAGCCACTTCGACGATGGTCGTGAGGGATCTCCCAGGACGAACCGGTATGATCACCTTGGGCAGTACCACACCGAGAATCTCGTGGGTGTTACTGGACACACCGAGGCGCTCATAGGTCTTGCCAGTGTCCCACTCTTCCAGCGAAACGACGAGATTGATGCGCTTTGTTTCGCGGATAGCCGAAACGCCGAAGAGATCCTTGATGTTGATGATGCCGAGCCCCCGAATCTCCATGTGGTGGCGAATGAGCTCATTGCCACTGCCGACAATAGTCGATGGGGGTCTTTTGCTGACATCGATGACATCGTCGGCAACGAGGCGATGGCCGCGCATCACCAGTTCGAGGGCAGACTCACTCTTGCCGATACCGCTCTTTCCGATCATAAGCACACCGACGCCGAATACATCCACTAGCACACCGTGGATCGACCGCACCCGGGTCAGCCGATTTGCTAGAAATCTGTGGATCGCCTCGACAAAGATCGAGCTCCTAAGGCCGGTCAGCAGCAGCGGGATGCGCCGGGTGGTGGCCGAGGCGATGAGTTGCTCGGGGATATCGGCCCCGCGCGTAACGACAACGACCGGAGGCGTGCCTCCCAGGAGGTTTTCGACAGCTGCTGTCCGAGGCGTGGGTGCCAGAGACCATAGGTAATCAACCTCTGTCCTCCCCAGAATCTGGACACGCCCAGGCTTTAGCATCTCGGGAAATCCCGCCAATGCGAGTCCTGGTTTTTGAACAGAGGTTGCGGTGACGCGCCTATCCAACCCATCGTGCCCGGCCACGATTTCGAGACCGAGTTCAACCCGTAGGGATGATAGGAGCGTCCTGATTTCCATGGCCTTAAAGCTTTTCGTCCTCTTCGCGGACCATTTTTAATAGGTCGGCGCTGTCCTGCGCACCGATAAAGCGCGCGCGATTGTCCGGCTCCTTGAGCAAACGCGAAATTTTCGCGAGGGCGCGGAGGTGATCCCCGCTTGAATTGAGCGGGGCGATCAACGCGACAAATATATGCACTGGCGCGCCGTCCACGGCGTCAAAAGAGATGCCGGTTCGAGATATGCCGATCGCTGCGTAAATAGCATCCAATCCGGCCAACTTCCCGTGGGGAATGGCAATGCCACCGCCCACACCTGTCGTGGCCAAGCGTTCTCGCTCGACCAATGTTTTAGTGATGATGTCAATGTCCACACCCTGGATTCGGTTGGCCAGTAAGGCACCGAGCTCACCGAGTGCATCCATCTTGCCGCTTGACTTAAGATCTGTCGAGATCGTTTCAAGCCCGATGATATCTGTCAGTTTCATGGGTGGATTTCGTCCTCGTCGCGACTCCTAAAAAGAAATGTAACCCGGTTGAACCGCTTGTCTATTCCCCAATCCTAGCACGAGGACCCTTCTTAAGAAAACGAATTGACCGATGTTTTTTATGGGGTGGCAGACACCCGATTGGCCCGAGCCCTGCCTTTCTTCTTGTCGATTTGCCGCTCGATTTTGTCCATTACCCTATCGATCGACGTATACATGTCATCTGTCTCTTCATGTCCTTGATAAATGCGTCCCCCTGCGTTTATTGTAATGTCACAAGCCTGCAGATATCGTTCGACCGAAAGCACCACATTGGCTTCGATCGGCCCGTGGAGGTATTTTTTTACCCGACTGACCTTGCCCTCTATCATCTCTTTCATTGCATCTGTTGGGTCCATGTGACGAAATGTCATCGAAATTTGCATGAATCATCCTCCATTGCGGTCACGCCGGTTGTCCGGCACCGCGCTTGAGCCACCTTGCCGAGTGCGCCTCACCTCATTTCTATGCACTGAAAAAAGTGAGCTTCGCAGTTTTTCTCGCAACAAATAAGCTCCCTGACTAAAAGTACTTCTTGCGTTTTGACGAAGAGAGAATGCCTAACATTTCTCGATACTTAGCAACAGTCCTGCGGGCTATGACAATCCCATCCTTGCCCAATTTTTCCACAATTTTTTGATCGCTTAGGGGCCGCTGCCTGTCCTCAGCGCCGACGATCTCTCGAATCTTGTTCTTTACGCTCTCCGACGCAATATCATCGTTACTGGTGCGCCGGATTGAGGAGTTAAAAAAGTATTTGAGCTCGAATATCCCCTGAGGGGTGTGAACGTATTTATTGGTTGTGACCCGACTGATGGTCGATTCGTGCATGCCTACCGACTCAGCCACGTCCCTGAGAATCATTGGTTTTAGAAAATCCACACCCTTTTCGAAGAAATCCCGCTGCTTTTCTACGATACACTCGGTGACCTTTATAATCGTCCTTCGCCGCTGGTCGATAGATCGAATGAGCCACTGGGCCGATCTGAGCTTATTTTGAACGTATTCCTTGGCAGCGGGGCCCGCGTCCATTGCGCTGCGGAAAAACCCGGATATCTTGAGCCGGGGCAATCCATCATCGTTGGCCACGACAAAATAGCGATCTCCCACGCGGTGCACGTAGACATCGGGAACGATATACCGGGGTTCCTCGGCCACAAAATTCCGCGCCGGCTTGGGCTCGAGCGTGGAGATTATTTTGGCCACCTCGTAGACATCTTCAACTGAAAGATCCAGATTTTTGGCAATGGCCTGATAGTTGCGCTTTTCGAGATTGCCGAGGTGCTGGTCTATGATATCGCGGACATCTGCATCCAGTTCAAAGGCCTCCACCTGTGCCAACAGGCATTCGCGCAAATCCCTGGCTGCCACGCCGACCGGATCGAACATCTGAATCATCTTCAATACTTCTTCGGCGTCCTCCACCTCGAGGCCAGCTTCAGCGGCGAGTTCTTCGATGGGCGGTTCCTTGAAGTAGCCATCTGAGTCCAAGTTACCGATGACCAGGTTGACAAAATGGTTCTCTTCCTCGTTCACCACGGCCATTTTGAGCTGCCATCGCAAGTGATCTGCCAAAGACATGCGCGTTCTTAAGGTAGCGTCCAAGGAGGGCATGTCTTCGTCCCGGGAGCGGAAGGAAGGCAGTGCCGGTGCTTGATTGGCGTAATTTTCTAAATACTTTTCCCAATCAATGTCGTTGGCGCCGGTAACGGCTTCGCTCTCGGTGGGTTGGGAGGTATTCTGGCCGGTCATTGGCTCAGTGGACTCGTGATCCTGTGATTGCTTTTCAATGTTTTCAGGTGTTTCCTCGAGGATAGGATTTTCCTCCAGCTCTTGCTGTACCATATCGACGAGCTCGGTACGGGATAGCTGGAGCAGCTTGATCGCCTGCTGCAGCTGAGGCGTCATCACGAGTTGCTGTGCTAGCTTCAGCTGCTGCCTTAGTTCCATGACGGCCATATTTTTAGTCTGTTCCTCCTTGCAATCCGGCTATCGCATCAATGACAACATCCTCTTTAAGTATAAGCTTTCCTCCACAGAGAAACAAAGGCAAAAAAATAGGTTTCCCGAGGACATCTCAAGACTTGCTCTTATGCCTTTCCTATGACAATGTCCCGTGCTTGACTAGTGAAGGTGCCACAAACTAGAGCGGCAACTACGAAAAAAGGGAAGAAAATGGGTTCGATTAGCAAAGATGTCAGGCTTAAACAACGGGATGTCGCCGAGGCGTCGGTAAAGGCGAGAATCGAGGTGCTTACCAACGCCGGCAGATCTGGCAAAGATCTAGAGCAGGATCCGATTTTGCGCCGGGCGAAAGCAGCGCTCGCCAAGGCGAAACAGCGACTGAGCGCTATCGACGCGCGGGAAGCCCACGTGCAAAAGGTCGCCGCAGACAAATCCCAACCCAAGAAGAAAGCCGGGCAAAAAGCCAAACCGGCCGCCGGCGGAAAGAAAAAGAAAGAGGGCAAAGGCGGGGATGCGAAAAAAAAGAAGGATAAATAGCTGATCCCTTACTGCTGCTTGACGGCCAAGGGAATTTGTCCCGATACTTAGGGCTAGAACTTGACTCATTGATCGACGTCGCGCCCACTTGATGGATTTAGTGCGACAAGGAGGACGCCGTGTCCGGGTCAGGCGAACACATGGATTTCGCAGCGTTTGAAGCCGAGGACTTCGATGCCTATGCACAAGAGAAGTGGAACAGTAATATGTTCACGCTGCAAAGGCGAAAAGTAAGAAACAAGCTCGCGGCTATCGGCGAACACCTCTCACAGATGCTTAATACGGCGCATTTGCCACTCGTAATGCACCTGTCGGACGAGTTTCCGTCTCTGTGGAACAAAAAACGGGTAGATGCGCAGTGGTTATTTTTCTCCCGAGACGAGGTCGCCAAGGGCGAGCTGACTGATTTGATTGATAAAGAGCGCACATTGGCCGATACCCTCGCCGACCCCACACCTCGGTATCGACATGTGTTTCTCGGCGTCGCCGTCTTTTTTGACCATCTCGAGATCGGGCTGCGGCTGCATCACGACGCATGGGTAGACCGGAAGAATCTGCTCAACCTACTCCTGGCAACCGAACATCGCCAAAGATTGCAAGAGCTGTTAAGCGCGCTTCCGGATCATTACGAAATCGGACGTTTGAGTGGGCACACCCAGGCGCCTGGGAACTTTGGGGAGCCTGAGATTGATGCCCTGGCCCAGGGGTTTGACACCGATAGACAATGGCTGTTCATGGGCGCCCGGCTGCCCCGAGATCAAGTCCTGGTGCTCGGTTCAGACGTTGTAGAAACGGCAAAAGAGGTATTTGAACTGCTCGTGCCCATTTATCGCTTTTGTGCTTGGTCCCCAGAGAACGACGCCATCTCCCTCGACATGCTCGTGGCTGAGCGCGCCGAGGCCCTCGAAGCAAACCGGGAAACGCTCGAAAAGGAGAAAGCCAAACGCGCTGAAGCAAGGCGTAAAAAGGAGCAGCAGGCCATCCACCTTCGCGCCGAGATCGAGGAAAAGTACCTCGAAACACAGGCCTGGCGACAGCGGGAGCAGGCAGCGCGGCGAGCTGCAGCAGCAAGAGCGGCCCAGGCAGCCAAAGAAGAGGATGCGCGCGCGCGCGCCGAAGCCCTTGCGGCCAATTGGAAGTTAGAGGCCCCGACCAAACGCCCTGAACGCAATCGAGCGGAAAATCGAACAGAAGAAAAAATTCCGGATAAAAAGACGCGTCCAGCATTTGGCGACCGCCGCAAAGAGCAGCGACGGGAGCGGCCACCAGAGCGCCGATCTACCCCTCCACCCGAAACTGGAAGCGACATCGCGGTCGGTCATCTCGTTGAGGTGAAAAAGGGATTTTTGCGCGGTCGGCGGGGCGTTGTTTGGGACATAGATGAAAAGGGGACGATCAAAATCCATTTTGGTGCCTTATCATCTCGGTTGACCGCAGATGAGATTCGGAGTCTGGGTCCAGCGCCTGCATCCAGCTGGGAACGCGGTCGGCGTGGTGGGTTTAAAAAAAGGCCAAGGTGATCTGGTACGCATGCACCGGGTTTTCGTGCTAAACTCTTTGGGCAGACAGGGCATCTCCTGTAATTTTAAGGATGTGGTACGTATAAAAGCGGAACGCGAGGGTCTGTTCGAAAAGAGGAGGGGAGCAATGAAGATGCATCACCTATTCATTTGCATCGCCGTAATCGCTGTGGGATGCGGGGGTGCGGCAGGCAAGGCAGGGTCAACAGGCGGCCCAGGTGCTGGCCAGACAATGGGACGCGTGGACGACGGTGCAAAGTGCGAGACTGAAAACCGAAGTGAGTCTCTCGTGGACCTCAATCAGGATGGCACCCCAGATGTGCGGAAGGTCTACTTGGCATCTGAAACCACAAAGGTCCTGGTCTGCCGCGAGGCGGATCTCAATTTCGACGGGACCAAAGATATTTTTGTATTCTTTGATCAGAAAGGTCAGATTTCTCGGGACGAGGTGGATTTAGATTACGATGGGAGTATCGACATCATCTCCACCTATGCCAAGGGAAAGGTCGTAAAGCAGGAGATAGACACGAATTCAGACGGCTTGGTCGATCGCATCCGTCATTTGGAAGCAGACGTGCCCGTGCGGGTCGAAGGAGATACGGACGGAGATCGTCGCATTGACTATTGGGAGTATTACGAAGCTGGGCGGCTGATTCGGATAGGGGTCGATGAGGACGGGGATGGCCGGGCCGATAACTGGTCCCGGGACGACGAGACAGAAGCTGCAGCCCTCGAAGAGGCTGGGACGTCCGAAGCCGAGGAGGGCGAGCCGGCCGAAGAAGAAGCGCCCGCCGCGCCGGCTGAAGATCAGGAGAGCTAGAGCCCGTTCATTGCCAACCATGAGACTTCATAAAGCGCTTGCTGACGCGGGCGTGGCCTCCCGGCGCAAAGCTGAGGACATCATTCGAGACGGCCGGGTGCGGGTGAACAATCGCGTGATATGCGAGCTCGGCACCAAAGTCGATCCGCATAGGGATCGCATCGAAGTCGACGGCCGCAAATTAATCCCTCAGAAGCTCGTCACCATTCTGCTAAACAAGCCGCGCGGCGTGGTCTGCACAGTTCGGGATCCAGAGGGGAGACCCACGGTAATGGATTACATTAAGGGCTTTCGCGAGCGTTTGTACCCGGTGGGGCGCCTCGATTTTGCCACGTCAGGCGCGTTGTTGCTCTCCAACGACGGTGAACTCTCAAATAGGCTCACCCATCCGCGCTACGGCGCAAAAAAGACCTATCTGCTAAAGATTCGGGGCCAGGTGAGTGCTGAGATATTAAAAAAGTGGAGATCTGGCGTGGACATTGGCGGCTCGGTGACCCGGCCGGCCGAGGCTTTTTGCGTAGAGGAAACAGACAATTTCACGTGGCTCGAAGTCACGCTCCACGAGGGGCAAAATCGCCAGATACGCCGCATGGGCGAGGCAACCGGCCTCGATGTGATCAAGCTCAAGCGAATATCATTTGCCGGCTTGACCATAGCAGGCCTCAAAGTCGGCCAGTACCGCCACCTAACCGCCCGAGAACTAGCGAGGCTCCGCAAGGACTGCGGCATCTCAACTAAAGCCCGATCATAACCCACACTTCCATTCCTTGGGAGCCCCCTCCCGGCCCTCATAAGTGCGAACTTAAGGGCGTGGATGCAATGGAGCCCAAAGGGCTCAACTATACCAGCCCGGGGCAGCGCCCCGGGATTATTTCGAGAACAAGATCTATAGCCCTGAAAGGGCGACCCATATGGAAATGAGGTGCCGAAGTTCACGCGCCAATACAATGGAGCGCCCCTTTGGGGCTTATTTTTTTTATATTCTCAATGATCCCAGCGCGTTGCGCTGGGCTGGTATGGACAACCCCTTCGGGGTTTCCAGAAATCCGAACGATTAAGTCAGCTCGCATGAGGGCTGGGGAGGGGGCCAAAGAGGCGCTGGCTCGGCAGCGCCTGGTTTGACTGGTATGTCACATTGGGTTAGGTTTTTATCTGTCCAATGAGAAAGCAAAGAGTGCCGACCGACATCACTGCGAGGAAGGAGACATCCGATTGATGAACTGCATACCACTGCAAATGACTAAATGGCGCGCGTTGAACCAAGGGCAACACCCCAAAAATAATGCGCGATTATCAAAATGCATTTTAGCCATGTTGGTCTTCCTGGGCGCAACAGGCATCGGCAAGGCCAATGCCGAGAAAGACGACCCCAAAAAAGAAGAGCGTCACACCATCACGTTTGCCGATCTCATCTATCGCCCCACGGGTCGATTCGACGTGGGTATCACAGATTTTGGGTTTCGGTTAGTGTTTCTAGATGAGCTTCGAAGACAAAAGTTCAATGTAAGAGGTGCCGAGAACGTGGTTTTTGGCAAGGATGCCAGTAGATCTGCCCGCCTTAAAATCGGCGGGACGATCAAGAAAATCGACTGTCCAGATGTCTCCTTCTCGGGCATGTCGAACTGTAAGATGACGATTGAGTGGCAAGTATTAGATGTTTTAAAAGACGAGGTCGTCTGGAAAAAGAAAAATACTTATTTGCAGAGAGTCTCAGTCACCAAACAGAACGTGGAACAAACCGTGAACATCCTCGCCCTTGGCGCGTTTCGAAAGCTCCTAAAGGATAAAAAACTGGGCGAATTAACAAAGATATCAAGCTCGGATACATCTGTAGAAGCATACTCCCAGGCGGAATTCTTGGCGTGCGATCAAAAAACAGGATCCTTGCCCAAGCATATTGACAAGGTGGTCCACGCCACGGTGACGGTGAAAAACGGCATGGGGTTAGGCAGTGGATTTCTCATCTCTCGGCATGGATTCATCCTTACGGCAGCACACGTGGTCAGTGGGGCTGAAAAAGTAGAGGTTGTTACCCACGATGAAAAACAACTCGAGGCAACGGTCGTAAGGCGCAATAAGCAAAATGATGTGGCGCTCCTATATACCGCTGTGGCAGTGGATACGTGTTTGCCGATCGCGACATCCCAGCCATCCCCTGGCCAGGATGTCTTTGTCGTCGGCGCGCCCGATGGGTACGAGTCTTCTGTGGCAAGGGGGGTAATAAGCGGCATCCGAGAATTTGAGGATCTCAAATTCATTCAGACCGATGCGAGTGTCAGTCCGGGAAACAGCGGGGGCCCGATGGTGGATAGAGATGGCAACATCCTCGGGGTTGTCAGTTGGAAGGTAATCAGACCTGGTTTTGAAGGCCTCGGCTTTGGTGTCCCTATGGATGTCACCCTCGATAAACTGGGATTAAAACCAGGGAACAAGACAGATTTCGCCGCCGTCATGAACGCCGCTAAGAAAAAAGAGGGGACAGACCAATGAGATATCGATGCGAACATACCCGACCACACCCTACCCAGATACTGCTCATTGGCCTACTGGCCTCGATTTTTGTGACTAAGTGCGGTCCTGGAGGATTTGAAGCGAGGGGATTTCGACCCCACTATCGAAGTAACTACCTGGTAGAGTACGTGGATAGTACGTCAAAAACGCTCTTTGACGGACGTTGGAAGACCGACACTCCGAAAAAAAATAAGAATGGCATCTGGACGCACAAGGAGGAATATTTGGGATCAATTTACGTTAAAAGTCAACTTGACCCCAATACTGCTGTGGCAGTCGATACTGACCTTGTCAATATCGCCTTGAGAAACAGTGAAGGTAACGGAGTCATTTGGATGGCCAGTCGAGGCATACCGGACGAGCAAGACCCAAGAGATTTTGATGCCTTCTTTGCTCATTATGCCGATACGTTAGTCGTAGAGGATCCGATGATATGGGGTGATTTCAATGGGTATAGACCAATTGGAGTCCAGAATCACATTGTCAGAGTGCACAAGGACGACAAGGTGGCAATCGATGGCAAAATGTTTCCCTCCAGAACTTTCGAGCTCATTGATATACAGAAATGGATAGAAGGAAAAGATTATGTAAAGCAGAAAATCAAAATTGTGTTGGCAGACGATGACAGAAAAGTTGAAAAAGCAGGGGCAAAATCCAAACCAGATCCCTATCTCCTCATATTCGGCTACGCAGATAAGCCGAAGCAATTTGAAAAAGATCTGAGTGTATTCGAGCGATTTCTCGGTCAAATCCGCCGTGAAGATAAGTAAGGAAAGAAAGGGCGAAAGGGGTCGGGAACCCGGGGACGGGTAACCGCCCCTAGTTACCCGATGACACGGGTTAAGGGGTTAAAATACCTATCTTTTCCTCAGGTAAATAGTGCGCTAGCTCTCGATATATGTGGTCTTCGACTTCTCTTTTCTTTTTAGGCGGCAGTTGATGGGGCACATTGAAGCGGTAGCCTGCCTTTTTTATCCTCTTAACATGGGTCTTGCCCATGCGAACGCTCCCGAGTGTGGCATCCCTTATTTGTTCGCTCGGAATACGGGCAAAGACGTCTTTTATTAAATTCTGATAGTCCTCCTGCCAATTGGGTACCGGCAGGATGGGGTCTAGGCAGAGGCGGATTCGCCATCCATCTGCTGCTGCGCGCGCCATGTCTTCGAGTCGCTTTATCGGCGAGGGGGCTCCTCGCTCGTACTGTCCAGCTGCGCTCACTGGCGCTAAGGACCAGGCGAGTATCACCTGATCTGTGGCCTTCCTATCAATCCTGCTCAAACAAGCGCTCTTTGTGCGCAGCTCGATCGCAATGCCAGGCGTCTCCTTGGCAAAGCCAATCCATTGGCTGCAATATCCGGTAAAACCCTCCAATGCGGCGAGATCAGTTTCATACGAAATGCTCACGAGCAGGGGATGTTTTCTATTGATGCGCGCTTTGACAGCTCTAGCGGTCGCTCTGAAGAAATCATGGCAATTGACGAAAACGACGATATTCGCCGTATTGTACATGCCCTGTAAAAAACAGTAGTCACAGCTAAAAACACAGTTGAGTGCCGGTGTGGCATAGACCGCATCGGCATATCCCAGGGTCTGGCATTGGTATGACATCGGGTACAGAAAAGGGGGCGCTTTCTTGGCGAGGATCAGTTTGGGACTCTTTTTTTGCTGGGCGCGATCTTGTCGGGATCGGTTAAATACCTCTTTATAAGAGTCGATGGAAACGATCCGAGCACCTGGAAAGGCATCCAGAATTTGTCCAGTCATGGGGTATGGCCGGGCCGAGGCCTCTATGTAAATATGGGAAAACCTCTTATTGAAAGAGAAGGGATCGCAGGTGCTCAAGTCGGTCCTTTCCTTGGCCCTTGGTGGCAACGGGCGTGCGTAACAGCTCAGACACATCGGGCAAATGACGCCCGGTTGTTTGAAGGTACTGGCCAACCCAGTCCTCGAGCATGTGTTTCTGACTGACCGTCAGGCGCAGCTGGGCAACTAGCGCTTGTATCCAGCGCTTTTCCTCCAAACCGATTGTCCCATTCTCACCAAAACTGGCACGGGCCTGCTGAAGATAGGCGTTTACGGTTTCGACATGTGGATGCATCAGGGATTCGACTTTCTGCTTGGTGAGCCCGGCGATATCACAGTGGTCTGAGACGATCTTCATGCATGCAAGGCGGTGGGGTGGGAGGCATCGGGACGCTGCCTCGAAAAATCCAGAGGCCTCCATGTCGACCAGGGTTTCATCGGGCATATCGCTACCGGGTTGCATCACTGGAGCATCGAAGGTCATCACTGGTTTCTCATTCAATTCGGTCTGAAGGAGCATATCTGGGTAGAACGATCTCCCCGAGCTGGTATCGACGATTTTATTGATGAGAAACAGATCGCCAATATTAGCCCCGGAGTTGGGGTGGGCACCGGCGATGCCCACGTTAAGGGCGTAGCGCAATGCATCTTGGCCGAACTGGGCAATTGTATACCCAACGGCAAACGCGGATCTGACCTTGCCAATACCGCTCACTGCGAGCAGCAGATCCTCATTGCCAAAACAGTCAATCGACGGCAGGACCGGCTCTTTTTTAAGACCAAAGTGGTCGATGAACGGGCGCGCCTCTGACGGCAAAGCCACGATGATTGCGCAGGTCCTCGATCCAGTCATGCCCAAAGTATTGACAAAAACGAGACTCAACACAACCCCTCGACATTTTGCACCGATCCCCTTCCCCCGCGGCAGGACCGAAACCAAAATGGCGCAGCTATCTTGTTTATCTCAATATTTTTTCCGAAATTTTCCAAAACCTACCACTAAGAGACTAAAGTGGCGCCGTGGCTAAAGATATTACCATTGCCGCGTACTACTACCCCGGTTGGCACCCGTGTTCTGTGCGGGATGTGGGGTTTTCAAAGGGGTTTAGTGAATGGGACTTGGTCTATGGCGCCACGCCGCGGTTTGACGGACACCAACAGCCCAATATCCCCCTTTGGGGTCGCGAGGACGAGTCCCAGCCCCGGGTATTTTCCAAAAAAATTGATGCGGCCAAGGCCCATGGTATCGACCTGTTTGTCTTTGCTTTTTACTGGTCCAGAGGCAAGCGACTTCTCGAAGGTGCGCTCAACCAGGGGTTTCTCAGTGCACCGTCGAATCGAGAGATCCAATTCGCTCTCATGTGGGCCAATCGCATGCCCAGGCGCGTGCTACCTGTCAAAAAGACCCAGGGCGAGGGGATCGATCCAATGCGCCTCGTTTACACTGACTCAAATGATTTTCTAGATTTTATCAAACACATAGCCACGGAATACTTCACCCAACCCAGCTATTTTCGTTATCTAGGCAATGCCTACTTGAGCATCTTTGATACGAATTTCTTTTTGCGCCAGCTGGGCGAGAACGGCGCGCGGGCTGCCATTGCTCGCGCGCGCAAGTGGTTGTTTGCAAACGGCTTTGGCGGGCTTCACCTGGCGGCCATTGACCCGATCCCCCAATTTCGACCCGTACTCCAAAAAATCGGATTTGACAGTGTGACCCACTATGTCCTGCTACCCGAGTGGAAGGGCCCGCGTATTCAGGATTTTGAGCAAGCCGCACGGGCACGTGCAGGTCAGTGGCCACACATGACCCAGGCTACCCGCTTGCCCTATTTTCCAGCTGTCTCACCTGGGTGGGATGCAACCCCCAGGGCAGTGGACTATGGAAAGGAAAAACCCAAGCGCTACCCCTGGTCGCCGATCGTGGTGGGACAGTCCCCGGCCAAATTTGCCCAGTTTCTCAAGGGGGCCGTAAGGTTTTCAGCCCGAGAAAACCCAGCATCTCCAATGGTTTTTATCGCTTCCTGGAACGAATGGAGCGAGGGCCACTACCTGGAACCCGACACCCGGTACGGTTACAACTGGCTAGAAGCAGTGCGGGAAGCAGCATCTTAGCTAGTGCCATGTCAAACGAAATTTGTCGGGTAAAGTTAGCAAATTCCCCCTTGAAAAAGGGGGTTAGGGGGATTTTGTCACCTCGCAATGCCAGGGGAAAAGACGAAATCCCCCCTGCCCCCTTTGCCAACAATGGCATTCGGTTAAGGGCAAATGTCGCGATTTTTGCTATTTTTATGCCGGGTAAAGGATCTCCCCCTTGAAAAAGGGGGTTAGGGGGATTTTGACACGTCCAATCGAATTTTACCTTTGAAAACAATTGCTTG
>JASJCT010000154.1 GCA_030065855.1 Myxococcota bacterium
CCCGTCGCATGGCGCCCGATCCACTTCGCATTGCTGCGTTACTCCTCCGCGCCTTGCCACCAGCAAGACTTGTCGTCCTGCCTTGCACTGCTCGTGTCTCAATCACCATGCTCGGTCCGGCCTACTGAGATAGGTTCTTAGCAGATAAAAATATTCATCAAAACAGGGGGAACCATTTTTTTGACTCATGCGATTTCACCTGCCGTAGCTGCTCAACCGGCAGCAGCTGTCAGATCATACCTGAGAGATCCCCATCTATCCCTTGATATAAACCTATTTATTCCTTGATATGACCCCTATCTATCCCTTGATATAAACTTATCTATTCCTGATATAAACCTATTTATTCCCTGATATGATCCCTTGTATTCACGAATATGGACCGTTCTATCCGCACAATTGTAAGATAGCGTCCGCAAATCCATTGATTCATCTTCGGGTATAGATGGGGTTATATTCGAGTATGGAGAGGTTTATATCCTGGATACTCACATCACAACCCAAAGTGTCGTTTAAGATGCTCGTATTGGGCTTTTGTGTTCATGTCCTTGAGAATCCATCTGTTTTTGACCGGCACATCTACTTTATGCAGGGATACCAAAACATCCCGGAGGGTTGTGGTCGGGTCTGCCTGTTGCACCACTTGGATAGCTGAAGGTGCCAAGAGAATGGGATGGCCCGGGCGTCCATTAAAGAGGGGTCTTATGACTTGGACCTGGGAGTGCGCAGCAGCTTTTGCGTGCTGCTCGAACTCAGCTGCCATTACACGGTATACCCCACCATCTGCACCGGGAATGTCTGCTGGATGAATAAACACCGGCCCATCGAGATTGGCGAGCCCAACGCAAACCGATGAAAACATACCCCGGTCTGGTGTTTCATTGCGAAGCAACATCACATGCCCATGGGTCGCTTCAACGTGGTCTTGCAAGGATTCAAAATAAAAGCCCCCGACGATGCGGATATTGGAACAGACAGTTAAAGCTGATTGTACGACCCAGTCGATAACCACCTGTCCACCAAGGGGCCACAAGGGTTTGTACCCCCCTGCCCTAGCCCCTTTTCCACCGGCGAGAATGACGGCTGAATACTGCATATCGCTTTGAAACGTAACGCAAAATCGATACTTGAGGATAGGAAAAAAGTAATTGCATCTTTTTCATTAATTTCAAATAACGGTAAATATGTTCTTGCTATTCGAGGTCTCCTTCTCATATAATTCAAACGAGAATTGTAAATCAGAGGAATCATTATGAAATTAACAGCAAATTACAACTATATCGGTATGATTGCGTATTGCATTCTCGTGGGCGTTGGCGGGTCAATGGCCTGCGTCGATGCAGATGATTCAGCCAACTCTGAAACCGATATCAGTTCAGATGCAGATTCAGACAGCGATTCTGACTCGGATTCCGATTCTGACTCGGATTCTGATTCTGACAGCGACAGTGACAGTGATACTGATACAGAAGAACAATTGATTATTCCGGACTGCGATGGGTGTCCGAGCGTTGGGGCATCCCTCGAGGAAATGCGCTGCGCAGTAGAGCTCTGCGACGACGCGGTCTTTCTAGGACAGGAGTACAAATCTCCGACAAACGCAGACCCTGCAGGTACCTACGCCGCAATAGAACAGTACGGAGATGCCGCCAATGACCTGGCACCGGTAATGAATGATTCCTACGCTGCCATGGCCTCTGGCACGGTGCTCGGCACAGACCACGATGTAAAGCTCAACCCAGATGATAGCATGGAGGACCCGTTTTCATCAGATGAGTTCAAGATATTCGATGTGATGGAGTGGCGCATTGATTTAAGGGCTCCTGTGGAAGCAGGCGGTATTCAAATAACCTATATGTTTCTCTCTGCTGAGTTTGATGAGTTCGTGGGAAAGGCTTTTAACGACAAGTTCTACATTATAATAGAAAGAGAAGGGATTATTCACCCGGAACGGACTGTAATCAACTTTGCCCAGTGCCGTGATCCAGATGTCTATTACGATTTCGAGTGCGACGAAGAGCAGGCAGAGATGGAGGTCTGCGAGCTCGGGGAGAGGCTGTGTTACGTGGCTGTCAACACCTCCCTTTCAGAGTGCTGTTGGTATGACGGATGTCCAGATGGGCAAGCCACGACAGACATTTCGGGCACTGGGTTTTCCTGTGCTGCAAACCCAGAAGACGAGACTTTCTCCAATGGCGAACCCAACATGGAAACGGGCAAGAACTATGGCAGCGCGAGTGGGTGGATTGCCACGGAGTGGCCCATAACCCCAGGTGAGACCTTCCGACTCATATTCCATATCCACGATACCTCAGATGCAAGATTGGATTCAGCAGTGCTGATTGACCGGGTCCTATTTGTGGTGGATCCAGAGTCTGGAACAGTACCGATATAATGGTTGAATTGTATTTAATTTCATAAGGTTATTATCTGAAATTGAACTATTATATCAAGATTGGACAGATTGAAATCAAATTAAGGAGTGCATCATGAAAAGAAGCATACAATCCCCACTATTTCTTACCCTAGGGATTTTGATGTTGTCTGTTGGTGCAGGGAGCTGTGAATCTGTCGACCCGCCGAGCAACACCGATGACGGGGCAAATACAACAGATGGAGATGCGGACAGTGATGGGGATGGAGACACAGACACGGATACTGATGCGGATTCCGACGCTGACAGCGACTCTGACGCTGACTCGGATTCTGACGCTGATTCCGACTCTGATGCTGATTCCGATTCCGATTCTGACACTGATGCTGACACAGATACTGATACTGACACCGAAGCGGGCTGTACTGACCAAGACGAGGATTTCTGGTGCGAGGAATTTGATTGCGACGATACAAACCCAGATATCCATCCAGGGGCGATCGAAGAATATAACCCCCCCAATGGCGTGGATGAGGATTGCGACGGACTGACCGATGAGAAGCCCCAAGACGAGAATGGAGAGCTCGGCGATGCCAAGCTGCGGGGCGTGGTCAAGTCAGCGTCTGGGTTCCCCATCTCCGGCGCCCTGGTCTATCTGACCACAGGCATGGGACCTGAGATTCCCTTTGAGGCCTATTGCTATGAATGCGAGGAAGTGCCGTACGGCCAGTGGACCCTATCCAATGCAGACGGCACCTGGTCCATCGAGACGGCTCACGAGGGCAATTTCAATATTATTACCCGCAAGGGCAATTTCAGGAGAATCCGGGAGATTCGGGTCAATGGTGGGCCGGATTTTCAGGAAGTGCCAGAGGAAGTAACCCAGCTGCCAGGCGCCAATACCGACGACGGTAAGGATAGAATCCCAGACTATGCGGTTCTGATGAATTCCATGGACTACCCCGAAGATCTTTTAGCGAGAATGGGTCTTGGCGAGCTCGATAGCGGCGGTGACTTGGTGCATGGCACAGAGCAATTTGATTTGTATAACGATAGCTTATCTTCATCATCTGCTGTGGGTGAGGCTACCCAATTATTCGAAGCCCAGGAAAACCTCAACAGCTACCACATGATCTTTTTTCCCTGTATTTGTAGTGGGTTTAATCTCGAAAGCAACGCTGCAATGCTCCGTCAATATCTCGAGGTCGGGGGCAAGATGTATGTGTCCTGCTGGGCTGGACATTGGGCAGAGCAGACCCTGCCTGACGTCATTGATTTCAATGGCAGTGATGAAGGCTCCAGTCCGGGCAGTGTTGGCAAATTTGATACCAAGGCGACTATCCTAGATGACGAAATGCGGGCCTGGTTGTCAGTGGTTCAGCCTAACGAGGATTTAGACAACTACCCAATCACGGATTCCTGGATCAACATCGAGGCCATTTCCGATACTGCTTACGACGGCTACGGCGTAGTAGTCAATGACGACGGTAGCGTGGACTATTTCAGCGGACCGGTGATACCGAGCATCTGGGTCAATGACGTACAGCAATATCCAGGCAGCCCCATGACCACGACGTTCCCCTATGGATGCGGCAAGGTCTTTTACTCCACCTTCCACGTCACCACATCTTCGTCCAGCGATATCGCACCCCAGGAATGGGTCCTCATCTACCTCTTCTTCGAAGTCGGCGTATGCACGGGCGATCCCATCATCGTCACCATGCCTTAGCAGACAGAACAGCTCAGCAAAGTTCGTACTCCAACGCGTTGCCCGGGCTGGTATAGTGTTACCCCTTTTGAGACAAAGCCTAGTATGACAATTAAAAAAGTCAGAAATAACAACTATTTACCTTGATCCCTGAATTATTTTTTTCATATAACCCACCATGTATGAAAAAAATGTAACTAGAGTTATTTACGAAACTAACAGAAAATTTTCCTTGTATCCGCATCATCGCAGTTTCAATTTTACGGAGTATGCCATGAGGACAGTAATTAAAAGCGCACTATTGGGTGTTCTTGGGATTTTGGTTTTGGCTGCTGGTGTCGTGAGCTGTGAAGATGTCGACCAGAACAGCCAAATCGATGATGGATCAAATACAGATGGAGATGCTGATACCGACAGTGATGGCGATACAGATACTGATGCCGATGGGGACTCTGATGCTGACTCTGATAGCGACGCTGATTCTGATGCTGACTCTGATTCAGATTCTGACTCTGATTCTGACACCGATACTGATACGGACAGTGATACTGAAGAGACGGGCTGTATTGACCAAGACGAAGATTTTTGGTGCGAGGATTTTGATTGCGACGACACCAATCCAGATGTCAATCCAGGGGCGATTGAGGAATACAACCCACCCAATGGCGTGGATGAGGATTGCGACGGCATGACCGACGAGAAACCTCAAGACGAGAACGGGGAGCTCGGCGATGCCAAGCTGCGGGGCGTGGTCAAGTCAGCATCTGGGTTCCCCATTTCTGGCGCCCTGGTTTACCTAACCACGGGCATGGGACCTGAGATCCCCTTTGAAGCCTATTGTTATGAATGCGAGGCAGTGCCTTACGGCCAGTGGACCCTATCCAATGCAGATGGCACCTGGTCCATAGAGACCGCCCATGAGGGCAATTTTAATATCATCACCCGCAAGGGCAATTTCAGGAGAATCCGCGAGATTCGGGTCAATGGTGGGCCGGATTTTCAGGAAGTGCCAGAGGAAGTAACCCAGCTGCCAGGCGCCAACACCGACGACGGTAAGGATAGAATTCCAGATTACGCGATTCTGATGGAAACCCATGACTTTCCAGAAGACCTTTTAGCGAGAATGGGTTTGGGCGAGCTCGATGCAAATGGTGACCTGGTCTATGGGACCGAGCAGTTTGATTTGTATAGTTATGGCAATACTGCATCCTCAGTTGTGGGTGACGCAGACCAACTATTCGAAGCCCAAGAGAACCTCAACACCTACCACATGATCTTTTTCCCCTGTACTTGCCCCGGAATTTTCCTCTCCAGTAATTCTGAAATGCTCCGTCAATATCTCGAGGTCGGGGGGAAAATGTATGTGTCTTGTTGGGCTGGACATTGGGCTGAGGTGCCCCTACCCGATGTCATCGATTTCAACGGCCCTGATGAAGGCTCCAATCCGGGCAATATCGGCATTTACGATACCAAGGGCACTATCCTAGACGACGAAATGCGAGCCTGGCTGTCAGTGGTTCAGCCTAACGAGGATCTGGACAACTACCCAATCACAGAAGCCTGGATTAACATCGAGGCCATTTCCGATACTGCATATGACGGCTATGGGGTGGTGGTCAATGACGACGGCACTGTGGACTATTTCACCGGACCGGTGATACCAAGCATTTGGGTCGATGACGTAGAGAGCTTTCCAGGCAGCCCCATGACCACCACGTTCCCCTATGGATGCGGCAAGGTCTTTTACTCCACCTTCCACGTCACCACCTCTTCGTCCAGCGATATCGCCCCCCAGGAATGGCTCCTCATCTACCTCTTCTTCGAAGTCGGCGTATGCACGGGTGATCCCATCATCGTCACCATGCCTTAGCTGAAAGCTCAGCTCGGCCAGAATAATAGATCGCGCCAGCCAAATCATTTAATCCGATCATCTAAAATTTAGTCCACCCAATATTTGATGAGAATTACTATGACAATTACAAATGTCAGAAATAGTGATCGCTTATGATTATTTATGTTGCAAGACAAATTGTCTCTATAATATAGTGTGCTAAGCATGAAAAATATATAACTAAAGGATAATTATATAACCAACAGAAAATTGCTTATATGAAGGAGCGTGCCGTGAAAAGAAGCATACAATCCCCCCTATTACTTGTCCTAAGAATTGTGATTTTGTCTGTTGGTGCGGGTAGCTGTGAATCTGTCGACCCAGCCGGCAATATCGATGATGGGGCAAATACAGACGGAGATGCTGACAGTGATGGGGATGGGGATACCGACACTGACGCTGATACGGATGGGGACTCTGATGCTGATAGCGATGCTGACGCTGACAGTGATTCCGATTCGGATAGCGATGCTGACTCGGATAGCGATGCCGATACTGACACGGATGCTGACACGGATGCTGATACTGACACCGAAGCGGGCTGTACTGACCAAGACGAAGACTTTTGGTGTGAAGAGTTTGATTGCGACGATACCAATCCAGATATCAACCCAGGGGCGATCGAAGAATACAACCCACCCAATGGCGTGGATGAGGATTGCGACGGCCAGATTGACGAGCTACCAAACGAAGAGAATGGAGAGCTCGGCGATGCCAAGCTGAGGGGGATTGTAAAGTCAGCATCCGGGTTTCCCATCTCTGGTGCCCTGGTCTATCTGACCACAGGCATGGGACCTGAAATCCCCTTCGAGGCCTATTGCTACGAATGCGAGGCAGTGCCGTATGGCCAGTGGACACTCTCCAATGCAGACGGCACCTGGTCCATAGAGACCGCCCATGAGGGCAATTTTAATATTATCACCCGCAAAGGCAATTTTAGGAGAATCCGGGAGATTCGGGTCAATGGCGGGCCGGATTTTCAGGAAGTGCCTGAGGAAGTGACCCAGCTACCAGGGGCCAATACCGACGATGGTAAAGATAGAATTCCAGACTATGCGATTCTGATGAATACCCACGATTTCCCAGAAGATCTCTTGGCGAGAATGGGCTTGGGTGAGCTCGATAGCAGCGGTGACCTGGTCGAGGGCACAGAGCAATTTGATTTGTATACCCATGCCGGTTCTTCATCATCAGCCGTGGGCAGCGCCACACAACTATTCGAAGCCCAGGAAAACCTCAACTCCTATCACATGATATTTTTCCCCTGTATTTGCAGTGGGTTTAGCCTCGCCAGCAATGGTGAAATGCTGCGTCAATACCTCGAAGCTGGCGGCAAGACGTATATATCCTGTTGGGCTGGACATTGGGCAGAGGCGACCGTGCCCGACGTCATTGATTTCAACGGCCCCGATGAAGGCTCCAATCCGGGCAATGTAAGCATTTACGATACCAAGGGCACTATCCTAGACGACGAGATGCGCACCTGGCTGTCAGTGGTTCAGCCAAATGAGGATCTAGACAATTATCCACTAACAGATGCGTGGATTAACATCGAGGCCATTTCCGATACGGCCTACGATGGCTACGGGGTAGTGGTAAATGACGACGGCACTGTGGACTATTTCACCGGACCGGTGATACCGAGCATTTGGGTCAATGACGTAGAGAAATTTCCAGGCAGCCCCATGACCACGACGTTCCCCTATGGGTGCGGCAAGGTCTTTTACTCCACCTTCCACGTCACTACTAGTTCGTCCATCGATATTGCGCCCCAGGAATGGATTCTGATCTACCTTTTCTTCGAAGTCGGGGTGTGTACCGGCGATCCCATCATCGTCACCATGCCTTAGTAGAGAGCGCGACTCGGCAAGGAAGATAGATCGCACCAGCCCAATCATTTCATCCGAACCTACTTTAAAATGAACAATGTATAATGTATGTAGTGTGACAATTATTAATGTCGGAAATTGCAGATATTTATATTGCTTGATAGCTCGCCCCTACCTTATAGTATAATTAAGTATGAAAAGTATAAAATAAAAGGATAGTTATATAACCAACAGAAATTTATTTAGATGACTGAATCATTTCAAGGAGCATGCCATGAAAAGAGCAATGCAAACTGCACTATTTTTTGTCCTGGGGAGTTTGATGGTGGCTTTGGGTTTAGGGAGCTGTGAAGCTGTCGACCCTCCGAGCAACATCGATGACGAGGCAAATACAGACGGAGATTCTGATACGGATACCGATGGTGATTCTGATACGGATACCGATGGAGATTCTGACGCTGACAGCGATGCTGACTCGGACAGCGATGCTGATTCCGATTCCGATGCTGATTCCGATTCCGATGCTGACACAGATTCTGACACCGACTCCGATTCTGACACCGAAGCGGGCTGCACAGACCAGGACGAGGATTTCTGGTGCGAGGAATTTGATTGCGATGATACAAACCCAGACATCCATCCAGGGGCGATCGAAGAATACAACCCACCTAATGGCGTGGATGAGGATTGCGACGGACTGACCGATGAGAAGCCCCAAGACGAGAACGGAGAGCTCGGCGATGCCAAGTTGAGGGGCGTCGTCAAATCAGCGTCCGGGTTCCCCATCTCGGGTGCTCTGGTTTATCTAACCACAGGCATGGGACCTGAGATTCCCTTCGAGGCCTATTGCTATGAATGCGAGGCAGTGCCCTACGGCCAGTGGACCCTGTCCAATGCAGACGGCACCTGGTCCATCGAGACGGCCCACGAGGGCAATTTTAATATTATCACCCGCAAGGGCAATTTCAGGAGAATCCGGGAGATTCGGGTCAATGGCGGGCCGGATTTTCAGGAAGTGCCAGAGGAAGTGACCCAGCTCCCAGGGGCCAACTCTGACGACGGCAATGATAGAATCCCAGACTATGCGGTTCTGATAGATAGCATGGACTTTCCCGAAGATCTTCTAGCAAGAATGGGTTTGGGTGAACTCGATAGCGGGGGCGACTTAGTGCCAGGAACAGAGCAATTTGATTTATATAACCACGGCAGTTCTTCATCCTCGGCCGTGGGCAACGCCACCCAACTATTCGAAGCCCAGGAAAACCTCGACACTTACCACATGATCTTTTTCCCCTGTATGGGCAGCGGGTTCAATCTCGAAAGTAATGCTGCAATGCTCCGTCAATATCTCGAAGTCGGGGGTAAGATGTATGTGTCCTGCTGGGCTGGACATTGGGAAGAAACGACCCTGCCCGACGTTATTGATTTCAACGGCGCCGATGAAGGGTCCCATCCGGGTAATGTCGGCGTTTACGATACCCATGGCAAAATTCTAGACGACGAAATGCGCGATTGGCTGTCCGTGGTTCAGCCAAATGAGAATTTAGATAACTACCCCATAACAGATGCCTGGATTAACATCGATAGCATTTCCGATACGGCCTATGACGGCTACGGGGTGGTGGTCAATGACGACGGCACTGTGGACTATTTCACCGGACCGGTGATACCGAGCATTTGGGTCGACGACGTAGAGAGTTACCCAGGCAGTCCCATGACCACGACCTTCCCCTATGGATGTGGCAAGGTCTTTTACTCCACCTTCCACGTCACAACCAGCATGTCCAGCGACATCGCGCCCCAGGAATGGGTCCTGATCTACCTCTTCTTCGAAGTCGGCGTGTGCACGGGCGATCCCATCATCGTCACCATGCCTTAGGTTAGCGCCCTCCCAGAAACCTCTCCCCCTAACCCCCTCTCCGATGCGGAAAGGGGGCACCGGAATTAAACAATCCAATGATTCAGGGTGGTTTTTCCTCCCTGCAAGGGAAGGGGGGGATGGGTTTTCGTAAACTGAGCCATTTCGGTAACTAATCTAATCTTATAAAAGCACCGACAAGCCCCTCCAACCCCAAGTGATCATAAAAACGTCACATTAACCTCGACAAAATGTTGCTTTGTTGTGGCTGATTCGTAGCGCGAGCAGCCTAAGCGGTTTTCCAATTGCTGAGGCAAGCAGTTGATGAGGCTATATCGCCAAATGATAGAAATGCAATGAACAGAACAGGGGCTCAATTAACTAAGGATGTTCTTTTAACAAGCACGCGACTTCATTTCGCGTAATTGGCCGCGTTTGAAGAAGGGACGCGGCACAGGAGGAGAAAATGTATATTTTTCGGCAAGGTAGAATTTGGTTTTTCTGTTTAGCTTGGCTTGCGGTTTCCGTTGCGGTCGGTCTGCCGGCTTGCGAGGATGATGATGACGACGATGCGATAATAGACACTGATTCATCGACAGACACAGGCGCCACGGATACCGACACGGATACCGACACCGACACTGACACGGATACGGATACGAGTACTGTTACAAACTGCCCAGAGGGGATGCTGAACAACAATGTCTGCACGCTCACTGCTGGCAACTACACCGACAATATGACCTGGGTAAATACGATTACTTATTTCCTCGATGGCGCTGTGTTCATCGGAGATGGCACTGCTGAAACCCACCTTACCATTAACCCTGGAACGACCATTTTGGGCTCAATTGATAAAATCTCTTTCCTAGCGATCCAGAGGAATTCCAAAATATTCGCAGAGGGAACTGCGGCTGCACCCATTACGTTCACGTCTGCCGCCCTTCCGGGGTCCAGAGGACCGGGAGACTGGGGCGGAGTTGTCATCAACGGCAACGCCATCTGCAATCCCGGCGTCGACCTGGACGGAGAAGCCGGAACCGGTAAGTACGGCGGTACTGATGATGCGGACAACAGCGGCGTATTTAAATATGTACGTATTCAGTTTGCCGGCAGCAAGATCACCCCTGAAAATGATCGGATAGTGGAGCCGGATTTGACAGATCCCCATAATCTGACAGCGCCGAACTTCACGCCCAAGGCTGGATCGCCTACGCTCACTGGCGGTGCTCCTGCACCTGATGGCGATGCGTTTATCGATACAGAAACGTTTGTCGGCGCTATGGATGCGACCGACTGGACCGCGGGGTGGACCGAGTATCCCGCGAACTAGACAGCAACGGTAGGTAGGAACCGAGGAGCTGGCGTTCTTTTAAGCGCCGGCTCCTGGTTTTAGCAACCCCGAATGTGACTAGAACATGAAAAAAATTAGAGTTCGCGTTTCTCTCAGCGCAAAAAGCTGCTCTTACCAAGCGTTTGGGTGAGTTGGACAAAGAGGCAAACCGAAAAGTAGGACAGGCACAGGCTGAGGTCGACCAACTGCAACGGCAGATTCTCGGCAGGCGGGCCTAAACCGACGATATTGAGATGGAGCTGGCAGATGTGGAACGCCAGACCATCAGCGCTGAGGAGCGGACCGACCTGATCAAGGAAACCATAGACCGAGGATTTGAATCACTTGCGCCCAACCTCCTCAATCAAACGTTTGAGGCAACAAAGCCCGATATGGTTTGGGCTTCTGATATAACGCAGCTACGAACACCCGAGGGCTGGATATATCTTGCCGTGGTCTTGGACTTGTTTGCTCGCTGTTGTGTCGGGTGGGCCATTCGGTGTGACTATAATGTCCGCTTCAGCAACGAATCGCATCGCTGCCATACCACACCCAATATCGGTACCGACAGCTTCCGGAAACAGCATGCCATCGCTCGCAAAAACGGTCCCTATACATACCCCCTGGGCTAGATGAACGCCCGGCATCACTGCGATCCTAATGACGCCCTCCGTACGCGCCAGACGCAGCAGTGCCTTTGTCACATCACTGTGTCAAGTGGCGGGTAAACTGATCCTGCAAGTGGCGGCCAAAGTGATCCTATGAAAGAGGGTGATCTGGGGTTGGCAAAAAGGGATTTGTGGTTGCGTCAAAAAGAGGGGTTGGTGTTGGGGAAAATGG
>JASJCT010000004.1 GCA_030065855.1 Myxococcota bacterium
TGCTTGGACAATTGAAAATCCCCCTGCCCCCTTTTTCAAGGGGGATTCTTTTCTGGCGATCCTACGCTATAAAAACACCCAAAAATCCTTAACCGAATGCCATTGTGGCAAAGGGGGCCGGGGGGATTTCGTCTTTTCCTTGGCATTGCGAGGTGATAAAATCCCCCTTACCCCCTTTTTCAAGGGGGAATGTGCTAACTTCATCCAACAAAATTCGTTCGACATAACGCTACTTGCATTTCATTCCACGTTAGATCGATCAGCAGGATAGCATCCAAGAAGCTTCATTGAAATGGTCAGTTCTTCCAATTCGGTTAAGATGTTAGCAACGCGGGCTTCTTTGTCTGAACCTTCGAAATCCAAGAAAAAGCTGTAGTTGCCTGGATCTGACCGCAGGGGCATGGAGGCGATCCGGGTCAGATTGATCCCGGCGTCAGCGAACAGTTTGAGGACGTTGTGCAGTTTACCCGAATGGTGAGGTGTTGCGAATATGATCGATGTCTTGTCCCCATCCCCGGTTCTCCTCTCCCTAGACAAAAGTAAAAAACGCGTGGTGTTGGACTGGTTGTCCTCTATTCCTTGTTCGAGAATTTGGAGGTCGTATAGCTCTGCGCACAGGGCACTCGCTATAGCGGCTGTGCCTCGGGGATTTTCCCTGGCCAACATCTTTGCAGCACCTGCTGTATCGTAAAAAGGATGGGGATCGAGTTTATTTCGCATCAAGAACGCCCGGCATTGGGCTAAGGCTTGTGGGTGGGAATAGACAATCCCGATCTCGCGATAGTCCATGTTAGAAGTAGCTAGCAGACAGTGGTTTATCGATACACCGGTCTCACTGATTACGTTTAGGTCTGTGTCGGTGAGGAGATCGTTAACCTGGGTCACAGCGCCTTCAAGCGAGTTTTCCACAGGTACGACACCAAAATCAAAGTGGCCTTCTTCCACGCCGCGGAATACGTCAATAAACTCCATGCAAGGGATGTAAGCGCCCTCTGGTGCTAGCTTCCTGGCCGCAACTTCTCCGTACGCACCGTGTTCTCCTTGAAAAGCAATGAGAGGTCTATGCTCGTCCTGGAGGCGTTTGCTCTCCTCGATGATTGTCTTTAGGAGTTGCCTTGTAAAAGAGCGCTCCACCAGGTCGAGACCCAGCTGTTCGGCTTTTGTCAGTAGGGTTTCTTCCCGATGGGGATCACTCGTTGTCGCTTTAAATTTTCTCGATCGAAGCGCGAGCCCCATGCGTTCCTGGAGTAGAACCAGTAGCTCCCTGTCTATTTTGTCTATTTTCTTGCGAATCTCATCTAATCTCATTTGGCTCACCTTTACATCTGTCGAGAGGGCAATGCTGGCCCCAAAAAAAAAGCCCTGAGAGATTGCTCAGGGCTCACTTCAACCCCGAGTGGCCGTCTTCGTCCACCCGGGTATTTGTTTAACTGGTCGCGTCAGTCACCCGGATGGACGCTCTTAAAAAAGAAGCGTCCAAAATAAAAGAAACGAACTGTGAAAAAGATTATTGTCATTTTAAAAAGGCGTTGTTTCGCTACCTACATCTGCTTCAGCAAGCCTAGCGTCACAGCACATACCTGTCAATACGCGATTTCTACCTCTCTACGCATGGGGCCGTGGGGAGCTTAACCATTTCGGAGGTCGTCTCCCAAAGCCCTCCTCCTGGCATCCCCCCGGCAGGCAAATGGTCATTAACTCCCCCTCCCCAACGTCCGAACGTCACCCGGGGGAGGGTCGGGGAGGGGGCAAGGGGAGAGGAAGGCAAGATGAGCGACTTTCGAGACTAGACAAGAGCGCCAATGCACTACATAAGTCTCTACAAGGAGTACCGATGTTAGAGTTTCCAGAAAACATTATCGAAATGATCAACGCCCAACTGGGCGGTTTTAACACTTTGATCGGGCTTAAATTTGTTCATGCCACGCCCGATAGATTTGTTGCCGAGCTCGACGTCGAAGCGCACCATAAGCAGCCTTATGGCCTGGTGCACGGCGGTGTGTATGCCGCGATGATCGAGACGGTCTGCAGCACTGCTGCAGCACTCAACGTGTTTGCCGAGGGCAAAAGTGCGGTGGGCCTGGACAATGCAACGTCTTTTCTACGCGCCGTGCGTTCCGGTCGGTTGAGATGTACTGCGAGGCCCCTGCACAAGGGCCGCCGCTCTCACGTCTGGGATGCTGATGTCCGCGATGAGCGGGACCGGGAAGTGGCTCACGGCCGGGTGAGGATGATGATCCTAGAACCAGACAGCAAAGTCGATGGGGTCAAGGTGCAGCTGGAAACCTAGACATGTCCGCCTCCGCAAAGCCTCCGGCGAGATGTTGAATTTTCAAAATCTACGGGGACATCTTGGATATTCGAAATCTACCTCGAAACTCGATAACCACGCCGTAGGCCTGGCGGAGGCGGGCCACGTCATTCATGCTGGGGGACGGTGCGCTACCTTCCCTCAAATTTGAAGGACACGTTCACCCGGGCACGGTAGGCGACCACCTTATTGTCCTCAACTTTCATGTCCAGGGTAACGATCTCGGCCACCCGGAGATCTCGAAGCGTTTCTGATGCCTTTTCCACAGCGGCCTTGGCCGCGGCTTCCCAGGAATCCGTTGACGTGCCGACAAGTTCGATCACTTTGTAGACGCTCTCTGTCATGGCTCCATCTCCTCCTTGTTATATTGTCTTGAATATCTATCGAGTCCCTAATGGACAGAAGTTCTATTTAAGCTAGATTGTTGGCCGCGTCAATCGAATTGAGACCCCTGCGCTAAAGAGATATTGGGTTGTTTGAGCAGGACCTTGAAGCGAGCACCGTCCTCGACTTATAGTGGCCGGCGAGGTAAGAACCCGGTGCCTCAGGAGGTTTTAATGAATTCACCCTTTTCACGCGCCCTGCTGGGTGCGATGCTCCTCATTGCCGGATGTACAGAGAGCGACGTCATTACCGGTCCATCTGAAGGCTGGATCAACTATTCACAGATAAACCTCTGTGCCATTGACCACGAGTTGGGCACGCCCCTCGTCTGGCAGAATTTCCAAATCAGGAACAATAACCCAACGACCCCTTTGAAGATATCCAATATCGAAATTCGCGGTGATGCCAGTTGCGCCTTCAAGTGCTTTCGCAGCCCGGTTGGAAGCGAGGTCGGACTTCAGTCATGCCCCCAGGAATCCGCGAGCAATCCTCCGGTTGATTTGATATTGACCCCGGGTGAGGCCGCAATCGTTCGCATCGAGTATACGCCGACAGCGTTGGACGTGACCGACTACGCCGCCTTGGTGATAACATCAAAAGCGGTCTATGCTGTTCCCAGCCTGCCAGATGAGCCTGACGCTGGAGCAGATACTGACTCTCAAACAGACACGGGCAAGGTCAACGACACAGCAACTAGAGATGACGCTGGGGCTAATGAGGAAGAGGTGTCTCTACCCAAACTAGCGATTCCAATGTGCGGTAGGGCGATTGCCACAGGCAACAATTCAGACGGCGGCATCGATGCGGGTGATGGTGGTGCGATAGACACGTCCGAATGTCCTGGCTACTGTGGCGACCCACTCCCAGAAGGTGCACCGGGTTGCTTAGAGTAAGGGGGGTCTGTCTTGGTCGGTTGCCAGTGGGTATCGAAAAACCCTGCATCCAGCACCTGGCGATGGCCGAGCACCAAGCCCTGCTTTTTTCCCCAGTGGGTGGCATCGTAGATGACGTAGTCTGGAACCAGGGCTGGAAGATGGGCTGTGTAAAAAACTGCCTCTTTGGAAACGCCAGTATGTACAACGACATAACGACTATTATTTAAAGGATTGGGATAGATAAACGAAGCAGCCGTTGATGGGCCTTTATATTGCTTCTTGCCCAAGACAATCCCATCTTCTAACACGCGAATCGGCAGGTTATCTCGCATTTTGGCCAGCAGCCGATTGCCAGCTGTCGTTCCCACAATCACGAGAGAATACTGCGCGATATCTTTTTCAGTGACCTCGATATCCGCCTTTACCGGCCAGTTCACGGTCACGCCACGGGTAGGCTGTTTCAGGTATTGAATCAATCGCTTTGAAAGTGCTGTTTCACCAGGGTCGGCGGTGCCATATACAAATAAGAGGCGCTCGTACAAGGCGTCGCCAATGGGGCCGGCCAAGCCAGGTCGTTTCTCGAGTTGCCCGCTTGGGGGACGGGCACCCAAACGCCACGCCGTATCATCTCGATGCAGGGACCACGCTGCAACGCCAGGGGGCAGCTGGACAGACTGGCCGTCAATCTGCAGGGTTAGCGGTTCGTCAGCAGTGCCTGGTTGGGTGTTGCACAGGGTCAGGGCAGAAATATTCGAAGTGTTCGCAGTGATGTGGTTATCCTCACCCCAGGTTCCTTTGAATCGCGACCAGGATGCATAGTCTGTTGCACCGTCTATCTCGACCCAGGCCGATGATCGGTATCGCAAATTTCCGGTAGTAAAAACCAGATCGCTGGGATGGGTCGTGCGCTTATATTGCTTTAAGTACTTGAAAATCTGACGATCTTTGTATGTTTCATCCCAGACGTTATGTGGAAGATCTGGTGTGTCGTACCGCACCTGATAGGTGAGCTTGCGATACTGGTCTGCGAGGACTTTTGAGTGGCGCAGGGTGTCTTGCAGGCCGTGCACCAAGTAGAGCGGCACATACTGCCCGTTTTCAGCCCACGCCACATTGGAGCGAACCCGGATAAGTGTCTTCTCCCAAGACCTTAAGGGTGCGTTTCGAATGGCATTGCGAACCCATAAGCTGTGATATCCACATAGGGCAACAGTCGCGGCAAATTGATCGGGATAGTGAAGGGTGAGGGACACGGCGCCAGTACCGCCCATAGAGGCTCCTGCAATGTAGATGCGATCCGGATCGATGGGATAGCGACTGCGCACCTGATCGAGAGCCTGCATCACATCCACCTCTCCAAATGCCCGATAGCCAGAGCTGCCAAATCCACTTGGCGCGAGCACAAAGAAGCGCACCGGATCCACCGGCTTTGGATGGCGCTCCCGCATTTCCTTGGTTTCTCCTTCTTCAAGTGGCTGGCCGAAAATCGTCTGCATGGCCTTCATCGGGGAGCTTCTCAGTCCGTGGAGAACCACCACTAGCCCAAAGCGTTTTTCCGTGGTGTCGCGCCAGCCAGGTGGGACGTAGAGCGTGTAGTAGCTCCATGAATCATCTATTCGGGATCGAAATCCCCGGCGCTGAATCCGCGCCCGTGCGGTGGCGTAGAAGTCGATGCGACTGGCCAGGGTCTTTGTCACCTTGCGCGTCTTGCGGAGTTCCCGGTTTAAGTAGCGAAAGTCCTCATCCCCGGCCTCAATTAGGGATTTTAGATGGGCCACGCGCCAATGTGCGCTTTCTATGCTCGACTGGGGCAGGTCTGGATGTTCGCGAGATTTCTTTAGGTCTGCCCAGGCTTGTGCCAGGGATTGGACGTGGGTCATGAAGAACGAGAGCTGCTTTGAAAACTGCGCCCCTGCCACATCCACTGCAATGGCCGCCGGTCCTGGATGCTTATCAAATTCAAACTGTGCCAATGCGTATTGGGTAGGTCCCTGGGGCGTGAGGTCGATTGTCTGGCTGGTTGGGTCAGGTGCTCCTGGTCCTGTAAAAGATATTTTGGCTGGCATGTGGCCGGCGATGGGTCGTCCGCCGTCAAAGGCCAGGTTGACCTTTACCGACATTGCGCCCCTGTCGAGATCGATGTGGCGGTCGACGACCAATCGGCCGGCTTGTTTTATGAGTTGATGCAGCGGTCTTGTGCAACCCGGGAGAACAACTGCCACACTTTTATCAGGCGGGCCAAAGTCTGTGTCCATCAGCCGGGCGACCAGGCGCCAAGGCCCCTGGTCTTTCTTCCAAAGCTTAATGACCAGCAGATTATCGCCCTTGGCCAAGTCGAGGGAGATGAGATCTGTATCAGCGCTGAATCGCCGCACCAGATCACGATGTAGACGCAACTCACCGCCCAGCCAGACGGCCAGACTACCGTCGCTCCCCAGGGATAGCCATCGCCGGCCTGGTGTCTCCGTTCGCAACACCGCGGCCAAGTAACTCGTGCGCGGCCCACCTCCTTCGATGGTCACCACGCCATATCGACCGATCGCAGTGCGCCAATGGGTTCCTGCTGCTGGGTCGCCCGCTCTTGGTAAGTGCTCAATGCCGCCTGTTTTTAGGCGGTCAAATAACGATTGAACCTGGAGATGTTTGGTGGACTGAGTCGCGCCCGGGACAGGGCCAAGCTGGAGCCAAGAGGCGATAGTACCGCCTGCATCCAGTTTAAAGACACTAGGGCAGACATGTACCGCTGCCCTGGTCTCTGGGCTGACCGATAGGGATAGAACACTAAGGACTGCCGCGGCAACGGTGTGGGTAAGATTTATAGCCGGGCCGCGGTGTTTCACTGTCGGTTGCACACCATAACGCGTTCGCTGGTTTCGAACACGACTTTGGCCTTTTGAAAATCTGTGCGTGCGGTAACGATCCCGATGCCAAATATGGGGTGGCGTATCAGGTCTCCCTCGTTTAATGCATTCTTGGCGCTATAGGGTAGGGCTGTATCAAAGTCCATGCCATCGGTAAGCTCTGCAAAGATGGTCCTGGGGGTACGCGCACTTGCTTTTCTAGACCGGGATGCGGGCTTGGGGGCTGATGAAGTGCGCTTTTTCTGAGCGGCAAATTCGAGGAGAGCTGCTTTTGTTTTTGCGCGGGGTGCTCGATAAGCATCTTCTGCGCCGCAGCGTTCACACCTGACAGAGCGAATTTGTAGACCCACGGCCTCCAGAACGACGTGATTGGAATCTCTTTTGCAAGCCATGCAATAAGCATCGATTGGACTTCCCGATACATACGACAATGATATTCTCCCTTTTTATTCAACCAAAGAAAAATTCCGTGCGGATTATAAACCCCAACATCAAATACCTGCAATGGCCTAAACCACCATTTCTCGCTTACCGCATCAGAACAGGCGTACTAATTCGACCCTTCTGCAATGTCAAATTTCATTAACCGCATCAGAACAGGCGTACTAATTCGACCCTTCTGCAATGTCAAGGCGAAGCCAATGCCAACAGCCGCTTTATTCTGGACAGTTGAAAATTATTCACAATCGACTACATTGCTTTTTTTATGGAAACCACCACATCTAAGAAATCACCCACAGGCGGTACCCCTGCAGTTGGTACCCCCTCAGGTGGTAGGCCGCGCATTGCCCTCATTACAAATCACGGATATGCCGGGGTTGAGATACCGGTGGGGGGTGCGCCAGATACTGGGGGACAGAATTTTTACGTGAATTCGCTGGCTGCTGCCCTCGAGGATAATGGGTTTGATGTTACCATTTTCGCGCGCGGTGGCTTTCCCTTCTTCGGTATTGAGAAAATTCGAGAGGGCGTTGAGCAGCTTTCAGAACACGTGCGGTATATCTATGTGCCGGGCGGCGGTGATCAGTTCATCCGCAAGGAGGATATAGCCGTTGCGTTGGACGAAGAGACCGTCTGGATCCAGGCGTTCATTGAGGAGGAAGCCCAAAAAGCCGGTATAGATCCGTGGGCATTCTTCGAAATCATCAACTCCCACTATTGGGATGCAGCTGTTATCGCAGTCAAGCTCATCGAGCGCTGGCGAGATGAAGCAGCGCGGGACTTCCTCTCAGTTGCTGCCGGTGGAAAACTAGCACCCCATCTCGAGAAATTCGCAGGCACAGAAGTGCACAGGCTATGCCTTTCGCGAGAGATCTCTCTTCATCTGGGCGAGATCGCCCGGGCAACCGCGTCGAACAGCAAAGCCCCGTCAGATATTGTCAAGCAGCTCATCGGTCCCAAGACGGCGACCCTGCTCAATCCAGACGAAGGCGAGCTCGTTCAGACGATCCACCTCGGGGAAACCCTGGTGCGCCTGCTGCGGGTCGACGGTGTGGATCTACAAACCGCGCTGCGAAGGATCGATACCCATGTTTTCACACCCCACTCCTTGGGTATCGTTAAAGAGCGAAACTTTTGGTATAAAAACAAGGAAGTTATTAGATCTCTAAAATTCCGGGAGCGGGATGCCCACGAACATGTGGTCTGTCGCTGCACGAGCCTGTTTTGCGCAACGTCTTTGGAGATTTCCCGCGCGCTCCTGTCTTACCACGGCGTAGCGCCAGAGGGTCTGTTCGACTTTCCCCCGTGCATTAACGCTGGCATCTTCAAGCCCAGGTCCAAGGCAGCACTCGATCCGGTATATCAGTATCTGGCTGAGCGGTCCCACATCCCGGCCGACCAACTCAAGGGCGCCAAGATCGTGTTTGAAACCAGCCGCATGGACAAGACCAAACGCAAGGATATTCTCCTCCAGGCATTTGCCAAGATCTGTGAAAGCAATGAAAATAGCTATCTTTTCATAGGCGGCGGTCCGAGCAACAGCCCTGTTTTTCAAGAGCTCAAAGAGATCAAAGCCAGCCTCCCGGCCCTTGACGGTCGCGCCTTCCTCCTTGGATACGTGCCCGGCGATATTGTGGAGCCCCTGTTTTCTCTGCCAGACCTCTTTGTTTCAGCCTCAGAGATGGAGGGATTTGGCATGTCCGCATCCCAGGCAGCAGCAGCCGGTGTTTGCGTGATCGCCTCTGACCTCATTCCCTTTGCCACCCAGTTCGCCAAAGGGGCGGCGGTTGTGGTACCGGCCGGTGATGTGGACGGCTTTGCCCAGGCTATGGAAGCCCTGCTGAACGACGATAAAGAGCGACAGGAACGGGCCAAGGCGGTCTTTGAAATAGCCAGAACCCTAGATTGGAAGGCCACGGCCCAACGTTTTATCGATTGGTTCCGAGAGAGCCGCAAGGACCCCCCCTACGCAACCTAATCTTCCTAAACGCTATCGCGGCTGACATGTTTTGCCTGTACCAGCATCTGGATCTGTGTCCGCATCTCCAGGGCTAGCTGCGTCCGGGAGTTCCTGCTCACAGGCGAGGTCGAAATCCACAACACACCCGCCGCCGACAAAGAGAATAAAGAATATAACAAAGGCGTATTTTGAAAACCGCCTTTGTACAGGTTTGATGGCATCCAGCATTTTAAAAAAAAATTTTGTTATAAATTTCAGTTACTTGGTAATTTTTTGTAAAATATACCTTCAAAAAAACTGAATTTATACTATTTTTGCGCCCATAGCAATGCACAGATAGGCGAGGCATAGGGCTGAGCTGGAGATTCTATCCGGGTCGAAAGTACAATTGGAGAAAAAGAGAGCTAGACTTACTTATGGATTAAAAGATGTCTGACTTGCCACCATATCTAGAGCGCAAACACTTCGGTCGATACGAAGTGATATGCCCCATCGACCAGGGTGGTATGGCGAGCGTATACGTGGGACGCCTATCCAGCATGGCTGGCTTTGAGCGGCTCGTGGCGATCAAGGTGATACACGAGCACTTATCCACAGATCCCGCATTTATCGAGATGTTTCTCAACGAAGCCAGGATTGCGGCCGGCATCAGCCACCCCAACGTGGGCGAGGTATTCGAGGTGGGGAAAGATGGCGGCCTATTTTACATGGTGGGAGAGCTCGTCAAGGGACAGTCTCTGCGCGCTTTTTACCGGCGCGCCAAAAAATGCGACATGGCAGTGCATCCTGCGATGAGCGCCTATATCGCGTCCAGAGTCTGTTATGGCGCTCACGTAGCACACGAACTTTGCGATCAGGACGGCAAGCCCATTAATCTTATCCATCGGGATATCTCACCGAAGAATGTCCTTATCTCCTATGACGGCTTTGTTAAGCTGATCGATTTCGGTGTGGCCTGGATTCGGGGCAAAGAATCCAAAAAAGACAGCGAGGCCATGAAGGGCAAGCTGGGGTACATGTCGCCAGAGCAGATGCGCAACGAATCGATTGATAAGCGAAGCGATATCTTCTCGCTGGGTATCGTGATGTATATGATGTTTACAGGCCATCATCCGTTTTCTGCAAACACCGACGAGGAGCGAATTGAAAAGCTCCTTTCAGGTTATGTGGCACCGCCCAGGGACCACAATCCAGACCTGGATGTCAGAATAGAAGAAATTGTGCTCACTGCGCTGGCTGCAAACAAGGAAGAGAGATTTGAAAATGCCGCGGTCATGGGCGATGCACTAGCTGATTACGCGAGGGGCGAGATCCCGCAAATAGGTTCCAGAATGCTCTCGGAGTTCATGCACCAGGCCTTTGACGACGATAAGAATGCCTTCGAAGCGCAGCTGCGCGAATACCGAAAAAAACACGAGGCGGAAAAGGAGACCTTTTCAGCCTTTGATTTCGACAAGCAGAAGAATCAGAGCACGCCTACGACCACATCCTACGCTGTTTCTGAACGCCAGACCGCGCCCTCCAAATTTCGGTGGATAGTAGCGACCAGCGCAATGATTGCCCTGATCGGAATGGGGCTCGGCATTGTGTTCAAGAATCAATCAGACGTGTCAGCGCCCCCTCACCTGACTGCAAAGACGCCATCGAAAATGCCACCGCCCGTGGTTGACGCGTCGACCCGGTCAGTTCTTGACACTGATCAGCCTGCCGCGCATCCCCAACAGCAGGCCACTGTGAAAATTGAGCTTGACCTCAAGCCAACAGAGGCAGCTGTTTTTCTGGACGATACAGCCCTTGCAAAGGGAACATCGGTTGTGGAACTTGTGCAGGACGGTCAATCCCATACATTGCGATTTCAAGCCGAAGGATACGAACAAGGGGTAACGACGGTTGTCGCGGATGAAGATAAACAGCTCGTGGTGCATCTGGAGCCGCTTGAGGAAGCTGACGACAAGAAATCTGGACAAGGCGAGCGAAGATCAAGACGTTCAAAGCGAGAACTCAAACTCAAGGAAAATCCTTACCAGTGATAGCACTAAGAGTCGGATTTTGTGTGGTTTTGGTTGGTACATTGTCAATGTTCAACGCGACAGAGGCGTGTGCTGACGATGATGAGACGCCCGGTACGCATGACAAGCTCACTGCCCCCGAGTATTTCGAACGGGCAAAGGATCATTTCAAACGCGGCAGGTATAAAGACGCAGCGGAAGATTTTTTAAAGGCATACGAGATATCGCCCCATCCCACTGTCCTCGCAAACATTGGATTGTCTTACGACAAGGCCGAGCAGGTTCCCCAGGCAGTGAAGATGTACAGGCAGTACATGAGCGAAGTGGGCAATTTAAACGAAGACCAGGAAATAGCTACCAGGCTAGCAGAGTTGGAACAAAAAATTGCCGATCTCCAAATAAGTTGCGCAGTTGATCCATGCACTGTCAAGGTGGATGGGGTTGACCATGGCCAAGCCCCGTTGTCTATCATCCTCTATCCGGGATTGCATCGGATCGAGGCCATGTCCGAAGACCAATCAACAGATATCGTGCAGATATTGCTCAGGGCTGGCAAGCACGAAAGAGTCGTATTGGATTTTGAGTCGTCAGACGAAACTGAGGCAGCCGCTGATACCTCCCAACAAGAAAGCACTGTTCCCGATGGCGCGCCAGCAGATGTATCGCCGAGATTTGGGGCTCCTTTTTGGATTTTTGCCAGTACGTCTGTTGCCGCAGGTGTTGTGACGGTTGTATTTGGATCGCTTACGCTTCGGGATAAATCCGAGTTTGATGACGCGCACCAACTGGATGCGGATGTCAAGGAACAGGGCGAAAAAAATCGCAGAGTGACAAACGTCATGCTCGGCGTGACAGTGGGGTCCCTCCTGGCGTCAGCTGGATTCGCCATCTATGATTTGTGGCCCAAGCGAGAAAAACAGGCGCAGACCCTGGCGATCTTACCAGGACCTGGACTGGGTCTTAGGGCCCGGATGAGATTCTAGTAGTTCGAGACATTAACAAGGTCGGGTTGTAGGGCACGGGTTTATCCCGTGCTGACGGCGGGGCATAAAGCCACGCCCTACTTATGATCTGCATCATCTACCTCTCATAATTTGATATAATCTATTTAAATCATTAATATATTTTTCTTCTGAAAAAAGGCGCTGGGCAGCACTTACGGCCCCGACGCTGAGCCTAGACCGCAGTGCTGAATCCCGGGTCAATACCCTGAGTCCGGCTGCAACAGCTTGAGGTTGGGTCATGTCAACTGCCCAGACATCCCGGTTGTGGACAAGGCCTGGGTCTGTTGTGGTGTGTACCATTGTCGGTCGACCCGCGGCCAACGCATTTACGAGCTTAATCGGTGCACCGCCCGCTAGCACCCGAGGCACCAGTGCAATATGGGCCTCCCATAGTCTCGTGAGTGCACCCTGGGGATCTCCGTGGGGATGTGCTTCGACAAGGTCCTCGAGGCCTCGACTGCGAACCTCGGCGAGAAAGTCACTGGGATCCGAATCAGTGATGACATCGACTTTGAGAAGCTCACGGGTGTTCGTGTCGAGGATGGCAAGGCCCCGCAGCAGGTGATCCAATCCCTGGTATTTGTCCAGGTTACCCATGTACACCGCCCGGATGTAGTGACCCGGGTTGGGGGGATGGCGGGGGGGGGAAGTTATTTCTGCAGGCGGTCGCAGGAGATACAGCTTGTCTTTCCGATAGCCGGTTTTTTCTATCTGGTCGCGTACATAGGGGCTTACGGCCACTGCCGCGTGTGCCAGTCTGGGTAATGATGTATCCATGACCGCACCCAGCCAGGCAGCAGGCCATCGGAGGCGTTGGGGGCCATAGGTCGGCAACTCGGGTGCCATTAAGGCGTGGGCGTGAAACACAATCGGTGTTTTGCCCAAGGGGTTTGCTAGCCAGGCGGCAACCAGTGCTTCGTAGTGATGGGCATGGACAATGTGGGGACGGAGGCGCCCTATCAAGTGTGCGCATTGACGAGCTAGCAGCAGATCGAGGACCACTTTGCGGGTCGAAGGGCCAGAGCGGTCACGATGGAACCTCGGCCAATCGGCAATTCTATGTATGGTAAACGAAACATCTGGTTCCCGGGTGGCATGGGCATAGCAAAGCAGGTGGACGTCGTGACCGAATCTTGAGAGCAATTCGCACGTTTGCCCTACGAGCACCTGTGTGCCCTGAACGGTCGGGAACGGACCGGCAAAAACGTGCAGCAGTCTCACGGATTGATGACCCTGCGAACTGGCCGCGCGTCAGCAGGTGATGGATCCTCGTGTAAGGCCGCCTGTTTTCCGTTGATGTTGCAAGTGCGTCGCGCCACGATATACCTGGGTCGCCGCTTCACTTCGACATGGATCCTACCCACATATTCGCCGAGAACTCCGATGAGCAGAAACTGGATACCCAAGAGAAACGAAATGAGGAGAATGGTCGACGCGTACCCGGGTTGGGGATGTTCCCAAAAGAAGTGGCGCACACCCACGTATCCGCCATAGCTCAGGGAAACCAGGGTCATCACCAGGCCAAAGTAGGTGGCCAGGCGAAGGGGAAATGTGGAAAATGACGTGATGCCCCGCACAGCAAATGAGATCATTTTTGGTATCGAGTACTTGGTCCGGCCAAACCGCCGCATGCCCGCCTCATATGGAATATGGGTTTGCTGATATCCGACCCAAGCACTTAAGCCGCGTAAAAAGAAATCTGTTTCCGGCATTGAGATCAGTGCATCAACCACTGCCCGATCGAGGAGCCTGAAGTCGAGCATCCCAGGTACCATCGGGATCCGCGATAGAAAGCTGAAGACCCGATAAAACCACCGAGAGGTGGTGCGCTTGAACCAGGTGGCTTTGGGGTTATCCTGTCGAACTCCGTGTACGATTTGAAATCCAGATGTCCAAAGTCGCACCATGTGGGGAATTGCCGCGGGAGGTTGTTCCAGATCAGCGTCGATGGTTACGACAGCATCTCCCTCTGCCTCGGCCATGCCGGCCAGCAGTGCGGCCTGATGGCCGAAATTGCGGGCCAGGTGCACACCGCGAACGCGATGGTCCTGTTGAGCAAGGGATTCAATAACGCCCGCTGTTTCGTCGGTAGACCCATCGTCGACAATGATCAGCTCGAACAGATATGGCGCATCAGCAAGGGCCATGCAGACGGCACCATACAAATCCTCGAGACAGCCCGCCTCGTTATATGCGGGAACAACTATCGAGATGAGGCGTTGCTTCAAGATCCTTGTCCTCTGGGCAGGTGGGCACGTCCGATCCTCGTCAGGATGTAGTATCCCAATGTCGAATTTGCAAGGGGAGGATGATTATTTCTAACGAGTCAGCACCTTAACATAAAGACATCTTGACGTTATGGTGCTGTAATGCTTAGCATTATTAATGGAGGTCTGATGATGGATAAGCAACGCACGACGATTTATCTGGAAGCACCCCTTTACCGGGCGTTGCGGCTTAAAGCAGCAGCAACTGGAACCAAAATTTCAGCCCTGGTGAGCCAGGCTGTTCGGGCATCTCTCAGTGAGGACTTCGAAGATTTGAAGGTGCTCGACGAGCGCGTAAATGAGCCAGCGCGGCCATTTGAGGATTTCCTAAGCGAACTTTCAGATGCCAACCTCATATGAAATCAACATCAAGCGCTCCGCTGAAAAGGAAATCAAGTCACTATCCACGAAGATTCGACAAAGAGTGATACATGCAATCCTCAATCTGGCAGAGAACCCGAGACCGCGAGGATGTGAAAAGCTCTCTCAGCGGGAAGCCTATCGGATTCGTGTAGGACGATACAGAATTGTTTACAGTGTGTTTGATAGAATTCTCGTGGTTGAAATCGTCCGCGTTGCACACCGCAAAGAAGTATATCGTTAAAACAGACCCCGACCAGGCTGTTTTACCGGACAAGTCTCCCCGAGCTGGTTCTCAAGGGCCCTGAAAACTTTTTTTACACTCCGTTAATCGCAATGTAGAAGCGTTGTTGCGGAATAAGAAGCGCTTATCTGTTGTTGCGTCCATAAACTAAGCATAGAATTGAATGCCCTGAAAGGTCACAAGCCTAAATGTCAGACTCCAGATTCCTAGCTCGAACTTTTATACTCTTAGTTTTGTTTGAGTGCGTGTCCTGCTGCAAAAAGCCGCAAGCGAACAACATTCGGGCACCAGAATTCAAGCCCCAAGAATCAATTTGTGAAGACGTATCGCAGGAGAATCAAGATGTATCCCTTCTAGAGGATACCCCCCCTAAAACAGAGAATTATGGTGCGATTCCAACTCCGCGTAATTCTGAATTTGTTTTTATCTCCACTAAAAGCGGCATACCGCAACTCTACCTCGGTTCGCTCCAAAGTTCAGCCGACACATCAAAACGATTGACGTTCTTCCCCAATGGCATTGAGAGGGGTGGTGGTTCCGATTTACAGGTCAATAACAGCGGAGACATATTTTATAATTGCAAATACGAGGCTGTTGGAAAGGTTTCGCTAACCACTCAAGCGGAACCCATTTGCAGATCAGGTCCAGACGACACAATGTATTTGTTTGGGCCTTTCTTAGCAAACAATGACTCAGATGAGAACCAGTACTATTATGAAGTTCGCCACAGATCGAAGCCGGGTTTCCATCTGTATCGAGACATTCATAATCAGGGCATCGAGCATGACCCGGTACTCGTTTATCATGATGCATCTTTAAATGGTTGGCTAAGAGATATTGACCCAAACGGCCAATTTGCGTTGGTAGTTGACATGAAGTCTCATACAAACTGGGCACTAGTATTAATTGACTTCTTGCGTAAAGAACGCAAAGATATCTATCCTAAGAGCAATTCACCCGTAAAAGTAAGTTCGACTAAATTCTCCCAAAATGGAAAAAATATCTTTCTAGGCACAGACGACGGTCAGGACAAATCCGTTTTCGTAAACATAGAAACAGAAACTGGCGAGGAAGTATGTCGATATCGAGAAGAGCTTTATCCAACAGCTGAGATAGTTGATATTGCGGAATCGCAAGATGGCCAAATGGTCGTTTTGACGCTGTCAGCTGGCAGTTTTAATGTTTTAAGAGTGCTAAATAAGAACTCCTGCGAATCAGCAGAAAAAGCCCCTTTAAATCTTCCTTTGGGTATCGGTCACGTAAAATTTTTTGTAGATCCCGATAAAACGTTTGTTTTTGAATGGGTAACACCCAACTTGGACAGAAATCTATATCTGGCCGATCTAGATCTTGGCAGTTATCGTCCGCTAATTGATAGACCAGGTGAGCCTGTGCAAAACAAAGGTGTCGATGTTTCGGTTGCGTATATTGAATCTTTTGACAAAATTAAAATTCCAATCAATATTTATCGACCTCGTCACACGGCCACTAGGCCCAGCCCGGTGGTTGTGTATTTACGAACCGGGCCAGGTAGTGTTGCAAAACTGCGCCGAACTACAATGACTGGTTATTTCATTGAACGAGGCTACAGCGTAGTAGAACCCAATATTCGTGGATCGGCGGGACATGGAATTGGTTATCAACGGCTCGATGACCACGAGAAGAGAGTAGATAGTTTTCGCGATATAGAAGCCGTCGCAAAATGGCTAGCCACCCAAGACTGGGTGGATTCAAAACGGATGCTCATCGCTGGATCCAGCTATGGGGGTTACTTGGCGCTGATGGGACTGGCGTTGCAACCCGCTATCTGGCGCGCCGGTGTTGATTTTTATGGCATTACAGATTGGAGATCTTTTTACGACACAACGAATCCCGGCACCGCAAGCGTATATGCCCGCGAAGTTGGGTCCATTAAGGATTCCGCTGCCTTTTTGGATTCAATTTCACCACAACAAATTGTTTCTAAGATGAAGGCACCCATATTTATCTATCATGGGATGAAAGACAACCAGGTAGCCATATCCCAATCGAAAGTCTTTATTGAAAAAGCGCGAAAATCCGGACTAAAGATTATGTCTTTTCTCGCACCAAACGAAGGTCATGGGTTGCGCTCTCCTGCAACGCGACGCGCCCTGTTTGCTCGTTTGGACTGCTTTTTTGAAGAAACCATAGAAGAGGATGGCAGCGTACAATTCTAATAATTACCCTATCACTCCAGATATCCCAGGCGTTTTAACCGTTCGGCCACGATGCGTTCCTCGGCTGCCGTGTACCCGGGTTGTGAGCTATTCGAGCTGTTGTTAGTGGGGCAATCAATCGATGGGATTGTTTTAGTGGGCCCCATGGGAATCGGGCACTGGCCTTCAAACCAAGGGGCAGGCGAGACCCCAGCGATAGATGTGATAAGGGGTGCCACGTCTTGGATGTGCGCAGTAACGCGCTCATCTCTGGGTAAGCCTTGGCCTGCTGCGATGAGAATGCCGATGGGTGTGTGGCATCCCGGCAGGGATCTCCCTTTGGGGCCGAGTTGGTCTGCTGGGTTCAGCCGCGCTGTTATGGGACTGACCCTGCCTTTAGAAGGTAGGAAAGCCGGGGTGTACCCCCCCCCAGGTCTGGCCGGCTCGATGATAATATCTGGAAACAAATACACATATCGTCCAGAGTGGATGGACTCCCTTGGCATCACTCGGTCGATGAGTTGACTTCCACCTGGTCCTTTGAGGGATTTTGCAGCCCGCTCGATCGTTTCAAAGACCCTATCCCTATCCTGGACGTGCAATGTCCCCTTGGGCTCCCGACCCTGCAAGTTGTACCACACCGACGGGGCATAGTTGATTTCCTCTGAAAACGCAGAGGTCCCGTGCCAATCGATGTTGGCAAACCGAATGCGAGATTCTAAAAAGGCCGGGGCAAGTCCACCGGCAAGGCGAAACAAGCGCCGTCGGTACTTGGCCGGGATAAGCCCCGGTATGCTGTTGCGCAGGGATGCCGGGGCCGGGTTGAACCGCAGGCGCTGTCTAAATTTAAGCAGCCCCGCGTCTGCCAGCATGCGGTTAAGGTAGATCGCAATATCCGAAGAACCACCAGACCCGTGGTCCGAGAGGATCACGACCGTTGCATCTTTTTCAGCAGTCTCGACCAGCAGGCCAACTGCCGCATCAATCGCCTGATACACATCCTCGATAACAGTTTCGAGCCTGGGGTCGACCTGCTTGGGCCGCCTGGGAGAGGTAGGATCGCAAAACGCCCAGAAGTGATGCGCAGCAGTGTCTGTCTCGCCAAAATAGAATCCAGCCACGTCAGTGGGGTGATGGGTCATCAGCCAAGCAGCCATTTCTGCTCGGCGGGTAACACGGTCCACAAGGGCCTTGGCTGTCTTTAGATACCATGCTTCGTCTGTTCTGAATTCGTCCACAGTGTCAAATGCCACGTGGTCCCCGCCAAATTGGCGCAACAGCGCGCGATGAAGGGAGGTCGGGTGGACAAACGAGCTGTTTCCCTGGGCAGTTACTGGAGAGTCCCATCCTGAGATGTGATATCCACTGAGGGATTCAGGTGGGTATGTGGCTGGAAACCATGCAGCAGAAGTGCGCAGGCCGCAGTTTTCGAGATATGTAAAAAGAGTGGGGAGGCGACGGCACGGTCCCCCGGCAAACCGAACACCATATCCCTCTCGAATGGTAAAATCAGGGAGGCCGTGGCTAGACGGTGAAGCGCCTGTCATAAAGCTGGTCCAGGCCGGAAGCGTGGTTGGCGGTAGGGTCGACTGCAGTCCCGCGCTAATCCCCTGGCGCATGAGTGAACTTATATTTGGCAGGCTGCCTGAACGGGCAAATCGCTCCACCAAGTCCAGACCTGCACCGTCAATGCCGATGATTAGGATTTTGTTTTTGTGCAACTAGTGCCTCGTCAAATGATTAGTAACGGGTAATAGCCTCCCCCTTGAAAAAGGGAGCTGGGGGGATTTCATCACTATCCCCGTAGCTTTTGAAAATCCCCCTTCCCCCCTTTTTCAAAGGGGGAAATTGGAATCTGCACCCATCAGAGTAGACTTGAATGAGCGCCAGCGGGCAGCCTACCATTTCGTTTGGCTTGTTTTCAATCGTGAAGAGGGGGTTGGGGAATAGGTGTATCAGGGGTGACGCTTTTTGCGTATTTAACGATATCCTCGATTGCAATGGCCAGGGCCACTGCGTTGGTGTTGATCGTCTCCACGTAGTGGCGCTGTTGATCGTCTAGCTCTGAGTTGAGGAGCTGCTCTGTGGTGTCGATAACCAGGGCGATGGGCTCTTGGATTTCATCACTTACCCGGGCTATCATGGCGTTTTTGGTCTCGCATTCCGCCTCGATACGGGCAAACATTTTATTGGTCAACTGGACGGCCTGGTAGAGCTCTGTATTCGTCCGGTCGGTCTGCTCCTTTGCCCGTTTGAACAGGATTTCCGTTTCCTTTCTGTCGGCAATGTCGATGATAAGCCCCCTAAATCCAACAACTTTATCGTCTCTTACGATTGCAGACATGTGGTGGATCACCGGGATAATTCTTCCATTTTTACAGCGGATGGCTGATTCCACTGAGCCGATGAATTCCTGATTTTTGAGCCGTTCTTTTAGCGCCTCGACCTTGTCTCGCTCCTCAGGTGCGAACATAGAGACGAGGTCGTAAGCGTTCATCATCTCCACATATGAACACCCCAGGGTGCGATAGGCCTTTCTATTTACGAATGTGATAATGCCTGCCGCATCTGTCTCGTAGACAATCTCCGGCAGCATCTCTACTGTTTCTCTGAGGCGCTCTTCACTTTGGTCAACAGCAAGGTCAGCGCGGGTCCGGGTCAATCGCTCACTGGCAATCAGGCGCTCGCCCACGTGGATCCGCGCCTTGAGCTCCCGCATATCTACTGGCTTGGCAATGTAGTCGTCCACGCCGCTCTCCAGTGCAACCGCTGCGTCGCTGGCATCCCGTTTTGCGGTCATTAGTATAATGTAAACAAAGGATTCATCGCGCTGGGCAACGGCTTCGCGTACGGTATTGGCGAAATCCAATCCATCCACATTGGGCATCATCCAGTCGAGCACAACGACAGCGTCCGGACCGTTGACAATGTGCTCGTGGGCAGCTGCCGGGTCTGATAGGAAGTGCATGTCCCAGATATCGCTCATATCCAGCAAGTTGCGGCGCATCCCCTCTAGGAACGGCCGTTCATCGTCCACAAACACAACCTGTTTTTTCATCATCTGCCTCCCCAGGGCAACCCCGCATCTTTACATAAATTTAATGGATCAATGGCAGGTGTGCCAGTATTAGTCTCTTAACGGGAGAGTTTTGGAAGCTTCGGAAAGAAATTGAGGTAAAAAAAGATAGCCTCTCCCTCTTGGTTCCGGCTCTGCCGGCAAAAACCGACTGATTTCTGAGCTGACAGGCGATGCGATTCTAGGATTTCTGACCCTTACCCTTTGCCTTGGTCTTGCTCTTGCCCGATCCCTTGAATTTGTACTCGCCGCACCACAAGTCGGCATGTACTGCGGGCATGAACGAGTGCACATCTGGCTTCATGGCCTGTGTGGGCATGTTTGGAGAGTCAATCCATAAGACGTGGGGTGGATATCGCCGACACCAGCCAATATTTGTCTGCCCGTCCGGGTTTGTCCACGATGTGGAGGTCTGGGTTTCTGGATTCTGCATCCAATACATGCAGGATTTGCAGCTCGGTTCTTCCATAGTCATTCTCCTCGAGAGGGAACCTTAACCTTGAGAAAAATCCACTAACACGACCCGATCCAGATGTCCACAGATGTCCATTATAAAACTCATATTAAATTAGTCTTGACTAAAGTAAAATAAGATTTAATATTTCCGAATGTATCGCGCACAAACCGAGCTCATCAAATCGGATTTAGAGAAGAAGATGGTCTTTGTCGCCGGTCCAAGACAGGTGGGTAAAACCTGGCTGGCAAAACATATTGGTGAAGGATTTAGCGATACTGTTTACCTCAACTACGATCATTTTGATGATCGAAAGACCATTGAATCCGCCACCTGGTATGCCAATGCCGGGTTGGTGATCCTCGATGAGCTTCACAAAATGGAGGGGTGGAAATCCTTTATCAAGGGAATCTACGATACAAAACCGAGTGGACAGCGGATTTTGGTCACCGGCAGTGCCAGGCTCGATACGTTTCGACGCAGCGGCGATGCTCTGGCGGGTCGCTATTTTCTGCATCGTCTGTTGCCGTTTTCACTCAAGGAGCTACAGGGTACGCCTTTTGAAGGGGATTTAGAGCGGCTCATCTCCCGCGGCGGGTTTCCCGAGCCGTTTCTGGCCGAAGATCATGTTCATGCGGATCGCTGGCGCTATCAGTACAAAGAGAGTGTGACGCGCAAAGAGATAACCGACCTACGAAACGTACCCGAGATTAGAAAGATCGAATTGGCGCTGGAATTGATCCGTCGAAAAACCGGTACGTTGCTCTCATACAACTCGATTGCCGAGGATCTACACATCTCTCCTCCCACAGCCAAGTCCTATGTGGATATTCTAGAAGCGCTGTTTATTCTTTTTCGCGTTCCTCCGCACGCGCACAACATCGCGAGGGCCCTGGTCAAGGCTCCCAAAGTCTACTTCTACGATACGGGAATGGTTATCGGCGATGCCGGCGCTCAATTCGAAAACACTATCGCTGTCAGCCTGCACAAAGAGGCCTTGGCCAAAACTGACGAAACCGGAAAGCACCATGCGCTGCGATTCATCCGAACCAAAGATGCAAAGGAAGTCGACTTCTGCCTGTGTGAAGAAGAGGTGCCGATCCAGTTAATCGAGGCGAAGGTCAGTGATGGCAAGGTCTCAGCGCCGCTCAAATACTTTCATCGGAAATACGATATCCCCGCAACACAAGTGGTAAAGAACTTACGTCAGCCCAAAACCGTTGATGGCATCGATGTGCTGGATGGTGTCCGCTTTCTGTCAGAGCGCTATCGCTGAGGGGTGCTTCCCATTTGACAAAACAAGTAATGACGCGTTTAGTTTTTGAGATAGGAGACGTGTGCCATGAACAGCGTCACCGTCGCGCTTTTGAGTATTGTTTGGCTGGCAGTCGCGTATCAAGTCTACGGCCGGGTAATTGCGAGAAAACTCATCAAGCCAGACGATAGCAGGCCAACCCCTGCCCATCGCATGAACGACGGGGTTGACTACTACCCAGCACAGCCGCTGGTGCTGTTTGGTCATCACTTTGCCTCTATTGCCGGCGCAGGCCCGATCATCGGACCTGTCATGGCGGCAGCTGCCTTTGGCTGGGGCCCGAGTGCCCTTTGGATTCTCATCGGTGTTGTGCTTATCGGTGCGGTGCACGACTACACGACACTGATGGTATCGGTCCGCCATGACAGCGCGTCCATCCCCGAGATTACCCAGAGTGTTGTCGGTAAGAGCGCCAGGTTTCTATTTCTGGTGTTTGTCTGGATCACGCTGATTTTCGTTATCGCGGTTTTTGCAATCGCAGCGGCCAAATCGTTCGTTGCCGATCCTCGAATCGTCATTCCAGCCTTTGGGCTGATTCCATTGGCAATCCTGTTTTCAGTGCTCGTCCATCGGCTGGGCCTGCCGATCTGGATCGGCACCCTTGCCGCACTTGGACTGCTGATCCTCCTGTTTAAAGCTGGCATGGATATCCCGGTCATCCTGCCGTTTGAGCGCGATATGGCCCTCCAAATATGGATTGGCGTGCTCATGCTTTACAGCCTTGTCGCTGCAGTGTTGCCCGTGTGGATATTGCTTCAACCGCGGGATTATCTGGCCTATTGGATCCTCGCCGCAGGCATGGCAGTGGGATTTACCGGACTGTTTCTGACCCACCGGCCCATTGTTGCGCCCTTTGCCATCGGATGGGTATCTAAGACCCAAGGGCCGATGTGGCCCATGCTGTTCATCCTCATTGCCTGTGGTGCTATTTCCGGGTTTCATTCGCTCGTATCCTCTGGCACTACGGCAAAACAACTGGACCGGGAATCCCATGGCAGGCCAGTGGCCTTTGGCGCCATGATCGCAGAAGGTGCCTTGGCCATGCTCGCCTTGTTGGCGGTTACAGCTGGGCTTTCTTTTAGCCAAGCAGACCCCGGGTCAGCGCTGGCAACACCCTCGCTTCAGGAATTTCTCGGAAAAAACGGCGGCGGCCCCATTGCCGCGTTTGCCACTGGGTTCGGCGTCTTTACCGAACCACTCCTGGGTGCTGCTGGCGCCCTGTTTGGCATGACCATGCTCAATGCATTTGTACTGACGACCCTGGATACCTCTGTGCGATTGGCCCGCTTTATTACATCTGAGCTGGCTGGCTCCGTTGTCGGTCCATTGAAGAATCGTCATGTGTCGGCATTTTTAGTGGTTATTGTGGCATATGGGCTGGCATCATCAGGCAGTGAACAAGCCCTTTGGCCTATGTTTGGCGCGGCCAACCAGCTGGTGGCTGCTTTAGCAATGATCGTTGTGACAGCCTATTTTTCCCAAAAAGGAAAATCACGTGGCTACACGTTGGTTCCCGCGATCTTCATGCTCCTGACCACTTGCGGTGCCCTTATCTGGAAGGGATATGCCGAACTGACCGCCGATGTCCCCAACTACGCACTGATCATAGCTGCGATTGTTCTATTGGGGCTGGCTGTTTATGTGGGTCTAAGCGGGTTCAAGGCCATCAAGCGCTTTGGCAATAGCTGATGCATAGGCTTCGTATGTGTCAGTATCAAACAGAACCCATGTGATGCGCTCGATGTGGCCCGGATCATCAGCTATGCATTCTGCGACAGCGCCCATAGCCACTGTTGCGGCGCGTTCCACAGGAAAGCCATAGGCTCCCGTACTGATGGAGGGAAAGGCAATGGCCTTGACGTTATTTTGTATGGCCAAGGCCAGGCTGTTTTTATAACAAGACGCCAATATGCTGTCTTCGTCGCGATCTCCGCCATGCCAAATCGGCCCTACAGTGTGAACGACGTACTTGGCAGCTAGCCTACCGGCGGTTGTAATAACCGCCTGTCCGGGATTGCATTTTCCCTTTTCAGATCGAATTTTTTTGCACGCCGCCAGTATTTCCGGTCCGCCTACCCGATGAATGGCCCCGTCCACACCGCCCCCGCCGAGCAGGGTGGCATTGGCTGCATTGACGATGGCGTCTGCACTGTGGGCGGTAATATCTCCCTGCTCAATCGAGATACGCGTGTCTTGCATTTTAGTCTCCTTTCTCCTGTTCCTCTTTTACCCACCAGTCAGGACGCGATTTGGACAAAGTCCAGAGAATAGTCGGTACGTCTTGAGATAGCATGTATTCCGTGTTATCATGTCATCATGATATGGTCGTTTAAGAACCAGGATACTAAGGATGTTTTTAACGGCAAAAACACGAAAAGCGCCAGAAAAACGTGCCCGCGGTCTTTGTGGAGCGTGGCAGTAATGTAAGGTTTTATTAAGGAGGCGAAAATGGTTCGCATACCAACACATCGAGAACCAACTCACCCGGGCGAAATGCTCCTTGAGGAGTTTTTGCGCCCAATGAACATTACGCAAAGAGAGCTCGCCAAAGCGATTCGTGTACCCTACCAGAGGGTCAACGAGATCGTTAATCAGCGACGAGGCATAACTCCCAGCACAGCGCTCAGACTAGCCCGGTTTTTTGGCGTATCAGAAGACTTCTGGCTCAACCTTCAACTCCGCTGGGACCTGTATCGAGCAAAGCGCAATGAGGCCCAAGAAATAAGCAGGATAAGCCCATTCACAGCTGAGGAACAGCCTGCTCAACCGTGAGCCCCTCCCACATTCTGTCTACGCCTGACAAGTATCGACGTTGGCATTCGTGTCTTGCCAGGTGATGATTCATCTCCTCCTTGCGGGGATTTCTCAGGGGTGGTTATTGTCCAGCTGGATGCGGTACGCCTTGAATTGTCTGGTGTCGCTGGCCTCGCTGTTGTGCTCGCGGTGCATGTTTTTTATTGGTGTCCTTTGCCGACGCCCCGCAAAAAGGGCATGTCTTCCAATTTTTCATCAGCAACACGCCGCAGCCACTGCAGAAGTTGTTGATTTGGAACGAGCAAAACGGACAGTATTTAAAATACGCTTCCAGCACAGCATCACAGCCAGGGCAAATCGTCGTCATGATGTTCTGTGGGCCTAACACCCGCAGCACTTCCTCGCAACTGGTGACCCCTTCTTTTATTTTCTCCAACCCAGCATCGAGGAGATTCTTCATCCCAGAAGCACGGGCTGTATTAATGATATTCAGCTCACTCTCATTGATGGCGATCATTTTTTTGATTTCACTGTTCATCTGAAAGATCTCGAAGATACCAACCCTGCCCGCGTATCCAGTCCCCTTACACTTGCTGCACCCCGTGCCCTTTTTAGGAGAAAAATCCATTGAATCCCGGTGCAGCTTTAATGCGAGGAGCGTCTCGGTTGAAACCTCATCGTCGACTTTGCAATGCGTACAAATCCGCCTGAGCAGCCGCTGCGCTACAATGCCGGTCAAGGCTTCATTTATCAGGTACGGTTTGATGCCCAGGTCTCTCAAGCGGGTGATGGTTGTCACTGCGCTGTTCGTATGAAGGGTGCTCAATACGAGATGGCCGGTCATGGCCGCGTTAAAGGCCACCTCTGCTGTATCTGAATCTCTGATCTCGCCAATCATGATCACATCTGGATCCTGTCTCAAGATGGCCCGCAAGACCACGGGAAAGTGTAGCCCTATTTTTTCTCGGATGTGGACTTGTTCGGCCATGCCCATGTGGTACTCCACGGGGTCTTCGATGGTGATGAAGTTCCGATCGTTCGTCGCCACTTCGTTGAGGAGTGAGTAAAGGGTCGTCGTCTTACCGCTGCCAGTGGGCCCGGTCGTGAGGACAATCCCTTGGGGCTGTTTTACCATTGCCAGCAGGTTCTTTAATTCTTTTGGATTCAGACCCAGGTCTTTTGTCTGTTTAATCGTGGAGGTCCTATCGAGGATCCGCATCACCACCTTCTCACCGTTAATCGTGGGCAGGATTGAGATACGCATGTCTGCCACCATGATCGAGGTCTTGGCCGTTACCCTGCCGTCTTGTGGCTTGCGGCGTTCGGCAATGTCGAGGTCGCACATCACCTTGATGCGGGACACCAGGGACGCGTGGACGTGCAGGGGCAAATGAAAGACATCCCGAAGCAGTCCGTCGATGCGAAACCGCACCCTGACATTGCGTTCCTTAGGCTCGATGTGAATATCTGATGTATGCATCCGAAGTGCGTTGTTCAGGATCGTATTGATGATTTTAATCGCCTGTGGCGACGCCTCTTCTTGGATTAGTTCGTTGAGCTCCAGTTCCTCCTCGCCGTCGTCCACCAGGAATTCGATGTTCTCGTGGGGTTCATTTGGGTCTCCATGAGGGGTATCTCCGTCCAGCACGCTTGAGTCGCCATAAAGGTCTGTTATCCGATCTTTTATATCTTTAATGAAAGCGACGACCGGCTTGATCTTAGCACCTGTGATAAAGGAAAGCTCATCGATCTTTGTCACATCTGTGGGATCGCACATGGCCACGGTCAACACATTGCGATGTAGCTTTAGCGGCACCAATAAGCTTTCTTGGCATACTTTTTGGGGCATCAATGAGGTGAGCTCTTTTAAAATCGGGTAATCCTCAATTGAGATGCACTCAATGCCCAGAGTTGAAACAACGGCCTGAATCATCGCTGTTTCGTCAATGAGGTTTTGGTCCAGCAGAATTTCAGGCAGCATACGGCCGGTTTCCCTCTGCTTGGCCAGGGCATGCTCCAAGTTCTCTGCTGCAATGATATCAGCGTCGACCAGGATCTTTCCCAGACGGCTATTGTGCTGGGTGACAAACCGGGAAAGCTTGGCGATTTCCCACTTCTGCTTTTCGTTCGCGGACTTAAGCGCTTCGTTTTCTTGTGTGAGTTCCCATTGTTCAAGTGCCAGTTTCACGGTGAGCCTAAGCTCTTCTTTGTTGGCAGGCTTGGTAATGAACCGGTAGACCGCACCGCTATTTATTGCCTGCATCACAGCGCTGATATCCGAGCATCCAGTGAGCATGATGCGAATTGTTTCGGGGTATTTACTGAGGACCCTGCTGAGGAATTCTGCCCCGTTCATGTCTGGCATTTGGAAATCAGATATCACCACGTGGGCAGGATCCTTTGCTAATATCTGGAGGCCTGCTGCACCGGATTGTGCAGTGATGATGTTGTAGTTTTTATTGCGCAAGGTACGCCGCATAGCGGTGAGCACGTTCTTTTCATCATCAACGCATAGTATCGTGTACATAGAAGAAGTATGACGCACCAATTAAATAGTACAAACTATATGCCGCTCCACTTAATAACCTCATCCATCCAAACCCGATACGGCTTATACAGAAGGCCGTGCCCCAGTCCCATTTGGGTGACGATGCTCTTAGACTTTCCGATGCCTTTTGACGAAAAGAATAATTCGGGCGAGCTCGGCATTTTATCGCTCTCATCGTAAATGGATAAGATGTCTCCATAGAGCTCTATCTGTTGCTTTCTATACTGCATCTCGAATAAACCTGCCAAGAACACGAATTTCACGTCTCGATTTTTCAAATTACTAGATACTTTAGCAGCGATCATCCCGCCTTTTGACGCACCAACAACGGTGATTTGTTTTGCCGGCACCTGTTTGGCGAGCAAAAACTCAATCCATTCAATGACTTTTTGAGAGTATTTTTCGATGTCTGTATCCTTTTCGCGAATCTCACTGATCGTGACAAACCCTTGCTCAGAAAGTTCTTGGACAATTTTTCTGTACTCATAGGTGCCATATTCTTGACTAACTGGCATGCCGTCCGATCCTTCCACTATCTTCCCGTGAAGATAGAACAGATAATACCTAGCCGGATCGGGATTCTGTGGAAGTGCACTCAAATGACTGTTCATGGTACTGTTTTGTTCGGGCTTCGAGCTTTTACAAGCATTCAAGAGCAGCACAGCAATGAATATGAAAATATACAAATTCTTGAGATTCATTTTTCCTCCTCTCTAGCTCGATGCCTCATACGCATGTTGACGCGTCCGAGTACGAGTGACTCAGAATACTTTCGCGCTTGCACAGCAGTCAATTGGAAACACAATTTTTATAGCAAACCATCAACAAAAGGGGGGAACGATGATTTTCCGTATCCGTGCGATACTGTCTAAACGCAACACTCGATACCAAGATCAACTGCAATGGCCTAGAGATTGACGGCGCTGCCACAGGGTATCACAATTGCGCATGGCCACCTATCGGTTATAAAAATGGATATCCCCAAAGCGTCACCCACCCGGTCGAAAGGCGGATGCAGTGAGAAGAAATTCGGATTGTGGTCACGCGACCCGAGCGACCCACACAAACATATACTTACCAGTTGTTTGCAGAGATGCCGCCTGTTCCCGGAGGCATCGTGGGGCGAGAGATGGCCGACTATTTAAAAGCCACCCGCTATTTCCTTCAGACGCAAATGATGCAAACGCCGACGCAACCCCCAAGTCCTCACGTACCACCGCCGAGAAATACGCCATTGCAGCGCATCTTTATGGGTACCGGAGATAATCTGGGGGTGGAAACTGTGAATTTCGCTTTTGTCGTCGGTGAATTCTGCATTTTGTACCCGGTCTCCATTGATGAGGACAACAGTCTCTTTAACACCCTAAAAGAGGTCACGATGCAACTCGTAGGCGCGCTGGTCCTGGTGATGTAATGCCATCCAAACAAAACACGCAAAAACAACAAGACGCCCAACAGTTCCTGATCGATATGCTGGCGGACGATCATTTTGGTGAGCAGCTAGCAAAATCAGCAGCAGATGGGGACATCCCACGCCTCAAAGACCTGGTTGCAAAAAAACTTCAGGGGCTGGATCCCACGGCATTGTCCAATGCCGTAACCCAGTTGAGTGCCAGTCATCTCGACCTTTGGGTGGGTCGGTACGAGACACAGATCGAAATTCAAGGGAACTGGCAGGACGCGGGTTACCTGAGTATCTCCAAAACCCAATCCGTGGCCTTGACCCTCGATGTCCTTCAATCTGCCGGGCGTCCCATCACCAACAACGTGCTCAATGGGGCTACTTTTGAGGACAATACACTGTCATGGGCGTTCATTGAAGGTGCGCACCACAATAATACAGCTGGCCATATCACATTCACTGATGGCATTCATGAAGGCGCGACCCCGCAAGATACGTTCTCGGGTACGCTGAGGCTCCTGGTGGATCCTGCAGACCATTACAAAGTAACCACATCAGGTGAACTGTGGGAGCATTTACCCGAAACATATCAGGGGCAGTTTACGGATTTCGGTTTGGGGGAATTGACAGAAGACATCTTGATTCAGTTGATCAAGGCTGCTGAGAGCAAGTCTCCAACCCCGGAAGAGGGTGAAGACTTCTTTGATCACGTCTTGGTGGTTACCGGCCCCATCAAGGGAACAAAGGGGTATTTTCCGCGCGCCCGCATGGCGCGATTGGCAGAGGCGCGTCCGACTGATCCCTATGGGTTTAAAGGTAAAATTCCCAAGGAAGAGCACACCTGTTCGTCTGGCGAAGAGACGAATATCTGGGAGATCATCGGCAAGATCGAAACAGCGCTGAGTCTGTGTGCTTTGGTTGCTATGGCCATTAAGAAGTGCATTGATAGGTACCGCGCGAGGATGGCGAGATATCGCATTGCACCGGCTCAGGAGCAAGAGATGATCCAACTCGGCCACGAGCAAGCCCAGGAAATCGGCGAGGCAGCCCAAGAGGAAGCTGTGGCGGACGATGAGGAGGACCTTGGCGAAGGCATGGAAGCTGTTGAAGAAAACCTGGAACTCGAAGCGCCGGTTGCTTCTGGTGCTGAAGTGGTCGCAGCTGAAAGCGCTGAACAAGCAGTGATCGAAGGAGAGGCAGAGTCAGAACTGGCCGAAGATGTGGTCGAGGTTGCAGAAGAAACCATTTAAATTTCCAGATATTCATCGAAGCGTCCGGTCCATACCGGCATCGCGCTTGGGGCCGTCAGGCTAATCAACGATACAATTCCTTAAGGCGGTGGGGTCTGGTTGCGTTCTGCTTCCCGCGTTCGTTTCTCTGCGTCGGTTTTCATCTTCTGAACCGGCCGCCATAGGGCAGCCGTGGCAAGATGAGCGCCGTCGCGACCATCACCGAACGTGCTTTTATCAAACGATACCTCGACAGGGTGGGGCTTTCCTCCGACATTCCCGAGATCAAACCAACCAGAGCCACAAAAGGTATTCAGAATTCAATGAATAGCGCATAAAATAATGGCAGCGTCATGCTGACGCCCATGGCTACAGATCAGGATATTTCGAAAATCTTGGGAATTAGCACCCTGTTGGGCAAGATTGAGGAAAGAAAAAGCTAACGACAGATAGCATTTATTCGGCTATACACATCACTCAACGATCTCTCTCGACCCTAAAAGCACATATGAAATGAATTGTAATAGCGGCAAATTACTGATATTCTAATTGAGTTTTCAAATCGTCGGGATACATAATGATCAGGAGGTTGGCATGGGAATTCTCAAAATTTTGTTTTTATCACTAGTATTATTAGGCATTTTTGTAGGATGCGGAGACGACGATTCAGATACTGGTACTGACTCTACAACAGATGCTGGCACTGATACTGATGCCGATGTTGACACTGACACCGATACGGACACTGACACCGATACGGACACTGACACCGATACGGACACTGACACCGATACGGACACTGACACCGATACGGACACTGACACCGATACGGACACGGATACCGATACGGACACGGATACCGATACGGACACCGATACCGATACGGACACTGATACCGATACGGACACGGATACCGATACGGACACTGATACCGATACGGACACTGATACCGATACGGACACGGATACCGATACGGACACGGATACCGATACGGACACTGATACCGATACGGACACGGATACCGATACGGACACCGATACGGACACTGATACAGAAACTGACACCGATACGGACACTGATACAGAAACTGACACCGATACGGACACTGATACAGAAACTGACACCGATACGGAGATTGATACTGATACCGATACGGAGACTGAAACTGACACCGATACCGAGATTGATACGGAGACTGATACTGATACCGATACGGAGACTGATACTGATACCGATACGGAGACTGACACTGACACCGATACAGAGACTGATACTAGTAGCGATATCCCACCTGAGATTACTAGCACTCCAGAAACGTCTGTTTTCTTAAATTCCAATTACACCTATGTAGTCGTCGCAACTGGAACACCCGAGCCAACTATCCAGGTATCAGGCAATTTGCCCCCCGGTATCACGTTCAATGGAACTGATACTATTTCAGGCGTACCCACTGAATCGGGCACTTTCACTGGGATTACCGTCACGGCGTCCAACGGAATTGATCCAGATGCGACACAAATCTTTTCAATCGAGGTAAAAGAGGCGGCGATTTATATCGAAGATATAAGTCATCCAGAAGGTGATGCCGATGTAACCGTTTTTTCATTTCCAGTAACGCTGGAATCGGCTGCGCCGTACACAGTGACTGTCGATTGGTCTATTGAATCAGAAACTGCGAAACCGGATGAGGATTACACGGATGACAGTGGTACCTTGACCTTCGAACCAGGCGAAACACTTCAGGAGATAACCATTGCAGTTACTGGTGATACAGATTGTGAAAGCTATGAGGTTTTTCAGGTAGTCTTGGAGAATCCAGTGAACGCCAGGATTACGGATGGGAGGGGAGAAGGCTTCATAGAAAATGACGATGGTGAAGTTCTTCGCGTTGACTGGACGGTAGTGTCCTCAGGTAACGGCCTGTCATGGCCTGGCGCGTATAAAACAATCCAAGAAGCCGTAGATGCAGCTAGTTTGCTTTATCCCTGTGCTGAGATTTGGGTGGCTAAAGGGACTTACAACAATGGGAGTGGAACTGGACCAGTTCTGGAAATGAAGGATAACATACATCTTTATGGTGGATTTGAGGGCTATGATGATGGTAACGGTTCACAGGAGACCATTCTACAGGAACGTGATTGGTCCAATAACATTGCATCACTAGATGGAGAAGAGAACGCTTTCCATGTTGTCTTGGGCGCAAGTTATAGTACATTGGATGGATTCACGATAACCAGAGGAAATGCCGAGAGTGAGAATGAAATAGAACGATGTGGTGGCGGGATGTACAATGATAATATTTCAGAACTTTTGGTGGCTAACTGTACATTTGTCGAGAACAATGCTCGTGCATACAATTCAGATAGTAGGGCCGCCGGGGGAGGAATGTGTAACAATAGCGCAGTATTAGTGATTAGAGATAGTACATTTCTAAGAAATTTGTCGTATGCCGGAAATACTTGTCGTACCTCTGTCGGCGGCGGACTATACAACAGTTATTCCAATGTTCAACTAGCAAACTGTTTATTTGAGCGCAATAGAGTTGATGGTGTCGAAGGTGCGTATACTTACGGTGGCGGCGTCTACAATACTAACTCAGAACTATACGCTTCGGAATGTACTTTTTCCCTGAATGATGCTGAGAGTCCTTTACATCGCAGCCCTGCTAGGGGCGGTGGCATGTATATTCACGAATCTTCACCAGTACTGAATGATTGTGTATTTTATAGAAATTCAGCAGATACTTATGGTGGTGGGATGTATATTTCAGAGGAATCTTCCCCGTTCTTGTCAAACTGTATCTTTGAAAGAAATAGAACGAATAATAGTGATTCAGCTGCAGGAGGCCTGTACAACTCTGGGAGTACAACATTGACCAACTGCTCATTCCTCGAAAACAGCGCCAATGATTACGAGGGTAGAGGCGGCGGTGTCTCGAACGATGGAACCTCGACTAGTTTTACTGATTGTCTCTTCGAGGGAAACACTGCGCAGTATAGAGGCGGTGGCATTGACAACGCTGCACATGATACAGTTTTTACAAACTGCATTTTTAGAAATAATAGAGTTGATTCACAATATGGTTCTGGTTTAGGCGGCGGGTTGCATAATATCGGTGTTGATATAGAAATAAACAGCTGTCAGTTCTACAATAATTACGCCCACAGGAATGGTGGTGGTCTATATAATTATAGATCTTCACCGACGCTGAAGAATTGCACGTTTGAAGGAAATACAGCTGTACGCAATGGTGGCGCTATTGGTAATTGGGAATCGTCACCAATAATTGATAATACATTATTTATACAAAATGAAACTGCAATCCACAATTGGAATTCGTCGCCAGGGTTTGCTAACTGTTCTTTTATTGAGAATTATGGTGGGGCAGTACATAATCTTAATACATCGACGCCAGAGTTTATAAACTGTCTTTTTGAAAATAATACCGGAAATATTGGTGGCGGCATGTACAACGCAGAGGAATCCTCTCCCGTGCTGATTGGATGTGAATTCATTTCTAATTCAGCACATAATGGAGGCGGCATTTATAATATCGACTCAAATCCAAGAATAGAAGACTGTGTTTTTAGAGAAAACAAGGCAGAACACGATTATACGTTTACAAGTAGCGTTGGAGGAGGGATATACAATGAAAATTCTTCTCCTTCACTCACGGATTGTAGATTTGAAGGTAACTCAGCAGAGCTATATGGAGCAGGGATTTTTAGCAACGCGGAATCCGCACCTGACTTAACCAATTGCTTATTTGCTAACAATACAGCAGTGGCAGGAGGTGGAATGTACAACGAGGAGTCATCTCCCACTGTTGCGAACTGTTCTTTTATAGAAAATATCGCAGAAGGGAATGTGGAGAATGCTGCTCTTGGAGGAGCTGGAGTGTACAATGAGGCTTCAAATCCGGAATTTACTGATTGTATTTTTAAAGGAAACGAAACGAGATCGGATTATTCGGGTGGAGGAGGTATGTCTAATAACGCATCTTCTCCTACAATCACAGAGTGCGTTTTTTCAGAAAACTCAGCAGCGGGCACTTTTTCTGACGGTGGAGGACTTTACAATATAGAGTCATCAACTCCGATATTAACAAGTTGTTTTTTCATGGGCAACATTGCTGCTGTGTCTGGTGGGGGCGTTTACAACGATACTTCTAATCCAGAGATTGTTGACAGTACGTTTTGGGGGAACACCGCTGATAGTGGAGGTGGAATATATAACTACCTTACATCTGCTCCGCAGATAACGAACTGTTCTTTTTCCGGAAACACAGCTGATAACGGCGGCGCAATTGGCAATGTGGGAAGTGCCGCGCCCACTGTGATTAACAGCACGATTTTCCAAAACCATTCCGACGTCTCGGGCGGTGGAATATACAACTCAAATATGTCTACTGCAACAATAACAAACTCAATTCTTTGGGGAAATACTGCACCAACCGGAAGCAACCTGGAGAACCTAGACACTTCAAGCATCACATTCAACTACAGTGATATCGAGGGAAGTGGCGGAAGTACGTCGTGGGATTCCGCTTTTGGCACAGACGGTGGCAACAACATAGACAACGATCCACACTTTATCGACTCGCCGGTATGGTCTGGAATCACCTTCGCCGATGGAACGACCACATCTATTGAATTAGAGGATGCATCAACCAATATTGCATACAGCTACTTCATTGAAATAGGAAACGATGGGGTCATGCGTTTTGTAACGGAAGTTGATGGAACAACCGTCGACTTCACACCCGGTCTAGCAACTGAATCGACGTTAGGCATGACTGTAGATAACTGGGAAAAGCAACTCTTTGTTCAATTACAATCGGCCTCTTATTGCATAGACGCCGGTGATAACACAGCAGTTACAACATTCACTGACTTGATCGGAAATACTCGGATCGTAGATGGGAATAATCCTGCTGATGGGACAGCGACTGTTGATTTAGGTGCTTTTGAGTATCAGCCTTAAGGATAAGATAGGACGGACATGCAATGTTAACTTGTTCACTCAAAGCACTCATCTTCTTCGCAAAAAGGAAATTACCTGGGGTTAAAAAAAACAGACAGTAAAGATGGGGTCGTTTCTCAGAGAGGAGGATGGGGACGGAGGCTATCTTTTTCTTAATGATAACAATATGATGTGGACCTTTTTGTTGCTTTAATTGATGCCTCCTGACAAGCCACAAAATGTATTCCGAATTCAATTAATAGCCGGTAGAGCAATGATTTACTTTTATTGTCCCCAACCGGGTGTCCCCGACTGGTCCCTCCTGTGCCGTCCTCCTGATCTCTCCTGACATCAGGCTGTCAGGAGGCCGGTGGTAGGTTGGGTTTGGATGACGGGCGATGACGCCCCCAAGCAACAGGAGAAGACGATGGAGATAAAGAAGAATACCCCCCTGATTGTCACTGACCAGCTGGATGCCCTCAAAAATTTTTACTGCGAGCACTTTGGCTTCAAGCCGGTGTTTGCGAGCGATGAGTTTCTCTGTCTGCAGTCCAACGAGGCGGCCTGCGAGATTTCGTTCATGATGCCCACCTGCCCGGACACCCAGCCCCACCAGGGCATGGCCGTTACTTTCTGTTTCGAGGTGGCTGACGTGGATGCAGAACACAAGCGACTGGCCGGCCGAGGCGTTCAGATCGCCCAGCCCCCTAAGGACAACCCGTGGGGGGATCGGAGCACGATTGCGGTCGACCCGATCGGCATTGGGGTGTACATCTATCAGCCGATACCGCCGACCGAGGAGTACGCGAAGTACATCGTGGAGTAACATGAGACGAGCCGATCGCCTGTTTCAGATCATACAGATCCTTCGCAGCCGCAGGCTAATCACGGCGCGGTATCTCTCTGAACAGCTCGAGGTCTCCGAGCGGACCATCTACCGGGACATCAATGACCTGGTCTGCTCAGGAGTTCCGATTCGCGGGGAGGCGGGCGTCGGCTATGCCCTAGAAAAGGGCTTTGATCTACCCCCTCTCATGTTCACATCCGAAGAGATCGAGGCGCTCACCCTGGGTGCGCGCATCGTCCGAAGCTGGGCCGACCCCCACCTGGCCAGGGCAGCCAGGGAGGCGCTGGACAAGATCGAGATGGTACTGCCACAGAAGCTCAAGGGAAGAATCGATCAGATGCCCCTCTTTGCGGTCAACTTCACCCCCAATGCTCAGGTGGCTGAACGCCTCTTTCAACTGCGCGAAGCGGTGAGAGAGAAACGCAAGGTGGCGTTATTATACACCGATGCCAAGGCGAAGCCCTCCCAAAGGGTGGTCCACCCCCTGTGCCTCACCTTCTTCGCACCGGATTGGATGCTCGCTGCATGGTGCGAGCTCAGGGGCGCCTTTCGAAACTTCCGGATCGACCGCATGGAACAGATCGTCATTCGCGACGAGCCATTCCAGGACACCCCCGGCCAGACCCTGAAGGACTTTCTCCAGAGTATCACAGATGCCTAGAGCGCCGACCGGCGTTTACAACGCAGCGCTAAAGTGTCATCCTCCCCATTTGTGCTAATCACCCAAGGGGCAGAACAGTGAACGAAAAAGATCAACAATCATCGAGTGGAACACCCAAGTCACCCCCATCTGAGCCAAAGAGCAAACCGACGCTGATTCGCTGGGTACTCATCGTCGTCTGTATGCTCATCGTCGCTTTTTTAGTGATCGATCCCTTTGCCAAAAAGGACCGTCGCGCCCAGGATCAACCGGACCTCCCGCCAGCTCCAAAGCTCAACTACTCGCGAATCGAACCAGACCTTTCCCAGTACGAGGCCTATTTCAAGAACGATTTTTCCAAAGAGCTCAAGCTGCTGGCATCCATTCGAAACGCCCTGGAAAACGGCACTGAGGTGCAGGTAGAGACCGGATATCAGTTCGCGTACCATCCCGAGCAGACCCGGCCCTATGTCACCCTCTTTCAGGCGGGCGAGACATTCATCCGCTGGGGCGCCAGCCGGCAGAGTTTTAAGGGGAGCCTGGATCGAATCGTGAAAAAGCTCAGGTCCCACGACCGGTTTGCTCGGTTCGACGTGTCCGATCCTGCGAAAACCCGGATTCTATTCGAGATCGTGCAAGAGACGCGCCGGGTGAATCTGAACGACCTGGTCTTTGGGTACAGCTCTCCCAAAGACACCCGCAACAAGCTGATGACCAATCGCTTCGAACCGGGCATCACCGGGCTGAAGTGTCAGCACGGTGATAGGACGTCCTATTACCTGCCCACAGACGCGACCACCCGCAGCCATCTGTCCAAGAACCATGTGCTGGGCCAATTGGCTGATAATCTGCGGGTCGCCCCTGGAACGAAAAAGCGAAACGACCGCATCGCTGCCCTCAAAGGGTTGAACCTGACCTGCACCGCATTGACCAGCAAAGCATTCGTCACTTTCGAAGATCAGCTCATCCCCCTGTATCGAGGTCACCCAGCGATCCTGCCCTATTCAAAGGAGGAGATCAGGAGGACCATGCTGAGCTCCGTGGATTGGCTGGTACAGAACATGAACAGCGATGGCAGTTTTTTATACTACTACGACCCGGTCGCAGACACTATCGTCGACCACGCCCACCCAAAACGATCCATGGACAATCTGTACAACAATATACTGCGCCATTCCGGTGGGACCATCACCCTGATCCGTGCGTTCGAGCTGACTCAAGATCATAAATACCTGGCCGCTGCCAAACGGTCATTGGACTTCCTGATCAGCACCACCAGAAAGCGAGACATTGGGGGCAAGACCGCCTACTACGCATTCTTCAACAAGAAGTCCAAACTCGGTGGGACCGGCACTGGGCTGGCTGCGATCATGCGTTACTACATGGCTTCCGGTGATGCCCAATTCAACGAATACGCCACTGGCATGGCCCGTCACCTGCTGTCGCGAATAGAGAACGACGGCGAAATGATCGGGTACTACATCCATCCTAAATACAACAACGGCGAACCCCTGCTCACACCCACGGCAGAGCAGAAGAAGAAGCTCTTCTCGTTCTACTATCCCGGAGAAGCCCTGCTCGGGCTAGCCCTTTACGAGCGGGAGATGTCTCTCGATCCCGCGTTCAAACAGGAGATCAGGACCAAATGTAAAAAAGCGCTCGATTTCTTGGTGGACTCAAGGCCGAAAAAATACGCCTCCCTGTTCACAGCGCTGCCGTCTGACGGCTGGTTGATGCAGGCCATAGAGGAGTGGTCAAAGGATCCAGAGTTCAGGCGGCAGGCGTATCTCGATTTTGTCTATAATGACGCCAACAGCATGATCGAGCATATGTACAATACGTCAAACAGCCTCTATTTCGACAACCCCGGCACGTTCTTCTACAACTACGGGGATCACGCTTACACTGATGGCGCCAGGGCCGAGGGCCTCATCGCGGCCTACTATCTGGCCAAACGGATGGGAAAAACCGCGCTAGCAGAAAAATTCCTCGAGGCCAATATCCTGGTCGCAAAATCCCTCCTCCCTACCTACCACAGCAAGGCGTCGAGCTTTGCCTTCCCAGCCCCCAAAAAGGCCATCGGGTCGTTCCGCTTCAAGCTCACCAGACAGTGGGTGAGGGTCGACTCGGTGCAGCACACGGCCTGTTTCTTTGCCAGATTGTTCGGGGTACTGTGAGGCGACATAAAGAGCTGAATCGCGCATAGAAATGGGACAGAAATGGGGACAGAAATGGGGACGGAGGCATCGATTAAAGCAGCAAAACGTTCCGCATCATATTGTTATCATTAAGAAAAAGATAGCCTCCGTCCCCACTTTTGGTCCCCACTTTTGGTCCCAACTTTTGTCCCCACTTTTTTTTGTCCCCACTTTAGTCCTGAGTAAAATGTACGCTGGGATATCTTGTTAGGCTGAAACCGTGACGCACAGTTATAAAACATCACCCGTATTGCCGGCCAATACAACTAAGTACCCATCAGGATCTCTAAACCAGAACTCGGGTTGATTTGCATTAGGGTTTATATGCGGATCGGAAACCACTTCTACCTCCAACAACCGAGCCCTTTCTACCGCTTTGGAGAATTCGTTCGTTCGAAACCATAATATTACGCCATTGCCGCAAGGGTAACGTTCATTAAAGAGCCCTTCATGTTCATGGGTGTCTTGAGCATGAAGTTGTAAGACCAACGCTCCGTTAATGAGAAGCATCTCGTACTCTGAGCCGCCATGACCGCTCTCACAGTTCAACAGCCTTTGGTAAAACGTACTGCTGCTCTCGACATCTTTAACAACGATAAGCGGTTGTATTTTCATGGCTTATTTCTTTCTTGTGCCTAGCAGGCTATTCAACGATACAATCCCTTAAGGCGGTGGGGGTCTGCACTGGGGTGGCAAAAAACACATCCCGTTCTGGATCGTAGGTCGCCCGGTGGGACCAGCCCACATTGCCCTGATCGGTCAGGGTCCGCCAACCACCTTCGTAAAATGGGCAGTGGTCGTTGAAACAGATAAAGAAATACGCGCTTGACCATTCGGTAAAGGGGGTCTGGGGCACGGCCCATTTTTTCAGTTTTTCAGAGCAATACGGGCATTGGCCTGTTTGACTGACTGAGGCCTTCCGCGCTGCCAGCTCAGCATTGCCCGGCATATGAATCCCGGTTTCTGGCAGGTTGCGCTGCACACCCACGCCGCCGCAACGGTTGGCGGAGACCGCATAGATCGGGTCGCTGTGTTTGGTTACGGCATAGTGCTTGTCGTCTGATGGACGGTCTTTACCCTTGGACACGTACACCAACGGCTTGGTGAACTTGCCGGTTTGCTCGAACCATCGTTCGACCAGCAGCACCCGCTCTGGCTCGCTCGATCGGCGCCAGATATTGGTTACCTTGGGTTCGAACCATCGATTGGAAAACACCACCGAGAACAACCCATCGGGTTTTAACACTCGGGCCACTTCATCAAATACTGTCTCGGGATGTACCAAGTAGTCCACTGACACGGTGTTGAGGGTGACATCAAAGGTGTTGTTTTTAAAAGGCAATCGCGGTGTTCGATTGAGGTCGTGGAGCACGAACCCGTCGAGCCGATGATTGTGTTCGAGCTCGTTGCGGTTGAGTCCCAGACCGATAAGTTTTTTCGGGGTCAGGGAAGCTGGCAAATGGGAATCCCAGCTCGCCATCAAATCCAGGATAACAGGTGATTCTTCAACAATTAACGCTCTGAAGAGCTGCTCAACCGAATCCAACGCCACTGCATCCAAATGCTGAACCAGTCGGTCCTTGTGGTAAAAAATGCCATCGTCTCGTTCGTCGCGCCGATGAAAATCATCGTCCAGGTAGTAGGTTTCTTTCAGCACGGGCCATACCTCCAGTCACAGCCTATAACTTTAAACTATACATTTAGCTCAACTTTTCAAGGTGGGGAGAGAATGTCGGGTACAAGGCCTCTCGCTTTGGCAAACTGACCCGTGGACAACCTGACACTGTGGTATTCGAACACCCCCTTTTGGACCCCCACACCGGCCCTCCCTCCCCCGATGGACAATTGGACGCTGGGGGAGGGTGAATAACGCAGCCAGGCCATGTTTTTTAGGGAGAACCGGGTTGGGGGTTCCTAAGGAAACACCCCTTGGATGATCACCGTGTTATATCAAATGTCCTGTATCGGTTTGTCGCAGTGCAGTGGGATATGTTTACCTGGTCCACTACAGCGTAGGAAGGGCCCTGATGAAGCCAGTTTATCAGGGCTTCGAGATCAGTCTCAGGGCCTTCGGCGTACACCTCTACAGTGCCGTTCGGCAAATTCCTGACAAACCCGGTAAGTCCGAGGTCCGTAGCTTTACGTCGGGTGTAGTAACGAAAGGATACACCCTGTACAATACCGCTGACAATGGCGTTGATCGCAGGTGACATTGCGGTTGTCAGTGTACTGATAAGATCATCACTGCGCAATGCGGAAGGATTCGGAATAGGCCGATTTCGCTGTTTGGGCTTGCATAAAGCCGCGTTTCATATAGGAAGACCACATGAGAAAGCCGGAGAACAAGCGGGTTGTCGTCGTCGGGTATGAGATCTCAACCGCCCTTGGCCATGGGTTTGACAATACCTGGCAGCAGGCTGTTGCTGGCGAATCCGGCGTGGGGTGGCTGACCCGGTTCGACGCAGGATCCTATCCAGTTAAGACAGCAGGTGAAATTCCAGACTATGACCCGCTGCAGTACAGCTTTCTCACTGAACGCGACATTTATCTTTGGGATGCCAAGTACATTCCAATGACAATGGCACTTTGCCACGATGTAGCCCAAAAGACGGGCCTTACCGTAAGCGAGGAAAATACCCACCGCATTGGTGCACTCATAGGTTCGGCCATTAACGGCAACGACTCCTATGAACAGAATTTGAACGGCCTGCGACGCGGCGGTGCGCTCAAGGTCTCACCGTTTTGTCTGCCCAACATTTGCGCCAATATGCCGGCAGGTAAAACTTCGATTTTATTAGGTTTTACCGGGCCTGTCATGGCCCCTGCCACAGCCTGTGCCACAGCCAATCACTGCATTGCCGAGGCAGCCAAAATCATCCAGCGGGGAGATGCGGACGCCATGTTTGCCGGTGGTGTGGAGCTACCCCTGCTGCCCGCTATTTTCTACGGCTTTGGAAACATGCGCGCGCTTGCCCAAACCGATGAGGCAGACCGGGCAAGTGTCAATCCCAGATTGGCGAGCCGACCGTTCAGCAAGGATCGCAGGGGATTTGTCCTGGCTGAAGGCGCGGGTATTTTACTGCTTACTTCCATGGATTTTGCCCTTGAACATCAGATGCCAATACTTGCCGAAGTCCTGGGACAGCACATGAACTCAGATGCCTATCACTACACCAACCCCAAAGTGGAGACAATTGCTACGTGTGTGCGCCAGGCCATTGAAGACGCGGATATTGCCATCGATGAGGTCGGGTATATCAATGCCCACGGTACATCCACAAAAGCAGGCGACAAGGCCGAGGTGGCGTGTTTGCGTCAGGTGTTCGGCGATCAACTCAGACACATCCCCATATCTTCGAGCAAATCCCAGCTCGGCCACTCTTTGGCTGCCTCTGCTGCACTTGAGGCGGCTGTTACCATTCAGGGATTGGTGGAAGATACGGTCTTACCCACGCTCAACCTGAGGATAGACCCTGATTTTGACGACCTCGACTTGGTGCCAGATAAGGCCCGTAAGGTGCGTTACGATATCGCGATTTCAAATTCCTTTGGATTTGGCGGGCCCAATTGCTGCGTGGTCTTCAAGCGATGGGAAGGATGAGGTTGTGAGAAGAGCTTTTGACATCGGCAAAGAACTGGATGGGGACTTCATCGTAGAAACCGACACTGGACTGCGGTGGCATCGCGAGCGATTCCGCGTGCTGTACGCAGATACAGACAAGGCCGGTGTGGTGTATCACGCCAACTACCTCAAGTACTTTGAGATCGGCCGGGCCGGGCTCATCCGCGCGAGTGGCCGGAGCTACAAAGAGATCGAGGCCCTGGGGCTGTTTCACCCGATTGTCGACTTGAGGGTACAGTATGAATCCTACGCTGATTATGATGATGAGCTTGCAGTGTATGCCCGCCCCAGTGAGATCGCACCGGTGAAATTTGGCTATAGCTACGTGGTTCGGCACGACGGTGACGCAAGGGTCGTGGCCCACGGATATACGGTTCATTGCTGTATCGATACCGCGCACAAAGTGCTGCCAGTAGATGAGGTTACACAAGCCATATTTAAAGATTTCGGCGTCACGCGATAGTTTAATTGCCCAGTAAAAAAGGATAATTGAAATTCTTAAAGCAGGCCCTGAAGCGCGGGAATTGGGATTTGAATTCCGGGTTTATTGCCATGATCCGTTCCTCAACACACCTGGCCTCAGGTGTGCCGGCGAGCATGTTTCTCGTTTCTGCGCGAATGATGCGTCCGGTGCTGCTGAGGACAATCCACACGGTGAACGGCTGCTTTGGCCGTTGCAAACACGAGGTAAGGCGCGCGTTCATTTTGGCAAACACCGCATAGACATCGTCGATATTTGGGAAATAGGGCAGATAGTCAGCTGTGGGGCCAGCATCAGCCGTGACAGTCGATGGTGGGGGTAACAGTAGCTCGGCACAGGTGATGTTCTGTCGCTCCAGCGCATCCAGGGTTTTTATTCGGCGGCGGATGCTGTCTGCCAGGTAGGGATCCAAGGGAGCGTCAATATCGTCGAGTATGTCGAGGGCCTTTGTATAAAAACGGCGGGCATTGTCATAGTCGCCCGTGCGCATAAACACAGAGGCTTGATCGTCCAGGTTCGAGGCCACCGGCTCGCTCTTTGGGCCAACTGCGGGCAGGAGGTGTTCGTACACCTGCTTAAAAATCTTCTGCGCTGGGCCGTTGTGACCGGTTCGCTTGAGGTCATAGGCGCGTTCTGTCAGCTCTTGGGCCGACGCCAGGACTGCGCGGCGGCGTTCAATTGTCGCTTTGTCTTCTTTGGTGGCGCAGCTGGCATTGCCCAACATGAAGAGCATCAGCAGAACCCGATACAGCAACAAGGTATTCAACCGCCGATTGCTACTGACCAGGGACGAATTTGCCAATCTGCAACCAGCCCATTTTTGACGTAGGGATCTTGTTCGACAAAGCGCTCCACTTTTGAGACGTCGTCGGTTTTAAAAATCAGCACTGCGCCAAATGGGGGCTCGACAAATGCACCGGCCATGAAAATATCACCGCGCTGATGCGCCGCGCTCGCAAGCTCTAGATGGGCCTGGCGCAGGGGTTCCCGACGCTGCAGATAGTCGTCCCGGTAGGTATAGAACAACACGAAGTACATCTCATTGCTCCTGGGTTTATCTTCAGAGCTTTTAAAAGCCGATATTGCCCTGTTTGTCAATGAGCGGCGCTTATCAGGCGTCCTTGGTTCATGGAGCATCATCATCACAGGGCGGGATGCTGGTCAGACCTGAATTTTCTTCAACTGGCTCGATGTGGGAGACCACGTCCACGATACTGGGAATTTCCTTCATTAGCTGGGTTTTGGCAATTTCTGCAATGGCGTGGCCTTTGCGGACCGAGAGATCACCGTCTACTAAAATGTGCAGGTCCACGTGGAGGCCGAGACCGCTGAACCGAGACCGAATTTGGTGAACATCCCGGACGCTGTCGATACGTTGAACAATCCGCTGAATTTTCTCTATTTCTTCAGCAGTTGCGCCCTTATCGGTGAGCTGGGCAAGGCCTGGCATTACAATTTGCCACGCCGCGTAGAGGATAAACATGGAGACCAGCAGTGCCCCAATACCATCAAGGAAGGTCAGTGAGGGATCGACTCTTGACAGACCAACAGTAATGACTGCTGGAATGGAGCTCATGGCGTCTGAACGATGGTGCCACGCATTGGCAATCAGGGCAGGGGATTGGGTGCGGGTGCCTGCTTTCTTGGTCCATCGGTAGAGCACTTCCTTGGTTGCAACAGAGATAAGTGCCGCAATCAAAGCGACATTTCCCGGTGGATGGCGACCCGGTTCGGCAAATGAGGAGACCGCATCTGCGACAATGCCAAAGGCAACGGCTGCCAGGGAAAGGCCGATAAATACCGTTACAACCGTTTCGATCCGGCGGTGGCCATAGGGGTGGTCCGCATCAGGTGGCTTGGTCCAAAAGTTCACGCCAATCAGGATCGCAACGTCAGTCACACAGTCTGAGAGGCTGTGAATAGCATCGGCCACCACGGCCTGACTCGATCCCCAGACACCGCCGATGAATTTGACAAGGGAAAGGAATAGATTTATCGCCAGCCCGATCAGCACGGCTCGACGGACTTGTTTTGACTGGGTGGTAAGTATTTTTTTTGCCTTGTCGCGCATCCCAGCCCATCTTTTAGGGACCCCAAGTAGAACTAGCACCATCGGCGTTCTCTACTGGGTTGTCAATGAGTGTAGCAGATCCCGTTAAGGGAAGCCGATTGCCCGACCTGTCCGAATTGAAAGAAAATGCAATGGGCTCAAAAAAAAATACTTGAAATTGTGCGCGCATGGATAAAAATATAAATATTTTCCATGGGTTTACTTCATTTGTAGATCATTGGGGCGTGGAATATGTTGCTCGATAAAAATATGTTAAGCTATTACTTGTTTCACAATCTATTCATGCCGAAGCGAGGAAAACAAGGAGTCGCGCAATGAGGCGTACACTGTCAGCTATAATGTGTTGTTGGGTGTGTGTTCTATCTGTTTTTGACAGCCGTGTAGCCCAGGCACAGTATGATGATGATAGCGCGTCGTACTACGACGAGATAGCGGCTGGCACAACCCCGGCTGAAAAAAATGAGGCAGCTGTCGATAAAGCCGGATCTGAATCAGGTGAAACAGATACCTCCGAAGTCGAGCCTGATCCTTATGGGTCAGTCGAGACAACCGACACATTTACACCGATGGCCTCGGCAGATGTACCTGCTGATCCAGGGCAGACACGTCAACAGAAGCCTTGGGATTGGCGGGGCTCGCGCCATCACCTAAGCCTTCGGGGACCCACAGGGCTTTTTCATATCATCGAGGCCGGTTCGGATAAGGCAGGTACGTTTGGTCTTGGGGTTCACGGCGCCTTTTTTCGATTTTCAGATTACCTGTATGCGAACGACAAAAACACCCAAATATGGGGCGGGATTAACCTCCGCCTGACACCCCTTGAGTTCCTGGAAATTTTCATCGGCCTGAGGAGCTTTGTGAACTACAACAATCTGTCCTCTCCATCCCTGTCCCAGGCGCTGGGACACCCCGAGATCGGCGTCAAGGGCTTTTTCTCCCCGGTTGATTGGATTACCCTCGGCGGTCTCGTAGGTGCGGCGTTTAGGAATCCAGCAGGTCAATTCGATGTTTCCTTTAAGGGAACCAACGCTGATCTGGCTCTGTTTTCCACGTTTGATATCTCGAAATTAAACAAAATGCTCCCGCTGCGCGCCCATTTAAACGTAGGGTATCTCTTTGATCAGTCCTCCAAGCTGGTTGAAGACTATGAAAGGGATCAAGGCGGATGTGATACAGATGAGGACGGGGATGGCACCGCTGATTACGAGGGGTGCTTAAATCCGATTGCGCGGACTGCCCTTGGGATCAACCGCAATGACCAGCTTCGAGTTGGTGTTGGGGTTGATGTGTTGTTGCCGTATGTATCCCCCATCGTCGAGTATTGGCTTGAAATTCCCGTGAATAGACAGGACTTCACGTGTCCGGAAAAGATTTTAGGCAGCCCGGATTCCTGTTTGAAGCAAGAGGGATTTACAGGTATGCGGCAGTGGGTGACGCTGGGGGCCCGCATCTTACCACCCATCTCGTCGCTTGCAGTTGACGTGGGTTTGGATCTTGGACTGACCGGATGGGCACCCAGTGTACATGAGTTGGCTGCCCAGGCGCCCTATCGCGTCATTGTCGGTGTGAGTTACGGTTTTGGCCCTGCTGAGAAGGTAGCGGCGCCTCGGACTGAATCGGTTGCCACGGGCATCGCCCCGCCAGAAGAAGACCAACCAAAAGTCGTCATTGCCGGGTATGTACACGATGCAACGTCAACGGAAAAGGGCATTCCAGGCGCTGTCATTACCTACGTGGACAGGGATCTTACCCCGCAGGTGACCGGCCATGATGGGCGGTTTCAATCCTATGATCTGCCGCCAGGCCCATTGACCCTAGCTGTAGCAGCAGATGGTTATCGCGAAGGATCGTTTGTCGTTTCTATCCCGAGCCCCGAGGGGTACCGCGCAGACACCCCAGAAGTTGATGGATCAGACCAAGCCCTAAAACCACTCGAAGTGCAGCTCAACTGCCCACTGGTGCCCCTACTCAGCACGGGCACGATGCTGATCCGCGTCCTCGACGAGAAAGGCGAACCCATGCCGAACGCGGTCGTCACCATGAAAGGCCCTGTCGAGGTTCGGGAGACAAGCGGGCAGGACGGCAAGGTAGAGCAAGAGGTGGTATCTGGCCAGTATTCGCTGACGATTGAAAAGGAAGGATATCTGAGTAAATCAAAGGCCATTACACTCGCAGAAGGTGCTTATGCTGATGTGGAAATCCCCTTGGCGCCTAAGCCAAAGGAAAGCAACGTCGTCGTAGAGAAGAAGCGTATCGTCATTAAAAAGAAAATTCATTTTGCAACCGGGGCTGACAAAATACTTCCGGACGCATTTCCCCTCTTGGACGAGGTTGCCTATGTGCTGCAATCCCATCCCGATATTACCCGCGTCGAAATCCAAGGCCATACAGATAACCGGGGCAGGAGAAAACTCAATATCAGGTTAAGCGATAAGCGGGCCCGTGCGGTAAGGGATTATCTCATGGGCGCGGGGGTGGCAGCTGATCGCCTCGAAGCCAAGGGGTATGGGCCGAACAAGCCTATTGCTCCCAACATTACCGCTGGGGGACGCGCGCGCAACCGCCGCGTGGAGTTTCGCATTCTCAGTCGCACAGGCGACACCGGGGGCGAAGACTAGGACTAAGTGCTGACGTGTCCGCCTCCGCCGAGCCTACGGCGGGATCTTGGATCTTCTACATCTACCTCGAAACTCGATAACCACGCTAGTGCTCATTCAAGCCTACTCTGACGGGTGGAGATTCCGATTTCCCCCTTTGAAAAAGGGGGTTAGGGGGATTTCCAAACACTGCGGGAATATTCACGAAATCCCCCCTCCCCCCTTTTTCAAAGGGGGAGTTTATGACCCATCACTTGACGAGGTACTAGTTTCCCTCGTATTTTCGCCGCACCGCAGATGCTCGGGTTTTGTATTCGCGTCTTGTGATCTTGCCAGCTCTGAGCTCTGCCTTCAACTGCTCGTATTCTGCTGCGCGCCACTTGCGAATTTTTTGCTGGTGGGCCCTGTAGGTTTCCCTTGTAATCTTTCCACTGCGCAGCGCATCTTTGAGTTGGCGCATGGTCGTGTATTGAACAGGTGCTTTTTTGGGGGTTGGTGACGCAGCAGGTGGTTGGATGGTTTTGACAGGTGGGGTAGGGGCAGGCGTACCAGGTACAGATACGGCAACGGTCTTGGGCTGCTGTGTGTCCGTGGGTAAGGAGACGACCTCGCCTGCAGAGACGATGAGTTTTACCGTGCCCAGCTTTTCTCCGTTTTTGACGAACGAGATTTCGTGCTCCACACCAGCGGTAACCTTGATCGAGGCCCGGACCGATGTATTGGCCCGCTTTACCATGCCCACGTATACGTCGATGCCGGGTTCGCCGGTTACGGTGATCGTCCCGACCATCCTGCGCAAGCGATCCAGCTCGGCCAGTACCTCGTCCCGGCGTTTGCTGGTTACGTCGTCTCCCCCTTGGCCCAGGTATTGCTCAAACGCCTCGATGGCCTCTCCATACCGCTTCAGAGCAGCCTCACATTGGCCGATGTTGTACTTAATCTTCCAGGAGGGATGGAGCGCATCTGCGTAGCGAAATTTTTTGACAGCTCCCTCCATGTCGCCGGCCTGATACAGATTCACGCCGGTCTTAAACGCCTTGAGTGCTCTTTGCTTGTCTGTCTTTGCCGCAGCCGATGCATCAAAACAGAGCAAAGTCGCGAGTACCAGGGCATAAGCGCCTTTGAAAACTGTATTCATTTTGCCACCTCGCCGTTAAGATTGTTTACATTTAACGTTAATTTATGCCATGAAATCCACATCATGAAAACACAACCCTTGAAAAACCCAACCCTGCGCAAAGGACCTGTGGTTGGCAAGAAGCCCATCATCCAGGACACTGAAGGGCAATAAGAGGATGTCCATGAAAGAAAAGAACGACCGGTCGCCCAGTAAGATCGATGGGCAAACAGAGGAGGCCGCCTCGACAGGCCCCTCCAATTTTATCAGAGACATTATCGACGAGGACCTTAAAGCCGGTAAGAACAACGCGCGCGTTGCCACCCGTTTTCCACCAGAACCCAACGGCTACCTCCATATCGGTCATGCCAAGTCCATCTGTCTCAACTTCGGACTGGCCACTGACTACGCCGGGACCTGCAATCTGCGCTTTGACGATACGAATCCCAGCACTGAAGACGCGACCTATGTCGCCTCCATAATGGACGACGTGCAATGGCTGGGATTCAATTGGCAGGACCGATTGTTCTTTGCCTCTGACTATTTCGAACAATTTTATATTTATGCAGTGTCCCTCGTCGAAACGGGTAGGGCATATGTGGATAGCTTACCCACTGATGAAATAAAAAAATACCGCGGGGACTACAACATCCCGGGCCAAGACAGTCCCTACCGAACCCGATCTGTTTCGGAAAACCTCGATCTGCTACAGCGAATGCGGGCCGGCGAATTTAAAGACGGTACCCATGTGCTCCGCGCGAAAATTGACATGCAGTCACCCAATATGAACCTGCGGGATCCGATTATTTATCGCATTCGCCACGCAACCCATCACCGCACCAAAGACGATTGGTGCATCTACCCCATGTACGATTTTGCCCACGGCTTGGAGGATGCCATCGAGGGCATTACCCATTCGATTTGTACGCTTGAATTCGAAAATCACCGACCCTTGTACGACTGGTTTCTAGACCAGCTCGATGTGCCCTGCCATCCCCAGCAGATTGAATTTGCGCGCCTCAATCTAAGCTATACCGTATTGAGCAAGCGAAAACTGCTCGAACTGGTAGAGGCTGGGTGTGTGGATGGATGGGACGACCCCAGGATGCCCACCCTCTCGGGCATGCGCAGGCGGGGATACACGCCCGAGGCCATCAGAAAATTCTGCGACCGCATTGGCGTGGCCAAGCGGGACAGTATTGTGGACATGGCCCTATTGGAGCATGCGGTTCGAGAAGACCTGAACGACAGAACCTCGAGGGTCATGGCGGTCCTTCACCCCCTGCGGGTTGTCATCGAGAACTATCCCGAGGGGGAGGCCGAATATTTCGACGCGCCGCTACATCCGGAAGATCCCGGATTTGGATCGCGGGAAGTGCCGTTTTCAAGGGTGGTTTACATCGAAAGCGATGATTTTCGCGAAGATCCCCCAAAGAAGTGGCACCGACTGGCCCTGGGGCGGGAAATACGCCTGCGGTACGCATGCCTCATCAAGTGCGTGGATGTGGTCAAGGACGACAAAACCGGAGACATTATCGAGCTAAGGTGCACCTGGGACCCGGCATCCCGGGGCGGCACTGCACCAGATGGAAGAAAGGTCCGGGGCACGAGCCATTGGGTCTCTGCAGCCCATGCTGTGGATGCCGAGGTGCGCTTGTACGACCGGTTGTTCACCAGGGAAAACCCACTCGATACCAAAGATGGCAGTGACTTCAAAGACCACATCAATCCAGACTCCCTCGAGATAAGGCGCAACTGCAAGCTAGAGCCTGCCTTGGCCAATGCAGCGCCTGGGAGCCTGTATCAATTCGAACGGCTCGGTTACTTTTGTGTGGACACAACGAGCAGCCCTGATAGCGGCCTCATCTTCAACCGAACGGTCTCTTTGAGGGATTCCTGGGCTAAGATAGAGCGCGCGGACCAGCGCCAGGCACAGAAAAAACAGGATCCAGGCCCCAAAAAGCGATCTCCAAAGGGCAAAGACGGCAAGCCCGGGGATACCCAAATCCCAATCGACAAATTTGCCGCGCTCGACTTAAGGGTAGGGGAGGTAACAGAAGCGAGCCTCGTTAAAGGAGCAGATGCCCTGATCAGCCTGGTGGTAGACATCGGGGAAGCCAAGCCCCGTCACATTCTCTCCGGCATTAGGGCGTCATATCAAGAACCAGAACGCTTGGTGGGAAAAAAAGTCATGGTCCTGGCCAACATCAAGCCCAGAAAGACCAAATTTGGTATCTCCGAAGGCATGGTGATCACAGGTCAGGGAAAAGATGGAAAAGATGCCCTTGCCACATTTCTGGGTGAGCCATTGCCTGGAGATGGGGTTTCATAGCATATCGCCGCTCAATCGCATGTGATCTTCTAATTGGATTTGGGATGAATGTCAGTTTCAGCTGCAGGGCGGGCTTTACGCCCCGCCGTGTAGTTGTTGCACTGGGGATGGCGTGGGATAAACCCACGCCATACGAGGAAATAATTGAGAGGTAGGGAAACCTGCGCTACCGTTATAGTAGGTGCGACGCCGTCGGTATTGCGGCATCAGATGGAGAGCGCAGCGTGGGACGAATTTTTCATTTTAGATGTATTTTTTATGTTGCATTGGTTTTATACACCGGATGCTCTGAGCTCTTTGACTCATCAGACGACAATGGAGATCCCGGTTCCTATGATTGCGACGCCGGATCGGGCGAAGACTGGCCGAGCGATTTGGCTGCGGCGGAATGCCGGGTGTTCGAGCTGGTGAACGAATATCGCGCCCAAGGGGCGGACTGCGGAGGGGCAGGGGTCTTTGGTCCTGCAGATCCCCTGGCGCTGCAGGCCGATCTCATCGACGCTGCGAGGTGGCACAGCGAGGATATGGGCGAGCGAAACTACTTCTCCCATGACAGCCCAGGTGGTCCAAACGGCGATACCATGCAGGACCGCATAGAATCCGCCGGCTATGTGAATTGGCTGACCATTGGTGAAAATATCGCCGCAGGGAACGCCTCAGCTGACGGCACCATGATAGACTGGATGGCCTCCCCAGGGCATTGCGCCAATATCATGAACCCGGACTTTACCCAAATCGGTATTGGCTATGCCAGGGTATCGGGCAGTACATACACCCATTATTGGACACAGGATTTTGGTACGCCGAGATAGGTCCTTCAAAGGCCTGAGGTGCTATAACTTTTCTCCAGAGATTTTTACCTCCATCGAGCAACTGATTAAGGGCTCGTCCAGATCAAAAAACTCTTCCATCACTTCACCACAGGCCTCGGCATCGTCCCCTTTTATGGTCATTTCTCCTGTTGCTGTTCCGGAAAAGGTGGACTCGGATTTGAATGTGACTTTCTGTTCCAGAGTGGTCTCTAAAGAACAATCCAAGCCCGGTACCTCCAAATCTTCTGTTTCTGACTCTGTTATGGTTATTGAATTGCCGTCCAGGTCATATGTTTCTCCATCTTCGAGACAGCTATCTTCGTCTTCTGTTTCACACTCATAGACCGTAAGTTCTTCGTCGTCTTCGTCCACCTCGATTTTAATGTAGTCCGGGCCGTCGTCCTCTTCTTCATCTGTATCGATATCTCCTTCTGGGCAGTTGTTTTCAACTTCTTCTGCCTCTACCTCCCACATACCGTCGACCTCGCTCAGATCAACTGAATTCTCTTCATCGTCACATGCGGATAGTAGCAATGCGCAGAAAACAGTGATGCTCAGAGTTGCCGCAAATACCGAACCGTTCTTTTTCATAGGGTCATTCTCCTTGTTTGAATGCACCTATATTTTACTACAAGGTCTGCGGAAGGCCAAAATCAAGGGTTCAGATCGTAACTTCTCCAAAAACCAGTGGTAAGCGTTCAAATTTTTGTAGGTAAGGGGTTTGTCCCCTCACTTGTAACATCTTGATATATCTAGCTTTTCAAAGCGGGGATAAACCCCTCACCTACATCTATTTCTTCGTTTTGCCACCACTTTTTGAGAATGTACGCTCGGATCTATCTACTGGGCAGCAACAGCGGATTGTTTTTGGGGCAGAATATTCTGTATGCTTGGTGTGTGGGATTTGCCGCCAATGCGGTGTTCGAGAAACCTGGAAACCTCTGTTCCTTTTCCGGCGGCGTTGCCGATGCGAACCGTTTCCATCATCAGTCCATCGTCCTTGGGTCTTAAGTCAGATGCGGTCATCATCATTAAAAACGCATCGTCTAACTTGCCTTGGGCCTCCTTAACGACCGCCAATCCATGGCATCCTGCCACCAATGCCGGTTGGTGCTTGAGGGCAGAGGAAAAGAATTGATCAGCGCTTTCCAGATCTCCTTTGAGTGCGGCAATGCGGGCCAGTCCACACATGGCGCGGGCGCATTGAGGATCGAGGTCGAGCGCACATGTCAGGGCATCTAGACACTGGGGCACGCGGCCGGCCAGGTCGTGGCAGGCAGCGACGAGCAGCGCATATTCCCGCACCATTTCTGCTGTCTTCAACTGCTGTTCAATAGAGGCTAAACCTTGTTCAGCCGATGCCCAATCCCCCTTGTCTAGGGCGATCTCCGCGTCGATCAGTATCTGGTAGGTCTCGTCCTCGGATCTGTAGGCTTCCCAAAGGCTGAAAAAGGGACCGCTGATGACCTCATCGATGCGTTCAAAACCCGTACGAATGAGCATCGCACAGGTCTCTTCAGTGGTATATTCACCGTATTCTTGAGGCGTTAATAACTTTCCCTGCCACGGTGTTTCAGTTGCGATGATGGCCTTATGCCCTTTGTCGACTCGGCTCGACAGCAACCGATAGACATGGCTTGGCGTGTTTACCCGGGAGGGCCCGAATAGCCATACCCCGAGCTGTGCGGTCCCAATCGACGTATTTCCTGGCGGTTTGCCCCCAAGTGGGTGCAGATGGGATGGCTCGCGCCGGACATAGGCGTCGGCATCTTCGTAGTGTTCGATGACAACTTGTCCTGCTGATCTGATATCGACTTCCGCAACAGCACCGCTGATTGCTTCAACAGTTGGGAAGACGATTTGGCTGCGAAGTGTGTCCCGTGCGCACGCCAGTGCCTGCTCAAGCTTCGATAACTCCATCGTCGCCGACATTTTGCATCACCTCCGTAGATTCCCAAAGCGCGGTTTCAAGTGGCGTTGGGCCACCGCTGTCTTTTGTGGGGAGTGGTTTTTTGTCGGAAAGTCCGATCTCAGCTTCTGGCGGCGAGAGGGAAGTGCCGCCGATGGGTACGGCAAGCCGAAACCCCACACCGTTGTTGGGCTCGAACAGCTCAACTGTCGCGCGAATCGCTGCTGCGGCTTTCCGGGCTGAAAAGAGGCCAAAGCCGGTGTCCCAATCTGCAACGCGCGTTGTAAAACACGGGCTCATCAGGTTTGTGCGAATTTCTTCGGGCAGGGAACCACCCCGACCGATCGCATCCACGCCAGCATATTTCTTGTGCCACCAGGTTCTCAAGATCACGGTTCCAGGGCCGGGTTCAACCGAAGCTGAGGCATTCTCTGCAATAGATGTAATGATCGGAACGACGTCATCCACATTGATACCTATGGGCGGGATCACCGGGTCGATGATCAGCTCGACGCGAATGCCTCGACGACTCACCTTCTCCGCCACCAACCGGGCTGCCATATGACAGGCAATGTTCAAATCCTGGTTGTTCGGGATTGTTCCATTAGGCTTTGGGCTTAAGGATAGGCTGGCAAATTCCCACAAGCTGCCGAGTGCGTGACCCGCGAGCCGAACTGCCGGAGACGCCGATTGTTGATCCTTGCCTATCACTATTGTTTGTATCATCTCTCGCCCCACAGTCCCCAACCTGCGCTATTGAACCACTACCCGTGCCCAGGCATCTCTTAAATTCGTGAGTTGATCTACGACGGGTGATAGCGGCTCTGGATCCATGTTTCCATTGGCTTCGATCAGCTGCCCCAGCATGAACTGGTAGATTTGCTCCAGGTTGGCGCACAATTCCGGAGCCTTGCCGTGATCGAGTGAGTTGATGAACTCGGCGATGATCGCATAGGCCTTACTGAGGGTGAGTTCCTTTGCCTTGGCATTACCGGCCTCGATCTGCTTTTGGGCGAGCCCGACGAATCGAATGGCCGCGTCGTACAAGGTTAATAGCATCTTACCCGGATTTTGATCCATTTGGTAAGTGGTATCAATCGCTTGTGGTTGACTGGTCACCTGCTGCATTTTTTTTCCTCCAATATCATGTCGAGCAATTGTCTGCTCGATAGTGATAACCCTGTGTTAAGGCAACCGGTCATTTAAAAGACGCGGTTGGTCGAGCCCTTACCCGGAAATAAGCGCCAGGGCCATGGTCGGCAACTGCTGTGCCTGGGCCAACACGGATACGCCGGCCTGCATCAGAATCTGGCTTCTGGTAAGGGTCACGGTTTCAGCTGCCACATCTACATCTCTAATGCGACTGTTTGCCGCGGAGAGGTTTTCCCGTTGTGTGGCTAAGTTTCGAATCGTCACTTCAAGCCTGTTTTGAGCAGCACCCAGGTCACCTCGAATACCGGATACATCGAGAATCGCCTGATCGACCACAGAGAGGACGGATCGCGCTCCTGCCACCGTAGAGATGGTCTGTGATTGCAAGCGATTGCCTGCCGAGCCGAGCTGGCTGGCATAGGATCCTGTGATTGAAATCGTAATACGATCATTAGAGACATTGTAAAGGCCTACTTGAATGGAAAGGCCAGCAGAAGTACTGCCGTCGAGCAGCTTCTGTCCGTTGAATTCTGTCACCGAGGCGATACGATTGATTTCTTGTACTAATTTATCAAACTCAGCATGCAGATAGACGCGTTCTTCAGTTCCGAGTGTGCCAGTGGAAGATTGGACCGCGAGTTCTCGAATCCTAACGATTGCGTTGCTGACCTGATCCAGTGCACCTTCAGCTGTTTGTACCAGAGAGATACCATCATTGGCATTGCGCTCGGCCTGGGCTGTACCTCGGATTTGCGCGCGCAGTTTTTCACTGATCGCTAGGCCGGCGGCGTCGTCTTTGGCTGCGGTAATCCGAAGACCAGAAGAAAGTCGAGCGAGACTCGTCGTAAGCGCGTTCTCGGTCCGGCCCAGGTTGCGCTGTGCATTGATAGCTGCGATATTCGTGTTGATGACTAATCCCATTCTGTCCCTCCGTGGATGCCTGGACGCACGTGACCTGCGGCTTCTGTTTGACAGAAACCTAACCCCCGTTCCAAGGCGCTGTTATCTAGCGGCGGCCTGCCTTGGCCTGCCGTTTCAGTTCGCTAAACAGGCAATTTGCAATATGGATGCCGACTTTTTAGGCGTTGCTATCCACGATGACAGGCGGGCGAATATGGGCCCGGTGTGATGCACTGAGATACCCTTTACCCAGATGGGAATCCCTGAGTTTGGAGAGGATACTTAAGCGTTTTTCTTTAGCAATATCAATAAGTTGGTGGTTTTCTTTCGCAATCGTATCGCAAAGGGAACGGCCTTCGAGGATAATTTTTTCCGCTCGGGTAGCAATGCTCAGATCAATCTGAGGCCATTTCTCTTGCCTTAAATCGGAAATCTGCCTCAGCTGATCGTCAAGCTTCTGAATCTGGGCGATGACTTCTTGACGCTTTTCGAGGGTTGCCAGAATCTCCGGCTCTTCGGTGTGGATATTGAACGAATGCGTTGAGATGTCTTTTAATAGATCGCGCCATATCGTTAAGACATCGATGATCGCTTCTGAGGTCATCGCGATGCCACTTGTTCAGTGGTGGGCGTTTGTTCAGTAAGCGTTATGGCCGCCTTTGCCACTGCTTCGGCCCAGGTCGCACGCAGATCGACGAGGTGGGTCAGGACGGGAATGAGCGGTTCAGCAGTCATTAGTGTGTTTGCCTCACTCATCTTTTCGAGCATGAACCCATATATTGCCTCTAAATTCTGGCAGAGTTCTGGGGCCTTGTCGTGATCAAGGGCGTTAATGAATTCGGCGATAATGGCGTAGGCTTTACTGAGGGCGATACCCTTTGCCGCCATATCCCCTGCTTCGATTTGCTGCTTTGCCAGTCGCACAAATCGGATGGCTGCGTCATAGAGCATCAATAGAATGCGGCCGGGGTTGGCGGTTTCCAATTGTACTTTGCGGTATGTCTGTTGCTGATAATTCACATTTGCCATGATCCGGTTGTCTCCCCTTGTATATAAATTGTGATCCTGTACCTTCTACGCTTAACCCCACAAAAATGACTGGCTCGACAGGAAATTGCTCTGCGATGTCAGCTGGCTGATCATCACCTCCAGATTTGTAAATTGTAGCCTGAGCGACTCCTCTTTTTTTGTCGCCCGATCCTCATACCTCAATATTGAATCCGAGATATTATCAATACGGGTATTCAAGCCATTGATTTTGGCTGTGAGGATGCCGTCTGCAAAATCGACGAACGAATCGACGATGGTGTCCATCGAGTCAGAGATGCCGTCAACACTGTGATCCGAGGTGCCAGCGAACACCTGACCCACGCCAACCGTGTCCGAGGCGATGGCCGATTCCAGGTCATCGTCATCAATCGCCAGGGTGCCGTCGGTATTGGTCTTAAGGCCGATCTGAGACAGGGCCGAATACGATCCTGTCAAACCGCTTATCTCTGTCGATATTAAGGTGCCGAGCTGCTGCTTGAGCGATCGCAACGTGCCGTCCCCTGCCAGTCGATCCTGGCCCTTTGCCTCACCTGTGAAGTCAAATTCTTTTTGGACGAGCGTCATCACCTCGTTATAGGCGTCGACAAACTCGCTTACCTTGGTCTTGATGGCAGCTGTATCTGGAGCGACGGTCACTTCCAAGGCAGTAGTGGTTTCTTCCAGCAGGTTCAGCGTCACGCCTTGAATGGCATCATCTACTGCGTTATCCGCACTGGTCACTGCGAAGTCATCGATCTCCAAGGAGGCATCCTGGGCAGCCTGGACTTGATTATCGACGATATCGAGTCCGAGATTGAGGGTCGACGATGCTTCTTCCTCGAAAGTGATGGCATTGGCCGCGCCCGAGTCGTTACCTGTCACCTGAATCCGATATCCCGCACTCGTCGAGAGTAGGCTGGCAGACACCTCGGCATCTGATGCGTTGATCTTGTTGACGATGTCTTCAAGTGTGTCGGTTGCCAGGACTTCGACCGTGTCCACCTCACTCCCGATGGTGATGGTCAAGGTGCCGTTGCCAGCTGCATCTGCTGTGTCTTTTGATGCAAAAGCATTGGAATAGGTGCGTTCGGCAGCTGCCAATTGGAAGATTTCGATCTGGTAGGTGCCCGGGTTTGCCGAGCCTGAAGCAGTAGCTGTGAACTTGTCCGTGTCTGTCGAGGTTGCGGTATAGGACAAAAATTCCGGCAGCGTATCCATGGATTGCACTTTGGTCTGGAGCGCTTGGAGCTTTGAGTTGATGCTCTGTACGATTGACTTTTGAGATTGGTAGTCTGACTTGGACTGCTGCAGATTCCGGATCGGCGCCCGCTCCAGATAGACGAGCTGCTGGATAATTTGTGCCGAGTCGATGCCAGAGCTGAGACCTGAAAATGTGATTGCGCTCATGCCAATATACTCCTTTTAAAAGAGTCCGCTCAGGTACTGGGCTCTCGAATGCCGCCGGTGCTGAGCCATGCGGATCGCTTCTTCAGGCGGAATTTGTCGAATGACGCTCTCCCCGTCTGGGCCGTAGACAGTCATCACTATCATGCCCGTGGACGTCTCGTACTTTACATCCAGCTTATTACCGTCGATTTCCCCGATCTCCGAAATTGCCTCTATTGCAGCTGAAACCACTGGATCGTTGACCTCAGGTGGCCGGTCGAGTTTGACTGCCTTTGCCACCTTGTCCTGATTGGGTGAATTGGCAATTTCCCGTTCTATGTCAGGTCCGCCACGCTGCATTCCCTGAATGCTTTTTGTAGTGGTCATTGTTGGACCTCCTTCGTCTCCTGTTGATGACCCCCCATTAAAAAAGGGTCGGCCCCACGCTGAGTTTCGACTGGCGCCGTGAGTCAAGGGTGGGGCCTAACCCACGCGCTAGCCGATTAAGGAAATGGCCATTGCCGGCAGCTGATTCGCCTGGGCGAGCACTGCCACGCCGGCCTGCATCAATATTTGGTTACGCGTTAAGTTCACGGTCTCCGAAGCTACATCCACGTCGCGGATCCGACTGTTGGCAGCCGAGATGTTCTCCCGTTGCGTGGCCAAGTTGTTCACCGTGATGCTAAGTCGGTTCTGCACAGCACCAAGGTCGCCTCTGACCGAAGACACGTCTGCGATCGCTGAGTCGATCACAGTGAGTGCGGATTGGGCCAGAGCCACAGTGGAAACGTGCTGGGCGTTGATAAAGTTCGTATCACCCAGCTGGCTGGAATAGGTGTTGCCAATGGATGCCTGGATTTGGTCATTGGAGTCGTTGTCTAGACCCACCTGTAGTGAGATGCCCGTTGATGCCGCGCCATTGAGCAAGGCTGTGCCGTTGAACTCGGTGACGGCGGCAATGCGGTCAATCTCGGAGATGAGCGCTTGGAATTCGTCGTCCAAGTAGTCCCGCTCCAATGACCCCAGGGTGCCAGTGGCTGCCTGTACAGCCAGCTCCCGCATACGAATGAGGGCGCCACTCACCTCGTTGAGCGCCCCTTCAGCTGTCTGAACCAAAGAGATCCCGTCGTTTGCGTTTCTCTCGGCCTGAGCCAGCCCTCGAATTTGGGATCGCAGTTTTTCACTGATGGCAAGGCCCGCCGCATCGTCTTTGGCAGAGGTGATGCGCATGCCAGACGAGAGGCGGGCTAGGCTGGTGCCGAGGGCACCCTCAGTGCGTCCCAAATTTCTCATGGCGTTGATCGCCGAGACGTTTGTGTTGATAACAAGTCCCATACTACTTCCTCCATGGAAGCCGGACGCTGTGTCCGGGGGGCGTTCCTGCCCCAAAACCCTTTGTTTTCAGTGAGTTCCCCCCATCTTTTCCCAATGTGTGTCGGCGCCCGAATAGACGAGGCCGGGACTCACCATCTGTTACAATCGGCGGGATCGACCCGGCCTTTAGAAATATTGGGAAAAAAGTCGGTTTAGCGGGTATTAGGCACCTTGAGGTAGGCTAGAAGCCGATCAGGGATAGGGCCATGGCTGGCAATTGGTTGGCTTGAGCAAGTACGGCCACGCCAGCCTGCATCAGGATTTGATTCCTGGTAAGGCTCACGGTTTCAGAAGCCACGTCCACATCCCTGATGCGGCTGTTAGCAGCGGAAATGTTCTCGCGCTGCGTGGCCAGGTTGTTAACGGTGATGCTGAGCCTGTTCTGGATGGCGCCCAAGTCACCCCGGACATTTGAAACGTCTGAAATGGCCGCGTCGATGACTGTCAGTGCAGACTGGGCAAGTGCGACCGTTGAGACGTGTTGTGCATTGACGTAGTTTGAATCGCCGAGCTGACTGGCATACGTATTTCCAATGGATGCCAAGATGCGATCATTGGAGTCGTTATCGAGGCCTACCTGTAGCGATATACCCGTCGATGCTGCACCGTTGAGCAATGCCGTGCCATTGAACTCGGTGACAGCGGCGATACGGTCGATCTCTGAGATGAGTGCTTGGAATTCATCATCCAGGTAGTCCCGCTCCAATGATCCCAGGGTGCCGGTGGCTGCCTGCACAGCTAGCTCCCGCATCCGGATTAGGGCACCGCTCACCTCATTGAGCGCCCCCTCAGCAGTTTGAACCAGGGAGATGCCGTCGTTGGCATTTCTCTCGGCCTGGGCCAATCCGCGGATTTGAGAGCGCAATTTCTCACTAATGGCGAGGCCGGCCGCGTCGTCCTTGGCAGAGGTAATTCTCATGCCAGAGGATAACCTGGCCAAACTCGTACCAAGGGATCCCTCTGTGCGAGCTAGGTTTCGCTGAGCGTTGATTGCCGATACATTTGTGTTGATTACGAGTCCCATTGTTCTTCCTCCTTGGAAGCCGGATGGTGTATCCGGGGGGCGTTCCTGCCCCTAGCCAAATTGTTGATAAGAAGCTCGGCCCAAATCTCGAGGGCGCCGTGATCCAGCGGGCTCAACCTTCTCAACTACCTATTGTCGGCGCCTCTTGCCAAAGCTTTAGTAAAAAAATTCGCTGGCTCCCACCCCAGCCCTTCAGCCCCCACCCCGGCCCTCCCCCGGTGGACATTTGGACATTGGGGGAGGGGGACTGAAAGAAGAGGTTATAAAGAACACGACCTGGCTTCGTTATTCACCCTCCCCCAGCGTTCAATTGCCCACCGGGGTAGGGCTGGGGTGGGGGCTCCCAAGGGATAGGCTGCGTTGTTGCTCGAAATAGGGGTCAGACGCCGATGAGGGATAGGGCCATTGCCGGCAGCTGGTTTGCCTGGGCCAATACAGATATGCCGGCCTGCATTAAAATCTGGTTCCGCGTAAGCGCCACTGTCTCAGAGGCCACATCCACATCTCGTATTCGGCTGTTGGCAGCAGATAGGTTTTCCCGTTGGGTCGCTAAATTGTACACGGTGATGGAGAGTCGGTTTTGTACCCCGCCGAGGCCTCCTCTGACACTTGAGACATCTGTGATCGCCGCATCAATTACCGATAATGCGGACTGGGCCAGGGCAACTGTCGAAACGTGCTGGGCATTGATGTAGTTTGTATCCCCGAGCTGACTGGCGTAGGTGTTTCCAATAGATGCCGTAATGAGGTCGTTGACATCATCGTCGAGGCCGACCTGTAGCGAAATGCCCGTCGATGCAGCACCGTTGAGCAAAGCAATGCCATTGAACTCAGTGACAGCTGCAATGCGGTCAATCTCGGTGATAAGCGCCTGGAATTCGGCGTCCAAGTAATCCCGTTCTAGGGATCCCAGTGTTCCGCTGGCAGCTTGTACAGAGAGCTCCCGCATGCGGATGAGCGCACTACTGACCTCATCAAGTGCCCCATCAGCTACCTGGATCAGAGAAATACCATCGTTGGCGTTCCGTTGGGCTTGGGCCAATCCGCGGATTTGAGAGCGCAACTTTTCGCTAATCGCAAGACCAGCGGCATCATCCTTAGCAGCAGTAATCCGCAGGCCTGACGAGAGCCGGGCCAAGCTGGTGGTAAGTTGACGGTCGGTGCGAGTCAGGTTTCTCTGCGCGTTTATCGCCGAAAGGTTGGTGTTGATAAGGAGTCCCATATTCTTTCCCCCTGAAAGGAAGATAGGTTGTTAAAACCTCCGAATTAGCTGGGGTTGTCTTCGGTGGCTTCTGTCTCATCCTTTCTTACGAGCATGTGTCGGGTTTTAAAACGCGGGTCGTGCAAGATGACCTGGGCGCCAATGCGCGCCTTGGCATCAAAAACAATCGGAGCAACCAGGTTAACGGTGATAGGTGCGGGTGCCGGCGGTATTGTCGCAATGGCCGCAACGGCGAGTTCATCTGCGTTCTTGCCCTTCTCCGGTAGTCCAGCGCGCAGTGATTCGGCTGGATAGTCAGGAGCGATGAGAAATGGATCGAGAACGACAAAAGCAAGCGATGGGTCATCTACTGATTGAAGCCAACGAAACGGAGAGTTTTCCCGATGATCTAACAGCACTACTTTTGTACAATCTGGAAACCCGATGATACCGCTTGGCAGACTCAGAATATCTCCCTCATCAATTTCAATCTCACCAAACCGTTCAGTAGCGAATCTCACGATCCCTCCTTGTCCTCAGCATTTTTTTCGAATAACAGCGCGGGCACGCTCAGTCGGTTCTCTAGCTCGGTCGCGGTGAGCGCTGCCCGTCGATTTTCCTCTACAATCTCGCGATGTATTTCTTCTCGATACACAGGCACACCAGCTGGCGTTTCAATGCTGAGTCGAACCGTTTTACCCCTAATTTCCTTCACGGCAATGACGATATCATTGCCTATAACAATGCTCTGTCCCTGTTTGCGGCTGAGTACTAGCATCTCGTCTTCTTTGTGTTTAACTCCTCTATAATCTACCCGAACAGGGAGGTCTGGGCCACTTTTTGCGACACATTAATCGCTGCTTGCAGTGCGCTAACCGTGGCGTTGAGATCCATGAACGCTTCGACCGAGTCAGCATCGATCAACGACGATTCCTCTGTGGTCAAGCTGTCCTCTAGGCGCGCGCGCACTGCTTCGGCCACCTCCAGCTGCTTAAGTTTGAGCCCTGATTTTGTGCGCTCTGTCGAGACTTGCGTCAGGCCCTGTTCCATGGATCCGATAGCAGTATTCACCGCATTCAGGTCGTTCGTCAAAAGCGCTTGTCGAAATGCTTCAATTTCGCCAAAGATATCGACCCCACCTGATACAGTAAATGCATCTGCACCTGAGGAATTGACCGCTAGCTGAGCGCTAGGTCCCACGTCAATTTCCTTGACCGAATCATTGCCGATAAACGCGCCCAAATCAGTAAAAGGGCGGGTATCTGTTAGAAAACCACCGAAAATATACTCGCCCCCCGCCCTAGCATTGGCCACGCCGAGCATGGAATCGTATAGTCCCTCTACTTCGATGGCAATGATGGCGCGCTGTTCAGCATTAATCGTTTCGTTTCGCGATGTAAGGGCGAGCTCCTTTAGACGGATGAGAATATTGCTCGCTTCGTCCAGCGCAGCGTCTGCTGCTTCTAACTGGGTTCGACTGCGTACGATATTCTTTTCGTAATGCAGGGTGGCTTCTTTGGCTTCCCTAAGCACTCGGACGCGCTCTGCTGAAGTGGGATCTGCCTCGATGTTGTTAAATTTCTTTCCGGTCGCCCCTTGTCGCTGAAGCTCATGGAGTTTGGATCGAATTTGTGTGATGTCGTATATGGCCTGTCTGTACGTGACCCGATCTGTTATGCGCATGGCTAGGTTCCTAGGCTGATCAAGGCTTGTAATACCTCGTTGACTGCGTTCAGCACGCGGGCAGATGCTTGATAGGCCCGCTGATACTGGATCAGATTGTTCATCTCCTCGTCGAGGGATACACCGGACTGGCTGTCTCTAATCGCCTCGATGTGGGAGATGGATGTCTGCCGCATGGCTGCTTCGTCATTGGCACGTCGTGTCTCCACGCCTACGGAGCCAACTATCGTAACATAGGCCTCGTTAAAGGTCTGGGTGGCACCTGTTGCCAGGTCCTGATCCGCGAGCGCAGCAAGTGCCAGCGCATTTCTATTATCCCCGGGCAGCAAGGTGGGATCCAAAGCGGCTGCGATTGCGTCTGTATTGCCAGTTACCGCAGCGTCCACTGCTATGAGGGAGGCCGCATTGGTGGAGGTGGTCAGATCCCCAAAGAGCCGTCTTCCTCCGACCCCGTCCAATCCAACGCCGGCCATGTGTTGGGTATTGATCCCGGTTGCAATATCATAAGCCAATTGATCGAGATCTGACTGATAACCAGGTAGCAATGTATCGCGCACCTCGATAATGCCCCCCAACGCGCCGCCGCTTAAGGCAGTTGTGATATCTGATGAGACGCCGCTCGGCATAATGTACATCACCCGGGCCGCACCGGGTCCACCCGAATCCGTTACCTGGAGCAGTGATTGATTGGCATCTTCGACCAGGGGACGACCCCCTTCTAAAAAGACAGTGACCTGATTTTCGTCGTTTGTGATAACCGAAATGTTGGCGAGCTTGGAGAGTTCCCTAATGAGTTGATCCCGCTTATCGAGGACGTCTGCCGTGTCTTGATTGGTCACTTGAGCCAGGAGAATCTGCTGATTGAGACGGGCAATCTCCTCTGTATACGTATTGATATCGGTGACCGTTGCTTTAAGCAGATTATCGCTGTTGGCACGCACTGCCTCTATGCCGTTTGAGATGCGGTTGAAGGTACTTGCCAGTTCATAGGCACGGGCGAGCACTTCCTCTCGTGCGGTCGGATCGGCTGGATTGCTTTCGAGGAGGCGAAACGCGCCAAATAGCGCATCCAGCGAACTCCCCATGCCTGTGTCTTCTAAGTCGTTGAACAACTCGCTGACGTGCGTAAGAATGTCGGATCGTTGTTTCGAGTTGCCGCCCAGCACCTCTTCTTCGATCAGTCGATCATTTGCAAACGTGTCTGAGTATCGCTTGAACCCGAGAATGGACACGCCTGCACCTCCGTATGGTGGTCCAGGTCGAGATGCGAGCATGAGCCTTCTTCGACTATATCCTTCAGTATTGACGTTCGCGGTGTTCTGACCTGTAATGTGAATACCGGCCTGTTGGGCAGCCATGCCCTCTCTTGCGGTGTGCAGCGTACCAAAAAGGCTGATCGTAGGCATTGATAACGCTCCTTAGGCCGTGAATTCCGTGCTGTTAAGCGCCGTTGATTCAACCAATAGGGTACCGTCCTTACTATATGTGTCGCCTCGACCGGCGAGGCGCAAAAAGAGCTCTAGCATGCCGTGATATTGATCGTACATCTGCTTTAGCAGGGCGTGATTTAGATGCACCAGATCGGTCACCCGCCGCGCAAGATCACCGATTTCAGACGAACCCTTGGTATCAGCTGTATTTTTTATGTCGCACTTTTGAAGGATTGCCGCGATATCTTCCTTTTCTTTTGCCAGTCTCGCCACCTCTTTTGCGTCTCCCCGCAGCAGTGCTTCTCGTTCTCTTTCGAGGGTGGCATTTAGTTGCGCGAGGCTTATTTCGAGCAGCGATGCTTCTCCTTGTGACGACGGGCTGTTGGGTTCCATTGTCTCGCCTTTCTCGTGGGTTTTTAAACCCCTACAGATATATCTCCCGAAACACCTGTGCGAGCTCCTTTTCTAGTATTGCTTGGCTCGTTTCCCTGGGATCTGGAAGTGGTGCGTCACGGGATGACATTTTAGATACCTCTTCTATCTCTTGCCCCTTGGCCACCATGGCCCGACCTGCTGCCACAGCATCAGCACTCAGGCTAACGGTATCGCCAATTTGAGCGGCGTTTTTTTCCTTTGGCTGCTCCTTATTTGTCGCCGCTTCCTTGGCATTCACGGAATAGGTCTGCACGTCTCGGCCCGTTGTCTTTTTTATTTTCACTGTCTTGCCCTCCGAATAAGAAATCCGAAGCCACGTCCTGTTAATTGGTATCGGTGTTTGAGACCGATCCTTGAGCCGACATACTCATTTCCACGCGCCTGTCGTGGATACTCGCCCCTGGCTGCGCTGTGCCCACTGGGATTAAATTCTCCCTGCCATAGACCTGATGTGGCCTTAGTACTTCAATGCGATCGAGCCCGCCGCGACCCTCACCTGGGACCGATGCCAGGCGCCAAACGCGCCGTTTATAGGATGCCTGCTTTGAACCCGCTTCCCAACCAGAATATTCAACCACTTCAATGCGTCCGTCAGGACCGCGGCGCATGGCATGAATGCGATCCGCGACCGCCATATGTCCGGCAGCACTATCTGGGGCACTCGAAGCCAGCAAAAAGGGAATGCCCTGTCGTGCCTCGGCATCCAGCGCACCTGCATCGCGATGGGTTTGGACGTGCGCCCATGTGTTAACCTTTCCGTCTTCAGACCATCGGGTAACCGTATCTGCCCCAGGGTAGCCCCATCCATGGCGCCTGGGTCGAACCGGCACCGAGTACCCAGCGCGTCTGAGCATCTCAAACGCAAAGACATTGCATTTGGGGTGGTTTTTATATCCAGCAGCATCCAATACGTTGAACACTGCCGTGCCCCCGATGCCCGGTGTTTCGAGCGTAGCGCCCACATCAGCTGTAGTGAGCTCACCTGATTTTCCCCACCTCAGTGCAGCATCACCGCTCAACCATTCGTTCGCCAGTTGATGAAGGATTGGATTGGCTGGTGGGGCTGTATCTCCGGTACGGGTGGCCTGGTAAGTGCTCATTCCCCTGCGCACTGCATTCAGTGATCTTATCTGTGCTGAGGTACGGCGTTCCACGCCCAGGGCTTGTTGTATCATCTCGCCCAGTCCCAATGCCGACCCTGCTGATTCCTCTGCGATGGCTGAAATAAACATCTCCCCGTATAACCCGGCCTCAAATCCATCTCCAAAAAGTCCAGAACTCTCGACTGTCTTTGACATAGATCCCAGTAACTCCTTAAGTAGCAGGGCTTCAAATGCCTTTGCCGCTTCCATTGGAGACTGGATATTTCGATCCGTCGTCGATCCAGCAATCAATGCCCCCATGCCGGCTGGTGTAACTCCTGTGGGCACTTATTGCACCTCAATCTTGGCCGAAATCGCTCCGGCAGCTGATAGGGACTGGAATATAATAATGAGATCAGAGGGTTTGACGCCCAGTGTGTTGAGCGCATTGACCAGATCCCCAACTGTCGCGGTGGTTGGTACGTAGTGCAAATCGCCCGGTGCCATCTCCGCACTGACCGCTGATTCGTCTCCCACCACTGTTTCCCCAAGCGTCAAGGGCAGGGGCTGACTGATGTGTTGCCGCTCCTGGATCTCAACAGTAAGGCCACCGTGGGCAATGGCGGCCGAGCGAATCTGAACGGCAGCTCCGACCACCACCGTACCGGTCCGTTCATTGATCACAATTTTTGCCGGACCATCCGGCGTCACAGACACATCTCCAATGAGCGCCACGAGCTCGACTGTTTTGTCTTTGAATGCCTCAGGGACTTTTACAGTGATGAGTCCCGGGTCTTCAGCGGTTGCATACGGGCCTTCGAGCTTTTCGTTGATGGCAGCAACAGCACGAGCAGCCGTGGTTGCATCAGGTCCTTTTAGGGTGAGCCGAACCATATCCCCATGGTCGAGAGTGGCCGATACTTCTCGTTCGATGAGTGCGCCGTCTGGTATGCGGCCCACCGTGGGATGTCCCGAGGTTTTGGACGATCCAGTTCCGCCTTGGGCTGTGAACCCCCCAACTGAAAGGGGACCTTGAGCCACAGCATAGACATGCCTGTCCGCGCCTAAAAGCGGTGTCTGGATCAGGGTCCCACCGCGTAAGCTCTTGGCATCGCCCATGGATGAGACCAGCACATCGATCCGCTGACCACCCCTGGCAAACGCAGGGAGTTCTGCGGTCACCATGACGGCGGCGGCGTTTTTGAGTTTGATTTTTCGCGCGTCCACCCGGACACCCAGGCGCCTCAGCATGGCGGCCACGGATTGGAGTGTAAATTCCGCCTTTGCGCCGTCGCCGCTGTTGTCCAGCCCGACGACAATACCGTAGCCCACGAGCTGATTGGGACGCGCCCCCATCACACCGATGAGATCCCGTAACCTATCGGCACGCGCTGAGATGCTTATCACAAGGGCAATGCCAAATATAACAAGTGAATGGGGCTTTCTGACCAACATCTTATACAATCTCCTCACATCATATGGGACTGTAGGCATCAATGAGGCGATGGAGCCATCCCGGGGCCTGCTGATCTGTCACAACACCGCGGCCTGAGAACTCAACCTGTGCATCGGCGATAAGGGACGAGCGCACAGAATTGTCCGGTTGTACATCGAGCTGCCTGATGACACCACTGACATAAAAATGGAGCTCCTCTTCGTTGAGCAGGATGACCTTGTGTCCCTCGACGAACAGATCTCCATTCGGCAAAACCTGCATCACGCGAACTGCGATGCGACCTTCCAACTTGCCAGCGCGGGTTGTGGTTCCCTCGCCTTTAAAGTCGCTTTTGCTCAGTATTTTTAAGAGTGCATTGGGATTCATGTCTGGATATCGTTCTGAGATACCGGCGACGAGTCCGAGGAGGTTCACAATTCCGGACTCAATGCCAGAGGAGGTGCCGAGCTTTGTCGATGCGTCCCCTTCGCCCCTTGATTCTTCATCGATGAGAACAGTCAAGATATCCCCGATGCGAGAGGCGCGTAGATCTTCGAAGAGACTCGGGGCAGAGGCACTCCAAATGGATCCAGTGGGCTCGGATTCGCTCGGATCAGCCGCATAAGGCCCGGGCTTATACAGTCGCTGGCGGGGTGTATAGGGTTTGATGTGGCGAGGTTCACATCCTAGTGCGAGGGAGATGAGGCCGCATGTGATAACAGAGATGAGCGCATCTTTTCTCATGGCACTACCTCAGCCGAATCAGGCCCCGTAACGACTGCCCAGACCAGACGCGATGTGGATGGTACCCCTATTCGAATACGGTCACCCACAGCCCCATCTTGCTTGGCCAATCCCAGGGTTCGGATTCGCACGAGTCCCTGCAGGGATTCAATAACGAGTCTATCGCCGCGATGAACCACTGGGACGCGGTCGAGATCTCTCGTCTTAAAAGGTGCGCCCACCTCAGTTGTTTGATTCAAGCGCCGGCCAATGACATCGCCGATCGTGCCTGCGAATTCGGATGGTGCTGTATCGAGCTGTACCTCAGCCCACTTGACAGCGGTTTGGTCGAGAATTGTACCAAACGGGAGATCTCTGGCAGCTACGGGCAATCGCGCTTTGTAATTGAATGTTGCGCCGACTTGTAGGGTTCGAAACGATGCTCCATCTGCAACCAAATCAACCGGCAGGGACACACGGCGACGAAACACTGGCGCTCCTGGCCACCGGACCCGAACCCCATAACCTGAGGCAGGTACTTTATATTCACCCACGCGGCCCAAGGCTTCAAGAGATACGTTTTTTGGCATGATGTCCTCGATTGCAGCCTCGATGGCTTGACGGAGTTCCTCTTCCGACACGATGTTTGCTGGACGAAAGATACGCTTACGCACTGGGATTTTTAGTTTTGAAGATCCAAAACCTGCTGCTTTAAGCACCCGAACCACATCCTTGCGGTAGACGACGCGAGAATGACCCGGCAAGGGCGCTGGGCCGATTTCCAGCTCGCATGGTTCCCCATCACAGTTGGTAACAATGTCTCCAACGCGCACCTTTGACCCTGTTGTTGTATCAAGGGTCTTACCTCGCGCTGCTGCCACAGGCTCGATGGCACTGATGGCCATGGCCAATGGCAACAAACAGGCGCTAACAATGACCTGTTTTATCATTATCGACCGAGCCTTGTTGTCTGTTGCAGCATGTTATCTGCTGCCTGGATCACTTTTGAGTTCACTTCATAAGCGCGTTGGGCTGAGATGAGATCTATCATTTCAGCAACCACAGCAACGTTTGATGTTTCCACAAACCCTTGAAGTAACCTACCGCCCCCTTCCTCTCCTGGGCTGGTCAGCACTGCGCGACCAGAAGCTGGGGTCTCGGTATACAAATTGCGTCCTGCTGAGGAAAGTCCTGCTGGATTTGGGAACATGGCGATCTGAATACGCCCGACTTCCACCTGCTCCGTATCGCTTCCCAGGGTGACGCTTACGATCCCGCTTTCCGAAATAGTAACAGATGTGGCATCCTCTGGCACAGAGACTTCTGGTTCGAGTTGGTAGCCATCCACGTTCACGATTTGACCTTCAGCATTGCTCTTAAAGATACCTGCGCGCGTGAACGCCGCTGTTCCGTCCGGTTGTACCAGCTGAAAGAAACCGCGGCCTTCAATGGAGATATCGAAAGCGTTCCCGGTCTGTCGCATTTCTCCGCCGCCAAAGTCTTTGTACGTTGCCACTGTGCGTACGCCGTGTCCTATCTCTAAACCTGCTGGCATCGGCGCCCCTTGAGCCGTCGGCGCCCCGGGGCGTGTACGCGCTTCGTAGAAAAGATCCGCAAACTCTGCCCGCGACCGCTTGTAGCCCGCAGTATTGACGTTGGCCAGATTATTCGAAAGCACGTCGATATTGGTCTCTTGGGCTCTCATGCCACTGGCCGCATTTGATAGTGCCCGTATCATGTTGACACCTCCTTATCCTCTCTATCGACCCAGCTCGCGTGCCGCACGACTTTCTACGTGGGAAAACGTCTGGATAAATTTCGTCATTGCGCTATAGGTTCTTTGCGCTGTGATCATTTCAGTCATGCCGTGTATTAAATCCACATTGGCTTGCTCTCGGTAGCCGGTTATTACAGCCTGAGAGGTTGACACTGCTTGGGGACCAGCCCGGCCCCCATCTACGTAAGAACTTCGGGGTCCTTGGATGAGGGCCTGTTGATCCGTAAATTCTGTGAGACGGAGCCGACCCACAGTACGACCATCTGTTGACACGGATCCGTCTTCAGCGATTAAAATATCCCGTGCATCAGGCGGTAACTTCACAATTTCCGTTTCGCCGAGCACTGTATGACCGTCATCGGTGGACAACGTGCCATCTGGTTGGAGCGCAAGGGATGCACCGCGCACATATGCGGTTTTTCCATCTGCGTCGACCGCCATATAAACCCCTTCAGTTAGGGCCAGATCGAGAGGATTTCCAGTCTCGCGAAGAGGACCAGGGCGAACATCCCGTTCAATCATCGATGGTTGGACAAATGTAAGTTCGTTATTTTGTTTTGCCTGCGCAGCTTCGAACACCATTCGGAATTGGTTGAACGCAGGTGTGGATACATTGGCCAGGTTGTGGGACAGGGTTTCGACTTTTTCGATCCCAGCCATTGCTCCGGAAAGAACTGTGTATATGCCACTAGGCATTTTCTTCCTCCTCGAGCATTGCGCGCAGCCTGTGAACTGCTTCGCTTCTAACTTGGCAGATACGCGACTCAGTGAGGCCGAACGACTCTCCAATCTCCCTTAGCGACATCTCCTCTTTGTAATAAAAGGATAGAACGCGCTGTTCCCGTTCGGAGAGTCTGCTAACCGCCCTTGCCAATCGCTCGCGCAGCTCTTGAAAGAGAAAATCGTCTTGTGGATTTCCTGGCACGCGTTCGGGATAACCGCGAGGGTTTATCATCGCGCGTTCGATGACGGTCGGTGACAGCACTGTGGCGTGACTGAGTTGAACGAGCAGCTCGTGGTATTTATCCAAGCCTATGCCGAGCTCAGTCGCAATTTCTTCCTCGGCAGGTCTGCGTTTCAGCTTTTGCTCGAGTTTCCAAATTGTTTGGGTCAATTCGTTGGATTTAAGGCGCAGGTCTCTGGATAGTGGGCCATGGGATCTGATTTCATCGATCATAGCACCGCGAACGCGTGCTTCGGCAAATGCCTTGAATTGTTCTGATCGCTTGGGATCATAGCGGCTCGCGGCATCTACGAGACCGAGCATCCCGGCGCCTACCAAATCCTCTGTCGACATGGATTTGGGGGCCTTGCGAGAAACACTCGCGGCAATCCGCTTGACCATTGGCAAGTAGCTTCGGGTAATCTCTTCCCGTTCCTTACTCGTGATTTCTTCTAGGCTTGGAGGTGGATGCGTTGTCATTGTACAATACCTCACTCATTGAGATCAGGATCACTGTCCAGATCTGATACGTCCCGATCAATTGTGACCAGATTGGCTGCCAGTTCGGAAATCTGATGACTGGCAGGTGCTCCGGGATATGCTGCCAACAAAGGCCGTCGATCGATGATGGAACGTGCGAGACATGGATCCCGGACGACGATGCCCGCAAGTTCCAATGTAACTGGTAGAAAACGCGTCGTTACACCTGTAAGGCGCTTGAAAATTGCCAAACCATCTGCCCGATTAGAAACCATATTCGCGACTAACGATATTCTCCGGATGCCATATTCCTTGGTGAGAATTTTCATTACGGAGAATGCGTCTCGAACAGAAGTCGGATCTGGCGTCACGACTGCGAGAACAATGTCGCCGATGCGCGCCAGGTCAAGCGTGGTCTCGCCGATGCCCGCTGCAGTATCTACAACCACAAAATCAAATTTATCCCTGAGTGCCTTGACGTTATTAATCAACGCACTTCGAGAGTGCTCGTCCAACTCGGCCATCTCTTTGCGTCCGGAGCAGGTCGGCAAGAGGCAGATATCCCATGGTGTTTCCAGCACGGCGTCAGCAAGGTCAATGCGCCCCTGAACCACGTCCAGGAGGGTTGCAGGCGCGTGAACACCGAGCAATTGATCCGCGTTTGCAAGGCCCAGATCACCGTCTACAAGCAGAATGCGTCCACCAAGTCGCGACAGGCCGAGGGCGAGATTCACTGCGATAGAGCTTTTCCCCACGCCTCCCTTACCACCGGTAATGGAGATGAGGCGCATACCGCTACCCCGAAACACGCGAGGGAGTGCAACCACTTTTGCAGACGGTTTTGGTGCTAGGTGTTTCATTTCACTTCACTTCCCCTGCTAATCCGCGGGTCCCAGAATCATTTGAAGCAACCTGCCGGTGCGCGCGACCTCAATGTCTTCAGGAACACGCTGCCCAGCCGTTAGATACGAAAGCGGCAAATCAGCCAGCTTAACAATGTTGAGTACCCCACCTGGTTGTGTGGCTTCATCTATCTTGGTCACGACGACACGCGACGGTCCAAAAACACAAAAACGGGAGCAGCTTGCTGCTTGTTGTGCAGGTGATTGTGTGGCGCATACAACGAGATGGGTTTCGACCGGTTCGCCAGGTGCGACGAGCAGGTCTTTCAATGCATCGCGTACTTTTTCGTTTTCGAAAGCCCGTCCCGGTGTATCGATGAGCAACACATCTGCGTTTGCGTAAGAGCGAAGCGCAGACTCCATCATTTCAGGACGATCAGCAACGACAAAGGGAATGCCGATAAGCTCAGCATAGCGCCTGGCTTGCTCAACGGATCCGATCCGGTAAGTGTCCGTTGTAACCAACACAACATCTAGCCCTTCAGAAAGGGCCATGCGCGATGCGATTTTTGCCAAGGTAGTTGTTTTTCCGACCCCGCTCGGACCGACGAAAGCAAAGATGCGTGTGCCATCCCCTGGAACGAGCGGACCGGCTAGCGCAATTTGCTCGGTGAGGAGATTCCGTAACAACCCCCGTGCAAGTGTTAGCCAGTCGTGCCGATCGATTTTTTGCAATCCGAGCTCGATCTCGACAGCTCGAACGAGGTCTCTGGCCAGATCTGGCATAACACCGCGTTCCACAAGCTCGCTGTAGATCGGTCCCAGCACCCGTCCGGATTCCTGCTCTCTTGATGATTCTAATATGAGGGCCCGAAGATCTGTGAAGCCGGGCAAGATTTCCTTGTCAGCAACTGCCCTGAGCTCCCGAATCATTCGACGCAAGGAGGTGAGCTCTTCGCGCAATGGTTCGATGCTCATCTGCAACACGTCTTCTCTGGCATCGGTTCCTGAATCGCGATCGCTTGGTTCTTCTCTTGGTGGGACCTTTTTAGCTTTGTTCTTTTCCTGGCCAACTGCTGTAATTTCTACATTACCGGACCTGTCGTCCAAGGTTCGCGCCGAAAGGATCAGTGCTTCGGCTCCCAGCGCACGCCTTGTTTGGCGAAGTGCTTCGCCCATACTTTTCGCTTTGAATACCCTTGTCTCCATTATCGCCACCTACCTATTTTCTTGCCTCGGGCAGCCCGGCAACACCGAGCGGCACGATTTCGGTTCCTTGTGTAATTTCAGCAAATGACACGACAGAAAGGCCTGGAATACGCGGCCTAATAAAATCCGATATTGCTCGTCTGACATCCGGCGAGGTAATCAGCAATGGGGGTGCTGTGGACCGGCTGAACTCGGCAGCTAGCTTTTCTACGCTTTCGAGAAGCCTTCTACCGAGCCGTGGATCGACTCCAATTACCTGAATCGCACTGGTTGTGGAAGATTGCCGTAGCTCGTTTTCAAAAGTATTATCAAGTATCAATCCGCACACGCGGCCATCATCTCCCATGAATCTGCGGGTAATTTGCCTGGCGAGGCGATGGCGGACAAATTCGATGAGTTGATCCGGTTCTTTGGTTCTCTGCACATGCTCGGCCAGTACTTCGAAGATAGTTCGTAAGTCGCGGACACTCACATTTTCTTTGAGCAGCTGGCGCAGGACCCGAATGACATCTGTCGCCGGAAGCGCTGCTGGAATAAGTTCATCTACGAGACGTGGGTGACTTCTCGCGAGTATATCGAAAAGCTCCTGTGCTTCGCCTCGACCTAGGAGTTCTGCCGCGTGCCCACGTACCAACTCTGTGATGTGGGTAACCATGACCGTAGCCGGATCAACCACCGTGTAGCCTTCATTTTCGGCCCGGGTCCGTTCTGTGTGGGAAATCCACCACGCCGGTAAGCCAAACGCCGGTTCAACGGTCTGTTCGCCACTGATATTGCCCCCACCACCACCTGGATCAATTGCCATGAGGCGAGCGGGCAGCACCTCTCCTGTTCCGATTTCACTGCCAGATAGCAAAAATCGATACTGTTTTGGTTGCAATCTCAGGTTGTCCCTAACGTGAATCGGAGGCAGTATGATGCCGAGTTCTGAGACAAGATTGCTTCTAAGTCCGGCGATTCTTTCAGTCAGTTCTCCGCCCTGTGCAGCATCGACGAGTGGAACTAGCTCGTACCCAACTTCCAATTCCAGCAGGTCCACCGGTAAAAGGGCGGCTAATCGTTCCCGCTCGGTCATTGCCTCTTCGACCGGGGCTGATTCCACAACCTCTTGTGTCTCCCATTTTCGACGCGCGAGCATCAGCATGGATCCACCGAGAAGCAGAAACGGAACCACCGGTAATCCAGGCACGAGTGCCATACCGCCGATGACTGCGCCGGCCACGTTAAGGGCGCGTTTGCGTCCGAGTAATTGATCGATGATCTCTGGTGCCAGGTCCGCGCCAGACGTAGAGCGCGTCACCACAAGACCTGCCGATGTGGAAATGAGTAACGCCGGTATTTGAGATACCAAGCCATCTCCGACCGTAAGTATGGTGTATGTGGATGCTGCCTCAGCAACGGTAAGCTCTTGTTGTGTCACACCGATAATGAATCCACCGATAATATTGATGGCCGTTATCAGTAACCCGGCGATGGCATCTCCGCGAACAAACTTACTCGCGCCGTCCATGGCGCCAAAAAAGTCAGCTTCCTCCTGAATCACCACGCGCCGTTTCTTGGCTTCAGCTTCGCCGATAAGTCCCGAGGACAAGTCTGCGTCGATGGCCATTTGCTTGCCAGGCATGGCATCGAGGATAAATCGCGCCCCCACCTCTGCGATGCGTCCGGCGCCTTTGGTAATGACGACAAAATTAATGATGACGAGGATGAGAAAGACGATAATACCGACAACGTAGTTCCCGCCAACCACAAATTCACCAAAGGTCTGGATAACGTGACCGGCCGCTGATGCCCCCTCACCCCCGCGGAGTAAAATCAGTCGGGTTGAGGCCACATTCATCGATAGACGGGCCAAGGTTGAAATAAGTAATAACGTGGGGAATGTGGACAGATTTAACGGCTTCTCGATGTAAATAGATCCCAGGAACAATAACAAGGAGAAGCCAATGCTGAGGGTCAGGGCCATGTCGATGATGTAAGGGGGAATCGGCATCATCATCATGAACAGGACGCTGACCAGCATGATCGGTAGGGCGTAGGCAACCCCTTTATTGCTGCTTGAGCTCAGTGTTTCCCGTCCGGTCATGCGACTCTCCCGGTGACGTTGTAGACCCATGCGAGCAATGAGGCGACAATGTTGTAGAACTCATTTGGAATATAAGCGCCGACTTTCCCCTTGGCGTAGAGCCCACGGGCGAGTGGGGGATTCGATACGACAACCACGCCTTCGTTTCTGGCGCGCTTTCGAATTTCAAGGGCAAATCGATCTGTGCCGAGCGCTATAATTCTAGGTGCTGCATCTTCGGCCACATTGTACTTGAGCGCGACTGAATAGTGTGTCGGGTTGACAACCACCACATCAGCAGAAGAGAGGTTTTCAAGCATTCGTTTTCGAGCGAACTCCCTTTGCTTGGCCCTCAGTCTGCTCTTAGCGATTGGATTTCCATCTGATGCTTTTCGTTCTTCCTTGACCTGCTCCTTTGTCATTTTCATCTTTTGGTGCATTCGATAGCGCTCGAGCAGAACGTCCAGAATAGCGATTATCGCGAGTCCAATAACGACTTGAAGGACAATTCGTATAACGATTTGCGCCAATCGCGTTAGAAGATCTCCGGTTGACAGCCCACTGAGGCGACCGTGGTTTTCCAGTTCTTCCATCAGCACGCGTACTGCAAAAATGCCGATGATGGTCACTTTCAGCAATGATTTGACAAGCTCTGTCACTGCTGAGGCAGAGAAGAAAAGCTGTTTTAAGCGAGGCAACGGATTGAATTTAGAGATGTCAGGAATAAGGGGTTTCGTTGTGAAATTAAACCCGACTTGTGAGATTTGACTGGCGATGCCCATAAACATCATCGTGATTGCGATGGGCAGCACAGCGCCGAGAAGAGATGAACCAGCGATATGCGCGATGGCGCTTCCGTTGCTATGGGATTCCAGACGACCCAGGAGCTGCCGGGTACATCCTGTGAGGTTTGAAGATATCAATGGCCAGGCGACGATCAATGTTCCCGTAGCTGCTGCAATTGTAACAACAGAGGAAAGATCTTGACTTTTGGCAACCTGGCCCTCCTTGCGGAAATTCTCCCGCTGTTTTGAGGTAGGTTCCTCGGTCTTTTGATCTTGTTCGTATTCTGGCATCAGACCTTCCTAAAATCCCCCGATCACTTGAGCGGTCATGGGTTCAACCCGCAGCAATGCATCGCGAATCCACACTGACAAATTTGGCAGTGAGGCGCGAAGGGCGACGATTCCGAGCGAAATCGAAATTGCAAAACTCAGTACAAATAGGTTTACTTTTGGTGCCACCTTTGCGAGAAGCCCGAGTGCTGCCATCACGCCTAGGAGCACCAATAGAACAGGTGCGGCGAGTTGGACGGTCCCGACAAATATCAATCCAGCCTTGGTGGCCAAGGTTTTTCCAGCAATGGAAGAAAGCATCACGTGACCCGGGGGCAATGCATAGAAGGATTTAACAAGCAACCGAATGAGGAGAAGGTGGATATCCAATGCCAAGAACATCATTGTCACGATCACGCCTAGAAATCGAGAAGTGACCACAGTTCCAAGACCTGTCATGGGATCCACTGCCTGTGCGAAGCCAAGTCCCATGGGCATACCCATGAGTCGACCTGCACCGTCAACCGCAGCGAAGACAAGTTGGGCGGTGAGGCCAGCAGCAGCGCCGATGCATAATTCGCCAAGCGTCGCTAAAATCAATGTTGGTGCTTCGAGCGTGACATCTGAAGACGCTGGTAGTGATGCGTATATGGCGAGTGAAATTATAGCAATGATGGCACCTCGGATCGCCACGGGAATGGTTTGAGAATTAAACATGGGGGCGGTAATAAACAGCGAGCCGATACGCACCATCACCAATCCCAGTCCGACAGCCATTGAAATGAGTGCATCACTCGCTGGAAGTGGTGGTATCAAGATATACCTCCATCGAAGCGCTGCATCAGCTCTCGAAAGAGCGAGGTTAAATGGTTGATATTCCATCGAGAGGTATAAATTAAGGTCACGGCAACCGCTACTATTTTGGGAACAAATGTAATAGACGTTTCCTGTATCTGGGTGGCAGCTTGAACAATAGCAACAATGAGACCTGTTAGCATGGCAGCAGCGAGCGGCGGTCCAACAATATAGACGACTGTCATCAGTCCCTGTGCAGCAATCTGAATAACTGTCTCTACATTCATGATGTCACCGTAAAACTTCTGAGCATAGATCCGACGACCAGGTTCCAGCCATCTGCAACTACAAACAGCATTAACTTGAGCGGTAGAGATATCAGCATAGGGGGTAACATTATCATTCCCATGGACATCAGCATGGAAGCAATAGCAATATCCAAAACAATAAACGGAACAAACAACATGAATCCCATTTCGAATGCGGTCTTCAGTTCACTAATAACGAATGCCGGTACGAGTGTTTTCATGGACACCTCTTCTGCGGTATTGGGAAGTGGTAGCGACGACACTTCGTAAAACATTGCCAAGTCTTTTTCCCGAGTATGGACGAGCATGAATTCCCGCAGTGGCCTCATCGCCGAGTCAAAGGCTTCCCCATCGCTTAAGCGACCTTCCCTGTAAGGGACGATTGCCTCAGTGTTGATGCGCTCCCCAACAGGTGCCATGACAAACATCGTAAGAAATAGGGAGAGCCCTATGACCACCTGGTTAGGTGGAACTGCCTGTGTACCAATGGCTTGTCTGAGGAACGAAAACACGATTACAATCCGTGTAAAGGAGGTCACGGTCATGATGATGGCCGGTGCCATGGCCAGTATCGTGAGTAAACCTACAATCTTAAGGCCGCTAACCAGTTTTTCTGGCTCTTCAGCAGCACCGATCGAGATGTCGATACTCGGAAGCGACACGGCTATCCCTGGAAAGGCGATTAGCGCCAATCCAAAGACAACAGCCACTTGCGAATATTGTTTCATCTATGCCTCTAATGTCGGCGCATGATCTTCATCGCGCTTGATGTTGCTTCTCATCCTGGCCATCGCTATAAGGCCTGCAGCATTGGATACGGAGTCTTTCCGTCCTGTTGGCGACACCTCCCCGTGGATGGCCGCTTTAACAGCGTTCCGAAATTGAGTTTGAAATCTCTGAGCAGGCTCTGATTGTTCTTTTGCCAATATATCGACTGGCTGTATGGTTTCCTCTTTGTCCGGAGGGACAATGTCGGGTTTGTTCACAGCCGCAATTGCTTTTAATAGGTTGTTGTGGTTTGTTTTTTCTTGCTTTCTTGTGGCGTGTTCATCGGGGATCATACCCAGGGTCGACACGTTTTTATCACTTATCGCGAGCAAGAACTTTGCGTCTTGAACAGCGGCGAGGATTAATTGCTGTTTAGGGCCTACGCGTCGTGATGATAGAATTTCAATGTTATCCGTAGGTGTGTCGCCAAACCGTTTCCTGCGCTTTAAATACCAGGCAATGCCAGCGACAACCGCGGCAATAATAAAAGCTATGGAGAAGCGAAAGACGTTCGATTCCAGATGGGTATTGCGGCCAATTTGACTATTGGCGCTAGATTTTTTGGTCTTATTGTCGGCGGCGACACTACCGGTTTGTTTTTTTGCGAGCTTGGGTTTTAGAAATGGTGCGCTTGCTTTTTTAACGTGCTCCTCTGATTTTGGCGGTGTTGGTTTTAACGATGGATTGTTTTCATCAATTAAAGAATCAGGTATGGAGGGAGCATTGGATTGTATCAGTAACTCTTTATCACGTTGCTCTGAGGCCTCTTTTAATTTTCTCTTCTTTTGCGATTCGATGATGCCAAGGATTCTTTTTCGCCTCTCCTTGTCCCATCCTGTATACGCAGTCGAAATAATCGCCTCATCACCCAGCATCATGAAGGTGGTCCTGGAGCACGTTGAGAGCGGTTGTCTTCTTGGAAATATTTGGATAACACTATTGTACCCGCGACGAGGTACGATGCGAACCGATTTCATAGTCCCTTCAGGTGGAACGTCCAAGTGTTTGATATTACGGGTAGAATTTGCAATGCCGAGTCGAACCCGTATGGAATCTTCCCCACAAATAATTTTGTGATCAATACTTTGGGGTGCTGGCGATACAATAAGACGGACGACCTCTGCAGCCTCGGTACTCTCAACAGTTGCAGCACCAATGACAGGTTCGTTTTCAGATGCATAAGCCGTAAGTGAAGATAATATCGCCACAGCTGCGCAGATGATTCGCTTCATTATAGTTCGCCTCCATTTGCTTGATCACCAACGGCTTGTGAAAATGGGTCATCACCGACAATTTCTAGAATTCGAACGCCGTAACGATCTCCCACAACCACTGCCTCGCCGCGGGCGACGAGTTTGCCATTGGCGAGAATATCGAGCTGTTCTCCAGCAGGACGGTCGAGCTCGATTATCGTACCGGGCATCAACTCGATGAGCTCACCCATGGTCATGCTGCGACGCCCCACCTCGACGGTCAGTTCAAGTGGAATGTCGAGCAGAAAATTAATAGAACGAGGTGTCCCTTGTGCATCGTGCTGTGCCACAGCGTGTGTCGGGGGTGCTTGATCTTTTACCTGATCTGCATCGCCTCGGGCTGACACATCTCCATTTGAATCATTCATCTCATCACCTCTTTAGAACGTCCTTTAATGCGGACGGCGATATTACCTCGGGACACAAGTGGTTCACCCTCGAGTTTGGGGATGCCACCAATGAAGACCTTTAGTGAATCTCCTACCGTTGTGTCGGTGGCCAAGACAGCATTGCTTTTTAGTTGCCACAGGTCTGAAACGCTTAAGCGAAGCTTGCCAAGTTCGGCTGATACAACGACAGTGGCTCGGGATAAGCGACTCGCGAGAGTGGATCGCGCGTCTTCCTGCGCAGGCATAAAGATCGATGCCGGGCCCCGTAACCAGACCCCTGGACCATTTATCTGCGGAATTGCAAATCGCATTGATATCCAAATTGAAGAGACCGATCTATTCTGCCAAACCTCTTCCGGCGGTGTAGGATTGAATCTGAATGTGCAGGGATGAGACGCTCCCGTTACCAGCACAGCTGCAATGTCATTCATCAGATCCCGTAGCAACCGGCGTTCTAGAATAGTGAGATCCTCAGGTGATGTACCTAAATCCTCAACATCAGACGATGCACCTGTGCGTCGTTCGATATACTTGCGAGCTACTGTCCGGTCCATACCCAATAACACCGCGGCCGTTCCAAACTCGTAAGCTGATATTACTGATGCATCATCTATCGGGCTCCCTTGAGGAGCCATGTGGTCCGCTTCATGTTGGAAGCCGTCATCTTGATCTTCATTGAGGGCGACCGAACCTTTAACTTCTACAATAGTGCGGCGTCCCAAGGCCCCTGAAAGAACTGTCTCTATTCGTCCTGCCATTGTCTTTGCTGCGTTGGTCCATGACGCTTCGGCGCGCTTCACGAAAGCAAACGTTTCTGTAAGGGGAAAGTCATCCACTGCCGTTGCAGGCGAGCAATCGACACGCATGGCCTCATAGATGGCTTCGAGTTCTTCTTGTGTAAGGACGGGCTCCATCGGTCACCTATTGGGTTACGAATTCAGTAAAAAAGGCACCTTTCACGATTTCTCCTTCCAATCTTTTATTGATGAGCTTTGTGAGGCGAGATTGAATCGCCCGCTTTTGCTTTACAGTTTGGGTGTTTTGTACACTCAGACTTGAGAGGTACATCAGGACTTCATTTCTCACTATCATTTCTGATTTTGAGAATAGATCATTGACGTGCTCTCCTGTAAGCTCAATAACGAGAGAGGCTTTGAGATACTGGGTCCCTTCTTCGCTTGCGACATTCACAATGAAACTATCTAGTTTCACTAGTGGCCCGAGACCGGTTTGAACCGGCGCTGCCGTTTGTGGATTTGGCGCTGCTTCTGCTTCGGCACTCTTGCTCCCGCCAAGGGTAAGGGCTAGGACAACCCCAATGATAGCCAGGTTCGCACCTACGACGATGATCACAATGAGCATTGTTTTGGACTTCTTTGGCTGTTCAACGTCTTCGTTCTGAGTTTCCTCTGCCATTATTCCTTCTCCTTACGCAGTACAAAGCGCACTTTGCGCTTTGCTACTGGATAAAGCTTGGGGGTTATCAGCTCTCCATTAACCCAGTTCCGTTCCAGCGCAGTGACGATTTGTCCCAAGACCCGAGGTCCGCCGTGCCAGGACCAAGAGGCGACGACATCAATCCGGCCGCCCCAAAGTTTAAGGATGGTTGCTATGTCCCCCAGCAATGCATAGCCCTCCTCATCGATCTCGGTGGTACCGTCTGGGAACAGCAGTCGGCCGGGGAGAGTAATCGAATACCCGTCGGATATTCTTTCTATTTTTACTTCTCCTCCGGTTTGTCGGGCCATCGCCTTCAGCGTATGCAGCATCCGCTTTTTGTTGTGCATGGCTCCGGATAGACTTGCGGCCATTGCGCCGAAGAACTCCCGGGTACTCTTTTGAGCTGCTGGGAGGTCATCATAGTCCTCCTCATCTTGCGGCTCTTCGAGAAAGGCAGTGATGGGGGCAAACACCTGTACAAAGCGATCCGATCCTTGTGTTTGTTTTGGAAAATTGAGAACTGCTGCAGCATCATCAAAGAATCCAAATGCTTCTTTTACTTTTTTAGAATCCAGTGACGACATCGTTATCAGAAGCACAAAAAATGTGATAAGCAAAAATACGAGATCCGAAAGGGTTGCCATCCAGGCATTTGGATCTGTTTTGACGGCGTTATCGTTATCATCCTTTGACACGTTTACTCTACCGCTTTCGTCTTGATGAGGACTTCGACGCGACGATTTTTTGCGCGCCCTTCCTCTGTATCGTTGCTGGTGCGTGGCTGATAATGAGACGCACCTGAGACGTAGATCTTTCCAAATGCCAGCGGCCCGATGGATTCTAGGTGACGAGCGACAATCGTACCGCGCTCGATCGACAGTTGCCAATTGGACTGCTTACCCCTCAGCGGCCGATCATCTGTATGGCCGGTTACTTTTACCTCACCGCCGGAGCGTTTTGCGATCTCGGCAATTTTTTCGAGCAGTGGAAACAGCATCACCGAAATCACTGCTGCACCCGCATGGAACAACAATCGATCCGCGAGTATGACGTTGATCTCGCCAGTGGTTTCGTTCAGGCTGATCTTGGCGTCGCCTTCTGACACATCTGGCATGGCCTGAAGTCGAGACACTTCCTTTTTTGCTTCGTCAAAGACTTCGAGTGTGCCCTCGCCACCGATGATGCCTTCAGCGTTCATCTTTACGTCCCTACTTGAATCTGTTGAGCTGGCCCCTGGCAGAAGGCCAAATGAGCCCAGTAAAGATCCAAGTGCGACCCGTTTTCTGTTGCTGTCGATGACCGCCATCGAGTTGAGCAAGATAAAAAAAGCGAGCAGAATAAGGCTCAATGTGACAAACATCATCATGAAGCCATCCCCGCCACCGTCATCTGCTTCGGCCTTTTTCTTCTTTGCCATGGCTCAGTCCTCTTGGGTTTCGCGAAACTTTGGTGCCAGAAAGGCACTTAACCGCTGTTCCACCATTCGTGGATTGTCCCCAGCGCTTATGGCGAGAACCCCTTCCCTGGTGAGCTCCCATACGAGGACTTCTTCAGAACTCCGGGTCCGCAGCTTTCCGGCGAGGGGATTGAACAAAAGATTTGCGAAAAGAGCGCCGTAGAATGTGGTCAACAGGGCTACCGCCATTGAAGGGCCGATGGTCGACGGATCGTCCATATTCTGGAGCATGCCCACCAGACCGACCAGGGTTCCGATAAGCCCGAGGGCTGGTGCGAACGCACCCATTGTCGAGAAGATCTCCGCGCCGATGCGGTGTCTATCCTTGAGCCAGGAGATCTCAGTATCCAGAATGTTTTCGATAGCTTGGGGGTCTTCGCCGTCGACCGCCAGCTGGATGCCTTTTTTTAGAAATGCATTGTCCGTATCGCCGACCACCTCTTCCAGGGCGAGAATGCCTTCGCGGCGTGCCCTGTTTGAGAAGTCAATCATCTGGGTAATGACATCTTTGGGGTTGATAATTTTGTAGAGGAAGGCATTTTTGGCCACTTTGCCGGCCCCTAGCACCTGAGCCAGTGGGTAGTTGATGAACGTCGCACCGATGGTGCCGCCGACGACGATTAGCAGGGATTGGGTGTCGATGAAGGCGGCGATGCCAACCCCGGCGGCGATTGCGTATCCAACGAGCCCAAAAGCTGAAACCAGACCGATTAGCGTCGCAATATCCATGGGTCGCCCTACTTTCTCCTGGAATTACACAAAGCAACGGCTATGCCAGGCATCAGCCGACAGGTAGTGGACCCAAAAGCCATTGAAATCAGGAGATTAGGCGCGAAGGGATCCCATCGTTTCTTTCCAAAGAGTCAAGGACGCCGGAAAACACGTCAGCGGTTTGACGTGTTCGCCTCCGCCAAGCCTACGGCGGGGTTATCGATTTTCGAGATAGACTGCGAAGAACCAAGATCCCGCCTTAGCGCAGGAACTGGCTCGGCGATCGCCAGATGGTTCATAAAGAAACTTGTCTGAAGTTTCAGGTTAGGCCTGGCAAAGGCGGGCCCGTTTGATATGGTTCTAAGTAATTAGAGTGCAGACGACCCGGTTTCTCCCGTTTCGCTTGGCTTCGTAAAGACAGTTATCTGCAACTGAAATGAGCTTGGCCGAGTCCACAATCGCCTTTGGGTGAACGGTCGCCACACCCACACTCGCGGTTACCTTGAGCACGTTGCCGGATCCGTCCAAAGCTGGCACCGCAATCGTTGCCACGTGGGACCGTACGCGTTCTCCTAAAACCTGGGCACCGTCTGCGTCTGTCCCGGGGGCTAAAATAGCAAATTCCTCACCACCGTAGCGCGCCAAGACGTCTTCTGTTCGAATCGCACTCAAAATGCCCTTTGCAACGCCGATAAGTACCTGGTCCCCGCTCTGATGACCGTAGGTATCATTAACTCTTTTAAAGAAATCAATGTCGATTAAAAGCAGGGTATAGGGGATGCGGTGCCGTCGCGCAAAAGACAAATCTGTTTTCATCTTTTGCATCAGGTAGTTACGATTGAATATGCCGGTCAGACCGTCCCGGGTTGTGGTTTCATACATTTCCCGCAGATAGGATTCCTCGAGTTTATCTTGGTAAGTGAACTTCAGCATGATGCGGCGTCCGAGCAGGATTTTTTGGCCATCTGACAGCACTGTCTGGGAGACTTTTTGCCCCTTAAAGTAAATGCCGTTCGTACTCCCCAGATCCTGAATGAGGATTTTTCCCGCGTCTATGTGCTGTACAGATGCGTGCCGCCGCGATATGCCCTCATCCCTGAGCACAACGGTGCAGTCTGGGTGGCGCCCGATGATGACAGTTTCTCCAACAGTGTCTGCGACGGGGATGACCCGGCCGACGTCGTGACCACCGAGAACAATGAGGCAGGCCTTTTTTTTAAGTTTTTCAACTTGGATCAGCTCTTCAACCATGGAGGAGATTTCAATTCTGCCGGTGATATCTGTATCGCTTTGCCGCGTTTTTCGAGATACGTCTTCCGGATGCGGTGGTCTGTTTCTCCCCCTCATACTAAATAGCATCGGCTGATTTGCCGTATTGGTTAAGATTTTTTCGCAGTTTTGGAATTAACTGGCCAATTTGTCCGAGGCGAGGTAGTGCCTGAGAGGTGAGTTCAAGACAGTCGTAGGTTAGAGATATCAAGCTTGAGTCTGTTGATGCGTTTGATGAGGAGTGCCACTTGGTGGCTTGCATTGGGG
>JASJCT010000046.1 GCA_030065855.1 Myxococcota bacterium
CATTGATCTCGATTCCGCCGCATTCGCTCTACTCGCCGTTTCACGATCGCCTCCTCTCGCTAAAAAAACGTGTGAAAGGAAGCGAATCTTACACCCTTGATTTCTACCAAGATACAACGCCGTTATGTTACCGCTTACATTGCACACCATTTTTGGCTGTCCGCGATGGTGGGGATTTTTGAATGGGTTTTATTTGCGATCGGCTCTGGTCCGTCAGGGTTTGAGTTGTCTAGGAACGTCCATGAGTCAGCGATTGGCGCGTAAATATGAAAGAAATTGTCGACTCCCCTGTGGTAGCGGCGTCTGATAACTTCTTCCGATATATCATGACCGCCGCGAATGACTCTGTCACGAACGCGGGATATTGCCTGCATGGGGCTTCTTAACCAAAGAAACATAATGTGGACGTTATAATTCCGTTCTAATTTGAGTTTTTGCAAGAATCTCGCATAATTCTTTCCGGCAAGCGTCGTTTCGAAAGCAAAGCTTTCCCCCTTTCCTCCGAGCTCTTTCAATCGATCAATCATAATTCGCCCTGCTTTAAGACCTACCTGATCAGCGCTGAAACCCGCTAAGCCATCCGCGATAAGATCTGCATTTACATAGGTATTTATACCAATAAGATCACGGATTAAATGCGGTGCGCTAGGTCGTGTCCCTGAATTCAAAAAGAGTTGTCGTCCCCGCGCAGGCGGGGACCCATATTTAGCCTCACTCAGACAGCAATTTGCGGCCAAAGGTCGTGCCATTGTGGATTGTTCTCCTCGATGAGTCTGATTTTCCAGGCCCGGTTCCACTTCTTCAGGCGCTTTTCACGAGTGATAGCGCTGTACATTTCAGTAAAGAGCTCATAGTACACCAGCCTATGCACCGCGTATTTCTTGGTGAATCCTTCCACGATGTCCTCTCGATGCTCCCAAATTCGCTTGCGTAAGTTGCTGGTCACACCGATATACAGCGTACCGTTTCGTTTGCTCGCTAAGATATATACCGCCGGTTGTCCGTCCATTAGCGATGAGAATAGATGAATACCTGTTACATTAGAAGAGCCATTCTATGATGCAGGCGATGTGAACAATCGCTAAATAGTTGCGAGCTGTTTTCTCGAACCTTGTCGCCACCCGCCTGAAATGCTTGACGCGATTGAAAAAAATCTCCACGATGTGCCGTTCTTTGTACAACTGTTCATCGTAGGCAGGCGCACAGTTGCGCGACGGATGTGGGCGAATCACTGCTTCCATGCCGTGAGCCTCTACAGCATCTCTGATACGCTGACCATCATATGCAGTATCCGCGAGGAAGTATTTTCCTTGTGCGTGACGTATTAGCTCCTCAGCGATGCTAGCCTCATGGCGTTGTCCTGGGGTGAGCTCAATGTGCAACGGCTTTCCCAATGTGTCTACGAGAGCGTGGATTTTCGTAGAAAAACCTCCTCGAGAGCGTCCCAAAGCCTTGCATTTTGCCCCCCTTTTCCACCAGCCGCGTGCTGATGGGCTCTGATGACAGAGCCATCGACCATCGAGCCATCCTCATCAACATCAATTTGCAACGCCTTGAAAATATTAGTCCAGACGGCTTTTTTGGACCATGCGTTGAAACGATTATAGACCGTTTTCCAGGGGCCAAAACGCTCTGGAAGGTCGCGCCAGGGAGCACCTGTTTTGGCTATCCATACAACTGCATTGATGAATTCTCGATCACCTCGATCCGAGGGGGGACCTCTGCCGCGTACCAGAGTAACTTCGATCCGTTGCCATTCATGGTCAGATAGTTCATGTCGTCGCATATGTAGCGTAGATCAAAAATCTCGCTGTAACGCAAGATTTTGGCATACTCGCCCGTGTTCCAGGTGATGGGTCCCCGCCTGCGCGGGGACGACGAAAGGGTGCTACTCCGAATTCAGGGACACGACCTAGTCGATTTGCCCGCGCCATTTGGTCCTCCTACAACAATCACCGTTGGTCTAAGCTTTGAAGATTCATCGACCATTTTGCTATTATACTAAAATTTCTCTGAAGGGTCTCATTCCGGCGTCGAGGTATCGACAAATTCGTCGAGCGCGCTATCGCCAAGGCTATCAAGGAAGACTTTTCCCAAAACCAATGGATCGAATTATTGATATAAATATACTCAAAATTCAAGCTTAATTGATACAAAACCTTGCAAAATGAGTATTTGAGTGCAAAATATGCAATATGAATTATCTTCCTAGACTGCTCGAGAAAAAGCTCCTTCGTATGGCCGAGCTTTTTCCTGTGGTTGTTCTAGGAGGCGCCCGGCAGGCAGGTAAAAGCACGCTTTTGTCGAGGCTTTTTGCAAGCCAAGCAACAACAGTGGTGTTTGATCCTGTGGTGGATGTGTCTGGTGCGAGACAGGATCCTGAGCTGTTTTTGAGACTCAATCCGCCGCCTTTAATTTTGGACGAAATTCAGTATGCGCCTGAGTTGATACCAACACTGAAACGGGCGGTGGATGAACGCAGAGACCTAAATGGGCAGTATTATTTAACAGGGTCCCAGCAACTCAACCTGATGCAGCGCGTCGAGGAGAGCTTGGCTGGGCGGGTGTACGTGACAGATCTCTGGCCCATGAGCCGGGGAGAGTTGGCTGGTGCCGGTGGTTTGGGATTGCTTTCAGCGCTCTATGTGGATGATCCACCGCGAGATGCGGTGACGCTTTTGAGTCGCCTGCGGGAAGTAGGGCCGTTCTCGCAACCTCGAGGAAATGTACTGGAGCGGATGTTCATCGGTGGCTACCCCGGTCTTCTGGCGTTTAGTGTCGATGAGGTGCAGCACTGGCATGTGTCTTATATTCGAACGTACATTGAGCGGGACGTACGCGTGCTCAAGGCAGTGTCCGAGCCTCATGATTTTTCTCGGTTTTTAAGAGTCATGGCCGCATTGACAGCCCAGGAGATAAACTTCTCACAGTTGGGAAGGGAAGTGGGAATAACGCCTAAAACAGCCCGGTCATGGCTGGATGTGCTTAGGGCCTCTTACCAGTTGGTTCTGCTCGATGCCTATTCGGGCAATGCCATTAAGCGCGTCACTGGAAAACCAAAGGCGCATATGGTCGATACCGGACTGTTGTGCCACCTCCTTTCTATCTCATCCCCAACAGCGCTGTCTGGACAACCCGGCTTGGGCGCTGTGTTCGAAACGTATGTGGTGGCGGAAATTCAAAAGCAAATGGGAGCGCTGAATGCGTCACCTAAAGCCTGGCATTGGCGGGCTTCGTCAGGTGCAGAGGTGGATCTGCTGCTGGAAAGGGATGGGGTGTTCGTGCCCATAGAGATGAAGCTCTCTGCGCGACCTTCAAAGCGCGATCTGTCGGGCATCAACGCGTTTGAAAAGACCTATCCAAACTTGCAAATAGGTCCAAGAATAGTTGTTCACGGTGGGGCGGAGCTGTATCTGATCGATGAGAGATCCGCAGCCATACCCATTGAATGGGTTTAGGCCCCATGAGGTTCAGATAAAAAGATGTTTCTAACTGCTGTCATCAGTGCCACCCTCGGATTTATCGCCTCTCTCGCTGTTGTGCCGATGGCTGCCTCGGTCGCGCGCAAGCGCAAGCTGCTGGATATTCCAAACGAGCGCTCGTCTCATCAAGTGCCGACACCAAAGGCCGGGGGGGGGGGGATTTTGTTCGGCGCATTTACCGGTTGTGCTGCAGGTGTTCTTTTGGGAGGAGGCTGGCCCGAGGTATCGGTGCTTGCCATGCTCGGGATTTTCCTGTTCGGATCGGCTGTTGGATTTTTAGATGATGTTTTTGATCTGCCCACAGGACTCCGGATGGGGTTATACCTCGCTTGCGCAACAGGCAGCGCACTTGCAGGGGCACATGTCACCAGCATCGCGCTACCTGGATTGCCAGTGGTTTCTATTGGCTTTGGGGGCGGTCTTGTTTCTTCCTGTTTGTTTATCGCCTGGTACACCAACCTGTTCAACTTTATGGACGGTATCGATGGTATCGCAGGAGGCGCAGCAGTCGTTGTCCTAGGAGCGCTTTGCGCCGTATTTTTCAGAGGTGGAGAGACCACATGGGCCTTGATCGCCCTTGTTTCAGCAGCTGCGTGCCTCGGGTTTTTGGTGCATAACTATCCGCCTGCAACCGTGTTCATGGGGGACGGAGGCGCGGTTTTCCTGGGACTTGAAGCTGGAGCGCTCTCCCTCGTGGCAGTTGGAAAAGGATTGATTGCAGTGCCCGCGGTAATGCTGCTGATGCTGCCGTTTGTGTTTGATGCAACCTTTACACTGATACGCCGCATGATGAGACGAGAGCGGTTTTGGGCAGCCCACAGGTCCCATGTGTATCAGCAAATGTGCGATCTCGGCCTGACCCATCGCGCTATTACGATTATTTATACGGCCGCGGCCGCTGGTTTTGCAGCGCTCGGTCTCGCCTATGGTTCTCTGCCCGCCTGGGGTAAAGCCCTCACCTGGTGGGGTGCCCTCACCGCCTCCCTCATTGCCTGCTTGTTCGTGGTTTTCAAAAACCCCCGCCAAGTCAGTCCATAGCCAGTCAGACGTCGGTAGCTCATCGGCCGGTATCTAGACGACATGCCCGTTTTAATTTGTTGCAAACCAACCCGTGGATTGATTGGGCTGATTATGCTGGTTTATTTGAGTCAATTGATTCGTTGTGCTACGGTTTGAGACAAAAGGTGGGTTGATTATGAAAATCGGCTTTGAAGAATCCTCGACAACGGAGTTTAAAGAGGCCTTTCCTCAAAAGAAGCAAATTGCGAAAACCTGTGTTGCATTTTGCAACCTATATGGCGGCAGCATTTACGTGGGTATCCGAGATGACGGCACAATAACGGGGGTTTCAGAAGAAGAAATTCAGCAAAGTATCGAGTTTTTAGGAAAGCATGTGTATGAAAATTGCTCTCCGCCAATTATTCCCCGCGTTTATGCCAAGAGATTTGGAGAGCAAGCCGTCTTGGTCGTCGAGGTCTCTTCTGGAATGAGCAAACCGTACTTTTTATCCAGCGAAGGCATCGGCACAGGGGTGTATATCCGGGTGGGTCGCAGTACCTTGCGCGCAACGCCGGAGACAATACAGGAACTTCAATGGCAGAGTAAGGGGATCAGCTATGATACACTGCCGTGTCACGCGGTGACAGTTGATGATTTGGACCCGTCGCTTCTGGCGCCCCTGTTTTTCGGGCGGAAAGCTATCGAGAAGGCAGAGCGGGAAGAAATTTTGAAATCGTATCGGGTATTGGTCTCAAAACACGGTAATGTTTATTGTACCCATGGGGGCACACTTCTGTTCAACGCGCATCCCGAGCGGTTCTATTCAGAAGCATTTGTCATTTGCTCCAGGTTCAAGGGGACGACCGGACGTGACGTTTTGGAGACCGTTGATATTACAGGTCCATTGCCCCGTCAGATTGAATCGGCGTGTCAGTTCGTGTACGAACGTGTGGGGAGCGCATTCACAGTAAATGACACGCGCAGGACTGAGAAATCAGTGCTACCCCGGGTTGCAATACGAGAGGTCATTGTGAATGCCGTGGTTCATAGAAACTACCATGTGCGAGCGCCGATTAAAATTGCCGTTTTCGCTGACAGGGTAGAAGTATTCAGTCCTGGCGGATTTCCAGGGCCGATCCAGCCAGATATGTATGAATCCGGAATTACCTATATTCGCAATGTGGCGATTGCAAAAGTGCTCAGACGATTGGGGTACGTCGAGAAACTGGGTTCTGGATTTCGGACCATTTTTGAAAGTTGCCGCGCTCAGGGGCTGCAGGAACCGCAGATTGTGGAGGATGCCACTTTTGTAAAGGTCATTCTGTTCAAGTCCCAACGCATCCAATCGCTTGTTGAAGACCGCGATGATGCAAGAGTTCTGGCTTCGATCCGTGCAGCTGGAGAAGTGTCTACCAGTGAGTTGGCGAAAATGGTCAATATTCCCCGTTCAACCCTCGTCAGAAAGTTAAACGCTCTACTGGAACAAAAGAAAATAACTAGAAGTGGCAAGGGGCGATCAGTACGATATTCAGCGTCGGTTCATGGTTTGAGCGCAAAATAGCAGAATACTAAAATTCCGCCGCTGAGGCATCGAGAATCCGGACGCGACCGCCCTCTTTTTGGAGCCGACCCTGTGCGTAGAGCGCGATGGCACGGGGATAGATGCGACGCTCGGCCGCCTGAACCCGCTCGGCCAAGGTATCTGGGGTGTCATCCTCCATAACTGGGACCGCCTCTTGCAAAATAATAGGTCCGGTGTCGTAGTTGCTATCTGCAAAATGAACCGTCGCGCCGGTTATTTTGACACCTTGGCTCAGTACCGCTTCGTGCACGTGATGGCCGTAACACCCGTTGCCCCCGAACATGGGCAATAGGGCCGGGTGAACATTTACCACGTCGAACTGGTGGAGCACTGGATCGGCCAGACGGGTCATGAATCCCGCCATGGCCACCAAATCAGGGGAAAATGGGGCAATGAGCGCGGCGAGCGCCTCTGAATAGGCGACGTCGTTAAATATTCCCTCAGTTGTAAAGGGCCGTCGGGAGAGCACCCGCGTCTCAATCCCCCGCTCCTTAGCCCGTTCAAGTCCGAGGGCTCGCTTGCGGCTCGATACCACGACGGCTATTTCTGCAGGCAGGGTTCCGTTTAGAATGTGGTCGTTCAGGTTCACCATCGTTGAGCCAGTGCCAGAGAGCAGCACGGCGAGGCGACAGGGCAGTCGTGTCATTTTCAGCGGACTCCTTCTGGGCTTGACGGTTCTATTTCGTAGAGTGTCACCTCGATACACCGCGGACATGCAAGCCCCATGAGTGTACCTCGAATCGTTTTTCGCCCTTTAATGGAATGGGGCAAAAGGTGTCATCTTCCACTACGAATATGATGTAAATTGAGCCGTTTTTCAATGTTTTCAGAAAACGTGTCGGGAACTCACTGTGGGTCTTTAATTGTGCCGCTCTCTTCTGGCATGATCTCCGGCACCCTCAGGGCAACCAGGGTTTTGGCCCATGACAGCTCTGATGATGCATGTCTTGGGGGAGATTCCGCCCAGATAAGGCCGCCAAATCGCTCGATGATCTTTCTGGCAAGGGCTAAGCCCAATCCAGTGCCGCCGTGTTCCCGTGTGGGAGAGCCGTCAATCTGATAGAATGTCGTGAAGATCGCCTTAAGTTCTGATTCGGGAATACCAGATCCTGAATCGTAGACCAAAAACAACACCTGCCCGTCACTGAACCGCGTCTCCACGTGAACGCGTCCGTATGATTTACAGAATTTAAGGGCGTTTTCAAGCAGTTGAACCATTGCTCGCTTCAGCTTGTCCGGATCCCCATACGCGCGAAACGGTTCGTCCGGAATGCAGGTTTCCATTGTGATATCCTGGTCTTCGAACCGATGCACACAAAGATCCAAGGACTCCCGTGCCAGTTGATTAAAGTCGTAATAACGAGCAAAAAAGGACATTTTACCCGTGGCCAGGGCGGTCATGTCCAGGAGGTTTTCCACAACGGCCCGAACCCTTTGGTAGCTGCGCTCAATGGATTTTAGGGATCTGCGCTGCACATTGTTGAGCGGCCCGAGTTCCTCTCGCAGCAGCATGCTGATGTAGCCGATGGCCGGCGTGAGGGGTGTGGAGAGTTCGTGGGAGAGGTTGCGGTAGAACTCCGCACGGACTTTTTCCGCTTCGATGAGTCGCTTGTTCGTGTTTTTTAGTTCTTCGATTTTTGCTTGCAGGCGCCCAGCCAGTTTTTGCCCCTGGGCCATGAGCAGTTGGTCGGTTGTGTCTTCTGTCCGCTCCCGCTTGCCGCGAATATAATTGAGGACATCAGTTGGTAAGCGGCCGATGTCGATCGGTTTGAGAATGTAACCGTCGCACCCAACTGCTAGGCTCATCTCTCGATTGCCTTCGCCAGTGAGCGCAACGATGGGGACACTTTGCCCTGCAAGTTCACCGCGCAACTTGAGCGTGACTTCATAGCCGTCCATATCGGGCAGCTTGATGTCTAGAAGAATGATGTGGGGTGCTGTCTCGAGTGCCTTTCTGATACCTGAAATGCCGTCGGTGGCCTCAACGATTGAAAACCCGCCGGCAGCGCTTAACACCTTTCGCACGAGAAGGCGACTGCCCTCATCATCTTCGATGTGCAACACGCGATACATATGCTCAACATATATCTATCATAAAATTGCTACCCAACTGCATAGATTTTATCTATTTTTTATGCAGGTTCAGGGGCGTGTCCTGTGCAAAGGGATTGGGATCATCCTCCCTTTGAAGGCCGAATTGCCGGTCTGTTAACCCGGCGATAAGGATGGTCAGGCCGAGCCGATCCAAGGCATCGTCTGTGATGACCGGTGCAGGATCAAGACGTCTATTTTTTGGTACTTGGCTGGGTGATGACTGGCCGCCAAAGAAGGTTCGGGCTGTCTGCACCATGGCTGCGTATTCGATTGACACCCTTGGCAGACCAGATCGTTCCAACCATCTGCGGACTTTTGTCGGTCCTGCATTATACGCGGCCAGCGCCACGTCCACATCTCCGTCGAACTGCTGGATCAGCCGGGCAATGTAGTAACTGCCGGCTGTGACGTTGAATTCCGGGTCAAATGACCGAACCCTGCCAGGCCAGTCGATGCAATCGGACAGATACGATGCTGTGCGGGGCATCAGCTGCATTAAGCCGCGGGCACCCACCGGGGAAACCGCCTTGGGGTTGAAGCGGGACTCAACCCAGATAATGCCGTAGATGAGATCCTCGGCCAGGTCGTACGTCTGAGCAGCTTTGGCAACAAAGGGTGAAACCTCCTGCACCTTTTCCGACGTTAGGCTCCAATTGCCTTGGCGCTTCAGGGTAGCTGCTTGGGTCTGATTGGCCACATCTTCCCTCGCTGGTCCTTGGTTACCAGTGCTCGAACGCGCAGTGGATCGGCCTGAAGAAGAACCTGGGCCACCTCCGCAGGCGGCAATGCCCAACACAACCACTGGGAGGAAAAGTCGAAAAAATAAGCATAAATCTCGCCAATTCATAAAAGAATCGTAGCATTTGAAAGATCAAAATTAAAATTTTGAACCCTGGTCGCAACCGCAGCTGCTGACGAGGTGCTCGCCCAGTATGCACTATCCGATGGTCTGATTATTAGATAGGCAATAAAAAAGTATTGCTAATTTGTGAAAAATAGTTAACATTTAGAAATGGAGGGAAAGACTTTTTTTGATTGGGATGATGCAAAGGACCAGGTGAATAAGGAAAAACACGGCATCTCGTTTGACCAAGCCAAATATGTTTTTGCAGACCCCAACAGGATCATTGTGGAAGATCTCGATCACTCTGAGGCAGAAGACCGGTTTTACTGTATTGGGAAGGTGAACAGGAGGATCGTCACTGTGAGATTCACCTACCGAGAAAACGTAATAAGAATATTTGGTGCGGGATATTCCAAAAAAATGCGCCGGAAATATTGGGAGAGCAATCAATGACGGACAAAAAGAAAAAGTACGAAGAATTTCCAGTAGGAGATAACCTCCGCGTGGTTGAGGACTTTCTGCCGTCTCCGTCGGAGATCGCATTTGATGAGCCCAAGACAAAAGTAACGCTATCGTTGACCAAATCCAGTGTTGATTTTTTTAAACAGCAAGCGCGTCTGAACGGAACGAAATATCAACGGATGATTCGAATATTGCTAGACAATTATGTAAATCAGCATCGAGAGCACCGCCAATAGGCAAACGTCAAAATTTTGAACCCTGGTCGCAGTAGCGGTGCCACATTTCCCGGTACATGAGCGCGACAGATCTGGCATAGGTCGCTCCATCGCATAAGGGTGATCTGACCACCCGGTCTCGCATACCAGCGCGCAGGCGCGAGAGCCTGTCTGGGTCGCCTGCCAGATGGGTGGCAATGGCCACGTACCCCGAAGTGCTGGTGGCGATGAGGTCTCCCAGGCCCGCATGGGTCAGGATCGCAGCAGAATAGCGAGAGCGAAAGGTCTCCCCGGCAAGCGTTACCACAGGCACCCCCATTGAGAGGGCATCGAACGTGGTGGTGGCACCGGTAAAGGGAAACGGATCCAATGCGATGTCTGCGTTCTGGTAGTCTTTGAAATAGTCTGATGCCGTGGATCCGGTCTCAATGTAATCCACGCGGCTCAGGGGGATGCCAGCACGCTCAAATAACTGATTAAAGTGGGTTTTGACGCAGGTATTGGCGTACCAGTTTTTGTATTTAAGGCGCATGCGAGATTCTGGCACGGATTTAAGGACGTCACACCACATCGCCACTGCTGTGGGCGTTGTCTTGGCCGGATTGTTGAACGCGCCAAAGGTAATATAGCCGTTTTTCAGGCACGGCAGCTGGGAAACAGCTGGTCCGTCGGTGAGTGGTGCGCGATTGTAAAAAATCGGCAGGCGATACAGGGTCTCGGTGAATCTTTCCCGCGTATCTGTCGGATGCAGTATCTCGTCGGTGACAAAATAATCCAGGTCAGCCAGGCCACTCGTTACAATGTCGTGATAGGAAACCTGGATCGGAGCGATGCGGTGTGCACCCAGTGATAGCCGGTTCCCATCAAAATGACCGGCCAGCACGACGAGAATGTCGATGTTGTCAGCCATTAGCTCAGCTGCCACAGCTGCGTCACTGAGGCCAAGGGTGGAGCGCCAGTGGGTTGCCCGGTCTTGGAAATAGGCGGTCATGGCGTCAGGGGTTCGGGTTTCAGCATAACAATATAGGGCAAAATTTTCCGGATCCCGGTGTTCAAAGAGCGCTTTGATATTGTGTCCGACCGGATGGCTTCTAAAGTCCGATGAAACGTACCCGATGCGCAATCGCCGGTCCCTGTCTAGCCCCTTAAAGGGGCCATTATCAATGCGTTGAGCATGCAGCCCGCTATGCGCATGTGTCCGATGTTGCTCTAAGATCGCGTCAACCCCATCGTCTGGTGCGAAGTAGCACATATTGCAGAGGTATTTTATCGCAGTGCTCGGCACGCCTTTAAGTGCCCGTTCAAATTCCGGATGTGCGCTTTCGGGCTGGCCTATTTGTTGGTAGAGAATCGCTAGATTTACCCGCGCCTCATCATCATCCGCGTTGTGGGCCAGAGCTTTTTGGTAGCATGCGAGCGCCCTGTCAAAGTTGCCAATTTGGGCCAAGGTGTTTCCCAGGTTACTCATGACGGCATGGGCTTGGGTATAGGTCGGATGGACCTGAATAACGCGTTCATAACACGCGATGGCAGCATCCACAGCGCCCAGGGTTTTGTGTGCCAGCCCCAGGTTGCAGAGGACGCCGGGATCGGCCGGTGCGATTTCTAGCGCGCCCTCGAGCACTGCCTTGGCTTGTTCCGATGATCCACATTCGATCAGCAGTGCGCCCAGGTTGGCAGATGTCTTGACGGGTTGAAACCCCAGGGACAATACGCGGCGATACTGGGCGATGGCGTCGGCGTATCGCCCGGCTTGATGTAGGGCAGCCGCTAAATTATACTGGGCAGGTGCGTACGTTCCATCCATCGCGATAGCCCGTTGGTGGACGGTAATGGCCTGGTCTAGCCGCCCCAGGGCGCGATATGCAATGCCCAGATTGTCTAGAAAGTCAGATCGGTTAGGATCGATTTCAATTGCCTTTGAAATGAGGGCCACGGCCATGTCCGGGTGACCGATCTGGTCCATTAGGACGCCTAGAAGATGGCTCGCCTCTGCGTTGTTGGGATCAGCGGCGATGATCTGTTGATACAATTTTGCCGCTATTTGTAGGCGTCCAGCCTTGTGATGCTCAATGGCCAGGTGACAGGTGCGATTGAGGTCGCCTGCTGTCTTTGGGGTGTTTATATCCTTCATGATTAATACCTAAGTGTAGTTCAGGACACCCTCGGTTCAATGCCTACTATCCCTTCCCTATCCAAATCGATTGACATATATATTAAAGAGTATATACTATTGATATGAAAACCGCGCAGCTATTTAAAAATGGACAGAGTCAGGCGGTGCGACTGCCAAAGGAATTCCGCTTCAACGGCACGTCGGTCTATATCAAACGCCTGGGGACCTACGTGGTTTTGATACCAAAAAATGACAACCCTTGGAGATCGATGTTCGAAGCGACCCGTGATTTTACCTCTGATTTTATGGTGGATCGCGACCAAGGCAGTCCCTCAAAAAGAGAGAACTTCGATTGATTCAATACTTGCTGGATACCAATATCTGTATTTACATTATCAAGCGCTCTCCGAAAAAGGTTCAGGACCGTTTTCAGACGCTCAAGCTAGGGCAAGTGGGCATTTCATCGATCACCCATTGCGAGCTTGAATTTGGCGTGGCCAAAAGCGCGCGTCCCGAGCAAAACCGCGAAGCGCTGAGCAGATTCCTGGCCCCACTTGAAGTTTTGGATTTCCCTGCAGCGGCGAGTCAGATTTATGGAGACATACGCCATCATCTTCAAACATCAGGTCGCCCGATCGGCAGTTTGGATTTTCTCATCGCCGCCCATGCGGTTTATCTAGGCGCAACCCTGGTCACCAACAACCAAGCGGAATTTGCACGGGTGCCTCATCTGGTAATTGAGAACTGGGTCTAGCGTCACGCGCCGCCCATGTGGTAGCAAGATAGCGGTACCATGGCTGGCGATATTACAGATCCTCGTATTGGTGTGATCTTGGCAGATCGCTACCGGATCATAGAACACATCGGTGCCGGTGGCATGGGCGTTGTGTATCGCGGCGAACGAATCGAAATCGACAAGCCCGTGGCTGTGAAGTTCTTGCAGGATTTGCTCTCTACCGACCGGCACTTTCTCTCGCGTTTCAAACGCGAGGCGCGGGCAATGAGCAAGCTGGCCCATCCGAACTGCGTTTCTGTAATTGATTTCGGCGTCTTCGGTGCCCCTTACATCGTGATGGACTATGTCCACGGCCTCACACTAAAAGAGGTGCTGGCCGTCGAGCGATTAGATATCCAACTCGCAATCGCCCTTTCGCGGCAGATCCTGGCAGGCATCGCCCACGCCCATGGTCAGGGGATTATCCATCGCGACATCAAGCCTGAAAACATCATGATCTGCCAGGCAACCGGGGTTGGGGAGCACGTCCGGATCTTTGATTTTGGTTTGGCCAAGCTGCTGGACGTTACCAAAGACACGGTCCAATCCATGACCTCGATTGTCATCGGTACGCCCCACTACATGTCTCCAGAACAATCACTCGGCAGTAAGGTGGACGCCCGAACCGACGTATACTCGGCAGCTGTGGTGATCTTTGAGATGCTCTCAGGCAGGCGCTTGTTTCACGCGCACCAACCGATGGCGGTCATTCGCATGCACCGGGAGACCCCACCGCCCCTACTGAGTGAGGTCAAATCCCCACACCTCTTCTCGCCCGCACTCGAGGCTGTCATCGCCAAAGCACTGGCCAAATTTCCGGACGACAGGTTTCAAACGGCAAATGCATTCCTGGACGCGCTTTTGGCCACACCAGAAGGTGAACAAATCGACGCGGCAAGGCCGGTGGCATTCAAAGGACAACACCCCCAAAAAAATGCGGCACTCGCATCAGACACGACCCAATTGCAACGAGGGACAATCCAAAACGCGGTCTCTAAATTGGGGCAGACAGTACACCGCTCACTCCGACTGCCCGTCAATCGAGTGAGGGCTGTTTTCATTTCCATTGCCTTCGTTGGTATTGCGGTTTTTCTTTTTTTTCTCAACAGGTTGCCTCGGGACGCGACACTGGAAGGCCTGAATAATGGGCTCCGAGCCACTACCGAGCAGATGGTGACCCAGCCCAAGACCGACAGTTTACCCAACCCACCAAACAACTCCCCTGCGCCTGAATCACCTGATGGATCGGTGCAGGCGCAGCCCCAGGCTGACCCAGCACCCGCGGTGGCAGGTGGGCGGGTTACAAAAGTCGAAACAATCGCAGATGCGCGTGCTCTGGCCGACGCGGGCCACAGAGAGGCCGCTATTGATGGACTGGTTAAACTGCGTCGCAAGTACCCCCAAAACCCCTTTATTGCTTATCTGTTGGGCAATCTCTACTTCGAAAAGATCTGGTGGGCAGATGCCCTTGACCACTATCGGGAGGCCATCCGACTGAACCATGTGTATCGGAAAAAGCCGACTATAAGCCGCAATGCCATCGAGGCGCTCGGCAGCGACAAGACCATGCGCAAGGCTCGCAACCTGATCGTCAGCGCCATCGGCAAGGCCGCGCTGCCCCAGCTGAGGCAGGCGGCCAAAAAGAGCGAAAGCGCCAAAATAAGAAGACGGGCTGCCAGCCTGGTCAGAATGCTCAACAAAAAGCGTCGACGGCCTAAAAAAAAGTAATAGTTGAACAAGTGATCAGTTTTCTCACTTTTAAGTTCATGAGAAAATGTTCGTAATTTAGTATTTTCATATCGTTTGAAGGAGAGCACCGTGTCTAGAAGCAATGAATACAAAGTAACAGGTGGTGCGTTTGCTGATCCGAATGAAGCGATCAACGCGCTCGATTCTCTGTTGGAAGATGTCAAAAGGACCGACGCCAAGAGCAGCTTCAATATCGAGCAGGAGCGCCAATACAGGGCCAACATCACCGAACTGCAGGGGTGTTTTGACAAAATATTCAGTGAAGCAAAGCAGGACTGGAAAGATATTGGACTGGATGGTGCCTTTTCGCTCGTCAGCGACGACGTATCACCCGACAAATTCAAGCGACAGGCTTTGTTCCAGCATCCCATTTACGAGCACGTCTGGTTAACCGATCCCAGCGGGAAAAACATGAGCGAGGAACTCCATCCCTTTCTCAGATTCTCGATGGAGTACGATAAGTCCAAAAGCACTGTGGCCGTATCGTTTACTAAAGTCGAAACCAAGCTCAATCTGCCCGAACTGCGCACGTCCATTAAATCTGTGCGCGATGACTTGGAGCTCGTAAAACAGGAAGTAGAGCGGGTCGGAACGGTCGTCAACACAGCCCTGGACGTCGTGACGCGCATCACGTCCGGGGTGCGGGAACTGTGCAATGCGAACCAGCTCAAGCTGAATTTAAATGAGGATGGTGGGTCAGCAGAGAGTTTTGTAGAGGAAACCCCTGCATCAGATGACGAAGATCCCGATAGTTCGTTAGCGGCTGAAAAAAAAACGACTGAGGACGTAGCAGCGTCGGCTGAAGAAGAGGCCACCGAAGGAACGACTTCCGAGGAGATTACTTCTAGCGAGATCGTTTCCGAAGAGGAGATCGCAAGTCCAGCAGAGGACGACGCTGAGGCTTCCGAAGAAACCATCGCTGCAGATACCGACGAACAGAATAGCGATTCAGCATCGACCCCGCCGCCGCTCAAGTACTTGGGATTTAGAGGTGGGAAGAAAAAAACCGCCCCCCCTCTACCGTTCGGCAAGAAGCGGCGATAGCTAGGGGCCTATTCCTCCTCGCCGAGTAGTCTTGTCGACAGGGATTGGGCTGCCAATGCAACCAGGGGAATGAGGGCAGAGTAGTCCATGCGCATGGATCCGATGATGCCGACCTGTCCCTTGTTTGCGTCGCTGCCAAAGGGCGATGTGATAATGGCGCATCCTTCAAGCCTATCCCCAGCTTCACCGCCGATAATTACCACGGGCTTCTTTTTTGTTTCTACTGCGCGGTCAAGTAGATCGAGCAACCGGGTCTTTTCCTCTAACTCCCGCATGAGGGCTTCTACGCGGTCTTTTAAGTCTGACTTCCCCAGGAGGTGACGCCTGCCGCCCACGACGAGATCACTAGCGCGATTCACACTCGACTGGATTGCCTGGGTGCCGAGCACAGTGGCCTGCTCGCGCAGTGCATCGCACTTTTTTCGCGCATCCTCGAGCTCCTGGCGCAGGATTTTGCGAACTTCGTTCAGGGTGCGACCCTGGATGAGTTCGCTGAGATAGTTGTGAATGCGCTCCAAATCCCGTTCGTCCAGTGTTTTCGGAGCATCCACATAGGCGTTGTGGACAAGGCCTTCCCGGGTGACAATCACTGCCAAGAGGGTTCCAGACCCACAGGGAATGAATCTGAGTTGGCGCAAGCTCACCTCTGAAAACGCCGGCGTTACGACAAGAGCGGCTTGATAGGACAGATCCGAAATTAAACGAACCACTTCCTCCCAGGATTGGGGTCCGCCGGGCATTAGACAGCTCAACCCACTTACGAGCTTTTTTTGCGTCTCGGTCGCCATGTGCCCGGCTTCTGATCTCAAGGCATCGGCGAACATGCGAAACGCCTGGTCCGTTGGTACTCGCCCGGCCGAGACATGGGGCTGGGTTAAAAAACCCTGCTCTGTGAGGTTTTGGAGCTCGCGTCGGATCGTGGCCGGCGATAGGGCGAGTCCCTGCTTTTTATTGAGGGCTTGAGACCCCACCGGTCTGCCCGTTGCAATGTACTGCGCAATCACTGCAAACAGCACTACTTGGCGCCTTGGAGAAAGCGGTTTTGTCGATTTATCGATGCGCGACATTTCATTATCCGTTTTCAGTGCTTGACATGTACCTCCAAAATGTCCTTATCAATATATATGCCCCAATCTGATGCAGACATCGAGACCAGACCTCTCGAGGGGAAAACAATTCTCCTGGCCGAAGACGAGGAGCGCCTGCGAACCATCATGGCCATGATGATAGAGGAACTCGGCGCTCATGTCATCTCGGTGGCCGATGGCCAAGGTGCCCTCGATGCCTACAAGGCAGGGGATGTGGCCATCGATTTGGTGATCCTCGATATGCGCATGTCGGGCTTGAGCGGGGCCGGGACATTTCGGCAGCTCTTGTCATATGACCCAGGGGTTAAGGTGGTGTTGTCCTCGGGGGTGCTGCCGGACGACGACCTCGTCGATATGCTTCTCGAAAACAGGGGCGGTTTTATTGAAAAGCCGTTTAACTTGGATCGACTGTGCGAGGTGCTGCGGTTGGTACTCTCTGGGGAGCCGGTCATCCAGAGGTTGTAGATCACTCGGGAGGGGCGTCGCCTTTCTTTTCAGATTTTTTTTCCTCTGGCTCCAGGGGAATCGTGGTTCTGCGCGGCGGACTGTCTAGCGGCGCTGACTGGGATTCAGCTGGTGCGTCATCCCCAATTAGCAGTGTATCTTCAACTTCTGTTCCAGGGGGACCCTTGTCTGCATTATCACTCGGAACAGGGTCGGTGTCACTCGGAACAGGGTCGGTGTCACTCGGAACAGGGGTGGTGTCACTCGGAACAGGGGTGGTGTCACTCGGAACAGGGGCGGTGTCGTTCGGAACAGGGGTGGTGTCACTCGGAACAGGTGCGGTATCACTCGGAACAGGGGTGGTGTCACTCGGAACAGGGTCGGTGTCACCCGGAACTGGGGTGGTCCGGGATATTCTGCCAGTATCGCTGGTCTGCCAGGGATACTTGATGCGGGCGTGGTACATGTTGACAAGGGTGTCCACCAAGGTGTTGGCGATGACCCTGAGATCTGCCACGGTTAGCCCGGTCTCGTCGAGTTGCCCCTGGGAGAGTTTTGTGAAAAGAATCTGTTGGGTTAGGGTTTGAAACGCTGCTTTGTCAGGGGCATCCACAGTTCTGGCGGCTGCTTCAACAGCGTCAACGATCATGAGAATACCGGTCTCGCGGGTCGTGGGCTTGTGCCCGGGGTAGCGAAAGTCTTCCTCTGCCAGGTCTTCGGCATTGCCCTGTGCCATATTTTTATGCCAGAAAAATTCAAGCAAACTCGATCCGTGGTGGCTGTAGCAGAATTCCACGACGTCCTCGGGAAGGCCTTCTTTGCGGAGCAGTCGGGCGCCTTCCACCACATGGCGGTGGATTTTTCCAGTTGATTCGTACGGGCTGAGGTCATCGTGCGGGTTTGGCCCGCCAGCCTGATTCTCGATGAAGTAGTCCGCACCCCCCATCTTTCCAACATCGTGATAGTAAGCGCCGATGCGCGCCAGTAATGCATTGCCGCCGATGGCATTGGTCGCGGCTTCAGCCAGATTGGCCATGGCCCGAGAGTGCTCCCACGTGCCAGGGGCCCGCTCCCTCAGCAAGCCCAGCAGACGCTGGTTCAGGTCTTGGAGATCGAGCAGGGTGTTTCTCGAAACTTCTCCCACCAGGTTGCCGACAACTGGTGTGAGAAAAAAGGAGAGAACACCCGATGTTATGCCACTTAGGATTGCCGAAATCCAAATCGAATATCTCGGATCGATGTGCTCGGTTAAGTCGTCGTAAATACCCAGGGTTCCTGAAAAAATGAGGGTTGTGACAACCGTTGTTACCAATGCGACCCAAGAGGCCAGGGCACCGCGCTTCAACTGGACCCAGGCCCGATGCTGATGTCCACGTGCAGCCGCGACCGCGAGACCGGAAAATAAGTAAATGATAAAAAGTTCGATATCGAAGTTAACCAGGGATGCTGTTGTAAGTGCAGAGGTCACTGCAACCACAAAGGCAATGCGCTTGGAGAAAAAATACGTAACGAGCAAGGGGAGTGTGGCCACTGGCAGAACGACAGCTGAAAATCCGGTCATCAGAAGCAGGGCCTTGGCACTCACTACCAGCACTGCCATGAGCAAGAACACCGTGGCATGGGCCCGCAATTGTCGCGAGCGCCCCATGTCTTTGTACCGCATGAACGCGCTGAGGACGAGGCCGATTGAGAGATAGAAGACAAATAGCCCACCGAGCTGCAGGGGTGAACGGCTCCTTCGGTTCGATTCAAAGGCCCTGACCAGCTCGGTGCATTCTCCGCCTCGCTTGAGCCGCGTCCCCCGGGCAACCAGGTGGGGGCAGCTGGAGGAGGTGGTGGACAGGTAGTGGAATTCGCTGCGCAGCATGGTAATGCGGAAATACCGAGCCGGTAACCGAACCGTGACAGGTGTATCGCTGCCTGCCCTGGCCTCTAGCGATGAAAACCAGGTCTCGAAGGTGTGACTCGCGACAGCTACAACGGCAAACACACAGGCGAGCACTGTTCCTGTAAATGCCGTCGCGTTGTTTCTGCCTCGAGGTGATCGCATGTGCCTCATCGTTCTGGGCGTTTGACATCTGGCCCGATGAAAGACCAGATGCGAAACTTTTCCACAGTCCGGTCCAAAAAGGCAAGTTAAAGTCGCGATGGCTGTTGAATTCTGATAAATTCCGGTATGAACATAATTCTCATGAAAGCCATCTCGATTAACATATGTTTTTTAGTCCTGTTCTCGGCAGCTGCAACGCATGCTCAAGACGAGGTGACGGAAATCCCACCTCGCCGGGCCGATTCAAATGAAAACAGCGCATTGAAACAAGAGACTCGCGCCCCTTCAAAGGCGCCGTCCAAGAAAAAACGGTCCATAAAAAAAAGAAAAAGAACTCGCAAATGCCGATCCTGGGCAAGTGCCCGCTATCGCAGAATGAAGCGCAACTGGCAGCGGGTGCCTAAAATACCCAAGCCGCGATACAGGGAGGGATTTCGAGATCTGGTCGTCAACGCGGTCAATATTGGTGAGCGCGCCCGCGTATTTCCCTTTCTTCCCGATGGCACGCTCGACCCAGACGCAGTGGACAAAATGACGCCCCTGTTCCAGGACAAAGATACTGGTGCGACCCATCCCCTGCACCCGAGGCTCGTCAAGCTCCTGTACAAGCTCGCCGATCATTTCAAGGCGCGACAGATTAACGTGATATCGGGGTATCGAGACGTCAACCAAATTGAGAGCGAAAGCTACCATGGAAAGGGGTGTGCAGCAGATATCAACCTGCCGGGTATCCCCTTGGGGGCAGTGGCTCGAAAGGCCAGGCAGTTCGGCCATGTGGGCGTGGGATTTTATCCAGATTCTGGATTCGTTCACATCGACGTTCGGGACGGTCCATCCTATTTTTGGGTAGACCGATCCGGACCTGGGCAGCGATCGTGCTTAAGGCCGATTTTAAGACAGGCGGCCGCCAAATCTGACCGGCGCTATCGCGAAAAGAACGATGCCCCCAAACGGCATCTGAACCGAAAGGGTATCCCCCTGGGCGCGATCCAAACACCGCCTGATCAAACGCCTCAGGGTGCTACAAATGGGCGTATCTCGTCTGATGGAACCGTGGTAGGATACAAACATGCTGAGTGAGCTGAAACGCTTCGGCCTTACCGCCGTTTTCTTGATGACGCTTGTCGCATGCCAGGAGCAACTGGCGCCGATCAGCGAAATTACAAAGTTTCGTGTCCTGGGCATTCAAGCCAATCCCCCAGAAATTGCACCTGGCGCAGGCACGACACTACGGGTGCTTTACGCCGATCCCAAGGGCAACGGCCGGGAGGTGACATTTCTATGGCTCACCTGCAAAGGTACCTTGTCCATTGATGCCGATCTGTCGAGTGGGTGTCAGCCCATCTGGGTTCCCCAGTTCGGCAGTTCGTCCACGGGCGGCGATATCTACGACATCCTAACCACACCACCTGACATCCTCGACGATCTGCCTAAAGAAAAATCCTTTCTCTCAGTTACCGCGATTCTGGTGCTGTGTGCCGGCGGCGAGATTGCCCTTCCAGATACGAGCTATCCAGAAGGCCAGGTCGATGCACTCGACGGGCTGTGTGCGCAGAGCCCCACTGTCCCGGGACCGCCCGAAGGACTGGTTGCCATAAAAGAATTTCGCATCTCGACCTCTGCTGAGCCCAACCAGAACCCGCGTATCGCCAGGTTGGCCCACGTTGAATCTGACCCGGCACCAAGGGGATTAGGCAGCCAGGTATTAGAGCATATGTCGACCCGGGATGCAGGGACGCCCGAACCAGACAGTCAATACGTCTGTACTGACGCGGATGGATGCCGAGAGGGCGCAAAAATCGAAGCTGATCTGACAGAGGATAGTTTTCAATATTATGACAAGACTGTTTTTGATGAGGTGACCCAAGTTCGCGAAGATCCTTATATTTCGTGGTTCGTCGCTGGCATATCGCCCACCGATAAAACCGGTCGGTTCTCCGATGATCGCACCAGAACCCGCACCCCTCCGGGGCCGTTCAAAGTGGATTGGGTGCCCCCTCGCAGAGGAGGATTGTTCCAACTGTGGGCGGTTGCTCACGACGAACGCGGCGGTTTGAGTTGGCAGTCCTACGTCATCGAAGCCACCGTGCCCGATTAGGCACATTGCAGGACCCCTAAAAAGCGATCATACCCAACTGTATAGGACATTGCCGATGATTGAATGGAAGGCGAGGCATTGCTATGGATAAAATTTTCTACCCCAAATCGGTTGCCGTTATCGGCTTATCATCCAAGGCGAGCAACATCCCGCGAATCGCTCTGGAAAATATGCTCCGGTGGGGATATCGGGGCCGCCTGTTCGGGGTTAACCCGCGAAGCAAGGATGTCTTTGTGGACGGCGTGGAGATGTACCAGGCCATCGAAGACCTGCCAGAAGTACCGGATCTGGCCTACTGTCTAATACCTGCGCAGTTTATCCCTGACATGGTGACGCGCTGCGGCCAGTTTGGGATCAAGCGAATGGCCATCCCTTCTGGCGGCTTTTCCGAATTCGGCGCTAAGGGCCAAACCCTTGCCGAATTGACCAAAAAGAACGCCCGGGAACAAGGCATTCGCTTTGTCGGCCCCAATGGCTTGACCGTGGCCAACACGGCCAATGGTCTGTGTCTGCCCTTTGCTCCGGTTATGAAGCCACCCAGGGGTGGGATTTCGATTATCGCCCAAAGCGGCGGTATCGGATTGATGTTGCTCAGCTTTTTAAAAGAAGAAAACCTGGGGCTGGCCAAATTTGCCAGCATTGGCAACAAGCTCGACTTGGATGAAGTGGACTTTTTGGAGTACCTGGGAAAAGATCCCGATACCCAGATTATCTGCATGTACATCGAGAGTATCGCGCGCGGCAGGGCTATGATCGAGGTTGCACAAAAAATCGATAAGCCCATTGTGGTTTATAAGTCCAACACCACTGGCGCCGGGAAAAAGGCTGCAATGAGCCATACGGCAGCAGTGAGTAACGACGATGCAATTATTGATTGCGCATTTGAGCGGGCCGGGGTGATCCGCATACGCGAGTTTTACGACTTTTTTGCGATCGCCAAGGCCTTCCAATTGCCCCCCATGCGGGGGCGCCGGTTGATGGTCATGAGTCCGGCCGGCGGGCTGTCGGTCATGATGGCCGACATGTGTGAGCAGGCTGGATTTGAATTTGCCGATCCTGGCCGGGAATTTTACGACAGCCTCAACCAGTTTACCAATGCCGGGGTCATTCGCTTTTCCAATCCCCTCGACATGGGCGATATCTACGACCCCCAGTTGGTGGCCCACGTTATCTGCGCGGTCATGCATTCCGACCGCGTTGACGGGGCGGTGTATGCCAGCTTTTCTCCCCAGATGCCGTCCGGTGACAACGTGTTCAAGGCCCTGCTGCGCACGGATCTTTCAAAAGAGGCGTGGGGGGCTATCCTTTCCTCTGGCAAACCACTGGGCGCCTGTCTGGCCAGCCCATCTGCGACCCTGTCCAGCTTTAAACAAGCTATCAATGTGCCCATTTTCAACGGCCCTGAAGAGATGATTCGCGCCATGGCGGCGCAAATGCGATATCATACGCGCAAGCGGTTTGACCACCAAAATGGGCACACACCAGACAATATCGATTGGGAAGGCGCTAAAGGCTGGCTAATGGACAAACAGGGCCAACGAGGCGAGGAATTACTCGATTTATTTAATCATTTCGGCATTCCTACGGTCAGCTCGACCGTCGCACAAACCGCTGCACAAGCTGCCAAATCAGCGGGCGAGTTGGATTATCCCGTCGTGGCCAAGGTCATCTCGCCCGATGCATTGCACAAGACCGATGCTGGTGGGGTCATCACCGGATTGACCACCGCCTCTCAGGTAAAGGATGCGTTCGCCACCATTTCCCAGAATCTAAAGGCCTATAGAAAAGACGCCCGTTTTGACGGGGTTCGCATTCAGAAAATGGCACCCCAAGGCATCGATCTGTTTATCGGCGGCCATTTTGACCCGGCATTCGGCTCCATGATGCTCTTTGGCATGGGCGGTATTCACATGGAGCTGTTTAAGGATATCGCCTGTGCCCTATGCCCTGTAGATGCAGACGAGATTAAGGAAAAGTTGTCGAAGCTCAAGTGCTATGGGCTGCTCAAAGGGTTTCGGGGCAGCCCGGGCGGCGATATCGGTGCCTTTATCGATATTGCAGTGAGGATATCCCATCTCTTGAGCGCGTTTCCCAGCATTGTAGAACTGGATGCCAATCCGGTCCGCGTTTTTGAATCAGGCGCCACCGTGCTGGACGCACGCGCACGCATCGAATAGCCCGCTGCTCTATATTCGGATAAATTTTACTGTATTCTAATATAATTTTATTATCCTATAAAAATATCTAATTTTTGTAGAAAAAAATCATCGATGTGTTACTATTATTTCATCTCGGTGAAAGGACCCTTCAATGGATAATATCGATAAAAAAATCATTCGCACCCTTCAGGAACAGGGGCGGATCACCAATGTGGAGCTCGCGCGTCAGGCCAGCCTGGCGCCGTCATCCATGCTGGACCGGGTGCGACGGCTTGAGGAACGAGGCGTTATCAAGAGCTACCGGGCCGTGCTCGATCCAGGGGCGATTGGGTATCATGTCCAGGCCATGGTGATGATCACCCTGGGACGCCATCAGGCCGGCTCTATCGAGAGCTTTGAGGAGCGGATTCGATCTATTCCCGAAGTAAAGGCCTGCTATCACCTTACCGGACAATACGACTACCTGGCCCATGTTGTCGTTCGCGACATCGACCACTTGAGAAAACTCGTCAAACACGAACTGGCAGCCATTGGCGGCGTTGAAAAGCAGGAGACCTTTCTCACGCTCTCCGTGATCAAAGAGGATACCGGCTATGCGCTGGAGAACTGGCCCGAACCATCCGAGGCAGACTGATGACAACACCCCCCGCCACCCGACTGGACGCTTATATCGAAGCGGCTCGAAACACAGCGATCTCCCGCCGATTAGAGCTCGATGCCATTAAAAAATGTCGGTTCGACACCATTGCGGTGCACGGCCTCTATTCCATGCGAGAGGCACTGGATTTTAACCAGGGCGCGATTATCGAACCCTTATACATGTGCTCTTCCCAGGCCTATCGGGATGCCGACGAGATGGCCGCTGCCCTTACCTATCAGATTCCCACCTGGTGCTACGCGCGGATAGCCAACCCATCCCTCTACTATTTCGAAAACACCCTGGCCCTGCTCGAGGGCTATGGGTTGGACGGCGAGACCTCTTGTTGCGCCACATCGTCGGGCATGGCTGCTATCGCCTGTGCCACGGATCCATTTTTGGCAGTAGATCCAAAGCGACCGAACCAGAGGATAAACTTTGTCTCCACCTGTCAGGTCTATGGCGGCACGTTCCAACAGTTTGCCATCCGAAAGGCTGCCGAGCGGGGTATTGAGTGCCGCTTTGTCATCAACTCGGCTGATTTAGACGAGTGGAAATCGAAAATCGACGAAAATACCCGCTTTGTGTACGGCGAGATGCCGTCCAATCCAGGGCAGGCCTTTTTCGACCTGGACGCGGTCATCGACCTGGCCCATGCAGTCGAAGTACCGGTCATTATCGACAACACGGTTGGCACGCCGGTATTACTTCGACCCATCGTCCACGGTGCAGATATCGTGGTGCAATCGGTTACCAAGACCTTGACCTCGTCTGGATTTGGCATTGCAGGTGCGGTGATTTCCCGCAAAAACATCGTCAGCCGGTTTGGATCAGACGAGATGCTGTCGGACTTTGCCATGTATCTCAAGACCTTGCCCAATCGGGACAACGGCCAAAACCTATCCCCGATGAATGCCATCCTGTCGCTCAACGATATGCGCACCCTGAGGTCCAAGGTCGATCTGTTCAGCCGAAATACCATGCGGGTCGCGCGTTTCCTCGAGGACCATCCAAAGGTTGAAAGGGTGGATTATCTCGGCCTAGAGAGCCATCCCCTGCACGCGCTCGCCAAGCAGTATCTCTTTCTCGTAGACGCGGTATACGATGCCCAATACGGCACCCCTGTGAATCGCTATGGCCATCTCATGTCCTTTCGCGTGGCTGGCGGTGAGGGACCGACCCGACGCATGTTCGACGCCCTTGAGCGCATCTGGCGGGCAACGGATCTCGGTCGCGTCAAGTCCGTAGCCACCATCCCAGCCATCTCCACCCACCAGCAGCAGGGTGAAGAGGGGAGGGAAATGGCCGACATCCCACCCAACCTGGTCCGTCTGTGCGTGGGCGGAGAACATCCGGATGACGTAAAGGCCGACCTCGACCAAGCCCTGGGCGCCATTGACGGTAAGGTGCAAACCCAGGTCCCGGCCGCATTCTCAGTCGGCGGTGCATCCCGCGCAAGTCTTGAAAACGATTCGTGATCTCTATCTTGTTTTAATCCTTCTAAAATAATACGTTTTGACATAGAAAAAATCTAGATATGCGAACTGTGATCAACATCGATGATGCAACCCTCTCGCGCAGCTGCCCTTCAATCCCAATAGCAACGCATCCCCACAGCTAACGGAGAAAAAGCAATGAGAGCGCAAAGATATATGTCGAGGATTCCGCAGTTGGTGCTTGGGATACTGATGTTGGGCTGCGAGCCTTCCCCAACACCAAAACAGAGCCAGGGAGGCACGGGAATTAAGCAGGTCCGCCCAACAGAGCGCAGTTACTCTGCAGAGCCAGCTGCTCCTAAGGAGATCGTAAGAAAGGTGGTCATCGAGGCACCTGGGAACGCGGGTTCTCCAGAAGGCGGTATACAGGTGGAGACCAGGTACGAGAACGACTACGAGTTCCCGGTACTCGAGGAGATTTACAAGGCCAATGAGACCACTGAGCAGCAGCGCGCAGAGGAGACCGAGCAGATCCGAGCGCAGCAAAAAAAGGACAAAGAGGTCAAGCGCAAAACCAAGCAGTATTTGAAAAGTTCCCTACCGGTTGACCAGATCCCGACTTCGTTGGCCGAGTTCCAGGTGGTGCCCCACCTGCCCCCGGTTCCCCAGTACGCCACTGGCACCTGCTGGTCGTTTGCCGCCACATCCCTGGTGGAGGCCGAGGTGATCCGGTTGACTGGAAAGAAGATCAAGCTCTCGGAGATGTACACGGTCTACTACGAATATCTAGACAAAGGAGAGCGTTTTATTAAGGAGCGATCCGAGTCGCTCTTTGTCCAAGGATCCGAGGTAAACGCGATCTTTCGCCACCTCAGACAATACGGACTCGTGCCGATCGAGTCGTACAAGGGCGTGAGCCACGAAAAGGGCTGGCATAACCACGACCCTCTGGTGAGCGAGCTCAGAGATATGTTGAAGAGCGCCGAGCGCAGCGATCATTGGGACGTCGAGACCATGCGCGCCATCTTCCAGGTGGTGCTAAACAAGTATCTGGGAGCGCCCCCTGAGGCCTTTACCTACAAGGGTACATCGTACAATCCCAAGACCTTTGTCGACAACGTCCTCAATATAAAGCCCGACGATTATGTGGCGTTCATGTCCACCCTCAAGACGCCGTTTTACAAAAAAGGCGTGTTCGATGTGCCAGACAACTGGTGGCGTTCAGACGACTACCACAACCTGCCCTTGAACGCGTACTACAACGCCATAAAAGCAGCGTTAAAGCACGGCTACAGTGTGGCCATTGCCTTGGACACATCCGAGCCTGGCAATGATGGGGCAAACAATGTGAAGTTCGTCCCGCCATACGATATTCCCGGTCCATTCATCGATCAGCTGGCCCGCGAGTACCGACTGGTCAATAAGGCGACCACTGATGACCATGCCATACACCTAGTAGGGGTTGCGCGCCGCGGGGATCACGACTGGTTTCTGGCCAAGGATTCAGGCCGCAGCGCCATCGTGGGCCGACACAAGGGGTATTATTTTGTTCGGGACGATTACATGAGGTTGAAATCAATGGCCTTCTACGTTCATAAGGATGCTGTCCAAGAGCTCCTGGACAAGTTTTAGTCGCCCCAATCGCCAATTGACGGCAAGGGCCAAGCCCAGGTACCCTTGCCGTTCTCAGTCGGCAGTGCATCGCGCACCTGTCTGACAAGCAGTGAGGGCAATCCATGATATCATATTACAGTACCAATCGATCCGTGCCCGAGGTGGACCTGGCCGATGCCTTGCTCTTGGGTCAAGCCGGCGACAAAGGGCTTTTTATGCCCAGCCCGATTCCACGGCTGTCAGTCGATCTTCTAGAAAAAGCCCGGGACATGACCTATGCAGACCTGGCCGCAGCCATATTGGCGCCTTATACTGAAGGTGTCTTCCCCATGACAGTGCTCGCGGAGATGTGCGGCGACGCCTACAACTTCGAAATCCCCATCGAGACAGTGGATGCAACCCGCTGCGTGATGCGGCTCGACCAGGGACCCACAGCGTCTTTCAAGGATTTTGCCGCGAGATTCATGGGGCGGGCCATCGGCCGATTGGTCCGCGAGAGAAACCAGGACTTGCTCATTCTCACGGCCACGTCCGGGGATACTGGCTCGGCCGTGGCCAATGCATTCTTGGGCGTGGACGGCATTCGCGCGCTCGTGCTCTTTCCAATAAACGAGGTTTCAGAGAGACAGCGAAAGCAGATGACAACCCTGGGGGACAATGTGGCCACAGTGGCCCTGCCAGGTAAATTCGACGACTGCCAAGCCTTGGTCAAGCAGGCCTTTGCAGATCCAGACCTGGTTGGGCTCAATCTATCTTCTGCGAATTCAATCAATATCGGTCGCTTGCTGCCCCAGTCCGTTTATTACGTCTATGCCGCTTCTCGGTTGGCTGATATCGCAGGGGGTGAGAAGGTCGTTTTTTCCGTGCCATCTGGAAACTTCGGCGACATGATGGGCGGGGTATTGGCCCTGTTGAGCGGCCTGCCAGTCGAACGGCTCGTGATCGCGACCAATGCCAACGACGCAGTACCGAGATTCCTCGAAACCGGGCAGTACCAAAAAATCGTCCCCTCCCTCAAGTGTATCTCCAATGCCATGAACGTGGGCCACCCCTCCAACCTGGCCCGCCTGGTCGACGCCTATGGCGGCCAAATGGACGAGCTTGGCACCCTTAACACACCGCCAGATATGGATAATATGCGCCGCGACCTGTTTGCGGTGAGCATTGACGATGACCAAACCCTCAACACCATCGGCGCTGCTTACAAAGATCTCAATCTATTGCTCGAGCCCCACGGCGCTGTTGGATGGGCCGGGCTCACACAGTACCTCAATCAGCATCCCGACCAAGCGGCAGCGCCAGCCATATTGCTGGAGACAGCCCATCCAGCCAAGTTTCCCGATGAGATTCAAGCCATCACCGGCGCAGTACCTGAGGCACCGCCGAGCTTGTTGAATATCGAGCGGAAAAAAGAGCACTATGAGGAGCTGCCGGTGGACTACGATGCATTCAAGAATCACTTGATAAGGACCTATCGCAGATGAAAGCCATTATCATCCTGGGCGACGGCATGTCAGATTACCCCATCGAGCGACTGGGTGGCCGCACCCCATTGCAAGCAGCGGTCAAGCCCAACATGGACCGGATCGCCCGGGCGGGTCGCATGGGGCTCTTTAGTACAATTCCTGAGGGGCAATCCAAGGGATCTGCCGTGGCCAACCTGTCGGTGCTGGGCTATGATCCAGCAGTTGTGTTTCAGGGCCGCGCTGTGCTCGAAGCGGCAAATATGGGTATCGATATTGGCCCCTCTGACGTGGCTGTGCGCTGTAACCTGATCGCCACCGAGGGCGGCAATATCAAAGACCACTGCGCTGGTCATATCGACAGCAAGGGGGCAGCGGAGCTGATGCAATCCCTCGATCAGGCCCTGGGCAGCGGTCAGGGCGACCAGCCCGTGCGGTTCTATCCCGGTGTGAGCTATCGCCACCTCCTCGTGCTCGAAGGCGGATGGGCCTCACCAAAGGTCTTCTGCGCCCCTCCCCACGACCACGTGGGCGAGGCCGTCGCAGATCTAATGCCCCGGGCAAAAACCAAATCGACCCCAGCCCTGGCCACTGCGCAGCGCCTGAGAGATCTGATGGGTGCGGCAGTGCCAATTCTGGCTGATCACCCCGTCAACCAGCAACGCCGTGAGGTAGGTGAGGCAGCGGCAACGTCAATCTGGCCCTGGTCCCCTGGCAGGCGCCCCACGATGCAGACCATGGCGGATCGATTCGGGATCCGCGGCGCTGTTATCTCAGCCGTCGACCTGGTCATGGGCTTAGGTATCTACGCGGGCATGGACCCGATCCGCGTGCCCGGGGCCACCGGTCTTTGGGACACCAACTACGAAGGCAAGGCCGAGGCTTGTCTGGATGCGATTGCAGATCGCGACCTGGTCTACGTCCATGTCGAGGCAACAGACGAGGCAGGCCACGCAAAGGACCTCGATCTAAAGATCAAGTGCATCGAAATGCTGGACCAGCGCCTGGTGGGTCCAATCCTCGACGGACTGCAACGCCGCAGCATCGAGGCGACCATTGCCGTATTGCCGGATCACCCCACACCTGTGGAGACCGGATCACACGCTACTGACCCGGTCCCAGTGGCCATCCTCATCCCGGGTGTGCGGCCCGACAAAACCGAGACCTATGACGAAGTCCAAGCTGCCAACGGCGCCCTGGGACAGCTGGCTGGCGACCAGTTTATAAGGGTAGTGCTCGGTGAATAGCGAGCGATACATCTCCAGACCCCATCCATCGCGCCTCAAAAAAGAGGTTTGCGTTGTGTTTCTGATCCAGCTTGGGGTCGTGATGGGCTTGGTGCACCTGGACCGGGTGTTGCCCCTGGGCGGTATGCTCCACGCCCTGGTCGGTGTTATCTTTATCCTGCTGCCAATGCTGGTGCTCGATCGCCGGGACCGGCCCTATCAGCGCTATGGCATTGCCTGGGGAAACACACCCAAGGATATCGTCTCAGCCGTTGCGGCCATGGCTGTTCTTTTTCCCCTGGTTGTAGGGGCCACGCACCTGGGATTTCTTGTCCTGGGTCCTGGGATGTGGGGGCTCAAAACAGTTCCCCCGTGGCAATTTGCCTGGCCAGCTGGGTATCCTACAGTAGCAATAAGCCACCTCATCGTGGTTGCATTGCCAGAAGAAGTGTTCTACCGCGGCTACCTCATGGGCCGGCTCGACGACATATTTACCGGGCGAATTCGTATCCTTGGGACAAAAGTGGGATGGTCGCTCCCCATTCAAGCGCTGTTATTTGGCGTGGGCCACGTGTTGGTGGATTTCAATCCCGAGCGGTTCATGGTGTCTTTTTCTGCCCTTGCCTTTGGATGGCTCAGGGCAAACCGGGGCACCATTCTCGCGCCTGTCCTGCTGCATGCGGCGAGCAACATTTTCATGGAGGTCTTTCGCGCCGGATACGGCCTGGGCTAGGATACTACTGGAGGCACGCATGACAATCGGTTTGTCCATTTTTGAGCATATCATTGACCTGGCGATAGAAGAGGACCTGGGCCGCGGCGACACGACCACCCGCCTCACAGTCGATCCTGAGCACCAGGCAAAGGGTCGCGCAATTGCTCGGAAAGATCTTGTTGTATCGGGGGGCGATATTTTTGAAGCGGTCATGCGCCGCGTGGACCCCGAGACCTGCGTGATGTTGGAGGCGCCAGATGGTGCGTCTGTTTCTGCCGGGGATGCTCTCCTCACTGCGGTCGGCCGGGCGACGTCGCTGCTCATGGCCGAGCGGGTGGCGCTCAACTTTCTGCAGCATTTGAGCGGCATTGCCACCTTAACAAAGCGCTTTGTCGATGCACTGCCGAGTGGATCCCCGGTCATCGTCACGGATACGCGCAAAACAACCCCTGGGCTGCGGTTTTTGGAGCGCCGTGCTGTGTTGCACGGTGGTGGGCGAAACCATCGAGCAGACCTTTCCGGGGGTATTCTCATTAAAGAAAACCACATCTTAGGCGCTGGATCGATAGCAGCAGCGGTTCAGCGTTGCAGGCAGTGTGCCCCCCATGTGCTGAAGATAGAGGTCGAGGTGCGGTCTGAAACAGAGCTCAAGCAAGCACTGGCAGCAGGTGCGGATGCGGTGCTGTTGGATAACATGGACGAAGCAGCACTCAAGCGGTGCGTGGCCATTGCCAGGGCAGATAAAAGCGTATTTGTAGAGGCTTCGGGCGGTGTTTCATTGGATACGATCTCATCCATCGCCCGCACTGGCGTGGACGCCATCTCCGTTGGCGCGCTCACCCATTCTGCTCCGGCAGCGGATATATCCTTTCTATTGGACGCGGAATAAGCCGTGAAGCATGACATGGATTTTGCAGATGCGTTCCTTTCCGAGCTCCAGAACATTGGTGGCCGATTAGACCGGGAGGTCATCCATCACACTCGAATCGACTCGACCTCTTCGGATCTGAAACGCCGGCTTAAGGCCGGTGCGAAGCTGGGAACGGTCGTTGCAGCAGGGGCCCAAACAGCTGGCAGGGGTCGCAGGGGCAGATCGTGGTTTTCCCCGTCCGGTGGCAACCTGTATGTGTCCCTGGCAGTGGCAACCGACCCACCTGGCACCCCAAATTTCAATTATATGCCTTTGGCCGCGGGTATCGCGGGTATCGATGCCATTTGTGCGTGCTATCGGGCGGAACCAAAACTCAAATGGCCCAATGATATTCTACTCGACCACAAAAAGGTTGCCGGCATCCTCTGTGAGGTTTGGGATGTTGCTGCAACTCCGGTTTTAGCGGTGATCGGCCTGGGCGTGAATATTGCGCATACCCGGTTTCCAGACGCGCTTCAATCCATTGCCACGACCTTAGACAGCACGGACCCCTTGCTGCAGGGCAGGTCCGGACAACGTGTTCGGTCCATGGGGGCGCGCCTTGCTGCCAACTGGGTAAACCGGATCGAGCACTGGATGGATGAGATACGCATTGGCCAGGGCACGGCCCTCATCCATGCATGGAAAGAGCGGGCCGAACCATTTGGCCGGTGTGTTCGCGTAGGAGATGTCGCCGGTGTAACAAAGACACTTACCGGCGCAGGGCATCTCGTCGTTGTGACCGACGCGGGAGATGAAATTACCATTACGGGGGGAGTTGTCTCGTCAGAATGTCAGAGCGATGACGTCCTCTGGTAAAGTGTGTTACCATAAAAGAGTGGGTTGCTATTTAATAGAAATGCCGTATTTTGTTGCCCTAGTAGCTGCGTCTGCACTGGCCGCGGGCGCATCAGAATGTGGGGGCGGATAGGTCGATGGCCCGCGACACCCCGGACGTCACCGCTGTGACGGATGCGGAAGCACTCTCCTACTCGGAGCGGCGATCTGAACATTCCTATGTGGTGATGATATATGGCGAGTACCTCGGTAGGCGGTTCGCCATTAAGGACGATGGCGTATTGATCGGGCGCTCCCCAGAGTGTGATATCCAACTCGCTGATGATTGTGTTTCTCGCATGCACTGTCGCGTCATTGCCAATCGGGACAGTGTGATTGTCTCTGATTTAAACTCGACCAACGGAACCTACCTCAACGGCACGGCCGTATCGGCCAGGCCCCTTCGGGACGGGGATCGCATCAAAGTAGGGCGTTCCATTTTTAAATATCTGAGCGGTGACAACATCGAGCACGCATACCACGAAGAGATCTATCGCCTAAAGACGACGGACGGGCTTACCGGCGCGGCCAATAAGCGCTACTTTGATGAAGAGATCGACCGCGAAGTATGCCGATTTTTAAGATATGGGCGGCCCCTCTCGCTGCTCATGATGGACATTGACCATTTTAAAAATATCAACGACCAATACGGCCACCTGGCGGGGGATCGGGTCCTATCCCAACTCGGGTTGCTCATCTCCACAAACGTGCGTCGCGAGGACACATTTTCTAGATACGGTGGTGAGGAATTTGCCGTGCTCATGCCAGAAATGGATCTCGCCGGATCAACAGCCGTCGCGGAACGGCTCCGACAGCTCGTTGCAGAAGCCCATTTCGACTTCGAAGGCCTGGATCTGCCAGTAACAATCTCGATTGGCGTAGCCGAGGCCCATGTCTCGATGAGCACTCCAGATGACTTCATTCGCCAGGCCGATGAACAGCTCTACAAAGCCAAATCCGGCGGCAGAAATCGGGTGGAACCACAGTCGGCGTTAGAGGACATCGAATTTTAACGGTCCGGTCACCATGCTCAGCACCCTGTTGTAGCCGTGGGGTTTGTCCCCACGGTAAAAAACCAAGTAATTCCAAGCTATTCTGCAAGCGGGGATAAACCCCGCATCGACATTTTGGTCCCACAAATCGCCGTTTGCGGGACGAGAACTATCTAAGCAACACCTCGCTTTCTCGGTTCGATAAACCTGAAAATTATTGCCAGAAAAAATGGGTATCTTGACACGGCAGCTAGTAAACATCAAACTTAATGTGTATAAAAAGGTCAATTTATTTTGATCGTGGAGTGCATATGTCTGAAATACATAAACCCATTGATGATTTTGGCTTGGAGCGCGTACCTGGGGCGCTTTTCAAGGCAATGGGGACACTTTTTCTTAACAAGCGGCCAGATCTCGATCAGCGGGACCTTGAAAAACTGCTGCTCAAGCGCATCGCAGCCCAGGGTCGCGCCTATCATCGTCGTACGATACGGCGCCAGCTCAGTGGCGCTATTGCATCTGTGCCTCGCTTGGTGGAAGAACAAATGCGGGCAATTCTTCGGGAGCATGGCGGGATCACCGATCAAGGGGACCTAAGAAATGCGCTCAGAGAAGTGGGCATTACAGTCCCAGCAGATGAGCGGTTCGGACCTTACGTGGCCTTTGAGCGTATTCGGCCTTTGGTGGGGCTGTGGCTTCATTTCTATCCCAATAAAACCAAGCGATTCCTGGCGACTGTTCTCAGCTCTGACCTCGCGGCGATGGGCGTTACACTCGGCGTGAATCCCCTACAGCTCATACTCGCAGGGAAGTGCCGGGTTGTGCGCCGAGAGGTTTTGTCCATTCTGCTGAGGTACCTCCAACCCCATGGCATTGAGACCCCCGAGGCCGCTGCAATGATGGCTGAGAAACTCGCCGATGAGATAGAAGCATCGATCACCGGTCGTCGGTTGATAAGCGCGGTGCATTTCCACGAACTGGCGACGGTGTGGCAGCGCCAAAACCAAGGGGCGTCCATACGAAAACTGGCAATGCACCTGCAAGAGGCGCTTGAGCAGCGGCACATTCGCACAAAATTCAGCTATCTTCAAAAGTTGCTTACCAGCGACACCGGCCATGGACAACGTCGGGTCTACGATACCCTGAAGCATCTCGTGCAGGGCTGCCTCCCCCCCAACCAGAACATCGACGATCTGCTGGGAAAACGCCGCAGGGCAAACGCCTTTGTGACTGATGTCGAATGGGTGAAGACAACACCTGTCGTAGACCTGGCCGAGAAGTGGTTATCCTCACACCCCGATGTGAGCAAGCGGCAGTTGGCTATGCGCGTGGCGAAAACAGTGAAGAAACTCGGCTACTTAACGAGCCATAACACGATTCAGAGCGTTCTGGCTGGCCGCACCACCCGAACGCGAGGATTTGTCTACCGCGCCATGCTCAAGCAGTTTAACGGTAAGCCCAACACGTCCATACCTGCTGAGTTTTTTCTGCGCGATAGTCTGAGAAAGACCCAGTACGCCATCAAATGGCGCGAGACACAGCGCACGAGAGGTCAGGAACCGCGAGGACCTAGTGAGCGCGCGGACATGGATGCGATGGACATCTATCTCCGTCAAATCTCACATATACCGCTTTTGTCTCGAGAAGAAGAGGTTGCGCTCACCGCTGCGATTGGAGCTGCTCATCAGGAGATCATGGCTGAGCTCACTGGAACGCCATACCTGCCCGCGTTGTCTGGGAGCGGAAACTTCGAAGCCGAGGAGGTCCAAGAGGCTGTCTTTCGACTAAAATCTGACTTCTTGAAGATCAGCTCTGATGAGCCGACGTTTCTTCCGCACGACAGGTTGAAAACAGCGCATAAAACCATCGTGCGCGCGGAGAACGCCAGCCGCAGGGCGCGAAATCAACTCATTGAGTCAAATTTAAAGCTAGTGGTTTGGATTGCTCGGAAGTACAAAAATCGGGGCCTTGCCATTTCAGACCTCATTCAGGAGGGCAATATTGGCCTGATGAAAGCAGTAGATCGATTCGAGCCGACCCGGGGATATCGATTTTCCACCTATGCCTCTTGGTGGATTCGACAGGCAATCGTCCGGGCGATAACGGACAAAGCCAGAACAGTTCGTTTGCCAGCCCACGCTGTGGACACCATCAACGCGCTGGTTCGCACCCGCAGTGCTCTGGCCCAAGAACTGGGGCGCAGTCCCACTTCTTTGGAAATTGCGGCAAAACTGGATATATCTCCTCGGGACGTAGACGCCTTATTGTCATCTGCCCAAACCACACTATCATTGGAAGCGCCTGTGAGCGGCGAAGATGATCTGGTCATCGGCGATTTCGTTGAGAGCACAGCGCCCTATTCTCCTTCTGAGCAGGTCATTTCCAAAGAGCTCACAACGGTGGTGAGAGACATGCTCACGACCCTTTCGTTAAGGGAGCAGAGAATCATTCGCTTGCGGTTTGGCATTGATGAAGAAGAGACCCATACCCTAAACGCAGTGGGACAGGATTTTGGCGTATCTCGCGAGCGGGTGAGGCAAATCCAGACCCAGGCGCTTCACAAGCTCAAGAAACAGTCCCTACTGAGACGACTCGATTCTTTTCAAGCGGATTGAGATAGTGGTCGTCCCGAAATGGCCGTTCTCAGCACCCTGTTGTAGCCGTGGGGTTTATCCCATGGGCGTTAACCGAGGAAGAGACAATGATTCTCCCCCTTTCGCAAAGGGGGTCGGGGGGATTTCATTTCTCCAGTTTCCGATGCGAGGCGACAAAATCCCCCTAACCCCCTTTTTCAAAGGGGGAATCTGATATT
>JASJCT010000155.1 GCA_030065855.1 Myxococcota bacterium
GACTCCACCATCAGGTGAAAATGATTGGGCATAATCGCAAATCCATGGACTCGAATTCGGTACCGAGAGACCGCCTGTCCGAGGAGATCGAGAAAGCGGTCGCATTGATCCACATTGCAAAAAACGGTCTGCCCCCTGGCTCCCCGGTTCATCACGTGATGTCTTGCACCGGGATAATCGATTCGCGCTGTTCTTGGCATGAGATGAGCCTACGCTTCATAAGAGAAAAGCGCAATAGGAAGGGTACGTCCCCTTTTCGGGTTTGATCGACCTGGTCGCCATGAAGGTGGGACAGTACCGGTTCAGCGGTGTCGCCTCGTCGGTCCACCAATCTTCGTAAAAACCGGTGATCTGAAACCCGGCATCGATCTGACCGCCGATCTGATCGTCCAGGCTGTGGCCGAACTCAAGGGCTGTCTTCTCTTGGATCAGCTTTGACCGGGTTTCCTCGTCCAGATCCGTCAAATCCGAGTAGGGCAGCCTGAACACGACCTCCAACCGCCTCGACTCATCGCTCTCATACTGGTTAAACAGATAGAACACCGGGTTCATCATTCCGGCCAGGAGTGAGCCACCCGGTTTCAGGACCCGGTGGCAAGACTTCCACACGGGCCGCACGTCCGGGACAAACATATTCGAAACCGGATGGAAAATCAGGTCGAATCGTCCATCATCAAACGCCGACAGATCCACCATATCGCCCTGAACTGTGGCAATCGACAACCCTTCGCGGGTGGCCACCGTTCTGTCCTTTTCCAGCTGTTCGCTCGAAAGGTCGAAGCTGACCACACGAGCCCCTGCAGCCGCCAGTACAGGCGCTTGCTGCCCACCCCCTGAGGCCAGGCACAAAACCTCCTTGCCACCGATCCCACCAAACCAGGATTTCGGCACCGGCTTCAAGGGGGTCAGTATCACCTCCCAGTCGCCGCGCCGCGCTCGGGCGACGGTCTCCGCATCGACGGGCTCGCACCACTGACTACCTCGCTTTGACTGCCGGTTCCAGGAGACCCGGTTGTGGGCCACCACATCTACCCGCTTCATAATGCTTTCCTCCCGATTCCCCAGGCGTATGTGTAGCAGTCGACGAAGTGCTTCGGCAATACCGGCTAAAAAGATGCCAAAGAGATTCCCTCTGACGCCTTTTTTGTCCTTGCACTGAGGTGATTCGGGTGTTACGAAATTCAAAATGGTAGCACAACAACAAGGACACCTCTGATGCATATGGCCGACGCGCTGGTGTCGCCGGCTGTGGGGGGCGTTTTATGGGCAGGTACTGCCGGCTTGGTGGGGTGGAGTGCCCGTGCAGTGCAGCGGCATCCCGATCATGGGAACATTCCCCTGATGGGGGTTGCTGGGGCATTTGTGTTCACAGCCCAGATGATAAACTTTGCCATCCCGGGCACTGGCTCGAGCGGACACCTGGGGGGGGCGCTCCTCCTCTCCATATTGCTCGGGCCCCATGCCGCCTTTCTGGTAATGGCGTCTGTGCTCACGGTACAGGCCCTGTTCTTTGCCGACGGCGGACTCCTGGCCTTGGGCGCAAATATCTTTAATCTATCTTTTTTCCCCTGCTACCTGGCCTATCCATTGGTGTTCAAACCCATTGCCGGCACGGATCGACGCCCGGTGCGGATTTACATCGCAGCCATTGTCGCCGCTGTGTTAGGCGCTCAAGTCGGATCTCTTTTTGTGGTTTTGGAGACCACCCTGTCCGGCATTGCCGCATTGCCCTTTTTGCCGTTCGCCCTTGCAATGCAGCCCATCCATCTGGCCATTGGTCTGGTGGAGGGTCTAGCCACGGCAGCCATTGTTCTGTTTATCTGTCGGTTGCGGCCCTCTATGGTCGATTTCTCCAATACAGAGGCGTCCCATGTACCCGTATCGAGCAAAGCAGTCGTTGCACTTCTGGGCGTCAGCGCCTTGGTTGTCGGCGGCGGGTTGAGCTGGTTTGCCGCAGATGCGCCAGACGGATTGGAGTGGTCCATCGAGACCGTGGCCAAAAGCGATGCGGTTTCTTTGCCATCGTCTCCACTTCGCGAAAACCTCGGAAGCATCCAGGAAAAAACAGCGATCCTGCCGGACTATGATTTTAAAGCAGCCCCTATCGAGCGAGAACACAGCGAAGATGTGGGAGGCCCGGTTGTGGCGAACGCAGGTACGTCTCTAGCCGGCCTCGCAGGAGGATGCCTCACCCTGATCCTTATCATCGGTCTTTTCATTGGACTGAAACGATGGCAGGTATCTAAGCAGGGATAGATGTCTCGGCTGTTAGCACACGTTAGCGACCTCGGCGCTTTGGACCTCCTCGCCGCGCAAAAGACCTGGATCCACACCCGGGACCCGCGTATCAAACTCATCACGACCATTGTTTTTATCGTCACGGTGCTCTCTTTTCATCGACTCGCGGTTGCCCGTCTGCTGCCGTTTTTCGTGTATCCCGTATTCCTGTGCGGGGTTGGCAATATTCCCATCTTATACGTGCTCAAAAAGATAGCTGTGGTGGCGCCGTTTATCCTTATGATAGGCATTGCCAACCCGTATTTGGAACCCAGTCCTGCCCTTGAGATCGGGCCGGTCATCTTATCTCAAGGGTGGATGTCTTTCTTCTCTATTCTCGTACGTTTTGTCCTCACTGCCTGGGTCGCCCTGGCACTCATTGCCACGACCGGTATGCACCAGGTCTGTGCCGCTATGATCGCACTCAAGATCCCGAGTGTCTTTGCCGTGCAGCTGCTATTTTTGTATCGCTATATCTTTGTGATTGCCAAAGAAGGCATTCGCGTATTGCGGGCCAAATCCCTACGCGCCCCCAAGCCTGCTAAACCATCTCTTCGCACCTACGCCGCCATAGTGGGACAGCTGCTGATCAGGACATTTGACCGGGGTACGCGGATCCACACCGCCATGATCTGCCGCGGATTCGAGGGCAGCATTCAGCCGATCTATACGCCGAAGATTCAGCTGATGGACATGGTTTTTGTAGCGTTGTTTATCTCATTTTTTTTATGCGCCCGGTTTGTAGATGTGCCGGGCTATCTCGGGGAGTACGCATTGGAGCTGATGGGATGAGTCACCACCTTGTCGAAGTAAAGGACCTCCACTTTGCCTATGACGACGGCACGCCGGCGATTAACGGTGTGTCGTTCCGCATTACCCATGGGGCATCAGTGGCCATTATCGGTGCCAACGGCGCGGGCAAGTCCACCCTGCTGTTGCAGCTCGTGGGATGCCTGGTCCCGCAGGCCGGCACGGTCACTATCGGTGATGTCAGCATCACTAAAAAGACCCGCCATCTGGCCCGCCGGGCCGTGGGCATGGTCTTTCAAGATCCAGATGATCAGCTGTTCATGCCAACGGTCTTTGAGGACGTGGCATTTGGACCGGCCAACCTGGGTCTGACAGGTGAGGAAGTGGAAAAAAGAGTCGAGCAGGCGCTCGATCAGGTGGGCGCCCGGCACCTTATGGATCGCCCCCCCCACAAATTGTCAGGCGGTGAAAAGCGGTCCGTATCCATTGCTACGGTGCTTGCCATGTCTCCGGATATCCTCGTCATGGACGAGCCCTCTTCCAATCTGGATGCATTGAGCCGACGCAACCTCATCGCCCTCTTGCAACGGTTCGACCACACCAAAATCATCGCTACCCACGATTTGGATTTGGCAGTGGACGTTTGTGAACGCGCGATCGTTTTGAGCCGGGGCAAGGTCGCGGCAGACGGCCCCACGCTGGAACTGCTAGCAAACCAAACGCTCCTCGCGGCCAATCAACTCGAACCGCCCTTAGCGATGCAGGGATGCCCGGTCTGCTCAAAACAAGGCTAAATGGCATCGGACGGGCAGTTTGTTTTTGTTTCGTCTCAGTGTATCATGCCACCCTCGATTATGGCAGGGGCAGGCTTCCCAAAGCGGGTTGAGGAGGCGTTTTGGATAAAATCAACAGTTTTTTAGTCGCAGTGGATGAGTATCTAGGTGCGAGCTCTTGGTTTCCATACTTGTTGTTGGGCACTGGCTTATTTTTTACAATTTATCTTAAATTTCCTCAGATACGGTTTTTCAGGCACGCCCTGCGCATTGTTACCGGCAAATACGAAAAAGACGAGATGCAGGGGGATACCACCCATTTCCAGGCACTTTCTACAGCCCTGTCCGGTACGGTGGGCACTGGAAATATCGGTGGCGTTGGCTTGGCGATCTACATCGGTGGGCCTGCTGCGCTGTTTTGGATGTGGGTCACGGCGTTTCTCGGTATGGCAACGAAGTTCGTCGAATGCAGCCTCTCCCACAAGTACCGCATTGTCGGCGAGGACGGCACCATTGCCGGCGGACCCATGTACTACATGGAGCGGAAGCTCGGCATGAAGTGGTTAGCGGTTATCTTCGCCACATCGACCCTCATCTGCGCCTTTGGCACGGGCAATATGCCCCAAATCAACAACATTTCAACGTCTGTTGCATCGGCATTCGGCATTCCGCCCTGGGCCACAGGTGGGGTGTTGGCCATTCTGCTCGCCCTGATCATCATCGGCGGTATTCGACGCATCGCCAAGGTGACCGAAAAGGTGGTTCCGTTCATGGCAGCGGTCTATTTCATCGGCGCCTTTACCATCATCATTCATAACCACGAGAACATCATCCCCTCGTTTGGTCTTATTTTCTCTTCTATTTTTACTGGCACGGCAGCTATGGGTGGGTTTCTCGGATCCTCATTTGCGTTTGCCTTTACCCGGGGCGTTGGCAGGGGTCTCTATTCCAATGAAGCAGGACAAGGATCTGCCGCCATTGCCCATGCTGCAGCAAAAGCCGATGAACCGATCTCCGAGGGCATGGTCGCTATTTTGGAGCCCTTTATCGACACGCTCGTCATCTGCACCATTACAGGCCTGGTCATTTTATCTTCAGGCGCTTGGCTCGAAAAAGTTCCCAATGTGTTTCAACGGGCAGACATGGAAATCATAGAGGGCCGTTACACGGAGACCGATCCGCGCGATGTTGCCGCGCTTGCAAGCCACATCAATTTAACAGCTGAGGATAGGATCCGCAGGTTTACAGGCACCCTGGCCCTCAAAAAAGGGCGCATTGCAGACGGCCAGAATATCACCCTGATTCACGCGAGGTCCCTGGCAGAAGATGTGGTGTTCAGCAAAAACGGGAAGCCCATCGATGGGAACGCAGCAGTAAAAGACGGACAGCTCGTGGATAAAGCTATCGCAGTGACAGGTGCGTCCCTCATCCACTCTGCTGTGCTCACTGCCGAGGCGTTTAAGAAAGGGTTCTTGGGCGACTTTGGGCAATATATCGTTGCAGTGGGCTTGCTGCTATTCGCGTTTTCAACGGTTATTTCCTGGTCGTATTACGGGGATCGGGCAGTGACCTATCTGTGGGGGTCCAAGTACGTACTACCCTATAGAATCGCATACGTATTTGCTTTTTTTGGGGCCGCGCTCGCAGATACGACCGTTGTATGGTCCCTTGCGGCGGTCGCCATCGTGCTGATGACCGTGCCCAACTTATTCGGTATCCTCATGCTCCACAGGGATATGAAACAATCGATCGCAGCATACTGGGTCAAATTCAGAAAAGAGCACCCCAGGGAAATCTCGTCGTAGGGGCGTCTCGGGAAACGCCCGCGATAATCGCATTCGCACGTACATTTGTACGGATCTAGCCGGCACAGGTGCACTGGGAATGGGCGCATTGCGATGCGCCCCTACGACGAGATAATTTTCGTATATTACTGTAAAAATAACATTGACTTTTCTCATTCTTGTGAGAAAATAACATTGACTTTTCTCATTATTCTGGAGCGTGCAGTGAAACGCACCATCGAAAACCGGTTGCTTAAGTGGCAGCACACAAAAAAACGAAAGCCGCTCATTGTCCGTGGTGCGCGACAGGTGGGCAAGACATTCACCATCAGTGCGTTTGGCCGTAACTCTTTTGATAACTTGTTTATTTTCGATTTTGAACGGGTTTCGCGTTATCGGGCAATCTTTGAAGATGATTTGGATCCCCGTCGAATCCTCTCTGAGTTGGAGATCGAGGCTGGCAAACGGATTTTTCCGGGACATGCGCTCGTCTTTTTTGACGAAATCCAAACCTGCCCAAGAGCGGTCGCGAGCCTGCGTTACTTTTATGAAGAACTTCCAGACCTACACGTCATTGCGGCCGGCTCGCTTTTAGAACTTGCTCTTGATGATATTTCGTTTCCAGTTGGAAGGGTGGCGTTCGAATGGATGCGCCCAATGTCTTTTTCTGAGTTCCTCGAGGGTATCGGACAGGAGCTGCTTGCAGAAAAAATTCCCCACTTCGAAGCCGATCTGAATGTCTCTCAAGCGGTTCACCAGAAACTCATCGCTGAGCTACGCCGGTACTTCATCGTGGGCGGCATGCCAGAGGCGGTCGTTCGATTTGCTGAGCAAGGCTCCTATCAGGAAGCTAGTGCGGTACACGAAGCCGTGGTGATTGGGTTTTTACAGTCCTTAATAAAGTATCATCAGCGGGCAAACATCACTCTACTCGAGCATCTTCTCGAACAGTTTCCAAGGCGCGTGGGGCAACAGATCAAGTACTCCCATCTGGATCCCCATCGCCATACCGAAACCGTCAAGGCGGCAATTCACGTTCTCGAGCGCACGCTCCTCATCGCTTTGGTTCGCGCCAGTGCTGCCCAGGGGCTCCCTCTTGCCGCTGGGATTCGCCCCAAAGTATTCAAAGCGATTTTCTTGGACATCGGTTTGATGCAACACCTCGCCGGTGCAGATAGTGGAGCGATACTGCACGAGAGTGATTTGACAAATTTGTATCGCGGTGCCTTGGCTGAACAGTTCGTCGCCCAGGAGCTCCTGGCAACCGGGCCTGGCAGCGAAAACGACAAGCTCTTTTATTGGTCTCGCGCTGCCAGGAGCAGCAACGCAGAGGTTGACCTTTTGATGGTGCGCAAAGGTGTCGTTCACCCGGTGGAGATCAAAGCTGGTGCCATCGGTAATCTAAAGAGCCTCGGCATTTTTAGGCGCGAACATCCAGGCGCAGCCCATGCGTTTGTTCTCTCACCGGAAGTGCGAAAACGCGTGGTTTCGAATGATGCCGTCATCCTGCCCATCTATACGAATTTCGGTATGAGTAAATGCGAATAGGGACATCGCGATGCGCCCCTAAAAAGAAGATTACATTACGAGAAAGGCTCTAGAGGCGCCTTCGTACCTCTCGATTTCTCCTGTCCAGCCCGATTTCCAGTAGCCGACTTGCCTGATGCGATAAAATCCAGGTGATGCACTGGCGGGAATATCCCATTCGATGGTCACGTGTGAATTAGCAGCGCCGTCTCTCTTCCAATGGTACTGGGTGGACGGATCCCAGTCGTGGGCCATTGGCTCCCAGCCGTACGCTGATTCGGCAGGTTCCTCGCAAGTATCACCTTCGTAGCAGGCCTTAAACCCGGAAAATTTTTCAATAACGAGGTAGCTCTCATGGGCGTCAACGGTGAGGTTATTATTGGGGTGGGCGCCCCAGAAAACCGCAGATGCGGTGTCTTGCCCGCGCGTGTAGGACAGATCGGGCTGGGTGTGTACAGCGCCGAATTTCTGTAGCAAGGGCTTGTCGTCAAACACCACATACCCGGCTACTTTGAAAACAGCTTCTTTTTCGAGCCCGTCCTCAACGGTCGCTATATCGACTGCATAGTCCGGGAGATCCACGCCCGGGGTAAAGGTCTGGGCCAATTCGTTGACGAACATGCGCACCGCATTGAGAGAATAGGGACCCATAAGCGCTGCACCCCCCTCGTATTGCTGGGATGCGTATTCCTCTCTCGTAACCAAGTAGCGCATGTCCGCGTTTGCCGTGGAATTAATCATCACTTCGTCGACATCGGGGAGGGCACTCATCAGCTCGTCCTGGAGGCGCCGGCCTGCCATGGTGGCCACTTCAAAGGGCAGCGCGATGGTGGCCACATTGCCGATTTTCAGTATTTGAATGGGCTGGTTGAGGCTCCAGGGTTTGCCTTCGGGAATCAGCTTATTGAGCTCGTCAAAGCTCATGGTCATCTTTTTTTCCATCTGGCAATCCATCTCGTCGTAGAGCTCGTCTCCATGGACCAGGGTTCTGAGAATAATGTCGGCGAGGGAGGGAACCGGGTCTGCGATGAGGTCTCCGAGGTTTGAAACCGAGTAATCAGTGACATCTCTTGGGTTTCCCTCACCTGCGTTTACCATCCCAGAATCCCCATCTTCGGTAGATCCTGCAAAGAAACCGACCCCTGCAGCGCCCATGCAGAGCCGACGCGTATCGATTGTCTCGTTCAGCTCTTCTGTATAATAGATGTCCTCAATATCTATATATTCGGGCTTTATACCAATGCCCTGGGCTGCGGCAAACATCTGGCGAGAATCGATAAGGCCGCGCAGCTCAGTGCCGTTGCCGTCAAACAGGCTTTTTGCCAAATCGTATACTTTGGCCGCGCGCAGCCCCATGCGCTCATAATCGCAGTTGCCGTCTGCCCGCCAAGCGACGATTTCACCATTTTCCACAGTGACTTCTTTTTCACATTCGCTTAATTCCGGTAAATACGCATCTTCTGGCAGATTGTTGGAGATATCTCCTGCATTATTGTAGGCAAAGGCAGCCACAAAATCCGTGTTGTCGAGATAGTCGGTGCCTTGCGCTTTTTCAAACTTGTATGATGCCAGGCCGTTGATGTCGCCGTTGATGAGTGTGAGGCGATTGCCCGATACGTTGGGATGGATCGGGGCCCAATGATATGCACCGATGGGCCTGCCGGTTTCGGTGATGAACTTAAACTGTGTCAGTGTCCTGCTGGTGTTATCGAGGGTACCGTTTGGTAGTGTGTAGTCCCCCTTATCTCGGTTGAGCACATAGGCTTGATTGGACCGTTGAAAGTTAACCCGGTCGAATTTCTCAGCGGAAAACTCTGCGCTGCTCATATACACCCGGCCTGGCTCGAGATTTTCATGGGCCGATACAATGGAGCGGTAGATGCCGTTTACGATGGTGTTAAAATTATCCTCGTGATAGGTCATGCCGACAAAGATATTGAGCGCATAGGTCTTGAAATACCCACCCGGACCGCTGTGAGTATGTGAGGCGCTTGCCATCACGTTCTTTTCCGTGTAGAGGTCGCCATAGGTTTCCTTCAATTTCTTGATCACATGCACATATACCCCGGCGGACATGAGCGGGATGTCAGCAGTAACCATGACAATGCGCTTATCGTTGCGCATATCGTGCATGATATAAGCGCGCGACCATTGCCGCATATAGACGCCTGTACCAATCTGGGAAAAATCAGCATAACCGCCGAACATCACCTCAGCAGGTGGTCCGGTGATATCGAAAATGCCCGTCCCGATGTTATAGCAGGCATCTGGTGCTTGCGCGTGGGTGGGTTGTTGGCCATCATCGGTAATAGCATCGGTAGCCTCGCCATTGGCTGCCTCCCCGCAGCCTTCTTCTCCACAACTATCCTCGCAGGAAACGACGAACATAGAGACTAAAATGACGATGCTTATAATGCTGTTTTTCATGTATGGTCTCCGAAAATTTGTCATACTACATTACTTGTAAGTACAATTGGCTATTAACCCAATTATAGTAATTATCATTACAGAATTAGAGTATTGAGTCAATTGAAATTATGAAAAAGATTATAAATTACGGTATTTTACAATAACTAACCGGTTAGTTCTTAATTTAATTACCCCACATTGGGATGAAAGAAACATCAAACTGGTCTAATGTTTGTATGGTTAATCCCGGCAAAAATATACTAATCCGTGTTATATTGAAACACAGCTGTTAGATTAGTATATGAAAGTTAATTATTGCGGTAGAGGCAAAACTTATACTTAATAAAATACATAGCGAAATTACTAATGATTGTCATTGTGTGTGGTTGAACACTGTCTAATATTGAGCAAGAACATCATAAAAAGAAGTCTTTCTGAAAAGAGGTCTTTCTGGGCGAAATCATCGCCTTTGAAGAGCAGTGGTGCATCGGCCGGCTTGGCCACGGGATAGGTAGAGCAATCGGCGATACTCAGTCCTGCTGGCTGACGACGCTTTCCATATCGTCGGTAGGCTTCTCAGGACCTGGCGTCTGCTCCAGTTCCATGCCCATCTAGTCAATATTCGCTTCGTTGAACAGCAAATCCATTTCCCGAGTTCCTGCATCACCCTTTCGCGCTTCAATGACTATGGCGCACTCTAGGTCGATAAATGCGCGACCAGACGTCGGGATTTCTTGCAATTGCCTTTTATTTGGTCCTTAACACTGCTGTTCCTGTATTGCGAAGAAACCATGAGGGACGATGGGCCGAAACTGGCTAAGAACCTATCCCAGATAGGTGTATTGAGACATGAAAAATAGAGTCAAAAATTTGCCTTGGTTAGGAATAACTGTCCATGACAATGGATATGGGACTCATAAAAAAAGAAGATGGATGGAGAATTCCGGACGAGCTCTGGGAGCAAATGGAGCCACTACTACCGCCACGAAAGCCTCATCCTCTGGGGTGCCACAATCCTCGCGTTCCCGATCGAGACGCGATGAACGCAATTTTCTTTGTTCTGCGGACTGGATGTCAGTGGAACGCCTTGAACGCCTCGGACATCTGCAGCAGCTCATCGGCACATCGACGTTTTATGGAATGGACCAAGGCTGGCGTCTTCCAAGAGTTCTGGGAATGTGGCCTTCTCGCTTACGACGAAGTGGCGGGCATGGATTGGTCATGGCTCTCGATGGACGGAGCGATAACCAAGGCACCCCTGGGTGGGGAAAAAAACCGGTCCCAATCCGACGGACCGGGCAAAAAGAGGAACAAAGAGAAGTCTGCTCACTGAGGCCGCAGGTATTCCTGTCGGCCTCGTGGTCGACGGTGCTAATCGAAACGATTTCAAGTTATTTGAGCAGACCATCGAGAGCATTCCCATTCGTCGACCGAAGCCTACGAAAAAGAAACCGCAGGGAATGTGCCTTGATAAAGGGTACGACTACCCCGAAGTTCGGGACCTCGCCCGCGAGTTCGGATTCACTGCTCATATTCGTTCGCGCGGTGAGGAAGCCAAGGCAATCAAGAACGAAGCTGGGTTTCGCGCGCGACGGTGGGTGGTTGAGCGGACGCATGGTTGGATGAATCGATTTCGAAGGATCTTGGTAAGATGGGAAAAAAGGGCCGACACGTACATTGCAATGCTGCATTTGGCCTGCGCTATTGCGACATGGCGGGCAACCGGCCCACTGGGATAGGTTCTAACTCATGAGGTCCGGTTTTTTCTAATTTTTCTCTAAAAGAAAAAAAATTGAATTCTCCTGACAAAGGATCTCTCGGCAAAACCGGTAGGATTCGAATCGTAAGCAGCTCTGTACCGGCCCCCGCCAAAATGATTCGCCTGAATGTAGCTAACATATCCTCAGTTGATCCAAACGTTTGCCCTCTATTTCAGTATTTCCATGTGTCGGACATAGGCGCAAACCGTATCCTCTTCCATCCCAACTGCCATCACAAATTAACCGAATTCCACAAAGTTACGTTTCTCATCTCAGTAAGACTGCGCGATCTGAATTGTGCTCCTTCCCTAGATGTAATCGACCGCATGCGCCACAGCTCACTTGGGCAGTCTTAGTATCAGCATGTTTAAATGGTTCGGTTGCAAGCTCCGCTCGTCTATCCAGCTCTCCTTCTGCTGTGCTGGCTTCCGAAATACTTTCCCAAGGTTCCTTCGTAGTTCTCCGGGTAGAGATTTTCTCAGGCGCTTCGGGATGAACGCCACGTGGTATTCGCTTTTCAATTTCGAATTTCAAACGGTCATGTCATTTGCAGAATATTTTAGGTCGGATGTTCTCTGTGATCGATAGTGAAATAGAATTTGATGAATGTGACGTTAATTTATGTTATTCGTTTATCGTTCGGCTAACTTGTTATCATCTCTATTGCGACTATTGCTACACGTCGGCTTAAAAATTCCACCCTCGGCACAATAATTATACTTATTAATGTATTTTTTTCTTGCTAGTATCTTTTTTGGACCTCCTGCATTAGGAGTGGGTAGATTTTGATGGAAAATCCGTTGATACCGGAAAAATATCCCGAGCTCGGAGCCCCCGCCGGAGGCATCCCTCTGCCCGTCGCCCGGGGGTTTCCACTGCCGCAGCTCGGAGCC
>JASJCT010000045.1 GCA_030065855.1 Myxococcota bacterium
TGCTTGGACAATTGAAAATCCCCCTGCCCCCTTTTTCAAGGGGGATTCTTTTCTGGCGATCCTACGCTATAAAAACACCCAAAAATCCTTAACCGAATGCCATTGCCTTGCAGGGAAGGGGGCCGGGGGATGGGTTTCGCAAAAAGGGCAATTTTGAAATGGCAACCCAATAGGGTCTAAAGTGCTGTATCGTGCCAATCGGGAAGGGGATATTCCCTGTTTGGCCTGCGGCCGTAGGCCAGATCATCGCCCCACAGTGCCAGCCTGCGAATACTGTGATTCCGCTGGATCATCCATCTCACCGCGTCGTGGACCGGGTTTTTCGGGTGAGCATAGGGACAGACCTTGACGCATAAGGCACAATCAGACCCGGCAATACGCCAATATCGATAGCACGTGTCCATTTTTGTCTGCCATTTCATCGCACCCGCATGGAGCGCCTTGTCCCCCTTGTCCACTGATCCAGACGGACAAATATCCGCGCACTTCTTGCAAAACGTACAAAAATCCTGAACCCCGAACGGGGTTGGGTTGTCATAGACCAATGGCAGGTCAGTCGTGACCACCGCAAGGCGGATTCGCGGTCCGTGGTCAGGCGTGATCAAAAGCCCGAGCCGGCCGAGCTCGCCCAGCCCAGCATCCGCAGCAATGGGCACACACATCACCCGATAATTGGCATCTATATGGGCGCGCGCCTCATACCCGAGGAGGTTGATGTATTTTGCAAGGATCATGGCCACCTTGCCCACTTCTGCATACTTGAACGCGGTCTCAGTGGTCGCAGCAGCGTCTGGGGCGTGGCAGAGCATATCGTGGCACATCTCCACAGAAAGGGCAATCGCATTGGGGTGATCCAGGGAGATCGGCGCGCCCCATGTTCCAGGTGATCGCCCGATATGGCTGTAAACATATGCTGGATTTAAGGCTGTGCACCCAACAGATGCCGCACCTAAGTAGCGCGCAAATCCCTTGATGCGTCGTGTGAATTGCACTGCGGTCGCTTTGATCGGTGTGCCGGTCATGGGCTCAGGAGACCACTCCAGATCAGCCCCTATACCAGCGGTGAACTCGAAGCAAGCCACCTGCATAGGTGATGACAGGGGATCGTAGGTCCGAGAGCCTGGTTCGGCCATCATGGGCATTTCGCGGACCTTGTCATCAAATGCCAATTTTTCTGGATTTTTTTTGTAGTAGGCCGTGAATTCAGGGGTTCCCGGAGCGATTCTATGAAAGCGGTGAAACAACGCGTCCCGCTCGTCGATTTTAACTTGAGGTCCAGGCACTTGAATCGGCGAATTAGGGGTCTTTCTCAAGATAAGAGAGAAAAAACCTATGAGAAAAAGACCAAGCCCCCCGAGGATGATCCAAGTTCGAAATGGGCCATCCAGCGCTAATATCAGTCCAAACAGACCCAGTAAGGGGATTGATACACCAGCTGTAACGGCTGCGGCACGGGGTTCACGCTCGACAAGAGAAACGACAAAAAAAACGACAGCAATGAGGGCAACAGCTAGAAAGCCAGTCCATCCGAGAATGCTTATCCAATCCAAGTATCAGTCTTCCTCGTTTCTAACCCGCATAAGGTATAAATCGCTGGGTTGCAATGAATAAATTGCTTCACCTTAAAGCTCGATCTTCTGTGTTTTGGTATAAAGTATTGAAATCTGAAGCAATAATGCCTACTGTTCTCGCGTGCCTGCGGCAGTATGCAGATCAATGGGGGTGTTGAGCCCGTTGGTGGAGAGCGCCTCTGAGGCCGTGGTACTGGAGACGGATTGGGGGTCAATTTTCTTGTGGATAAAGCGAACGAGCTCATCAAAGCAGAATGGCTTGGGTACAAATCCAACGACCCCGGTATCAGCCCGGGCGAGTTGAATCGGAGAAAGATGATATGCCGACATCAAAATAGCGGGCACTGAAGGAAAAGAGGTGCGGATGGCCCGAGCGAGCTGCAACCCATTCATTTCCGGCATCATTAAATCGATAATGATCGCGGAATAGGTGTCTTGCTTCAGAAGTGCAATGGCATCCGCGCCGCTGGAAGCGCCTTCTGCATCAAATCCCTCGAGTCGCAGCCCTATAACCAGGGAGCGCATCTCGTTTGGATCGTCGTCAACGACCAGGATTCTTAATCGACGCTTTTTTTCTAATGCAGGCATCATGGCGTCTATGCCCTTGGTTTTGATTGGATTTTACAACTCATTTGAATTGTTAAACAGCTGCAACGATTATGCCGTTCCTGCACCAGGTGTGGGTCGGGTCGAATTCTCTCATATTGTTGACAAGTTACCATTTTGCCAAAGATATATCTTTATCCGATTGATATTTAATTTCTTTTTCATGGTTGAAATAATTAGAATCATAATTGAAAAGATGTAAAAACAACTGAATTAGCCTGCGAATTGGTCCCTTTTTGCGAAAAGTTCCAGTCCGGTACTGGACCAATTCGCAGCGTATAGCATACAATAAGATGCTCTGGGATATCCGACGATGATAGAGAAAATCGGTAATTGTAGGGTCGTTGAAGAGGTGGGCGCCGGTGGCATGGCCGTTGTCTACCGGGCAGTACAGGAACCCCTTGGGCGTACGGTCGCCATCAAAGCGCTGAAATCGTCCATGGCCACTGAACCTCAATTTGCAGAACGCTTTGAGCGCGAAGCCCGGTTCATGGCTGCTTTCCAACAAGAAAACATCATTAATGTCCACGATTACGTCAAGTCTGGGGGCACGCTGTTCATCGTCATGGAGTACGTGGAAGGCGTTGATTTATATGATGTTTTGGACAAGTCCGACCGTTTGCCAATCGAAGTCGCTGCCATTATCGCGTTACAGGTGGCCCGCGCCCTGAATCACGCTCATTTCAGAGGTGTTATCCACCGGGACATCAAGCCTGCCAACATCATGATCTCATCTCGCGGTGAGGTCAAGTTGATGGATTTCGGCATTGCCCATGCAGATAGCCTTTCTGATCTAACAGAAACCGGCACAGGACTCGGGACCCCCTCTTACATGTCGCCGGAGCAGATTCTGGGGGAAAAACTCGATGCCAGATCTGATGTGTGGTCCCTGGGGGTTGTTTTTTATCAGATGCTGACAGGCCAAAAGCCGTTTGTCGAGGATGCTGAATATTCAGTGCTGCAGAAAATTCGACTGGAGCGATACGTGCCGGCGCGCCGCCTAAACCCCAAGGTACCTCGTTTTGTAGAACGGGTCCTTACCCGGTGCATGGCCAAGCTGCCCGCGGATCGGTATCCCTCTACCCAATCCCTGATCCATGATCTTGAGGACTTCCTCGCTTCCCGCGTTGTTATCAACTACAACGCGTATATGATTAATTTTCTTAAGGATCAGGGGGAGATCAGCGAAGACGAGGCCAGCGCAATACTCTCGGCCGGTGCTGTTCGGGCGGGCCAGCAGCGGGCTGTTCGCGAGGATCGCACTGTGTTGCGATCGATTGGCATCCTTTACGCGGTCGTGCTGGCCGTGCTTGTGTTTGGGGGGCTGATCATTCAGCTGACATCAAAGGATGCGGAGAACAAGGCGCAACATCCAGTGGTCGGTATTGCAGTGTCACCAGCCTCGGCTGGATATCTTCAGGTCGTGGCTGATCCTTGGGCCGAAGTCCACATCGACGGGGTCCACATGGAGACGACCCCCTTTGCCTATCCCTTGCCCCTTGCCCCGGGTGTTCATTATGTAGAGCTGGTGCACCCTATTTTCGATACGCTAAGCAGAGAGATCATCATCGAGCCCCAAAAGACAGTTAGGCTCGTAGAGAAGCTCGCCACTAAAAAGAAACCGACAAAGGTAAACGGACAATGACGTACAAATACATTAATATAGCCGTCGTATCCGTCCTCCTTGTTGTCTATAGCAGTGTTGCTGCAGCTTGGATCCACGTGGCCCGGGAAGACGAAACCCTTGAAATGCTGGCCGTGCGTTACTACGGGAGTGCGGAAATGACCATGGTCATTCGGGCGGCCAACGGGTTTGTCCACCCCGATGACGGCCGTTTAACCGAGGGCGAGTGGATCGAGATCCCCGAAACCTCGCTCTATCGCGTTCGGGAAAACGACACCTGGGAGAGTATCGCGGATCGCTTCTTGGCCTCTGCTAAGCGGGGATTTTTTCTTGCGAAAATGAACGATTTTGAAAAGGGGAGCGTCCTTTCCGAGGGCACGCTGATCAGAATTCCCTATCACGTGCGCCATATTTTTGCCCCCAAGGAAACCATTCGGTCGGTGGTTCGTATTTACTACGAAAAAGGGGTCACAAGTCGCTGGCTTCAGGCCTACAACCTTACCCGCAAGAAGCGTTTTGAGCGCGGTGACGTTTTGATTGTTCCCCTGTGGAAAATCCGCTTTACCGATGAAGAGCAGGCTCGCATCGAAGAGGAACGGTCTGAAAGATATTCCGATGCAGATGCCAAAATCCAAGAGGAGATTCCACAGGAAATTGCCCGCGTCAAAGCGGTCTACGAAGCTGGCCACTACGTAAAAACCATCTCCATTGCCCAACGCCTCATTGGGCAGGGCAATCTCACCGTTCCCCAGCAGATCGGCATACAAAACTATTTGGCATTTACCTATGTCGCGCTCAATGAAAAGGCACTTGCCATTGAGGCATTTGGCAAGGCCATTGAGCTTCAGCCGGGCATGGAGCTCTCCTCTATTACCACATCGCCTAAAATACTCGATGTGTTTCGCGAGGCCAAAGACGCGATCAAACCCGAGCCCAAGGCCCCCTCTCAAGCTGCGTCTCCAAGTCCAAATGGCAAAGAAAGCGCGCCAAAGCCCCCTGACGCAGATTAGGGCCTGTCTTTTTTGGCATTTTGCCAAGAATTTTGTCTTCTCGATAGGTGTCTGTAGTATTTAGGGTAGTTAGACTAAAAACGGCTTACAGCGTGCAAAAGGAGAAAAAATGAACCCTATATTGAAGCGATTTTTTATTATTTTCAGTATGTGTGGGATGCTTGCAGGGGTGGGGTGTGATTCCGAGGATGGAACGACCTATGATGTAACAGTGGCGTGGCAAATCGGCGGGTTGCCTGCATGCGAATCGTCCACACTGCCAGATGCCTTGGGGGGCGGTCGACTTCAATTTGATGAAATCCAAGTGCGTGTATATGAAAACGAGACAGACCCGGAACCCATCCGGGATGTGCGGGTGTCATGTGCGGATTATTCCTATACAATCAATAACTTGGATAGCGGCACCTACTTTGTCACGCTCGATGCATTTGCCCAGCATCAGGGCGTCTATCTGCCCTACTTTCAATCCAGCGGTTCTATCGACGCCGTTGCCTCTGATGGTGAAACCGTCGACTTCCAGCTGCTTTTGGGCACTGGAACAATCGTCGTGAGCTGGGGGTTTGAGCAGGGCGTCTGTGGTACCAACGGTGTAACAAAGCTCAATGTAACGCTCAGCGGCAGCGCAGTAAACGACGTCAGTTTTTCAAATATCCAGTGCGATGACGGCATGCTGACAATCGAGGAGGTGAAGTGGAATTCGTATAGACTGAATCTCGAGGGATACAACGCAGCGAATGAGCTAACTCACACGGGACAGTCAGAGCAATTCCTCGTCCGTCCGGGTGCAGTTATCGACGACGACGACGGGGCTTATGTAGTCCTTGTGGAAAACCAGACGCCGTAACACCGGCACGATTTGAGGATATGCGATTTTCCTAACGGTTTTGAATAGATACCCTACCGATGCTTGACAGTAACCAATATTCGTGTAGAAAAGAGTGCCCGCGCGCGAAAGTGGCGGAATTGGCAGACGCGCAGGCTTCAGGTGCCTGTGCCCGCAAGGGTGTGGGGGTTCGAGTCCCCCCTTTCGCACAGTGAGGTCGAGGTAAAAACAGGGGCCAACAAAATGATAGGGGCCTCTAGTCGAAAGCGCGGTAAGTAGCAAGAAGAGCGTACAGAGCAGTTTCCAGAAAGGGATCATGATTACAGCGAAGAGTATTGGCGTCTTGGGGTCCGGTGTCATGGGCACAAAGCTTGCTCAGAAAATCGCCCAAGAAGGCTTACAGGTGATTTTAGTCGACGTTAAACCGGAAATCGTCGAGCGATCCCTCGATACCATCGAGCGCCGTCTGACAAACGAAGCACGGGATGCTGAAGGGTTTGGAGAAGATCCAAAAGATGTTCTCGCTCGAATCCAGATTACAACAGATCCAGCGCTGTTAAAACGCGCGAAACTCGTTTTAGAGGCCGTAACCGAGGACAAGGACACCAAGAAAGCAGCGCTGCGACATATTGGCGAAATCTGCAGTAAGGAAACTGTGTTCGCCACGAGCACCTGCACGTTGCGTGTGAGTGATATCGCCAAGGCGATCCCCAATCCCGGTCGCGTTTTGGGGTTGCATTACTTTGATCACGCGGGCCATATACCCATTATCGAAGTCGTTCGGGGCACCGAGACCCCAGACGCTACCCTCAAGTGGGGCCTGGAAGCGGTGCAGGCGTTCGGCTGCGCATCGATTGTGAGCAAGGATACGCCGGGCTGCATTGTAAATCGACTCACGATTGCGGTATTCAACGAAGCCGTGCGTCTTTCTGTTGACGGTCAGATAAATCTCCAAACCATCGACGCTGCGGCCCGCGAGGTGCTGGGCGTGTCCACGGGGCCTTTTGCGATGATGAATGCATTGGGCATCCAGGCGGTCGAGCGCATTGCTGCTGGCCTGTATGAGCTCGGGGAGCCGTATATCCCACCGCGGCGCCTTACAGTTCAGGCAACCTCGGGTGCGCCATGGGACCTGGTCGGCGACGTGGACAAAGCCAGGAAACAAGAAGCTGCCGATGCACTGCTGGGTACCGCGATTGTTACTGGCGCTTCAATATTCCAAGATGACATCTCCCGCCTGGAAGATATTGAACTTGGCGCCAAGCTAGGCGCTGGATGGCACATGGGGCCGTTCGAGTTGGCAAATGCGCTCGGTCCGCCGCGCGCTGACCAGCTCGCTTCGACGGTGGCGCAAAGCCGGGGATTCCACGTGCCGCCCGTACTAATAGAACGGGCCGAAACAGCGACACCATGGTCACTGCGATATATAGACCTCACAGTGCAAGACGGTGTTGCAGCGATCACAATCAATCGCCCCGACGTCATGAACGCCCTGTGCGAACCCGCCATTGACCAACTTGCACAAGCAGTGGACAAGGTCGGCCAGGATCCAACTGTCCGGGCAGTGGTGTTTTCGGGTGCTGGGAAGGCGCTTGCCTGTGGCCTGCAGCCTGAAGGTATCGCTGACAGACTAAGGGCTGGGAAGCTCGATGACGTCATTACCCTTTTTGGAAAAATCCAAGCCATCCTGCGCCGGATCGAGGCCATGGACAAGATGACGATTGTTCGCGCCAGTGGCCTCACGCTAGGCGGTGGCCTCGAGCTTGGCTTGGCCTGCAAGGTGATGGTCTCTGGACCTCGAGCCCGCTTTGCCTTTCCAGAAACAGGGCAGGGTATTCATCCAGGACTGGGCGGAACCCAGCGCCTGCCGCGCAAAGTGGGTAAATCGATTGGAAAGTACCTCATTCTCACGGGCGATGTCATTTCAGCTCAAGCAGCCTATCGACTCGGCATTGTAGATGCGCTTGCAGACGATGAAAAAGGGGTCGATCAGATCATTGGGGAGATTGCCGCTGGCGATGGTTTCGTACAAGAAGATCTGGCGCCCACTGCTGAAGAACTCGCCAAGATATCCCTGTTCAACGCCCAAAACAGCCACGCCACCCTTGCCGGTAAGCTGCCTGATGAGAATGGTGCTGCAAAACAAACCGCAGCAGCGCTGGCGATTAAGGCGCCGGTGGCCCTCAAGCTGGCTGACAAGCTCATCGAAGACGGTCTGGCACTGGATTTAGAGCGGGCGCTCAACTGGGAGCTCAGCTCCTTAAAACTGATCCTCCAGACCGGCGATGCGCTTCGGGGACTTGAATCCAACGGCCACGAACGGCCTGTTTTTCGCGGCGAATAGTCACAGCCCCCCTTGACATAAACAAAACTGGACAAAATATTCAAGTAAGGCCGCTCTTTGAGTGAATGATTGAATGAATGCCGCGGTCTATATTTATCAGAGGGGCAATAATCTGATGAAGACAATAAAAAAAAGCATTGGGATGGCGTTGGCTGCCGCCTGCTTTGCACTTTCGTCCTGCGCCGTACCCATTGGGTCGAACAAGGCCTATGTCCGGGCTGCACCGCGCATGCCAACCATGGTTGTGCCATCTGGCGGTGACGAATATCAAATGCTGGATATATTAGACCCGGAGGAGGATACGTTATTCCTCGTGCTTCGCGGCCGCTTCTAGCCCAAGGGCGGCCTGATCCCAACAAGTGATTGTTTTACCTATGAAAAGCCTTACAATTAGAGGAGCACCTAGCGTGCCAGGAGCGCGCCATGAAATTCCCTTTTATCGCGCTATTTGCTGCACTCGTCAGTATTGGATGCGCGACCGGGTCAGCCAAACACGTTTCGCCAGCGTCCCTGAGCCGCTATTTCGACGACGCCTCCTTTTCTCGTTCACAACGTATTTCCGATCCAGATGAAATCCTCCGTTTGAATCCAGCCACAGTAGCGGTTTTTCTCAACGCCTTTAGGGCAAAGGGCCCAGATGTCTCCAGTCGTGAATGGCTGGTCGGATACACGGCTGCACTTTTCAATGATATTGAATACACTGATCAGACCTATACGGCTCAGCAAACCTGGGACAAAAAGCAGGGCAACTGCCTATCCATGGCCTTGCTCACAGTCGCTCTGGCAAGACAGCTCGGGCTATCGCATCGATTCCACCAGCTCATTGCACCGCCCGCTTGGGATCGTCAGCAAGAGATGATGGTCATTATCAACCACATCAATGTTTGGATATATGGTGAGGTTGACAACAAGGAAACAGCCACGAGTGACGAGCGCAGGCAGCCGATTTTTCAGATTGTATCTGTTATCGATTTCTTCCCCACAGTCAAATCTTTTCCCAGTCGACCCATTGCGGATAAAGCGGTTCATGCAATGTTTTACAGCAATCTCGCTGCAGAAGCCTTAGTGTCGAGAGATTACGATCGGGCGTATTGGTCTGCTAAGATGGCGCTCTCGTTCATGCCCAACTACCCACCGGCGTGGAATATGCTCGGCATCGTCTACGGACACAGGGATCATCCACTGACGCGAGCCGTGTATGCGCATCTTTTCGAGCTAGCGCCCGAGGATCTGAGCGCTATCAACAATTACGCGATTTGGCTTAACAAAGAGGGGCGAGCAGAGGAAGCCGCGACCCTCAGAAGGCGCGTTCAAAACTTAAGGAAGCAGCGAGAAGAGACGGACATGAATCCCTTCTACTTCTTCGACTTAGCCGAGAAAGCCAGGCAGCGCGCTAGATATCGCCACGCGATACTGCTCTACAACGAAGCCCTTCGACGGGACAAATACCAGCACGAGTTTCACTTCGGTATCAGCATTTCGTATTGGATGGTGGGTCAGCGCAATCTTTCCATAGGCCACCTCCAAAGGGCGATCGAGCTATCCACGGACGTATCCTCAAATGAATTATACTTAAAAAAGATGATGCTACTTTCTAATAAGAGAAATCCCCTTAAGAAATTGTAGTAAACCCATTGCTTTTTAAGAGTTAATGACCTCGTCTGTAGATTCTCAAAAAGTGCTGACAAAGCAAAGAAACCGATGTAGCTGCGGTTTGTCCCCGCTTTGCAAAGCCAGATACCTCAAGATATCACACGAGAGGGGATAAACACCTCACCTACAAGAATTTGAACGCTTGCCACTGGTTTTTAGAAGTTACTACTGCCCGCCAAAACCGTCTCAGTACAGCTCGTTTACGTTCGTCAAGGGGGATGCTTATCTGTGGAAAAAAGAGCTATTTTAAATAACGTTATATGTTATATCCTAATGCAAAATCTTGATGACAAAAAAGATTTATCCCTGTATACCAGGTAGCGTCGAAAATAGGCCTTGCAAGTTGGGTTGGCAGCGTCGGGACAACTTTGCTGTGAGGCCTTGTCTGTGGCACGCAAATAAACGGGAGTATGAGAGGATGAGAACAACGATGCGGTGGATTGTAATTGTATTTGTTCAGTTGTTTTGTTTGTCCACGGCCCTTGCCCAGCAGGGATTGGGCATCATCAAAGGGACCGTTGTCGACAAAACATCGCAAGCGCCGCTAGCGGGCATCGACGTGGTCATCACGTCGCCCTCGGCCCTCGGAGAGCAGCGCAATGTAACGGACGAGAAAGGGAGATACCGAATCCCTAAGCTACCCCCTGGTGTGTACGAGATGACGATCACCCAGGATGGGTATCAACCCTACACAAAATCAGGCATTGCGATTCGTGCGGACGCGGAATTTCGGTTTAACGTTGTGCTGATACCTGATGATATCGAGGAGATAACCATTACGGGTGGTGTCCCAACAGTCGACATCGGTTCGACCCAGATGACCACCAACATCACCGAGGAGTTTACCAAGCGCGTGCCCATATCCCTTCCCACTGGCGCGGGCGGTTCGAATCGAGATATCGAGTCAGTGGCCTTGATCGCCCCGCAGGTGAATTCGGATCTTTACGGAGCAGGTATGAGCGGCACCACTTCTCCTGAGAACGCCTATATCGTCGACGGCATGTCCATCAACGACCCGGGTTACGGCATCAAGGGAACACCGCTATCCTCGGAATTCGTCTCTGAAACAAACGTGGTGACGAGCGGATACATGCCTGAATACGGCAAGGCCACCGGCGGTGTCATCGCTGCGGTCACAAAGACAGGGTCAAACCAGTTCAAGGGCTCGGCGTGGTCCTATTTCACACCGGGATTTCTCGAAGGCAAACGGGAACGCATCAAGCGAGCAGCGTCGACGATTGTTACTGACAATGACCTCGACTATATTTTTGATGTGGGAGCGGATATCGGTGGACCTATCGTCAAGGACAAGCTGTGGTTCTACGTGGGTGCTGACTATGCCAAGGAGAGCTACACGCGCACGCGGTCGCTTTACAAACTTCTCTACGAAGAGGACGATGATGAATGGGATGTTGTCGGCTCAGAGCGCATCGATGGCACCGAGAAATACTATACCGACCTTGAGAACACCCTCCAGGCCACGGCAAAGCTCGACTATAGGGTCAATCAGAACCACCGCTTTGCCTTATCAGGCGTGGTCACGTACGAGTGGAGCGAAAATTACGGGTCAGATAGAAGTCCAAATCTCAACGGCGCAAGATCCTACTTTGGTCGCAAGCGCAATGATTTAATCATCGATTCTGTTTTGCACTGGATCGCTGCCACAGATGACTTGGATTATACCCTGGATACAAAAATAGGTATCCACATGCAAGACGGTTACGACTCGGCGATCGACGGATCCCGCATCGGAGACACGTCAGGTTTGGCGGCCACGCCGAGGGTCAGGTGGCGGCGCTCCGGCATCTATCATTCGATTACCGAGTTTGAGGATTTTGGCAATGACGATGAATGCGATGCGCCAGACGGCGCGCCAGACGATGTGATACCCTGCCCAGTGTCCCGCTATTACACGGGCGGCCCCGGGTTTATGACCGAGGGAAGGTTGACCCGAATGATGGCCCAAAGCGTGGGAAACACGGTCCAGGATTTGTGGGGCACCCACGATATCAAAGCGGGGGTCGATTTCGAGCTAAACCGCTACGATAAGAAGAAAGGGTACTCGGGTACGCGGTTCATCTCAGAAAGCAGCAGTGGTGCCTATTTTTATGATCTCCGCATTTTCGGTTTTCTTGACGGTCCAGATAACCCCACTATCTATCCCTTCATAGAGACGAGCACAAAGAGCATGTCCTATGGCGCATTTTTGCAGGACAGCTGGGAGATTTTGGTGGAGATGCTCACCGTCAATTTCGGTTTTCGATACGATGCACAATATATTTACGGGGGTGAGGGACAGCTCGCCATTGCCTTGCCCAATCAATGGTCCCCACGCGTTGGTGTTATCTTCGATCCCACCTCTGAGGGACGGTCGAAAATATTCGGCAACTTCGCTATTTTTTACGAGAATATTCCCCTTGACATCGCGGACCGTTCAGTATCGGACCAGCCGTACGCCCATGGGTATTACAATGCGACCGGAAACCCGTCCGAGGGCGATTGCGATCCAACGGTCGCGGATCCGGATGACGACGACGCTTGCTTTGATGTGGATGACGGGATTGACATCGGCGGAGCCTCTGACCTCAACCAGAGCTATGTCCATAACAATGGCCTGGTGCCGATCGATCCCGACCTCAAGCCCCAATCGTCTTCTGAGCTAATGTTTGGTGGCGAGTACGCACTGCTAGATATAGTGCGCCTCGGCGTTGTCTACACGCGCCGTTGGATGAACAACGTGATCGAGGATATGAGCCGCGACGAAGCCTCGACCTACTTCATTGGAAACCCGGGCAGCGGCATTGCCACGGACTTTCCAGAGGCCAAGCGGTACTACGACGCGGTGACCATCTACGCCATGAAGGCGTTTACCAAGAACTGGCTGGCCCAGGTCAGCTACACCATGGCTTGGCTGCGCGGCAATTACGCCGGCCTGTTCCGCCCGGAAACCGGTCAGCTCGACCCCAACATCAACTCAGATTTCGACCTGCGTTCCCTCCTGGTCAACAGGGATGGGTATTTGCCCGGCGATCAGCGGCATACGATCAAGGTGTTCGGCGCCTATGACTTCCACATCGGCAAGCACATGAAAATCACACCTGGTCTCGGGTATCAGGCACACTCTGGTCAGCCCACCAACTACCTGGGTGCACACGAAATTTACGGCAATGGGGAAGTATTCATCCTCGAGCGCGGTGCCGGAGATCGGCTACCCTGGGTCCATCGGATGGATCTCCACGTCGGGTTTATGCTAAAGCTTGACGAGACCTATTCGCTGGAAATTATTGGGGATGTATTTAATATTTTTAACTTTCAGGAGGTTACGAATCGAGATCAGATCTACACTGAAAATTATCCCGTACCCATCGAAGGAGGAACAGTAGACGATCTCGATGATCTGATGATGCTTGATTACGATGAGAACGGAAACCCGATCGAGAGAGAGTTTGATGAAGACATTGACTACAACCAGAACTTTGGCAACCCAACAGCCTACCAGGCACCGCTAACAGTCCGCCTGGGGCTTCGGTTGACGTTTTAAAAGGAAAAACGCCATGAGAAATACATCTATCATCATGTCACAGACACTCATTGCGTTGGGAATGCTCATCGCTTGTCTAATCAGCAATGGGTGCAAGCCGGATCCCGTCGACTGCCAGGTCGCCAGAGGTGACGCCTTTGGGAAGTTTTTTCCCGAGTTCGACGACCCAGATGAAGACAACCCATGCGAGAACTTAAAGGGCGATGTATTCGGTCTCCACACGTTCTACAACCCCACATCAGACGACACGACCGACTTTGATCGCCCCATCTTTGCCATTCGTCCCCAAACCTTGGGCCAAATGGTGGATGATGCAGCGGATTACGATGTGGAAGATGAAGACGACGATCACGAGATCCACTCCCTCGGAGATTTCGACAGTTCAAGCCCTTCGAACGACGTCTGCACTGTCTCTGATCTCAACGAGGCCGAGTTAGAGCTCGACGAGTACATCATTCCAGGGGATCCAGACGCTGGTGTCGAGGATGAAACAGTGCCTGCCCAACACGTTAGCTATGAGTGGTCGAACGTGAAGGTACTGGTTACCGCGGCGTGGATCGGCACGCAAATCGTTGCGGATTTGAAGTATACAGACCACAACGCGGACTGCGAGGCTGAATACAAAGTGCAATTGCTCTGGCCTGCTGTTCCTTGCGCTGATAATGACGGCGACCCCGAAGACGGGTATTGCGATGCTGAACCTGTCGAAAACCTCACCACGATTGGCTCTGGTATCAGTCCAGACTTCAAGGTTAAATGCGACGAAGATCTGCTCTATTGTGTCCTTGATGAGGTTCATCCCAATCTCGATTAGATCTAGGTCAAACGTATTTTGATTGCTAGCGCCGGGCATTCCCCCTTTTCAAGGGGGAGTATATTATACATCACTCATCACTTGACGGAGGATTAGTACCCCGACATACCGGTTTCGGGGTTGCTGCAATTGTCCCACTTGACGCCCAGTCAGCAAGGTGCGTAAATCCTGTTCTGGAGAAGGAGGCACCATGTTGCGGATGGGGATGGCACTGACAATCGGCACGGTAGTTGGGATTTTTCAAGTCACAGCAGCGGCCCAGTGTACCAAGGACACGGAATGCAAGGGGGATCGGATCTGCCAGGGGGGCGTGTGCGTGGATCCAACACCGTCTATCTCCCCAGCTGAAGCAGCGCCCTCGAACCTGGAACCGGCGCCACTAAGCGCAGAACCCGCTCAGAGCCCTCCTGAGGCTGCCCCAGCTCCTTCTCCTGAGGCAGCGACGGCCCTTGCAGCATCCCCGGCACCGGTACCGTCAGTGAGACCTGCGTCTACGGGCTGGTCCTTGGGGGCGAGCATCATTGGATTGGTTGGTGCTGGCGGTGTGGTTGGGCTCAGTATTGGCAGCGCTATTGCGACTGGCAAAGCCCATGACCTTTATGACAGCGATGACTGCGACGTAATGGGCGAGTGCGATGCAGCTGAAGACAAGGAAGCCGCATCTTGGGCCATGGGCGTACCCGCGATCATTACCGTGGCGTCACTGGGGCCGGTGGTCTTTTTTGGCGGCCGATCTGCCCGGCACCATCCCGCGGTGAACGGGTCGCTCGGTCTGCGCATTACTGGCATTGCCACCTACGGTGCCAGCTTGAGCTGTGCCGGCGCCATGGTGGCAGTTGGCATTGCTGAGGACCGGGTACCACCGGCTTTGATAGGGGTCACAGGGGGTGTTGGTGCGGTGAGTCTTATCGCGCTGTCGATAGATGCCCTGATATCGAGACAAGAGGCCGAGGACCAGTCGTCTACAGTTGCCAGCAACGAGCTTAAGATCTTTCCCCTACTCGCGCCGCAGATTACTCAGCGCGGCGACACCAGAGCACTGGTCGGCATTGGGGGCTTTTTTTGATGGCGCCCCCATCATACCTGGTGCTTCAGATCGAGCAGCTCATCTAGCTCAGCAGGGGAGAGGATGCCCTGTTCCCCTGCAACCTCTCGAATTGTCTTGCCTTGTTTTTCAGCTGTTTTGGCGATCTCAGCAGCCCGATCATAGCCGATGTGAGGGGCGAGCGCTGTGGCGAGCCCTAGGGAGGTTTGCGCGCGTGCAGTAATCGCATCGATGTTCGGCTCGATCCCTATGATCAGCCGCTCAGTGAACACGCGCACGCCGTTTGCTAGCAGGTGGATTTGTTCAAGGAGGTTTCTCGCCATCAGGGGCTGCATGGTGTTGAGTTGAAACCGGCCCATCATGCCACCCGCGCATATGGCGGCGTCGTTGCCGACAACCTGGGCTGCGACCTGGATCATGGCCTCGGCAATCACCGGGTTGACCTTGCCGGGCATGATGCTGGAGCCCGGCTGCACCGGGGGTAGCTTGAGCTCGGCCAAGCCCAACCTAGGTCCGGATCCGAGCCAGCGGATGTCGCCGGCGATCTTCATCAAGCTCACTGCTAGGGATTTGAGCGCGCCACTCATGCGGACCGTTCCATCTCGTGCGGACTGGGCCTCAAAGTGGTTAGGTGCCTCAGTCAATCTGATACCGGTCTCCTGGGTAAGGGCTGCTGTCACTTTTCGGCCAAATGATGGGTCCGTGTTGATGCCCGTGCCAACCGCTGTACCACCTATTGGTAGTGCGCGAAGGTACTTTGCGACCTGTTCCACATGGGCAATACCGTGTGCGATCTGCGCGGCAAAGCCGGAAAACTCCTGCCCCAGCCGAATAGGTGTGGCGTCCTGCAGATGGGTCCTGCCTATTTTAATGATGTCGTTGTAGGCGGTTGTTTTTTTCTGAAGCGCCTCGAACAGTTGCTTGAGCGCTGGCACCAACGCATGCTCGATGCCTGCCAAAGCAGCCAGGTGTATTGCCGTTGGAAAAACATCATTGCTCGATTGCCCCATATTGACGTGGTCATTGGGATGGACCGATCCCTCGCTTCCCCCGGGTACGTTTAGTTGTCTGTTTGCCAGGGTGGCGATGACCTCATTGATGTTCATGTTGCTGCTGGTTCCAGAGCCGGTTTGAAATACGTCCACTGGAAAGTGGTCGTCGACCCGACCAGATATGACCACATCGCTCGCAGTCGAAATTGCATGGCAGAGCTCAGAGGGGAGCTTACCCAGGTCCTGGTTGATTCGAGCAGCTGCCTTTTTTATTAGACCGAGCGCTCGGATCATCTCTCGGCCAATGCCCACGCCAGAGATCGGAAAGTTCTCCACTGCCCGTGCTGTCTGGGGACCGTAGAGCGCACCTGCTGGAACGGCCATTTCGCCCATGGTGTCTTTTTCTATGCGGGTCTTCAACGGTATGCCTCCTTACTACTCAACATGGGACGCCTTCAAGTGGATCGCAAGCACGCGGTTACGTGTCAGGCAGTTATATCGCGTAATTCACGATAAGCCCGCTCAGCAACACGTGCCACCCATCCACAGCGATAAATAGGAGCAACTTAAGCGGCAACGCAATGGCCATGGGCGGCAGCATGTACATGCCCAGGGCGAGAAGGGTATTGGCCACAATCAGGTCAATCACGAGAAATGGAACAAAGACCAGGAGCCCGATCACAAAAGCCTCCATCACCTCTGACACGGCAAATGCGGGTAACAGAACGCGCAGGCCCGGGTTGGGCTGGGCCGTCCCATTGGCCAGCCCGGAAAAGAAATCGATCTCTGCATCTGGGGTGTTTAATCTCAAGAAATCGATGAGCGGTGGACTCGCGGCGTTGTATAGGGCACGCGCTTGGGCAAATCCAAATGCGTCCTGGATTGCGGGTAGGTTCGCTGAGGCAGATTCGAGGGCAGTCAAGATTTGCGAGGCCACCGGGGCCATGACAAACATGCTGAGAATGACTGCCAAGGCTGTCAGCACCGACGTTGGTAGCACGCTGGGCGACCCCAGAGCTGACCGGGTGATGGCCAGGACCAGCGCAATTTTAATAAAGGACGTTCCGGCAATGGCCACAAACGGCAGCAAGGTTATCCCGGCAGTCACACCAAACTGAGCGATAGGAAAGGCGCTCGAGCCGCCATCAGCTGCAATCATCAGCAGGGGCGTTGTAATCAGGGGACACCCGGTCATGACAGCTCCGTCTTGCTGTGACGAGGTGTGGTTTTAGATGTGGGAATGGCCGGGTCATTTATTTCTTTTATTAGATGCACCGACGTATCAGCCGCGCCAATGAGCAAGGTGTGCCCATCCACCTCTACCAGATAGACAGATCTCCTTGCATCAAGGGGCAAACGCTCGATCACTTTCATGCGACCGGATTTGGACTTCAGTCCCCATCGCAATAGGCCGAACCGAACAATGGCCCACGCGACCACTGCGACCACAGCCAGGGCCACGAGTGTCTCGAGGATGAACACCCCGTACGCCTGCCAGGAGGGAGGGGTGGGTTGGGATGCTATCAGCATAGGGGGCCATCATACAATAAGGGCCGCGGTTCAAGTCAACTGTCTAACATCTCGGATCGCGGTGAAGATTGACTTTTTGTGCGGACCGGGCGTAGAGTCTCAATAAGACCAAAAAAAGCGTATGTAATCATGCCTTTTCGCCACTGGGCGGGCCGCATCAGCAGCGTGTCAAAATGGAGAGGCCATAACCGGATCTGGCAGGATCCACTGCAAATGAATGGGGAGGTGCACATGGCGAAGAGCAAATTTAAAATCGCAACGTTTAACCTGTACAATCTGGTTTGGCCTAACATTATTTACTATGGCAAAAAAAAATACGGACCCACGGATTACAACCGGAAAGTCGAGTGGATTGGTCACCAGCTCAGCGCAATGAAAGCAGATATTGTCGGGTTTCAGGAAATTTTCCACAAGAAGGCCCTGGAAGAAGCACTTGTGCAGAGCGATTTTTACAATGACGCTGCGATCTCCATCGCCGATCCCTCGGGCAAGTCACTCGTCGAAGAACCAGCGCAAGATGAGGACCTGGGGCCAGTCGTCGGCTTGGTGTCCCGGTTTCCAATTGTGGATGAATCCGTTTTTACTGAATTTCCAGCAGAGGCAATCCTCGACATTGACGGCGATGATATTCCCCTCAAGGCATTTTCAAGGCCAGTGCTGCGGGCAAGGGTGCAGTTGAACGACCAGCACGCGGTTACGGTATTCGTGGTGCACCTCAAGTCAAAGCGACCCAAGATGGGGGCGGGCGCAGACCCCTACGACCCTGTTGAAAAGGCAAAAGGACAGGCCAGATCCCTGATTCTCCGAGCAGCCGAGGCAACCGGCCTGCGCGCCATTCTCATGGAGACCCTGCAAAGCAGCAACGACCCGGTGATCGTTTTGGGAGATGTGAATGACGGAGATCTGGCAGTGACGACCCAAATCGCCACTGGAGAACCGCCCTGGCGCAGGCTCTCGTTTGGGGCCAAGAAAAAAATTTGGGACGTGCTGCTCTATCACGTCAAGCAGATACAGGCCCGCAATAGCTATCGCGATTTCTACTTTACCCACATCCACAATGGCCACTACGAAGCCCTCGATCATATCATGGTCAGCCAGGAATTTGTTTATCAGAATCCAGCGCGCATTGGAAAAGTCGTCTATGTTAGAACACTTAACGATCATATCGTGGATGATACATTAAGCCCGGACAGCGTGAAAAAATGGCAATCAGATCACGGTCAGGTGGTCGCGTCGATTGAGCTTAAGCAAGAAGACTAGACATTTATTTTCTTTAAATATCTTCTCCAATCTCCAGCGCAAGGGTCTTAGCAGGGGTCTTAGTTTACAAATTATTCCTTTATTTTTCATATGGTTATATGCAATATACCCTTTCGCACCGTTCACGAGGAGATTGGGGTAGCTGTCTGGCGACAAATTTGGTATTTAATTATTCGAAAAACTGTGATAGTGGCGATAAATTGTAACGTTTTAGACAGGTTTCTCGCTTTTCAGTTTAGGAATCAATTTGCCCTAGAAGGAGCCAGTGGAGAGAAAACATGATGGACAAACCAATTTGGAAGAGACTGAGTTTTGGCCTAATCGTTATTTTGGGCCTAGCGCTTGGCCCAGAGGAAGACGCAATGGGCGACAGCCTGAAAAAGACCATCGATATGGTCGTGGCTATAAATACCGCCGCGTCAAAAGCGCAGAATCGGATAGATAATATTGATGACCAAGCAGATCAGCTGATCTCCCAGTACCGGGATTTAGAGCGGCAGCGTGAATCGCTTCGCGTTTATAACGAGCAGATCGAAAAGCTCGTCGTGGCCCAGCGGGCGAGGATGGATGACATCCAAAATCAGATTAACGATGCTGCGATGATGGGTCGTGAGCTGACCCCGCTGATGTTCCGCATGCTCGATAACTTAGAGGAATTCATCAACTTAGATGTTCCCTTTATGCGCGAAGAGAGGACCGCGCGCATAAAAGGCCTCAGAGAGACCATGAACAAGACCGACGTGGCTGACTCGGAGAAGTTTCGCCAGGTGCTCGACGCCTACCTGGTTGAATTGGAGCACGGCAAAGTTATCGAAGAATACAAGGGCAAGCTAACTCTAGACGGTGCTGAACGGGAGGTAGAATTCCTGAAGATCGGCCGCCTCGCCTTGGTGTACAGATCCATTGATGGAAAGAAAATGGGTGTTTGGGATCGGGAGGCCAAAGATTGGCAGGAGCTGCCCCGAAAATTCTTCAGCTCTGTCCAGAAGGGATTCCGCATGGCTCGAAAGCAGAGTGCACCAAACCTGATCCACTTACCTGTCTCAGCGCCAAAGGAAGTCCAATGAAAAAGATAATATTATTACTTGGTATTACAATCGCACTGGTATCGGTCGGCGTTGCCGCAACAGCCCAAGAAGCGGCATCACCGCCGCCCAAGGCCAAAGCCACATCCCTGAACCAGCTGCTGCAGAAGGTCAAAGAGGGATGGCGACAAGAGAACGTGGAGATGAAGGAGCGGGAGCGGCGCTTCATCGAAGCCAAGGCAGATAGGGCACAGATGTTGAAAGACGCCGAAGCGGCCTTTGTAGCAGAGCAGCGCAGGAGCGAACAGCTCGAAATGGAGTTTGACCAGAACAAGGTCCGTTTGGGCGAGCTGAACGAAACCTTAAAAAACCGCCTGGGAACCATGGGCGAGCTGTTTGGCGTGATCCGACAAGTTGCTGGCGATATCCGCAGTCAAGTCGAGAAGTCCCTGGTGAGCGCCCAATTTCCAGAGCGCGCCGACAGCCTTGAAGCCCTTGCAACGAGTAAGTCCCTGCCAAAGATATCCCAGTTGGAGCAGCTCTGGTACGTCATTCAGCAGGAGCTCATCGAGCAGGGGCGATCGGCCAAGTTTTCCGCCTCGGTGGTAGATGCCAATGGCGAAGAAACCCAAAATCTCCAGGTGGCACGTGCCGGCATTTTCAACGCGGTTGCCGGGGGAAAGTTTCTGCAGTGGGACGGGGATCGCAAGAAGCTCATCGAGTTCGGCCGTCAGCCGCCGTCCTACGACCTCGCCACAGCTGCTGACTTCGAAGAGGCAACCAGCGGCATGGTGGAGCTCGCCATCGACCCATCCCAGGGCGTATTGCTCGGATTGCTGGTCCAGACCCCCAGTGCCCGAGAGAAAGTTGATCAGGGCGGCGCCATTGGGTACACGATTATCATCATCGGCGTCATCACGTTCCTTATTGCCGTAATGCGGATGTTTTATCTTATCTTCGTCAATTTAAAAGTACAGCGGCAGCGTACGAGCCCCACCGTCAGAACTGATAATCCATTGGGCCGCGTTATTAAGGTATACGAAGACAACCCAGATGTGGCGGCCGAAACCCTCGAGCTCAAGCTGGACGAGGCAATTCTAAGGGAATCCACCAAGCTGGACAGGTTGCTGTGGGCAGTAAAGATCGCCTCGGTGGTTGCGCCCCTGTTGGGACTGCTCGGTACGGTGACCGGCATGATCCGGTGTTTTCAACAGATGGCCCTGTTCGGCGCTGGAGACCCCAGGTACATGGCCGATGGTATTTCAGAGGCGCTGGTTACCACCATGCTCGGTCTATACACGGCCATTCCGCTCGTGCTCATGCACAGCACCGTGCGCAGCATGAGCAAGCGGGTGACCGAGGTCCTAGAGGAACAAAGCGCCGGCATTATCGCCAAACGCGCGGAACAGGTGAGGTAATAGGGTGTATCGCCTAACCGAAGCGTTCATCGACGTTCAAAACTTCCTCGATCGGGGTGGGGACGTGCTGACAATCATTTTCTTTGTCACGTTCCTGCTCTGGCTGTTTATTCTGGAACGGCTACACTTTTTTTGGCGCATCTTCCCTGCTTATCAGCAGACAGCCATTAAAGACTGGCAGGATAGGCCTGAAAAGAGCTCGTGGTACGCCAAGCGCATCAGGGACCTCGAAGTCTCCTTGCTCAACCAGAAGCTGAACCGATCGATGATGATGATAAAGACCCTCATTGCCCTGTGCCCGCTGTTGGGACTCTTGGGAACAGTCACGGGAATGATCGAGGTGTTTGAGATCATGGCCATGGTCGGGACGGGCAATACCCGGGCCATGGCATCGGGTATATCCAAAGCCACGATTCCAACGATGGCAGGTATGGTTGGCGCGCTTTCAGGTATCTATTTCAACGCTCGGTTGGAGCGGCTAATAAAGAGAAAGCGGCGCGCCATAAAGGAATCGATGGCATAACAGGAGGTGAAGCGTGCGCAACCGTCAGGTTGAACCAGAAGAAGAAGATGACATTAATCTAACCCCGATGTTGGATGTCGTCTTCATCATGTTGATATTTTTTATTGTGACGGCTTCGTTTATTAAAGAAACGGGTATTGAAGTACAAAAACCCATGTCCTTATCTGCGGTGAATAAGGACCGGGCCAATATCCTGGTCGGTATTAGCGAAGATGGGCAGATATGGATTGACAAGCGCCAGGTAGAGCTGCGCGCCGTGCGGGCGAATATCGAGCGGTTGCTATCGGAAAATCCAGAGGGCGCCGTGATTATCCAGGCCGACAAGAAGTCGAAAAACGGCGTCATGGTAAAAGTGCTGGACGCGGCAAAGGCAGCTGGCGTCCAAGATGTGTCCCTGTCCACGGAAAGACCATAGTGGTGGTGTTGGGTTGATATGAATTATCTACGTTATTTTTTGGTCGGTGGCGTTGCGGTTTTTGTAACGACAGTGCTGTTCTTTGTGATGCACCTGTTGATCACACACGGTTTGGACGAAGCCCCGCCAGCACCGCCACCCCTCAAGAATCTCGATTTTGTTCGACTTAAAGAGGAGGTCGCGCAGCAAGAAGAGGAAATAGAGCTACCAGACAAGGTGGTGCCGCAGGAAGCCCCGGCAGCCCCAGACCTAGACATGCCAAAGTCTGAACTGAGTGGCGCCAGTGCGATTGCGCTCAAATTTGATGCGCCAGACATGAACGCCAAACCCGATATTTCGCTTGGTGACGGACCGACCCTGGGTGCGGCCGCGAGCGATGCGGATGTGGTGCCCATGGTGCGGGTGCAACCCATGTACCCGCCTGCTGCTGCACAACAGCGGTTGGAGGGATGGGTTATTTTGCAGTTTACCATTAGCAAGATGGGCTCGGTCAAAGACGCCAAGGTAGTCAAAGGCCAGCCACCCGGGGTTTTCGAAAAGGCTGCCTTGCGCGCGATTAAGAAATGGAAATACAAGGCAAAGGTCGTCGATGGGGAACGGGTAGAGCGACCGGGGATTCGGGTGAAGCTCACGTTTGAGTTGGAGAGCTTAAACCAATAGGAAGGTGCGTCACGTGAGGATCAGTCTTAATGTTTCGCGGCCGATTGCTCTTTTGAGGATCGGATATTTATCTTTGGTGGCGCTGCTGACGGTGTTGATATGGTCTTCACCGGTGCGCGCTAAAGAAGAAAAAGAAGAAGACCAGCAGTCTTTTACGGTTGGCGCTTGGGCCTTCAGTCGCTTGAGCAAGGCCCATGAGTTGATCGGTCAGAACAAATACGCTGAAGCGCTCAAGGTGCTAGAGGAGATCAAAAACAGACGGCGCATCAACGATCACGAGCGGGCCATGATGTGGCAAACATATGGCTTTGTATGGTCCTCTAAAGGGAATTTTAATAAATCCATCGAAGCATTTGAGGAATGTCTGGCTCTAAATGCCATGCCCAAGGGCGCAATGACCGAAATTGAATTCAATTTAGGCCAATTGTACCTGGCACAGAAGAATTACAAGAAGGGCATTGCCATTTTGGAGAGCTGGCTCGCAAAGGTGGAAAACCCCTCGCCAAATGCCCAGTACCTCATCGGTCAGGCCTATGCCCAGGATAAGAGGTATAAAAAGGCGCTCGAATATGCAAAGCTAGCCGTGTCCAGGGCGAAAAAACCTCAGGAGTCCTGGTATCAATTTCTGTTATCCCTACACTATCAGCTGGGCCAATACGCCGACGTGGCAAAGATATTGGAGTTGCTCGTCGCCAAGTATCCCAAGCGCACCTATTGGCTTCAGCTGGCTGCGATGTATTCTCAACTAAAGCGAGAAAAACAGGCGCTGGCGGTATTTGAACTCGCCTATCTGCAGGGCCATTTGGAAAAAGAGGCGGAGTACATGAACCTCGCTTCCCTGTACATGCAGCAGGGCGTCCCTTATAAAGCGGCAAAGGTGCTGCAGCACGGCATGGGGAAGGGCATTGTCGGTGATAATGCAAAGGCGTTGCGGATGGTGGCTGAGAGCTATCTCTACGCCCGTGAGAACGACGAGGCGCTCAAGCCATTGCAGGAGGCTGCCAAGCAATTTGATAAGGGCGACCTGTACATTCAATTGGCCCAAATCCACATGGATGAGGAGGAGTTCGACAAGGCGAGTCGCGCGCTCAACCAGGCGTTTAAAAAGGGCAAGCTCACCAATCCCGGCGTGGCCTATCTCCTCCTCGGAATGACAAAAGTCAACCTGGATCAATATCCAGCCGCACTCAACGCGTTTAACAAAGCCTCCCAACACAAGAGAACCAAGAATGCGGCCGAGAAGTGGATAAAGATCGTTAAAACAAAGATCAAAGAAAAGAAATCGTAGGTCTGAAGCTATTCGGCCGCAATTTCAAAACCAGCGTCGGCAATCATCCTTAAATCATCTGCAACGTCGCGCCCCATGGTGGTGAGGTAGCCGCCTATCATCAATCCGTCAGCCCCGCAGATGAGGGACCAGGATTGAAGGTCTCTTAAATTCCGCTCCCGGCCGCCACACACGCGTATTTCCTTGTCTGGCATCATGAGCCTGGCAATAGCGATCACCTTTAGGCATTCGAGGGGGGTGAGCTGAGGCACATGTCCGAGCCGGGTACCTTCGATGGGGTTAAAAAAGTTAAGCGGGACTGAGTCCACGTCGAGGTTTCGCACTGCCTCGAGAAATTCAATGCGCTGTAAAATGGACTCTCCAAGGCCGATGATGCCGCCGGAGCAGGTTTTAAGACCGACGTTCTTTGCCGCGCGAATCGTCTCTGCTGCCTCGTCCCACTCCCTCGTGGTGCAGATGCGATCAAAATAACTCGGTGCGGTCTCCACATTGCAATGGTAACGGGTTAAGCCAGCTTTTTTTAATCGCAGCAATGTATCCCGATCCACCTTGCCAAGGGAGGCACAGGGGCGCACTGTCGTTTTCGTAGCAATATCTTTTATCGCACCTGCGATTGATGCAATCTCCGGCGCTTTGTTCAGCGAATGCCCTGAGGTAACAATACCGAATCGCCGGGCTTGATGCTGCACAGAAGTTTTTGCTTGCTCAACGATCTTTTCCTTGGACAGCAGTCCGTAGGTGGTTATTTCAGCATCGTTATGCGCGGATTGAGCGCAAAATTTACAATCCTCGGTGCAGGCGCCACTCCTAGCATTGACCACACCGCACAGGTTCACGGTCATGCCTCGGCGCTCGATACGAACCGCATTGGCCCTAGCAAAGAGGGCATACATCTCAGCGCCGTGGCTATCTGCCGCTGCAAGCGCTTCTTTTTGGTCAATGCCGTTCAAGCGCTGTCTCCCTTAATCTCTATTGATGTGGGATCCGTATCAGAGAGCATTTCGTTCATGGCGCCGGTTCTGTAGCCCTCTAAATCCAGACAGACGTAGGTGTATCCCGCCTCTTTTACCGCAGTTACAAGCTGATGTCGGCCTGGGCCGGCAAGTGTCCCTATTTGGTCTGGATTGACTTCGATGCGGGCAACTGAACCATGATCCCGCACCCGCACCTCGGCGATACCCATATCTCGAATGGCGTTTTCAGCGGCCTCGATGCGCCGCAATTTGGGTTCTGATATCTCCTCGCCATAGGGAATGCGAGAGGACAGGCATGCCATGGCCGGTTTGTTCCAGGTGGGCAGGCCCATGTCTTTTGAAAGGCGCCGGATTTCGTCTTTTGTAAAACCGAGCTCCAGGAGGGGCGCGCGTGCGCCGAGTTTTTTCGCCGCTGCCATGCCGGGTCGAAAATCACCCGCATCGTCCGCATTGCTGCCTTCGAGGAGAACGTCGATGTCCCGCTGTTGTGCCACCTCGCGAATGCCGGTAAACAGGGTTGTCTTACACACATAACACCGGCTCGGTGGATTGGATGAGAACGCGGGGTTTTCAATTTCATCCGTGTCGATCACCGCGTATGGCACACCGATTGACTCGGCAAGTGCCTTGGCAGCTGTGTATTCCCGCTCTGGATAGGTGGGCGAACGGCCGATCACGGCCAGCGCATCTTTGCCCAGTGCTTCCTTGGCTGCGGCCAGGAGAAAGGCGCTGTCCACGCCCCCGGAAAAGGCAATGGCGACCCGCTTAAAAGAGCGCAACAAGTCGATCAGGGTTTTGTATTTTGTTTCCAACGCCACATCCTTTCAACTGTATTGTCTAGGTATTCTGTCCTCCCCCTTTGGCAAAGGGGGCTGGGGGGATTTCGTCTGTTCCCCGTAGCCTGGCTACGCTATCAGCGACAATTTCAATGGTCTGCGATACCTCTTCAAGTGTGTTGGCGCGCCCGATGGAAAATCGAATCGCACTTTGCCCTTCGGCTGTTGAACATCCCATTGCTGTGAGTACGTGGGAGGGGTCGTGGCTCACGGACGCACAAGCCGCACCAGTGGAGACCGCAATACCTTTGATATCCAGGGCCATCATCAGGGTCTCGCCTTCGACTCCTAAAAAGCTGATGCACGACGTACCTGGCAAGCGGTGCACGCTGCGGCCGTGAATGACAATGTCGGGAATGCAAGACAAAAGCCCTTGCTCCAGGTGCTCTCGAAGCGATGCGATCCGTTCGGCATCGGCTACTAATCGCTCCTTGGCGAGCGCGCATGCCTTTCCAAATCCAACGATGGCCGGCAGGTTCTCTGTGCCACCGCGCCGTCGCGACTCCTGTGCCCCGCCGCTCAACAACGGGTTCAAGCGCGTACCGCGACGAACGTACAGTCCGCCGACGCCTTTGGGGCCGTAGATCTTGTGGGACGATAGGGATATGAGATCAGCCTGGATCCCATTGACATCGAACGCCACCTTGCCCAGGGCCTGTACCGCGTCGCTGTGAACGATTGCGCCGCGTTCTCGCGCAATTCTGGCAATTTCAGCCACTGGTTGCACAGTACCCACTTCGTTGTTGGCCAGCATGACAGATACGAGTCTTGTGTTCTCGCCGATGGTATCCCGGGCTGCAGCTCGGCTTATCTCACCCTGCTTGTCGACGCTGAGATAGGTGAGGCGCGCTCCCTTGCGCTTTAGATCGCTGCACGAGGTGCGCACAGCCGGGTGCTCTATCTCGCTGATGACGAGCTGGGTGCCAGGTCTCGATGCAGCGTCGAAAACACCCTTAATCGCATGGTTAATGGACTCGGTCCCCCCTGATGTGAAGACGATCTCCTCAGGGTCTGCACCGATAAGGTCCGCGACCCGTTCCCGGGCCAGATCGAGGCCGCGACGGGCTTCCTGTCCGTAGGCGTGGATGCTCGATGGATTGCCAAATGATGCCCTGAGATAGGGCAGCATCTCTTCGAGCACTTCCGGGTCGACAGGGGTTGTTGCATTGTGATCAAGGTAGATACGCATTGTCAATTCAGCTGTCCGGGGTTACCCCCCCCCGGTGATGCGGATAAGCTCCAACACATCCATGTGGGCGATAATTTCGTCATCAAATGCCTCTCGCCGGATCAGTTCGCCGTTGCGTTCCACCAATAGGGTCTGATCCCGCACCCCAAGGGTTTCGAGCAGCTTACCGACCTTTTGCCCCTCTGGGATTGACTTGGTTTCGCCATTGATGCGCACCTCGATCATGGTGCCATACCTCCAAATGTGGGTTCCCAATCCTTCCACACGGGATCATACCCCAACCGCTGCAGGCGATCCGCCACTTCCGCCGGGGTCCGATGGTCAGACACCTCGAATTGATCCGTGGCAGCCCCTGGTGCTGCATATCCTCCTGGTTCGGTCTTTGACCCTGCGGATACTTGGGTAATGCCGAGGGGCACGAGCTTATCCCTGAGGGCTGGCGGTTCTCGGGTGGATAGCACCAAGCCTGCATCTGGCAGGAATGCGCGCAGTGCTGCAATAACGTGCACCAACGATCGATCGTCCATGGGATATGGAATGGAAAAATCGTTTGGCACTTGCTTAAGGCGCGGCATGCCCAGGGCGATATGACTCCGCCAGTAGTGCCGTTCCAGTGCCATGGCATGGAGGCCGAGCCGAAGCGCCTCCAGTCGCCAGGGCCCAAGTCCCCACAGGGCGCCCAGGGTCAGCTTGGGGATGCCGGCTCTCCCTGCCCGGTCGAGGGCGGTGAGGCGATAGGTGTAATCCGACTTTGGACCCGAGGGATGGCAGGCAGCATATCGGATGGGGTCGTATGTCTCCTGATATAGGGTAACGCCGTCCACGCCTGCGGTGGCCAGGGTTTTGTAATCAGCTTCCTTAAGGGGCGGCACTTCTATCGAAACGCTCGGTGCGATCTGCTTGAGTTTTGTAACCGCCTCGGCCAGAAATGCCACGCTCGCGCCTTTGGGGTCTTCGCCGGACACCAGTAGGATGTGCCGCATGCCCGACTGGGTGAGTAGGCCGCCTTCTTGGAGGACTTCTTCAATGGTGAGCCTGCGTCTTTGTGCCGATCGATCCGAGCGAAACCCGCAGTACGGGCATCCGCCCACACAGAAGTTGGAAATGTACAGTGGTGCGTACAATTGCATAACCCGGCCGAATCGCTTCACGGTGACGCGATGGGCATAGCGGGCTATTTCTTCGAGGGTGTTATCAGCAGCTGGCGAGAGCAACAGGGCGAGATCCCTTGCATCTTTGCGAGGTCTCGACAGGATCTTGCGAACCAGGGCCTCGTCGCGATTTTTGAGCAGGCGTTCCCAGTCACTCGATTGGGTCTGGTCGACGATTTCCTCGATGCGGTTCATTCTAAAAAACCCGTGAGAGGAGAGGAGGCGCGTGCTTCCCGGCTCGTCGGACCAGGGCCGGCCAGGAACCCGCGGCGGCCAGCGTCCACGCCCAGGCGAAACGCTTGTGCCATGGCAGTAGGATCATCTGCAATGGCCAGGGCCGTATTTACGAGAACCGCATCCGCACCCATCTCCATTGCCTCAGCTGCATGACTGGGCAAGCCGAGTCCAGCATCGACAACGACTGGAACAGTGGCTTGGTCGACAATAATCTCCAACGAATCCCGGGTGCGCAGGCCCTGTCCAGTACCGATGGGGCTGCCGAGGGGCATTACGGTGGCTGCGCCCACTTCTTCGAGGCGCTTGGCCAGTACTGGGTCAGCCGGCATGTATGGAAGCACAGTAAATCCGTCTTTGATAAGGGTTTCGGCTGCGCTCAACGTCTCAATCGGGTCAGGCAGCAGGGTCTTTGGATCAGGGGTTACCTCTAGCTTGACCCAGTCTGACAGGCCGCTGGCCTTGGCAATGCGCGCCAAGCGAATGGCCTCAGCTGCGTTGCGGGCACCAGAGGTGTTTGGCAGCAGCAAGTATTTGTCCGGATTGATAGCGTTTAGCATGTCGTCTGATGGTGCGGATAGATCCACGCGCCTGAGTGCCACAGTAACGATCTCGGCGCCTGAAGCATCGATGGCCCGCGTCATGACATCGGTGTTGGCAAATTTTCCCGTTCCAACCATCAACCTGGACGAGAAACGTCGCCCGGCAATTTCAAGTGCGTCAATCAAGAGGTACCTCGCTCGTTGTGATCGGTCCGCTGTCGAGCATGCGCTCGATAGCCGCCCTTGCTGGTTCTCGAATCGGGCTATCTACCGCGATGGTGTTCTGCCTGTTCTCCAATGCCCAAACAACCGATGCCAGGGTCGTGAGTTTCATGTTGGGACACACTGCCTGGTCTAAAAGCGGAATAAAGCGCTTGCTTGGATTCTCTTTTTTCAACCTGTGGAGGAGCCCCACCTCTGTACCAACGGCGATGGTCTCTGTTGAAGTTTCACGGGCAAATCGACACATCCCCCCAGTGCTGAGCACTTCGTCCGCCAGCATGGCAACTTCGGGTCGGCACTCGGGATGCACCATCACGGTCACACCTGGATAGGAGACACGAGCTGATTCAATGTGTTCGGGTTGCAACCGAACATGGGTCGGGCAGTATCCCGGCCATAGGATCAATTTCCTGCCAGCCATTCGCTCCACGTGTTGGCCCAGGTACTTGTCTGGTACGAAGATGATGTCCCGATCCTTTGGAATGCGCGAGACCACGTCCACTGCATTGGCTGACGTGCAGCAGACATCGCTGAGGGCCTTGACCGCGGCGGTGCTGTTGACATAGCACACAACCAGTGCATCTGGGTGCTGTCGCCGCAATTCGAGAACATCCCTTGCCTCAGCCATATCGGCCATGGGGCAACCCGCGTTTTGGTCGGGCAACAGCACTGTTTTTTCAGGAGATAAGAGGGCCGCGGTTTCGGCCATGAAGTGCACCCCGCAGAAAACAATGACCTCGGCGTCTGTGTCCTTTGCCTTTCTGCTGAGTTCAAGGGAATCGCCATTAAAGTCGGCCATATCCTGGATTTCAGGTAGCTGATAATTATGGGCGAGAATGACCGCCCGACGCGTTTTTTTTAAATCCGCAATCTTTTCTAGTAAATGTTGCTTGCTGTTCATTACCAAGTCGTTTTCCTTAAAAAATCATTTGCCAAGTAGCAATAACCACCTGTCTCCTTTCGGTCAATGCGATTATCCCCAAACCAGGAAAAAACAAAAGCCGCGATCTGGCCTGAAAAGAGTCTGGATCAAGTGATCAGGCTGTTTTCCTCACGTAAGAAGGGTGAGGATCAGATGATCAGGCCGTTTTCACCACCGGAGAAGGGTGAGGATCAGATGATCAGGCCGTTTTCACCACCGGAGAAGGGTGGGGATTAAGTGATCAGGCCGTTTTCACCACCGGAGAAGGGAGAGGATCAAGTGATCAGGCCATTTTCATCACCGGAGAAGGGTGGGGATTAAGTGATCAGGCCATTTTCACCACCGAAGAAGGGTCGGGAATTGGTTAAGGCAACAGCAAGGCCGTGCTAAGGTTGCGCCATTGTGGATTTTTTCCTATGGCATCGCCGCAGCGGTAGGGACGTTCAGGGTTGTAGCTGGGGCGCATTTCCTGTCAGACGTTATAGTGGGCGCGATCACCGGGGTGGGCCTTGGCCTGGCAATCCCCTGGTTACACGAGCTACCCCGCAGACCCGACCATCTCCAACAGGCGGCTGTCCAGCTGCGCCCTTACTTCTCCGGTGTATCGGCAGGACTTATCGGTAGATTTAACTAGTTCAACAGGTGGATAGGTTCGCTTTCTGCGTTGATCTTTTTAGCGGGTTCAGCTTTATTTTGATGCAAGAGAAAGCCAAGAATGAGGAGTGTCATGGTCACGTACCAATGTAATTTGTGCACATACCCCCACAAGATTCAGGACGAGAAGGCATGGGAAGCGCTACCTGATGATTGGACCTGCCCGGTGTGCGGTTCCCCTAAAAAGGAATTCAGTCGGGTCGACCCCTCCCCAAAGAAACCGGTGGAGGAGGAGATTACCACTCCGGATATCATCTACGGGTCGTATCAGTGTCAGCTGTGTACTTTTGAATATGATGAAGCGCGCGAGGAAACCCGGTTTGCCGACCTTGCGGACGATTGGACCTGCCCGGTCTGTGGCTCCAATAAAGCCTCGTTTACCCTCGTCCACCAAACGCCAGGCGCGCCAAAGGGGCTGGACAAGTCCGCTGATCGCAGCGCTGATCCAGGTGACTTGAACCTGGATACCTACTTGTCCGAATGGCGGCGGCGCGATGACGCGCTGGAACAGTTTATGGGTGATATCCACGAGATGGCCATAACTGGCGCGTCTATTATCGAGCCGATGCGCACCAAGGAACCCACTGCTAGGTGGCGTGATATTCTGATCAAAGGCGCGCAACTCGATCGATTACCTTTAAATAAATACGTTCCAGTGAACACACAGACCGTGATCGGCCCCCGGGCAAAGCGGCCCCTGGTGATGGATGCGCCCATCTATATCACCCACATGTCCTTTGGGGCCCTGTCCAAGGAAGCAAAGCTGGCCCTTTCCAAAGGCAGTGCGGCTGTCAAGACAGCAATGTGTTCTGGCGAAGGCGGCATCTTGTCTGAATCTCTGGCAAGTGCCCATCGGTATATTTTTGAATATGTGCCCAACAAATACAGCGTTACCGACGCATATCTCCAGCAGGTAGATGCAGTGGAGATCAAGATTGGTCAGTCTGCCAAGCCGGGCATGGGGGGCCACTTGCCAGGCGGTAAGGTCACAGAGGACATAGCAGCGGCGCGCGGGTTCCCCGTTGGCAGGGATATTTTCAGTCCTGCCCATTTCCCGGATATCCGCAACGCAGATGAGCTCAAGCAGACCGTGGATTGGCTGCGGGAAAAAACACATGGCGCGCCCATTGGGGTCAAACTGGCGGCTGGCCATATAGAAAAGGACCTCGATGTTGTCCTTCAGGCCCAGCCCGACTTCATCACCATGGATGGACGGGCTGGATCTACAGCTGCTGCCCCCAAATTCGTCAAAGGCGCCACGTCTGTGCCCACCATATTTGCCCTTTCGCGGGCACGGGCATATCTAGACAAGAAGCAAGCCAACGGAGTGACCTTGCTCATCACCGGCGGATTTCGAATATCTGCGGATTTTGCCAAGGCACTGGCCATGGGAGCAGACGCCGTTGCCATTGGTACTGCTGCCATGATGGCCATGGGCTGTCAGCAGTATCGGATCTGTTCGACCGGTATGTGCCCGGTTGGCATTGCCACCCAAGATCCAGAGCTCAGGGCCCGGTTTAAAGTGGACAAATCTGCCAAGCGGGTTGAAAACTTCCTTAAAGCATCCACAGAGGAGCTCAAGGATTTTGCCCGCCTGACCGGAAACGACGACGTGCACGGCCTGTCGATCTCAGATCTCTGCACGACCAACACTGAAATCTCAGCACACACGCGCATAGAACACGTGTAATATCCCGTAACAAGCCAGGAAAAAAAGAAGAACAAAGGAGTAGAAAAGATGGCAACCAAAGACAACCTCGAAGCCGCCTTTGCCGGAGAGAGCCAGGCCAATCGCAAGTACCTCGCATTTGCAAAAAAGGCATTAGAGGAGGGATATCCGCAAGTGGCCAAACTGTTCAGGGCTGCGGCCGAGGCCGAGACCATCCATGCCCATGCACACCTGAGGGTGCTTGGCGGTATCCAGGGAACAGTAGACAACCTCAAGGCAGCCATTGAAGGCGAGGGACATGAATACAAAGAGATGTATCCCCAGTTCCTAAAGGAGGCCCAGGCAGAGGGGGAAAAGCCCGCGACGTTTTCTTTTAAAAACGCCCTTGCGGTCGAGGAAGTGCACCACGGTTTATACACCAAGGCCCTGGATACAGTGACCTCTGGTAAAGATCTGCCTGAATCTCCGATCCACGTCTGTCCAGTCTGCGGTAACACAATCGAGGGGGAAGCCCCTGACAAATGTTCTGTTTGTGGCGTACCCAAAGAGCGATTTTTTGAAGTGGCATAGAGGTATCGTCCTCCCCAGGTCAAAACCTCTTTTACGATGCGATGTTGCGTGCTATGCCATCTGGCGATGCACTATCGCGATACGATAGAAAAATTCCAGCCAGCACGAGAAAGGCATTTGACATGGGCGGACTATTTAGCGTCGCATCCAAGCAGGACTGTATAAGCGATTTATTCTACGGCACCGACTATCACTGCCACTTGGGCACGCGAAGAGGCGGGCTGGTCGTCAAGAACCCAGACGGATTCAAGCGCAACATCCACGACATCACGAGCTCACAGTTTCGTTCCAAATTTCAAGACGACCTCTCCAAACTCAGCGGTCACATGGGCATCGGCGTTATCAGTGATCACGAGGACCAGCCATTGCTTATCGGCTCACACCACGGCGTATACGCCCTCGCGACTGTGGGGCGAATCCACAACATCGAGGCGCTGGCCAATAAGCTGCTCAAACAGCGCTCTGCCCACTTCTCTGAGCTCTCGATGAACGCGACAAACCCCACAGAGCTGGTGGCATTGCTCATCAACAGTGAAGAGACCTTGGTTGATGGCATTATCGCTGCACAAAACGCGATTGAAGGCTCGTGCACCCTGTTAGTCAGCCATGAAACCGGTATTATCGCGGCGCGAGACCGCCTGGGCCGCACTCCGATTGTCATCGGCGCCAAACCCGGAGCCTTTGCCGTCACTATGGAGAGCTGTGCCCTGCCAAATCTCGGCTACAAGATCGATCGCTATTTGGGGCCGGGTGAAATAGTCATGATAACCCCGGACGGCGTTGAGCAACTCTCGCCCCCGGGCGATGCCATGCAGATCTGCTCCTTTCTCTGGATCTACTACGGATACCCTGCGTCAAGTTACGAGGATATCAATGTGGAGAGCGCGCGCAACCGATGCGGGGCTGCCCTGTGCCGAGCAGACAATGCCGATGTAGATCTGGTCGCTGGGATTCCCGATTCTGGAAATGGACACGCCATTGGGTATGCAACAGAAGCAGGGCTCCCCTATCGCCGGCCATTCGTCAAATACACACCCACGTGGCCCAGGAGCTTTATGCCCCAAGATCAGAAAACCCGGGATCTGGTTGCCCAAATGAAGCTGATTCCGATTGAGGCACTGATTCGAGGCAACCGGCTGCTCTTTTGCGAGGATTCGATCGTTAGGGGAACACAGCTGCGAGATATCATCACGCGGCTATTTGAATATGGCGCAAAGGAAATCCACATGCGCCCTGCCTGTCCGCCGCTCGTTTACAGCTGTAAGTTCCTCAATTTTTCCCAGTCCAAATCAGAGATGGATTTGGCCACCCGAAAGGCGATCGCCAGTCTGAACGGAGATGTGGAAAACCACCTGCCTGACTATGCCAATCCAGATTCAGATTACTACCACGCCATGGTGGCTGAGATTGGTCGGCAGATCGGTCTAACCTCCCTTAAATATCAACGCCTGCCAGATATGATCGAGGCAATCGGCTTGCCAAGCGAAAAACTATGCACGTTTTGTTGGAATGGCCACGAACAACAAAAGACCGGCAAGGGCTAAAGACCAAATCCAGCTACACCGACACATCCCACCACCATAATTTCTTGAAAAATTAGGACTGTACGAATTTTACGCATCGTGATAAGGTTTCAAAGTGATGTAATATCAAAAGGTTATGTATATTTTAAACCTGACTGTAATAAAGCTCTCTAAGTACGACAAAGAATTAGGACTTCAGTCTTGAAGAAAGGAGCGCGGCCCCGTGAAAAACGAAAACGATCAGGACCTGGAAATACAGTCCAACGAACAAGCCGTTACTGACACAGTCTCATCCGCCCCTGAGCGACCGAGTTGGCAGCCTTATTACGAAGCAGCCCAACAACTCTACGATGCCGGTGATATTGAGCAAGCAGAGGCCTACTACGCATATGCGCAGCAATTGTACGAATTAGAGGATGAACCAATAGAGGAGCCAGCTGCAGCTGCTCAGGACACCTATGCCGAAACCGAGCAGGCAGAGGAAATCCCAGCACAACAGTCAATTGCGCCAGCTGGCGATGAACGTTGTGAATCTGAGCAACCAAGCGAGATACCCCAGGCCAATCCCCCATTGTCCTCGGTTCAACCCGCACCCCCAAGTACCGACGTTCCCCAGCAGCAGGCCAGTTATAGCGAGGCCCCATTGGCCTCGGTCCAGCCCACGCCGCCAAGCGTGGATGCTATCCAACAGCAGGAGGCCCCGTTGGCCTCGGTTCAACCAGCGCCACAAGGTGTCAATATTCCCCAGCAGCAGCCCAGGTATAGTGAGGCCCCGCTGGCCTCGATTCAACCCGTACCGTTCAGCGCCAATGCACCTCAGCAGCCGGCCAGCTACAGTGAGAATATTTACGACCTTAATTCCATTCCCCCGTCAGCTGTATCGGTTCCCCCAACCCAGCAGCAACCCGATCCGGTGAACACAGCGGTATCGACAACGCCTGATCCCTTAACGAGCTGGGCAGCTGAATACGCGGGTGATGATCTGGATGACGACACCTTCATGGTCCGGCCAAATCGCCCACGAAAGCGGAGAATGGTGATCTTTTCGGCAATTGGCCTTGTTGCCTTGGTCGGTGGTTTCGGGATCCTGCAAGGTAAAAATATGTTTTCAAGTTCGAAGATCACGACCACGACTTCGTATATAACGCCTGTAACCTCGAGTGATCCCATTGCGACGCCATCGCCAAGCAAGCCCGCTGAATCGCCGGCCAAGGCGATCGAACGGGCCTCTGCGGCAAGTTCGGCCCCACAGATGGCCAAGCCAGAGGGCAAGGATTCGTTTTACCAGCCGAAATCCTGGGCCAGCTCGGCCAGAAAGGCGGCTAGTAAGGCTTCCGTACGGAAATCCAAACGCAAAGCAAAGGCAGCGAAACGGCGCAAGGCGAGAAATGCTCGTAGATCACGTGTTGCTAAGAAGAAGAAGTCGAGTAGCAAGGGCCTCAGCAACGACCCGCTCAGCAATATCGATCTATGAGCGCGTTACTAGTACCATGTCAAACGTTATTTGTCGGGTTAAGTTAGTAAATTCCCCCTTGAAAAAGGGGGGAAGGGGGATTTTGTCTCCTCGCAATGCCAGGGGAAAAGACGAAATCCCCCCAGCCCCCTTTGCCACAATGGCATTCGGTTAAGGGCAAATGTCGCGATTTTTGCTATTTTTATGCCGGGTAAAGGATCTCCCCCTTGAAAAAGGGGGTTAGGGGGATTTTGACA
>JASJCT010000156.1 GCA_030065855.1 Myxococcota bacterium
CCGCGCAGTGTCTGTCTGTCAAGGATTTTGACCTGCCTTATTGATGGTTTGTTTGATTTAGCTATTTGGATGAGCCTTATGATGTAAGACTTGCGGAGATCTTAGTCGTATTTAATATGCGCGGCCATATAGATACCTTTCAGGGGCTACCGTTGGCTGTTGAGTTTCGGCATCGATCTTGGGCCCATGACCGCGTATTTTCCGAACTGGAAAAGCGTCGCGTCACCTTGGTTACAGTGGATGCACCGGCATTGCCGACCTTGTTTCCGGCCTTAGATGTCGTGACCAATCCCGATCTGCTTTATGTCCGGTTTCATGGCCGTAATACCCAAGGCTGGCGTTCTGGCAATCAACAGCAGAAGTTCGACTACCGCTATTCAGAGGATGAGGTGCAAAAATTTGTAACCACCAAAATAGCGCCCATGAGCCGCAGGGTTCGTAAAGGAGTCCTGTTTTTTAACAATCACGTGCGCGGCCAGGCCACGGAAAATGCCCACCAAATGACCCAGCTTCTAAAGAGAGAGGGATTGACAGTGGTTTAGCCAAGCCACACTTTTTCAGTTTTCTGGTTAATACAATCCTGGAGCACGGCAGTGTCAGGTTCTGTAATCAGTGCCTTCAAATGCGTTGTTGTTTTGCTCGCTTAAGACACATGGACCAGGCTGTTTCCAGAAGTACTGCGATGCCGAGCAATTCTGGAAGGCTGGATCGAACGAGTAGGATGCGGAGTTCTTCGGCAAACGCTCGATACTTATCATCAGGATCTCGACCGCTCACCATTTGAAGCGCCTCACCTTCTCCAGAGAGATAACCATGTTCAAAGCCGAGGTTGAACAGGATTTCTTCCCTGGCATGAAGGTGTTTGTTAATCAACTCTTCGAGTTGGATCCATGGGGAATGGTCACTTCCTATCGCTTTGATAAGACGTTTTGTGGCTTCCCGGATATTGCGCATCAACAGCTTGATGTGTGGATGCGCCCGCACGATTTTATGCAGTGGATGATCCTCGTCTGGCTCGCGGTCAAATTCTTGGAATGGGTTGCGTTGGGTCATTTTTTCACCTTCGAGACCCGCCCATAAAAAAGGCGGGCAAATCTCAGGCCAAGCAAGAAGATCCACCCGCCATCGGCACAAACGAAGAGAGTCACCCTCCGCTGAAACCGCATCGGTGTTGCTTGGCCTATTTTTTTAGAGATGTCTAGCTGTTCTCACCGTCATGGGGTGACTAGGCCCATCAAGCCGCGCCCAGGCGGGCTGGCAGGATCGAGCAGCTAGCTGCCTCTCAATAAATATCAGACAGACAAAACCGCGGTCGTCAAGTGGTGTTTGGCGATTTATTTTCAGACAGGTCGCTTGCTTGCCCAAAACGATATTTCTTGGCTTTACATTCAGTGATCACAGGTGCTTCTGCCCCCAAGCCTGGGTGCTGTGGTATGCTTGTGTCGGTATAAGAAAAAAAATACTGAAAGTCATTTTGTACTTCACGCCAAGCGCCTGTGATGCTATGCTGGGGTCATTCTTCTTAAATAACATTCTTCTTTGGGGGAGAAAAGGATGCGCCACAGTGGGTTGCGCAGAGATCTATTATCTCTCGGGTGGAGTGAATTCCTTTCAATATGGAGATTGTATTTTTGCATTATTGTTACAATATCTAAATAAAGAATTGAAAAGATGAGACGTATCTCTTTTTTGATTAAGGGTCTATTTATACCTACCCTACGATATATTCCCTTGACATTTGTTCATGTCGACGTCCTGAAAGTGACAGGTTTGTGTTTGAAACACGAAAAGGAGGCATCCGATGGGGTCTGAGTTTCGTACGATTTTGTGTGCTGTTGCGGTCTTGGTAAGTGGGTTTGTGGCTTCTTGTTCGTGTGAAAGCGAAGATATCCCAAAGCCGGCTGTCGCAAAGGTAGAAAAGGCGTGCCATCAAGATACGGATCCGCCACCAGACCCTCCTCCTGAGCGTCCAGAGCCCTGCGTGTTTCATGTGGATTTAGATAACCCCACACCTGGAGATGGGCTCTCCTGGTCCACCGCGTATACAGACATACAGTCTGCAGTCGATGCCGCATATAGCGTGGCAGGTGGGGTAGCGTGTGAGGTGTGGGTAGCAGAAGGCATCTACCATGTGTATCAGTGGTCCCCGCACAATTTAATCAGAATGCGGGCCTACGTGGAGATCTACGGCGGGTTTTCCGGGGCCGAGACTGAGCGCTATGAGCGAGATGTAGCGGCATTTCCAACCATCCTCGATGGTAGGAAGGCGTCGAATGGGAGAAAGCGTGTGTTCCACGTGGTTCGGGGTGCATCCAATGCCGTGCTCGATGGGTTCACGATTCGTCACGGTCGCGCCAAGGGCGGGTGGCTGGCAGCCCGAGATGGGGGTGGCCTATACAATCTCAAGGCATCTCCAATCGTACGCAATTGCTCGTTTATCAACAACACCGCCTCTGACGATGGTGCTGCGGTGTACAATGTCTACGCCTCCCCTGAGTTTGAAAACTGCCTGTTTATCAACAACAAATCCAAGGGCGACGGCACTGTGTACAACCTGGCAAGTGCGCCCAAATTCACCAACTGCGTGTTTTCTGGAAACAAGGTCAAAAAGAGTGGGGGCGCGATATACAACAAGCTGGGCAGTATGGTCACGCTCATCAATAGCACACTGTACAACAATCACTCCCGGCGCAGCGGTGGGGCCATATACAACCGGTATTGGAGTGCTGTAGAAGCGACCAACACTATCTTTTGGGATAATACGTCTAAGTTCGGGTGCGGGGACACGCTTTCCGGCCCTGGGAGTTACATCGTTACCTATAGCGACATCCAAGGTGGCTATGCGGGGGTGGGGAATATCGATGCAGATCCGCTGTTTGTGGACCCAGGGGCAGGGAATTTGCACCTGAGTGCAGGGTCTCCGGGGATTGATGCGGCAAATGGGGATGTGGCATTTGCAACAGATCTAGAGGGTAGATACCGGTACGATGATTCACTGGTTCCAAATACCGGTGTGGGTACGCCTATGTATGTGGATATGGGCGCCTACGAATTCATACCCGAGGGTGACCCGTGCGAAGGGGTGGTGTGCGACACGCCACCTTTGAACACGTGCGCAGATGTGGATACGCTGACCGTGTACGAGACCCCAGGCGCTTGTTTGGGTGGTGAATGTGCCTATGCCACGCACACAGAGGCGTGTGAATTCGGGTGCGAAGAAGGTGCGTGCAATCCCAATCCCTGCGAGGATGTGGTGTGCGATACACCACCTGCCAATAGCTGTGCAAATGCAGATACCCTGACGGTCTATAACCAGACCGGGACGTGTGCCAATGGGGAGTGCTATTACGAAACCAGCCTTTTGTTTTGCGAGTTTGGATGTGAAGACGGCGCGTGCCTGGTCAATCCATGTGAGGGCATTACGTGCACGACCCCGCCTGCGAATGTGTGCGAAGATGCGGATAATCTGCGGGTGTACGAACAGACCGGGTACTGCGAGAATGCCGAGTGTTTCTACAGTTACCAGGTGTCGCCCTGCGCATACGGGTGTGCAGATGGGGCGTGTCTAGAGGACCCTTGTGCCGGGGTGACGTGCGATGCACCGCCAGCGAACTATTGCGAAGACGCGAGCACATTGCGGGCATTCGAGCCGAACGGCACGTGTACAGACGGGGAATGCGAGTACGGGTTTACAGATAATACATGTGAATTCGGATGCTTGGACGGGGCATGTCAGGCAGATCCATGTGCGAATGTGATGTGCAACACGCCGCCAGCGAATTTCTGTAACGACGAGGGGAACCTGGTCGTGCACGACCAAGAGGGGGTATGTGCAGATGGGGCGTGTATTTACGGCAGTTTGGTGGAGGTGTGTGATTTTGGGTGCGACCAGGGCGCGTGTTTAGAGGATCCGTGCATCGGGGTAACGTGCACCAATCCGCCAGCAGACTACTGCAACAACGACGGCGACCTGGTGGTATTTGACCAACAGGGGGTATGCGAGAACGGCACATGTACATATGCCGAGTCAGTGGAGCCGTGCCTATTTGGTTGCGAGTCAGGGGAGTGTTTAGAGGATCCGTGTTTGAACGTGGTCTGCGAGACCCCGCCTGCGGATTATTGTTTAGACGGGACCACGCAAGTGACCTACGAAGTGCCAGGCACATGTGAAGGGGGCGTATGCAGCTATGTATCCATTGAAGCGGTATGTGCATCTGGCATATGCGAGGGAGGTTCCTGTGCCACGAGCCAGATGGTGGACTGTCAGGACGTAGCGCCCGAGAACGCCACATCGACCATCGTGCAGGTGGAGATAACGTACATCGAGGGCCAGGGGTGGACCGAACCAGCCGAATGTGAATGGAGCTGCAACGCTGGGTATCACCAAGAAGGTGAGGTCTGCGTAGTCAACGAGTGTGAGTTAGGCGAGAGCGAGACCGGAGCGTGTGGGTTGAACAACAACGGCACGCGCACGCGGGACTGTGTTGACTATTACTGGGGTGCGTGGAGTGCTTGCGACGATCCGGACATCTGCGTGAACGGGGCAATCGAGGCCCAAGCGTGCGGATTAAACAACCGAGGCAGTCAGGATCGGACGTGTGTAGCCGGTCAGTGGGACACATGGGGAGTGTGTAACGACCCGGATGTGTGTGCAGACGCTACTACAGAAACCCAAGCCTGTGGGTTGAATAACCGGGGTACCCAGGATCGGACCTGTGTAGCTGGGCAATGGGATGCCTGGGAGGCATGTGACGACCCGGATGTGTGTGTCGATGCTGCTACCGAGACCCAAGCCTGTGGGTTGAACAACCGAGGGAGTCAGGATCGGACCTGCGTTGCCGGTCAATGGGGTGCATGGGGAGCGTGTGATGATCTCGACGTCTGTGTCGATGCGGCCACCGAAACTCAAGCCTGTGGATTGAACAACCGAGGCAGTCAAGACCGGACCTGTGTAGCTGGTCAGTGGGACACCTGGGGAGCATGTGATGATCCCGATATGTGTGTGGATACAGCCACCGAGACTCAGGCATGCGGTCTGAATAGCCGAGGCAGCCAGGATCGGACGTGCGTAGCCGGTCAGTGGGAAGCGTGGGGAGCGTGCGATGATCCCGATGTCTGTGTCGACGCTGCCGCCGAAACCCAGGCCTGCGGTCTGAACAACCGAGGCAGTCAGGAGCGAACCTGTGTTACCGGACAATGGGATGCGTGGGGAGCATGTGACGATCCAGACGTGTGTGTTGATGCCGCGACTGAAACCCAAGCATGCGGCTTGAACAACCGAGGGAGCCAGGATCGGACCTGCGTAGCTGGTCAGTGGGAAGCATGGGGAGCGTGCGACGATCCCGACGTATGTGTTGATGCTGCCACCGAGACTCAAGCGTGCGGGTTGAATAGCAGAGGCATCCAAGAGCGGACGTGCGTAGCCGGCCATTGGGATGCTTGGGGAGTGTGTGACGATCCCGACGTGTGTGTTGATGCCGCCACAGAGAATCGGGCGTGCGGATTAAATAACCGAGGGAGCCAGGATCGGACCTGCGTCACTGGGCAGTGGGACCCGTGGGGAGAGTGCAATGACCCAGATGTTTGTGTAGATGCTGCCACCGAAACTCTAGCGTGTGGGTTGAACAACAGAGGCAGCCAAGATCGGACCTGCGTAGCCGGTCAGTGGGACGCATGGGAAGCATGTGACGATCCAGATATCTGTGTTGACGCGGCAACGGAGACCCAAGTGTGTGGGTTAAACAACCGTGGTACTCAGGAGCGTACTTGCGTAGCCGGCCAATGGGATGCTTGGGGAGCGTGTGACGATCCAGACGTGTGCGTAGATGCTGCCACAGAAACCCAAGCGTGTGGTTTGAACAACCGAAGCAGCCAGGAGCGAAGCTGCGTTACCGGACAATGGGACCCGTGGGGAGCGTGCGACGACCCCGACGTTTGTGTAGATGCAGCCACCGAAACTCAGGCGTGCGGCTTGAATAACCGAGGAAGCCAGGAGCGGACCTGTGTCGCCGGTCAGTGGGAAGCCTGGGGAGCGTGCAATGACCCAGATGTATGCGTAGATGCAGCCACCGAGACTCAGGCCTGCGGGTTAAACAACCGAGGCAGCCAGGAGAGGACGTGCGTAGCCGGCCATTGGGAAGCTTGGGGGGCCTGTAACGACCCAGATGTCTGTGTCGATGCTGCCACCGAGACCCAAGCGTGCGGGTTGAACAACCGAGGAAGCCAGGATCGGACGTGCGTCAACGGTCAGTGGGACCCATGGGGGGCCTGTAACGACCCTGACGTGTGCGTAGATGCGGCCACTGAGACGCAAGCTTGCGGTTTAAACAACCGAGGAAGTCAAGATCGAACCTGCATTGCTGGTCAGTGGGATGCCTGGGAAGCGTGCAACGATCCGGATGTCTGTGTGGATGCGGCTACTGAGACCCAAGCGTGCGGCCTGAACAACCGAGGCAGCCAGGATCGGACCTGTGTAGCTGGTCAGTGGGACACCTGGGGGGCATGTGACGACCCGGATGTGTGTGTCGATGCTGCTACCGAGACCCAAGCCTGTGGGTTGAACAACCGAGGCAGTCAGGAGCGGACCTGTGTAGCTGGTCAGTGGGACGCTTGGGGAGGGTGCGACGACCCAGATGTGTGTGTCGATGCTGTCACCGAGACCCAAGCGTGTGGGTTGAATAACCGAGGCAGCCAAGAAAGGACGTGTGTAGCCGGCCAATGGGAGGCCTGGGGAGCGTGCGATGATCCAGATGTGTGTGTCGACGCAGCCACCGAAACTCAGGCCTGCGGATTAAACAACCGAGGTAGCCAAGACCGGACGTGCGTAGTCGGACAATGGGATGCGTGGGGAGCATGTGACGATCCCGATGTCTGTGTTGACGCTGCGACCGAGACCCAGGCCTGTGGATTAAACAACCGAGGAAGCCAAGACCGGACTTGTGTTGCTGGTCAATGGGATGCATGGGGAACGTGTGACGATCCCGACGTGTGTGTTGATGCAGCGACTGAAACCCAAGCGTGTGGATTAAACAACCGAGGAAGCCAAGATCGGACCTGCGTTGCTGGACAGTGGGATGCTTGGGCAGCGTGTGACGATCCAGATGTCTGTGTTGACGCTGCGACCGAGACTCAAGCGTGTGGATTAAACAGCCGAGGAAGCCAAGATCGGACCTGCGTTGCCGGTCAGTGGGAAGCATGGGGAGCGTGCGACGATCCCGACGTGTGTGTGGATGCCGCGACTGAAACCCAAGCCTGCGGGTTGAATAACCGTGGTAGCCAGGAACGAGCCTGTGTCGCCGGCCAATGGGATGTCTGGGGAGCATGTGATGATCCCGACGTGTGTGTGGACGCAGCAACAGAGACCCAGGCCTGCGGGTTAAACAGCCGAGGCAGTCAAGATCGGACCTGCGTAGCAGGCCAGTGGGATACATGGGGTGCATGCAACGATTCCGATGTGTGTGTAGACGCGGCAACAGAGGCCCAGGCGTGTGGGTTGAATAACAGGGGTAGTCAGGAGCGAACCTGTGTAGCTGGTCAGTGGGACCCTTGGGGGGCGTGTAACGATCCAGATGTGTGCGTAGACGCTGCCACAGAAACCCAAGCCTGCGGCTTAAACAACCGAGGCAGTCAGGACCGGACTTGTGTAGCCGGTCAGTGGGAAGCATGGGGAGCCTGCAACGATCCCGATGTGTGCGTAGATGCTGCCACAGAAACCCAAGCATGCGGCTTAAACAACCGAGGCAGCCAGGACCGGACTTGTGTAGCTGGTCAATGGGATGCCTGGGGAGCCTGCAATGACCCGGATGTGTGTGTTGATGCTGCAACCGAGACCCAAGCGTGCGGATTGAACAACCGAGGCACCCAAGACCGGACCTGCGTTACCGGTCAGTGGGATGCGTGGGGAGCGTGTGACGATCCCGACGTGTGTGTCGACGCTGCCACAGAAACCCAGACATGCGGCAGTGGCGGACTCGGTAGTCAGGAACGTACGTGCGAGGTAGGACAGTGGGGTGTTTGGGGGGACTGCGTGTGTCCTGTGGACTACGTTTTCGAAAATGGCGCTTGTATCAACAGCAAGATGGTCGATTGCGTGGATAATCCACCGGAAAATGCAACCTCTATTCTAGAACAAGTCGAAATTACCTACACAACAGCCGGCGGATGGACCACGCCAGCTGATTGCGCGTGGACTTGTAATGAGGGATACGTCCCCTCAGACGATGTTTGCATTGTAGATCCATGCATCGATGTGATCTGCGATACACCACCTGATGATTACTGCGATGGCGACACTGCCGTTTACTACGAGGCGATCGGCGAATGTGCAGGTGGTGTGTGTAATTACTACACGACCCAGGAAGTTTGCGCCCACGGATGTGTGAACGGTATCTGTAATGAATGCTCAGCAGGTGCGTGCTGTGGCCAGGATGGTTTTATACTGGGTAGCGATCATCGATGTGGCACTGATCCGGTCGACCAGGAGTTTGCCTGCTCCCATAGCCAATGCGGCGGCGATGCCCAGAGACGAGAGCTGTATCAATACTGTAACGGTACGAGTCCAACTTGCGGGATGGATAATATCCAGTGGGAAGAATGGGAGACAATCCAGTCTTGCTACACCTATGGGTTCTGCCAAACTGATGGTAGCGATGCCTGGTGTGTGAATTGCGATCTAGGTTGTGCCGAGGGTGCGTGCAACACTGATCTACCACCTGATCCAGCAACAATAGCGCCACCGTTAGATCCGACAAGGGTAACGCGCTTAAAAGAAGCCACCGCGTTTCTCTATACCGGAGCAGATCCCATCCAAAAAGGGCTGGATCCAGCCATCATCGAGGAAGAGCGAACCGTTGTGTTGCGGGGCATCGTTCAAAATAAGGACAATACACCGCTCGCCGGTGTGACCATTACGATTCTAGATTACCCAGAGTATGGTTCAACGGTCACAAGAGCCGACGGTATGTTTGATATGGTGGCCAATGGGGGCAGTCAGCTCATCATGCATTATGAAAAATACGGGTACCTGCCTGTACAGCGAAAGATCAAAACCCCGTGGGAGAACTACGCCCACCTGCCGCCAGTGGTGATGATTCCGGTGGATCCGAACGTAACCTACGTTGATTTAACAGATACAAGCGCAGATCTTCAAGTGGCTCAAGGGTCCTTTGTCAGTGACGAGAGGGGAGATAGACAAGGCAGGCTGTTGATTCCTTCAGGTACTACCGCAACGATGGAAATGAAAGATGGAAGTACGCACCAAATCGAAACGCTAGATTTGAGGATTACCGAGTATACGGTTGGGAATAACGGCATCAACACCATGCCGGCGTACCTGCCGCCGACGACCATGTATAACTACGCAGTAGAGCTAAGTACGGATTTGGGAATAGATGCCAATGCAAAAGGCATTCGGTTTGACCAGCCATTGTACTATTATATTGAAAATTTCCATGGCGTTCCAACAGGCGCGAGCGTTCCTGTAGGCATTTATGATTTTGAAAAGGCCGCATGGATACCGTCGGAAAATGGGGTCGTTGTCGAGATTCTCGACATCGTTGATGGGGCGGCAATTCTCGACATCGACGGCGACGGCACAGGAGATAGCCAGGAGCGGTTAGATCTATATGGCGTAACAGATGCTGAGCTCGCAGAGCTGGCAACGAGTTATGTTGTTGGTGATACGTTATGGCGGGTTCCTATCCGGCATTTCTCGCCAATAGATTGCAATTACCCGTTTTGGGTGCCAGAGGACGCAGAGGCACCGGATCCGGAAAAACCAGAGGGACCTCTCAATGATCCTGACTTGGGTGACTGTGAGCAATCCGGATCTAGCATCTATTGCTTTGATCAGGCGCTTGGAGAAACAATCCCAATCCCAGGGACAGGAGTGCGCTTAAGCTACAATAGCAATCGGGTCGTAGGTGGAGATAAAAGCAGAAGAATAATTATTCCAATGCAATCCAAGGATTTCTGTCAGGATTATTGGGTCGGTGGTGAGTTGAGCGAACGGAGGAAGCTGCTTTATGCTGAAATAGAGATAAAGGTTGCCGGGAAAACCTATAGGTACATGGAATGTTGTAACGAGGGCACATGCGCTAGGGGTGCCGAGGTATGCAATGGCCCAATCCCTCGAGAAGAAGTGTGTGACCAAGATGGAAATCCAAAGCAGCTAATTTTTGACGAGTGGGATGGAAAGACCGTGTACGGTACAACCCCAGTATCGCCACAGACCGCGCGCATAATGCTTGGCAATGTGTACGAGAGATGGATGTCCTATCAACCCTTTTCTGGATCGGGCGGCGAAGGCATGGTCTTTGGCGGGTATTGCTCGAGAAGTGCTTGTGCGCAATATCGCGCGTTTGGAAATACTACATATAGTATAGCTCGATTAGAGACGAATCTAGAGGTATCTTTAGGTGCTCTCGACAGCAAACACATGGGTCTTGGAGGCTGGTCCCTTGAGCCGCATCACTTCTTTGATCCTGTTAATGATGTGCTGCACCGAGGGGATGGGGCAAAGGTTTATGTGGACGCTTTGGTTCCTATAATTAGTCAAGTGCCATATACGCCTGATGCTGGTGAACTTGAAGGCACATATATCAAGGATATTGCTGTGTCGCCCGCTGGTGAGGTGTATTATTCTAGAGCAGTTGGGTATCCACATGACGATCCTGGAAATCAAGGGCCGATAAATATTTTCAAGATAGATAAGCAAGGGAACCACTCTCGAGTGGATATAGAAGTAGTTGATCTTGAAGATTCAAATTGTCATTTCTTGGAAAATGGCTTTTCATCATTAGATCTCAAGTTTGGTCATGACGGGGATCTCTACATAGGATTAAATTTTAATGGATGGGGGAACGTGAATTCAGGGGTGTTTAAACTAACAAAAGACAACAAATTTATACACCTCGGAGGTTGTGGTCCGATAGAGGATATTGATCAGCTGCCTGCAAAGGAAGCCAGATTGATAAATGCTATGGATATGGAGATAGATGCCAATGGCCGAATTTATATCGCTGAAACTCATGTTTCAAATTATATGACTAGCAAATATATCAGAATGATCGACACGGATGGGATAATGAGAACGCTCTTCACGCCAGAAGATTTCCCTTATATCATGAGAGGAACAAGTGCAAGAATGTGCGCAGACGCCATAGCGCTCGGCCCTGGCAATGAGCTCTACGCCCTATGCTGGTATGGAGCAAGTGAAATATGGAAGTACTTGCCTTCTGGTGAATGGCGATGGGTAGCAGGGGGATATCCAGAAGGGCAACTCGATGATTATTCAATAGACCTCGTGCCAGTAGGTAATTCCAAGCTATGTTTCCCCAATAAAAATGCTCTTTTGGTAACAGATGAGGGAACCGTTATTTGGGATGAAGCAAGCGGTATTGGAAACTGCGGTGAGTTTGGGGATAATAATAAAATCAAGCGATTGATCGATGGACACGTTCAGACCTTTGGCGGGATTGGTCCTCAAGGGTCTACCGGCGATGATGGACCGGCCTTGTTGGCAGAAATTGATACAATACGGAGTATGGCATTATCTCCCAACGGAGATTTATATTTTTCTGGTTACTATAAGTGGCTTAGAAAGATCTCAACCAAATTAGAAAACTCAATAGATGTCGGATATACCGTGCCCAGCCAGGATGGTACGGAGATATATGAGTTCAACCTCGTGGGACGGCATTTGGCAACCAAAGATGCATTATCTGGACAAGTGAAATACCAGTTTGGTTACAATCCAGATGGGTACCTAATGACCGTTACAGATGCTGAGGGAGATATACTGGAGATAGAAAGGGATGTCACAGGGCGTATTACCGGTATTATGCCGCCTGCCCAGGGTTCCGTGCTGGATCCATCAATGCGAAAGATCGGCATCGAGCTCGATGCGAATGACTACATTCATCGGGTCGTTCTGCCAGACGGTGCTAACTATCAAATGACCTACTATGACACAGAGGGATTGCTTTGGACGTTCACGACACCCAATGGAGATCTCGCTACATTTACTTATGACGATGATGGCAGATTAACTACAGGCCTGGATGCTGCTGGAAGCACCAAGACCCTCCAACTGGATCAAGTATTAAACCGGTCTGCCGAGGTTCAGTTTACGAGTGGAGAGCAATTGCTCACTACTTATAATATTCAACGCCGGCCCGATGCTATTCGGAGCTCGGTGACGTTTCCCAATAATTTATCGAATGTTACAACCAAAAAGAGCAGTGGCATAAGAACCACGACTTTTGCAGATGGCACAGAAGTGGTAACGGAAAAGAATCCAGACCCCCGCTGGGGTATGCGTGCGCCGGTTGAGAAATCAACAGTCACCACGCCCAATGGTCGGACACTGACCACGGCTACCGAGAGGATAGCTGAACTGGCAGATCCAAACGACCTGATGAGTCTTACCGTCCTGACCGAGACGACCACGACCAACAGTAAAACCTTCACCAAAGCCTATGACGCAGCAACCCAGCAATGGACCTATACCTCTGCAGCGGGGAGAAACAGCTATTCAAATGTAGACAATATCGGACGCATCACTGAATCGTGGACCAGCGGCATTTTCCCCACCGAGATTCTGTATGATCAGTATGGCAGGATCGAATACGTGCAGACCGGAGAAGTGGGTAATCTCAGAACCTACCAGTTTACTTATGACGAGCGTGGTTTCTTAGATGCGGTCATCGATCCGATGAGCAGAACCACGAGTTATCTGAACGACGAA
>JASJCT010000157.1 GCA_030065855.1 Myxococcota bacterium
TTCCTTTCTTGCCGTGAATTACGGGACACGACCTAGAGCGCCCTGTCAAATGTTTATCCCCTTCAACCTATCTCATTTTGGTCCACTATTTTAATTTTTTAAGTCTATTCAATAGGTTACAGGGAAGGCTGTGTTATTTTGCGATACTTCAAAGTGGCCAGTACCAGCTGTGTCGAAATCATAAAAACCCACCTAACGCATTAAATTTAAAGGACATATTCCGGATTTCAAAATTTTGGCTCGGGTCTTGCGAAATGCTTCCGGACATAACACGCGCACCGAGAGACGGTGCTTTGAAAGAAGAGAGGCATTCAATGAGACATTCAATTCCATCAATCCTGTTCGTAGCGTTTCTCATGGCAGCAATCCTTTTCTCCTTTGCGGTCTCTGCTCGATCCGAGGAGGCCAGGCCAGAGGATGGCGATCTTCGAGCACCTGTAACTGAGGTCTCCGCAGACGTACAGAGCAGCGATCGGCCACCTGTCTATTTTACGGCCATGTTACTCGGCGCCATGATGCATGAAGACAGCGATAACCGCTTGACCAGCCACGATGGAACAGCGCTCGTTACACCTGGACTGGCGCTCAGGGTCGGCGGCACTATCGACAACCGACACTTCATCGGCGGGAGGTTTCAAGGCACTTGGCGGTCCACACAAGACGTGCGCGACAGCGTCGGAGGCGACAATGAGTGGGGTGCTGTCTCCAGTTACTACCTCGGACCGGAGTATCGCTACGCCATGCCATTTGGGCTTTATTTTGGCGCGTCAGCGGGATTCTCGTTCATCTTTGCCGACAATGACGTGGGCAGCGGCGAATCCCCGGAATGCAACACGATGGCATGTGTTGATGCGTACTTGGAAAAGACAGACGACCACGCCTCCTTTGGCGTGGGTATGTTCGGCACTGTCGGGTACGAGTATCGACTGAAGAGAAACTTCGCGGTGACTGCCGAAGCATTCGTCGGCCTGCTTCAAGGCGAAGACGAAAACAACATCAACATGACCAACGCGACCTATGGATTGGCCGTTGGCGTCGGTATCTAGCCCTACCCCCACAAAGACGAAGCCAACACTCACCCACAATCTTCGGCCCGGTTATCCGACCTTTTTAAAATCCGCAAATGTAATCTTTTGTCTCTGGCGAATGGGTTTGAAGATGAGGGACCTGCCCCAGATATAAACGCGCCCTGACGCTGGATACCACGCTCCGCTCGTGCTCCTTCTCTGTTCAAAGGAAAACACGACTTTCTTGAAGTATGCGAGCAACCCCAATCCAAAACGAACGGTGCGTGTCAGCCGGGCCTTGACGCGGACTATTTCAAAGTCTGCCGCATCTACCCACATCTTTCCTTCGAGGGCGTTTAAAAATCTGTCCGTGTCCTTTTCTTCAGGCAATTTTTTAGTTGGATCTATCCTTATTGTGACCACATAGGCCGGTCGACCAGCGATTGTCTCCTTGCCGATCGTTTCAAAAATAAATCGATCCGTGTTGTCTCGATTGAATTCAAGGGACATGCCATCCTCTTCAGCGACCTCTTTGCCCGCCTTCTTGTCTTTCTGTCTCTTGCGAAACTTGGCCTCGCGCTCTTGCTCTTCCTCCTGTTCCTCGGCGTTTAAAGGGCTATCGTTCTTCTCGATCAACCGTTCGTAGCGTTCCCCATCAATAATGACCGCTTCGTACACGCGGGTCTCCAGCTCATCGAGTTTCCCACTTTTGTCGAGCTTTTCGATCTCCATTATCTGTTTGTACGTGTATTGGAGCGCTTTCTTTTTGTTAGCCTCGGCGCGCTTGAGCATCCTATCGACGATTTCTTGGCCCGACAGGGTTTTTTCATCTGATCCTGCTGAGAGCAATCCGGGGATCAGCACTGTGCACACGATCAACCAACAAAGAGCGACACTGCGATCAAAGCTTTGCATTCCCCTCTCCTTTGATGGAGGTTCGACGATTATCTCCATATAACAAGGAGTCCGGGTGAATATTCCAGAAAATCTAAAGCGCGTTGCTTTTGTCGTTGCCTTGCTGTTAGCCTGCCTCTCGAGGAACTATCGAGAACTATCGAGGGACGGAGGGCATCAAATGCAGGGTGTATTGGCTACGAACTAATGGGAAATCAATGCCAAATAAGCCTTTTCGCTTGCGTCATGACAATTTCAATAGCGGCCCATTCACAAGCCCCGGTCGATCCCCAATGCGCCTCATCTCCGTGTAAAAAAAGTTTCCTCGTCCCGGTGATCCGAATTGCTGCACTCGAAACCAGTATGCACTTTGGCATGTTGGCGATCTGGCCGGAGGCATTCGACATAACAGACACTGGAAAGAATGCGATGCAATTCCGAAGCAGCTGGTCGTCGTTTCCCGAGTATCGACACGCCGCGAACATCTTTGCCTCTGATGGTGACTGGTGGCACTTCAACTTGATAACCCACGGCCTGTTCGGATCAGAAGCCTACCTTGCTGCCAGGAGCTGGCGACATAAACCGGTCATCGCCTTTGTTTACGCTGTCATCGCTTCCTTTGCCTGGGAGTATGTCGTCGAGGCCTGGTATCAGCACCCCTCTGCAATCGATTTGTTTTGGACGCCAATGGGCGGCGCGATGCTTGGGGAGATCCGGTTTCAGGCCTTGCGGGCGAGCCGCCGGATCGCTTCCCCGGGCTGGCGCACAGTCGTTGGTATCATCCTGGATCCACTCGGCGAACTGGAGCGGATGATAATGGGATGTGATCTTTGTCTATGTGATCTGGTATGCAGCAAATTTTGATGGCATTCGGCGCACGAAAATTAGTTCAGATCCTTCTACTTCTTCAAACACTTGAGGCATGGAATTTCAACTTGGTTATGTTTTCGGCCTCTCGCAGTGCTTACTCGGAATGGACCAAATCATTCAACCCTTTATCTCTGGTTGATTCGCGCGAGGGAGGCAATATGTCGAATTGCTCATTTGCTTCGTTGAATAACAATTCCTTTGCCGCTTCGTAATGAGTGCACTCAACCAATAATCTACCGACTGTATCATTATATGAATACGCCAACTTGTAGTATTTCCTTGGCTGCTCGTGAGCGAACTTCTTTAGTCGACCGACTACCCTGATCCGCCATTTATCGGCGGGGTGACCATGAGTGCGTTCAAGATATTCACGAGCTTCAACGACGATCATGTCGCTCTCAGGAAAACTGCCCATTGATATTCGGAAATAAACAAACAAACCAATAATAGAAATCGATACCATCAGAATAACTCTGACAGAAAATCTTCGATTGTACGGTGAAGGCTCCCCTTTTGCATTTTTGATCATACGTCTAATTGTATGAACGAAGATCAGTATCATCAGAGGAACCATCAATAGGGCGATTATTACAGCAAGGTTTTTCATCTTCTGATAATCCTATCATAGAGAGGTCAATTTTCGTCAAATTTTAGCTTTGTTCCATATTGCATGATGTTGGAGTGGAGATAATCCCTTACCTGGAATCTCCCGTTTGAAAGAGCAATCTCCGAGGGTCGTGTATATAACAAGTCATTTGTCCTGACCCCGATCCCCCCGATCCCCTGGATCTCTGTCAGGGCATGGCCCCCTATCTGTCTAAAAAAGAATTAGGAGGGGTACGTCCCCTTTTCTCATTTTTTAAGTGTCAAGGTCGGAAGAGGCCAGCTTTAAAAAAATAGATTTTAGCCGATTCTCTACATAGAAAATAGAATTGACCTTTTATATTGGTATTGAGCTTAAATGCCCTCATCTGATGGGTCGCAGGTATTTAGATGACGCCCGGACAAAGGAGCTATTGGGTTTAAAATGGCGTTTACAAGAGATTCCTTACCCATTTTTTTTTGGATTTTTCTGAGTTGTGCGACAAGTATTGTCGCCTGCAAGGTCACACCAAACGAGGGCCAATTCGAATGTCAAAGTGATGCCGATTGTCCTCCGGGTTGGTACTGCAACACCGATGGGGATAAGCTTTGTTATTCCGACCCAAGCGGTTTTCCAACCGATTCCGATACAGACACAGACAGCGATGGAGACACCGATACAGATATCGACTCAGACACGAATACAGATACGGACGCAGACACGGATTCGGACACGGATTCGGATGTGGATACTGACACTGATACTGAATCTGACACTGAATCTGACACTGAATCTGATTCAGATACTGAAACAGATACCGATACCAACACAGACTCTGACACGGACTCAGATACTGACACTGATACTGAATCTGACACTGAATCTGATTCAGATACCGAAACAGATTCCCATACCGAAACAGACACAGATACCGAAACAGACACAGATACCGAAACAGATTCCGATTCTGATACATCACCTCCATGCGATGGTGTCTCTATTGGTGGCTATTGCTGGTATTTCGGCCAACAGAATCAAAACTGCGATGTCGTCTGCCAAGAACACGGGGGATACAACGAAGGGACGCGGCTTTTTGCCGGCAGTGACGGCAGCTCTGAAAACTGCGCGACCGTGCTGGCTGCTTTCGGAATCACCGATACGATTCAAGATCCCAGCGCCACTTACCGTATCGGCTGTTTTTTCGATACCGTCTACGGTCCATATTGGGATTCTGAATCAGAAACCAATGCGACGAGCCGGCGGGCCAGGTGTAGAAGAGTCTGCGCTTGTCAATATTAATCCGGTGACCAATTCTCTCAAAACATTTTTGTCAAACCAAATCCCCCTGGGTGTGCTGTGATGAATAGATCTCTTTTAAAAGAAAAGGGACGGACCTGAATTGTAAACTTGTTGGGGCTAGTAATTTGTGTAATTTGGAAACGCACCCAACAAATACAACAAAACAAAAACGGTAAGGGTGGGCGGGCAACGAAATGAAAAGCGGGCCGAAGCTGCTACTCGATACGAATATTTTTAGGGGACTTGCGGAGGGGCAGTACGAGGAGTTCAGAGAACCACTACTTGAGCTAGCCAAGCGGGAACAGCGTGTTCTATGGGTATGCTATATTTCGTTACTGGAAATCTCCGCTCATCTGAACGAAAGAGAAGCCCACCTTTTTGACAATTTTCGCGACACCTTGGACTGGATGGACAAGCTTTGTTGCAACAAAGGAATGGTGCGAAAGACGGAATCGGATATCCTGAGAGCAGCACTAGTAGCTGGTTGCCCGCCACTGACTGTGTTGAAACAGTACACCCATATGAACATGTTTCGGCGACGTTTAATCAAGATGGAGTCATTCGAAAAACTAGATATTTCGTTTAGAGAACGCCACGATAGTATTAAGGAGGAACTCGTCAATCAGAGAAATAATTGGGTAGAAAGCAATAAGAACCTCGCGACGAGAATTATTGAATACCATGAAAAGCTTGTAAATCGCCCTCCATTTCAAAAATTCATCGCAAAATATATTGACGCTCTTGTCAACATGTATCGGTCGGTTGGTGAGATGATCGGCACACCACGCGACGCAAAAGATATTCGCCGAGACCTGCGAGAGCACTTGCACTTTCACGCATACCTTGGGTGGATGTCGGTCCGAGATAGAAATAGCTACAACTTCAAGAAAAACGACACTGATGCTCATGATAGATGGCTGCTTGTGTATCTAGCTGACGGATATACTTTGGTCACTGCTGACGATCGCCTTAGAAGCAATGTAGAACATTCAGGGTGTCCTTCTCCGATTCGAATTGTGAGCATAGAAGAAGCAATCAAGCTGGTGGAGTAACGCATCAACTGCCATCAAGATATAATAAATAATACCGAAAAGATGGAAAGGTGCCGGAGATACCCACTTGATACTTATACCTCCCGCGTTTCCTCTAGTTCCCGTTTGCCAAAGGGGGAGGCATTTTACCTGCCGCTCCGGCTCACATGTGATAAAGCTCATCGCCGTACAGGGCTATCCAGTTCTCTCGCAATGCATTTAGCGCCACTGCTATCGCGTCGTCCTGAACGCCTATAATTACAATTGTATTCTTTCCTTCAGAGGTGCACGGATAGAGGTAGTCGATATTCACCCCTGCTCTTTTCAGTGGCTTGAGCACGGCCAGCAGGCCCCCGGCGTTATGGGGCGTATCTGCGGCGATGACTTCGTTAGACGCCACCTCATGGCCTTGGGTATCGAGGACGTTGGTCGCCCGCTCTGGGTTGTCTGCGACGAATCGCACCAGCCCGTCACCATCAGGCGTGGTCGTGGAGACCAAAATGGCCAAAATGTTTACGCCGGCGTCCCCGAGCAGCTCGCTTATTTTCGCCAGATCGCCCGGTTTATTGGGAATTGATATTGTCAGCTGTGTCACGGTCATCTTGTCTGTTCCCTTGTATGAAGAATAGCTATATCACTTTTGCGCGTAACGTACGCACTCGGCGCCGACCTCCAAGGCGCGATGGTTCAACTTTAGAATGCCCTCTTTTTTTGCCAATCCCGTTTCCCCGAGGGCTTGTTTCAGGTCATCCAGGGCGACGATTTGAGAAGACTGGGCCAGCGCCCCGAGCATGACCATGTTGGCAGAGCGCTCTGCTCTGATCTCCAAGGCAAGGCTGTTCACCGGTAGGCGGATCTCTTTTATATCTGTCCGCTTCATCTCTGCATGTACCAGTGACGAATTGATAAAAACAACCCCACCCGGCTTCACGATACTCGAGAACCTCGCCAGGCTCGGATTGTTCATGACGACCACCACATCCGGAGAGCTGGCCACTGGACTGGCGATCTCGTCGTCAGCGATGACAACCGTGCAGTTGGCCGTGCCCCCGCGAATCTCAGCGCCATAGGCCGGTAGAAACGTCACATTATATCCCTGCCTCATGGCAGCCAGCGCGGTCACATACCCCATCAGCAGCACACCCTGCCCCCCAAAGCCAGAGAAAATGAGTTTCGTCATCATCGTCCCCTCCCTTGAGAAGCAAATCCCGTGGTATCTTTGATGGTGCCTAGGGGAAAAGTTTTGGTCATTTCGTTTTCGACCCATTTGAATCCGCTGAGGGCATCCATCTTCCAGTTAGTCGGGCAAGGGGATAGGATCTCCACCAGGGAAAAGCCCAATCCAGCCGCTTGGGTCTTAAATGCGTTTCGGATTGCCTTTTTTGTCTGCCTGATGCTCTTTGGCGAAAAGACACCAGTCCGTTCCAGGTAGGCGCTGCCTTTGCACGAGGCGAGCATGGCGGTGAGGTCGAGGGGAGCGCCGTCAGCAGCGATATCGCGACCTTTTGGCGTGGTGGTAGAGCGCTGTCCAGGCAATGTGGTCGGCGCCATCTGACCGCCAGTCATGCCGTAGACCCCGTTGTTGATGAAAATCGCCGTGATATTTTCACCGCGATTTGCAGCGTGGATCGTCTCGGAAGTCCCAATGGCGGCAATATCTCCGTCCCCCTGATAGGTAAAGACGATGCTGTCGGGGCGCACTCGCTTGATACCCGTGGCTACGGCAAGGGCACGGCCATGGGGCGCTTCTCCCATGTCCACGTCGAAATAGTTGTAGGCCAGCACTGCACAGCCGGCAGGGGGGACGCCGATGCAGCGCCCCTGCAAATCGAGCTCGTCGATCACCTCTGCCACCAAGCGGTGTACAATGGAATGCCCACACCCCGGACAGTAGTGAAATGTGGCCTGCTTCAGGCTCTGGGGACGCTCAAAAACTGTTTTCAGATTCGTTGTCATAGCAGTCGTTTCAGTTCGCTTGTTCCCGTTCGAGTCGCGCTCTCAGGTAATGGTGGCTGATTTGATGGGCCACCGCATCGGGGGTGGAAACAACACCGCCGGGTCGCCCATAAAACGATACTTCTGCCCGGTCTCCTACAGCCAACTTCACATCTTCAATCATCTGCCCAGTGCTCATCTCGATGACGAGCAAGTGCCTCACAATACGAGTCAGCTTTTTTAAGGCTTTTTCTGGAAACGGCCACAGGGTCTTCGGTCGAAACAGCCCTACATTCATCCCCATCTGTCGCACCCGTTTGACCGCACCTTTTGCCACACGGGCCGAGGTACCATAGGCCACCACGGCCATGCTGGCATCGTCTAGTGCATAGCCATCCCAATCCGGCTCTTCCCGTTGGATCGCGTCGTACTTTCGCACCAGCTTAAAGTTCCGCTCCTCCATGATGTTGGGATTGAGCAGGAGGGACATGATTGCTTTTGAACGCTTTGACGGACGGGCCCTAGAGCCAGACAGGCACCAGGATTTAGGGGGCAAGTCGGCCGGGTCAATGTACTCGGGAAATTCAATGGGCTCCATCATCTGACCAATCATGCCGTCGCCCAGAATCATCACTGGATTTCGGTATTTGTCGGCCAACGCAAACGCGTTATAGGTCATGTCGCACAGCTCCTGTACCGACGCTGGGGCGAGCACGATGGTGCGATAGTCCCCGTGTCCACCGCCCCGGGTGGCCTGAAAGTAATCGCTCTGCGCCGGGGCGATGTTGCCGAGCCCTGGACCGCCGCGAACCATATTGGCGATCACCGCGGGCAGCTCCATGGCAGCCAGAAAGCTGATGCCCTCCTGCATGAGGCTGATGCCCGGACTGGACGAAGAGGTCATGACCCGGGCGCCTGCTAGGGATGCACCGAGCACCATGTTGATCGACGCGAGTTCGCTTTCAGCCTGCAAAAAAGTCCCACCGACTTCCCGTAGCCGGGCGGACATGTACTCTGGCACCTCGTTCTGCGGTGTGATGGGGTAGCCAAAGTAGTACCGACACCCCGCGCAAATGGCTGCTTCGCCGAGGACGTGATTGCCCCGCATCAGCTGCTTAGTCATTTGGCGCCTCCGGATCGGTTCCTTTCCCGCGAAACACTGTGATGGCCAGCTCAGGGCACACCACAGCGCACAAGGCGCAACCCGTGCAATTTTTTACATCGCTGTTGGAAATCAACTTGGCGGGGATGTACCCTTTCTCGTTTATCGTGGTGCCGAGCCCAATCCGATGCCTAGGACAGAATGCGATGCAGAGTTCACAGCCTTTGCATTCGGTGTCGTCGATGATTGTCTTTCCACTTGCCATCCGGGCGTCTCCAAAAAATTTAACAATTCAAAATGCATGTTTATTATGCCTTTTTATGCAAACTAATTTACATTGATTTCCATAAAACTACAACGATATGTTAACAAAACCTTATCCTTAATGAAATTCAGTGACCAAATGAGGGAGTAATCCCACAAAACGGCAGATTGAAACTTGTGATTGTATAATTTATTATTTTTATTTATTGATGAATTATGATGAGTTTGCTTCACCCGGGATTAGAGGCATTTGTCGCTGTCATCCATCAGTCCACAGTACACGGCGCTGCAAAGCAGATTGGCCTGACCCAGACCGGGGTCACCCAGCGCATTCGCGCTTTAGAGCGACAGCTCGGGCTGACCTTGTTCACACGTTCGAGAAGTGGCATGCGACCCACTGTCGAGGGAGAGGCCCTTTACCGATACTGCAGGGCTGCCAAGGATCTGGAGGGAGAACTGCTTTCGTCCCTGTTGAGCAGCAATGCCGAAGCATCGGTGCGCATTGACATTATCGGCCCTTCGAGCACCATGCGCACCCGGGTCATTCCCGGAGCAATGTCCATTCTAGGGAATTTTGCAAACGTCCAATTCACCTTTAACCTCAATGACAGCGGACAGGCCCTGTCCCATTTAAAATCAGGGGCATCCCAACTCGCGATTTTGAACCGGCGCGAGGTGGTTAACGAGTTGGACTCAAAGCTGCTCAACCCGGCCAACTACATTCTTGTAGCAACACCCAAGTGGGCCCAGCGCGGACTGGAAAACATCATTACAAACGAATGCATTATCGATTTCAACGAGCCGGACGAAGCCACATTTGATTATTTAAAGAAATATGATCTGTTCGACTTGGCCAAAAAAGACCGTCATTTTGCCAACAATATAGACGCGCTGGCCACCATCGTGGCGAGCGGGTGGGGCTATTCCGTGTTGCTTGAGGACTTTGCTGCGCCGTTCCTAAAGACCGGAAAGCTCATCAACATCCATCCGGGGTACGCCCTTAAAACCGAATTCGCCCTTGCTTGGTATCCCCGACCAGAAATGCCAGCATACTTTGCCGCTCTGATAAAGGCGATACAGTAAGGAAATAATATGGAAAGGTCGTAATATCTGTGGCTTACATACCCTTGTTTGTGATAACATATATGCGCACTTATGGTAGTTTACATAAATAGTGTAATATATGGAACTCATTAAAATTATTCAGACTGTCCCCCCCCCGGGTTTCAAGGAGGAAAAAAATGAGAGTCAAAGTAATCGCTGCACTCATTGTTTTTTCGTTCACAGGAACACTGATTGCGAAAAGCCAGGTGCCAATCGAGAAAAACCGAGCGGGCTACCTGATCGACTTTGAGACACCGGGATTCGAGATCCGCGAGGTCGACCAATTGGGCCTCCTGGACCAGCCGGGCAATACGGGTGAGATATACTCACGGCTCTGGGTGGATGGGTACCAGCGCACCGATGACCTGGGTCAACCCGAGCTGCCCTATTACGCGTTTATCCTGGCCATCGGGCCCGAAGAAGACATGCCTACCTTTGAGCTGTTAAGCGCCAGCGAGAAAACCATTTCCCTGCACTACGAAGTCTTTCCGGCACAGCTGCCCTGGCCCAAGTCGCGCCCGCTTTCAGAACGACCGTTTTCCTACGATGCAGCCTATTACGCGGCCAGTCACGGGCCCGGTCCTGTGGCAGAAGTGGCAGAGGTGTTTACGATTCGGGGGGTGCGGTGCGCAAGGATAAAAATCTATCCCTTTAGCTATGACCCTCTAAAGAGCCGCCTGACTGTGCGGGAACATCTGGCGCTGCAGATCAACATGGAGACCGAACCTGCGTACCAGCCGATGAATTCGGTGAGTTTCGAAAAGTTCTTGCGGTCATCGGTTGCCAATTTTAGCGACCGGGTAATGCCGTTCAGGGGCGAGCGTCCAGATGAGGATTACTTGATCATCACCGACCCTGCCTATGAAGGGGATTTGGCTGAATTTGTTGAATTCCGCGGAGCGCGGTTCAATGTGACCCTAGCCACGACATCGGACACCGGGACATCGAGCAGTGACATCGAGTCGTTCATTGAAGACATCGATCCTTTGCCCGCCTATGTATTGCTGGTGGGAGATACTGGAGATATTCCAGCGACAGGCAGCCCTGCCACAGATCTGTACTATTCAACTTTTGACGACGAGGTGCCAGACCTCTGGGTCGGCCGATTTCCAGCGAGCGGCAGTGGGGACTTGGCCAACATGATCGAGAAGACCATCTATATGGAGCAAAACATCGGGAGTATCGAGAAAATCAATACATTTATCGGCGGTAGGGATTCAGGGAGCGGCCATGTCGCCGAGGGCACCCATAACTATGTCATCGACAGCCACTTTGATCCGGCCGGGTACACCAACAATAAGGAGTACGTCAACAGCGACTCAAGCGCTACAGAGAGCCGGGTCACAGATGAGATCAATAACGGGTTGCACTTCTTGGTCTACTCGGGTCACGGGGGCAATAGCTCTTGGGCGATCGGCCCCTGGAGCATCACTGCAAGTGACATCGATTCAATGAGCAATACGGTCTTTCCCTTTGCCTATGCGTTTGCGTGCTATACCGGGACCCACACGGATTCAGAGTGCATTTCAGAGTCCTGGGTGCGTGCGGCCACCGGCGCGGTCACGTCCTGGGGATCTTCAACCACATCGATGTGGGGTCCTGACGACACGGTCGAGCGCAAGATGTTCGACGCCATGTTTGAAGACGATGTCAGTGGTATTTGCGCCTCGTTTAACGCCGGGTTACTCGCTCATGGCAGCACGTCGTATTTCGAGCAGTACAACATGATGGGCGATCCAGCCGTGGATGCCTTTGGCGTGCCGGCAACCATCAGCGTAACTGTCCCAAATGGCGGTGAGAATTGGCGTCAAGGCGCTGCCTACGATGTGACCTGGAACGCCAGTTTTGACGAAGATGTCAAGATCGAGCTTCTCAAAGGTGACGATGTGGAGGCGACCCTGTGCGCAACCGAGACCAACGACGGCACCTACGAATGGGAGATATCCGGCGATATTCCGGCCGGAGACGACTACTCGATCAGGATCGCCAAAAGCGATAACGACAGCCTCGCCGATCAGAGCGACAGCACGTTCTCGATTACTGAAAACACCCCGCCCGTGGTGGTCTCTGAAGACGTGACAGATGCTGAAGTCAATAAGAAATACGAGTATCTCGTGGAAGCTACGGATGCAGATGGGGATCCCATTACATTCGAACCAGATACACTCCCATCGTGGCTCACACTGGAGGACAATGGAGACGGTACTGCCCTACTCAAAGGTACCCCAGAAGAGGACGACGAGGGGGATAACGACGTCACCCTGACCGTTTCCGACGGTGCTGCTGATGTTGCCCACGCGTTTACCATTGACGTTGATGCTGAAGATGAAGAAGAGGAAGAGGGTGAAGACGACGATGATGATGACGACGATGATGACGACGATGGGGATGGTTCGGACAGCCAAGATGACAGCGGCTGTGGATGTATTGCAGTGGGTGCCGCGCCCCAGCACCGCACCATTTGGAGCCTCCTCTTTTAATTCTTAAACTAGACTTTCGCCATTATCAGTCCAAATTTCGTCATTCGCAGTAGAAACCAAAGGGAGCATCTAGTCATCGATGGCGGGGGCAGACGTCTTTCTCCCCCTTTCGCAAAGGGCAATGGCATTCGGTTAAG
>JASJCT010000158.1 GCA_030065855.1 Myxococcota bacterium
CCAATCGAATTTTACCTTTGAAAACAATTGCTTGGACAATTGAAAATCCCCCTGCCCCCTTTTTCAAGGGGGATTCTTTTCTGGCGATCCTACGCTATAAAAACACCCAAAAATCCTTAACCGAATGCCATTGCCCCTTTTTCAAGGGGGAGGGCTCTACCTGCACCAGCATCACTTGAGACCGCCACTTGTGGCGGAAATCATGCCGCCGGTTTACCGGTGGTATTGACTTTGCCCACCAAAATAAGTTCGACATACCACTACGGACCGGTAATCAATGCGCGCAATTCGTTTCTTTGGTCCTCGCAGGATTTTACTTGTGCCTCAGCCCGATCCAGAATCTGATTGACACTGCTCAGGGACTGGGCAGCGGTCTGGCTCATCGACCTGAGGCGATCTTCCTCTTCTTTGGTCAATTGTTCGCCCAGGCGCTGCCGCTCCCGCGCTTTAGCAACTGCGGCTTCGGCTTGAACCGTATTTTCCCGCGCGATTGAGAGCTTTGAAGCAGCTTCATCAAACGATCTGTAAGATGCGACGCAGAGGGTGCGCACTTGGCGAATGCGGTCGGTTTCTATATTCAGCTGAGAAATCTGCTGGTAGCGTATGGCCCTGTCCTCAAGAGGGGATGTGGCAAGGGCGCCCAGGGCCTGCTCCAGGTCTCTGAGCTCACCCGCTTCCTTGCGGGAGAGGCCCGCGCTGTTGCATCCGACAAAAACAACAACAGCCAGGGCGCAGCTAGTCCCCAAGCGCATCACAGATCATCCATCCTTCGTTGTTATTCGGGGTTATCACCCGGCACCAGTCCCCTTTTTTCTGCAGGAGCTTCACTTGGCTACCGGAACTGATTTTTCCAATTATTCTGCCATCTTTGGGGCTTTCCCGAACGCGGACATGGTTTTTTACCACATCGACCATTTTGCCCTTTCGAAGTTTTGTGGGCTGCTTGTCAGGCTTTTTCTGGCTGGCACGGTCCTTTGATATGCCAAACAAAACTGAGAAAAAGATGCGGTACCTCTCGTACTTGGGGATGAATCCGTGTATCGGCAGCCCATTGAGCGCTGTTCGAAGACATGTGGCAATGTCAGCGGCGCCTTCGATATCAGATGATGCCCCATTCCAGAAGCTAAGGGATTTTTTTTCGAAGTCGACCTCTACGCCCAGGCTGAGTTTACCGGTTGCATCTGGGTTGCTCTGCTTTTTCTTGCAGTCATCCACGACATAGAGGCGGGTAGAAAAGCGCTTTTCGAGGATGCGCAGGCGGTCGCAACGCGTCCCTGGGATCTCTTTGCCGTCCCTGTCCCAGCACTTAAGATAAAATCCCTCGCCATCCAGCATGACGCCTGCAGGGGTGCGACCCGGCGGCACCTCAGGGGGTGCATCGCCCTCGAGGGGCCCGTTATGTTGAGCCTCGGCTTCTCCTGCGCCCGCAGATATGGGATCTGGCGGCGCATACCGATCCCCTGCAGTTGTCTCGCGGCCTACGGCCGGTGCGACGTTATGGGCTGCTGATGGCACCTCATCGAGCGGAGCGGCAGTATTGGTCGCACTCGACGAGGTCGTTGGTTTAAAAAACAGAATCACCAGGCCAAAACCGAGCAAAAAGGATGTAATGGCGATGATCAGGACCTTGATGACCTCAGACCTATCGCTCTGTTTTGATGCTCTGGTCGACCCGGCATGGCTGGTTGTTTTTTGGGCATCCATCGGTTTTTCTTTGATCCCACTCATTATCATTCCCGGCGATGGGCAACTTCAAATAAAGCGCGTTCGACCTTTTAAGGAACTCTATCAAAGCGTTGGGGATTTTGATAGGGCTAGGAAGAGAGGAAATACAGCTTTGAAATATGGTACGCGACTCATCCTCGTTGCGCTCGTCGCGCTCACCGCTGTTATCATTATCGCAGTGGTGTATTATGGGCTGGCTGCAACCCTAGAAACAGAAACGGCAGAAGGCCTTAACACGGCACTGCGTCTGCTCGGGATCGTCACTGCGCTCTATGCAGTCAACTTCGTCGTGGCGTGGCGATTTGCATCTTCATGGCCCATTGGGATGGTCAGAATGCTCGCTTGGGGGGTTATTGCGTATCTTTATTTGAGTGGCATCGTGGATATTTTGGCCAATGATCGCAGCCTGATACCAGAGATCATCGGCTTGGCCGAGCCCAGGGATGGGCTGTCTATTGCAGTGCTGAGGGGTCGACTGGCAGCTGGCGTCGTGGGATTGATCATGGCCTGTGTCGCCATTGGGGTCGGGTTTGAAGAAAAAGGCAGCTAGCGTTTGACGCCCTCGAAAAACCGATACAGGGTCGCGCGCCCCACGCCGAGGAGCCTCGCGGCTTTGACCTTGTTGCCACCAGTGGCGGCCATTGCCCGATCGACCATATCCGACGTGAGCTTGCCGCGTTTTTTACCTGGAAGGTCGCTCGAAAGATGTCCGTTCTCAATTGGCGGGGGCAGCGTGCTTGAGGGGGATGTTTTCCGGGGTGGGTGGGAGACCAGGGTCGATGTGCCCGTACGCACTTCATAGGGCAGGTGCTCGGCATGGATGATCTCTCCCGTGCACCTTACCGACGCGTACTGTAGGGCATTAATCAACTCTCGAATATTGCCTGGCCAATGGTGGGCGAGCAGCAGGCGCAAGGCATCGTCGGCAATACCGGTCAGGTTTTTTTGGGTTTCCTGCCGCACCGTATCCAAAATTGCATTGATGAGATAGGGCATGTCCTCAGGGCGGTCCCTCAACGGTGGGAGCTCGATGGGTACCACACAGAGCCGATAGTAAAGGTCTTCGCGGAATTCTCCTTCGCTCACCATTTGGCGTAAATCCCGATTCGTGGCGGTCACAATGCGCACATCTGACGTTAGCGTCTTCTCCCCGCCAACCCGCTCAAACGTCTTTTCTTGAATCACCCGTAGCAGTTTGACCTGCACATGGAGCGGCAATTCGCTCACTTCGTCCAAGAACAGGGTGCCCTTGTCTGCGAGCTCGAACCGACCTTTTTTATCCCGAATCGCGCCGGTGAATGCCCCGCGAACATGACCGAAAAGCTCGCTTTCCAAGATCGTCTCAGGCAGGGCACCGCAATTGACCGGGACAAACGGCCCGTCCCGACGGCGGCTTTCCTTGTGTATCGCGCCTGCAGCGAGCTCCTTGCCGGTGCCACTCTCACCGGAGATGAGCACCGGGTATTCGGATGCACCCACTGCTTGAATGGTTTGAAAAACGTCTGTCAGGGCTGGTGAGACGCCGATCATGCCGTGAAATGAATGTCGCCGGTCCAGGCGAAAGCGCAGGTTGACGAGCTCTGTCACGTCCCGAATGACCGCTAACACACCCTGCTTCTGGCCGTCTAAGAGGATGGGCTCGGAGCGAACTTTCAGCCGGCGCTCCCCACCGTCGTCCCGCATAAACCGAACTTCTACCTCACGTGTCTCTCCAGTTGTCTGGAGGCTGCCTTCCCTGAACGCACACGCACCACCGCACAGGCCGTCGGGCTTAAATGCATCATAGCAATCCATGCCGATAATTTGATCTTTTGTGTGGCCAGTGATGACTTCTGTTGCGCGGTTTACGAGGTAGATCTTTCGGGCCCGGTCGTGCACGACGATACCGTCCTCTATCAAATCCAGCAGCGGTTCGATAATGCTGCTCAAGTCAATGGTTGGCATGGCGGTGCTATCGGTCATCCTCGGTTACCTGGCACGACTTGTCATGTCGTCGCCTCGCACACCACCCTATACGGACATGCTCTGAAACGCAATCTGTACGGCTCATGAGGGCGGGATTCTGGGTCTGGCCGCCCAGATGCGGGAACCGGCATTGACCACCCACGCCCTGAGGCTTTTTTGGAAAGCAAATGAAGGCCGAATGAGATGGGATCGCTTTAACCCCTGACCAGCGACCCAGGTCTCGCTGATTATCAATAAAACCGTGGCAATGAGTAGAAACGGCCATATGGGAAGCCGTCCTTTTAATGGTGCGAAATTTCCGATATCGGTCTGATCCTTGGCAGTCACGACTCGGGCGGGATTGCATTCAGCGGGATCGCTTTCCACAACAAATCCCAGGGAATGGAGCTCCCGGAGACCTCCGAATTCAGGTATCTCAGCCCAAACCTGGTAGTGCCCTGGTGCGTGGGTGCCATTAAAGCGGATCGCCGGACGATCGACGAGATCAGCAGCTGGAAAGATGGTGTCCTTGTCCTTGGGGCCGCGAACAATCAGGCGCTGCATCCCTCGACTGACCTCAATATCGATCGCTTGACCCGCCAGAATCCGCCGGGGGGTGCCGTCGTCCAGACGACCGGCCAGATGCCGGGCCGTTCTTTGAATGAGCGGTAGGAACCCAGGTCGGATAGGGAGATCGGTCCACTCCCGATCGACGGTGGTTGCGAGCATCATGACGCGCCCCCGCCCCACCGCGCGTTCGATGAGTAGGGGAAGCCCGTTCATGAGCTCGATCAAGGTATTTCTGTCCGCAGTGGGCTCTGGCTCCACCAGCAGGTGGGCCTTTACGCTGGTTTTCTCAAGACCGGTGGGATCGTCTTTAAACGGGGAAAAAATCGGATGTGCCCGATTGATCGCAGCGATGCGAAACGGACGATCTGCCCGCGAGGCTTGACGAACCGATCGCACCTTTGCCGGCAGGATGGACGCGATCGGATCTAACCGTGTACTTGCCGGTCCGGGCGAGACAAATAGGCCACCCCCCTTCTTCACGTAGTCGATAAGTCGCTTGGCCAGGGTGGTATCGAGACTGACGATACCAACGAAAAACACCACATCGTTCCCAGTGAGTGGGCCGGACTGGGCAGTGCTGACATCCAATACAAAGGGGTGAATCGGCACCTCTTCGGGAATGGGGGTCTCTAAGGCCCGGTGTAAGTAAAACGCCTCATCCCGGTAGGAACCGGGTCGGTAATCTCCGTCGATGATAAGGGCGGAGATAGAATGTCGGATGAGTACGGAAAAATGGCGGATGTTATCTTCTTCAAGGTTGTCCGGTTCAATTCTGACAAGTCCTCGATGAATGCCTTCTTCTGGAAATCGATGGTAAAAGCGCTTTATTGCAGTGTCCCTGGGTTGGACATCTATCGATCCCCGCGCCACCTCAGCCCCGGCGACCTCGAGAACGATATCGAAATTCCTCAGGACTTTATTGGTGTAATTGGCAATGCGCGCTTCAATGAGGGCTTCTCTGGCTTCCCCCTGGGGCGATGGACGGACCTGAACCTGGTCCACGGCGACATTGCTGCGATGGCCATCTTTAAAGGCGTCCAGAATTCTAAATCCAATGTCCCCTGGCGGCCACGGCGGCCAGGGGTCGTTCCCAGCCCCTTCTGACAGATCTGTGATGACCACGACCTCGCGCTGGGTCAGTGGGCTGTCCCTTAAAATTCTAAACGCCTTTAGCAGGGCGCTGCTGAGATCGCCGGAATAAAAGCCCGCACGCGCTGCAGTGATCTGGTGGCGGGCGGCATCTAGATCGAATGTCAGTTCGCCAATTATCGGCCGAATCGGATGCCCAGATAAAATAACAGCCACCCCGTCACCAGGGCGCAACCGATCGATTTCCGCGATCGCCAGGGTTCTGGCAGTATCAAAGACAGTACTGCCGTTTTTTAATCGAGCGCGCATGCTGAGGGAGTCGTCAATGACGAGAACAAGCCCGATAGGCAATCCAGACCGTATGCCGCCGGGACGCGAGACAGTGATGCCCGGGCGGGACATGGCGAGCACGGCCACAGCGATCACCAATATCCGGAGCGCCAATAGCAAAAGGGAGCGCAACCGTATTTTCTTGTGTCTGCGGTTGGCCACCCGGGCCAGGATTTCTATCGCCGGGAAGTGAATGACGGTTTCTCTGCGGCGGCGGAGATGTAGCCAAATGGGAATGGCAACAGCGGCAAGTCCAATGAGAAACAGCGGCGAGGCAAAGCTCATTTTTACCTCCCGCGGCCATGGCGGTGGGAAATGAAATCAGATAGCACCAATGCGGGACGTTGGTCAGTGGTAACAAAGGTAAGATCGATACCTGCCTCCCCACAGACCCGTTGCCAACGGGTCTGTACTGACCTAACTTCAGCGCGATAATCCTCTCTAACGAGCGCGGGATCTGCCTCTAAATCGGGTTCCCGCTCCATGCCCCGAAACGCGGTGGGCCTGTCAAACGGCAGGTCTAGCTCATCCGGATCCAGGATTTGCAGGACAGAGACGTCGTGTCCACGGGCTGTCAGGTGGGCCAGCGCAATCTCAGTCTCCCGCGTTGCACCCCACAGGTCAGTGGCGAGGACGACCATGGCACGGCGCCCGGCCCGATCAGCGATGTCCGAGATCGCCTTTTGGAAGTTCGTCCCCCCTTGTTGTGCGGCTTTCACCGATGCGAGGTAGGCCATCAACACCGATAGGTGGTCCGCCCGCCACCTGGGTGATATAAAGTGTTTGGTGTCGGCGTCAAATGTCAATAGGCCAGCAGAATCCCCCTGGCGAACCAAGATATGCGCGATGGCGGCGAGTAGCTCTACCGCATAACTGACCTTGTCCGATCGGGCGCGCGCGCCCTGGTATCCCATTGAGGCAGAGCAATCGAGCATCAGGAAGCACCGCAGCACCACTTCCCGCTGGTGTTGTTTGACAAAATAGCGGTCCGTGCGGGCCAGGGCCCGCCAATCCAGATGCCGAATATCATCCCCTGGGGAATATTTTTTATGCTCGGCAAATTCAACAGAGGCGCCCAAGTGGGGCGAATCGTGGGATCCCCCTTGGAGCCCTTCGACCACCCGACGCACCTTGACCGTCAATGTGGAAATCGCCTTGAGCGTTTCTGGATCGACAGGTAAGCGGGACGGGTCAGTGGGGGGTCTCATTGGGGTGTGGTTTCGACGATGCGGTGGATGATCTCATCGGCCCGGACACCTTCAGCCTCTGCCCCAAAACTCGTCACCAGGCGATGGCGCAGTACCGGGGGTGCTAGGGCTGCGATATCTCCGGACTCCACGGCAAATCGTCCCCTCAGCAGGGTGCGCGCCTTGGCAGCCAAGACCAACATCTGAGCTGCCCGGGGCCCGGCGCCCCAAGTGATATAGGGCAGGATGTCCTTTGGAACCGCTGCATCCGAAGGCCTGGATCGGCGAACCAAGCGCACGGCATATTCGACAATGTGAGGGGCAGCGGGCACACGGGGTACCAGATCCTGCAGGGCGTTGACCTGGGCGCGATTGAGCACCTTGGAAATAGTGGGTAAATTTCCGACAGTTGTCCGCTTAACGATTTCCATTTCCTCTTGTTCAGATGGATACGGGATGTCGATTTGCAGGATAAACCTGTCGAGTTGGGCTTCGGGAAGGGGATAGGTGCCTGCCTGCTCAATGGGATTTTGCGTTGCAAAGACCATGAACGGCCGATCGAGTTGATAGGTCCGGCCGCCAGCAGTCACAGCCCGCTCCTGCATGGCCTCCAACAGGGCTGCCTGTGTTTTTGGGGGCGTGCGATTGATTTCATCGGCGAGCAGGAGATTGCAGAAGAGCGGGCCTTTTACAAATCGAAATTGTCGACTGCCGGCTTTATCTTCCAGGATTTCCGTTCCTGTAATATCCGTGGGCATGAGATCCGGGGTAAATTGAATGCGGCCGTAGTGAAGTGAGAGCGCGCTTGCCAGGGTTTTTACAATCAGTGTCTTTGCCAGGCCGGGTACACCCACCAGTAACACGTGCCCCCCGGCGAGGAGCGCGGTGAGCAGCTGCTCGATGGCACCGCGTTGCCCAACAATACGCCTATCGAGTTCAGCGATGAGCTTGCTCATCGCATCAGATACCTCTTTTACCAGCTCTGAGTCCTCTGTCATGTAACTGCTTCCTCCCCCTTTTTTTACTATCTTTGCCGTGCAATGTCGGTGATTTTTATCTTCGTCTTAAGCGAATGCGTACAGTATTTTTCATACCTTATACTCATTTTGGTCAAACTGTACCACATAGAGAAACAGGGCCAATGTTTTTTGCAAACGAGTGCGCATGAAGGCATAATTTTCCACCAACAGCGCTTTTATGGATAATTTTGTACCCAGCGAATGAGACTGATCTTTGCTAGCAGGACGTGTCGCGTCTAGATTCTTCCTTTTGCTACCGCTTGTTGAGAATGTTCCGCCCTATTTTTTGAGATCGTTTGCAACGGCGGCATAGGCGATTCTGAACGGGACGCCTTGTTTGACCCGGGCATTGGCTTTTTCAGTTGCATATATCTCGTCATTAAGGGCGGCCCGGCAGGCTGCTCGGTCGAACTCGAGTCCGGCAAGAACCGTGCACGCGATACCGAGACAGGCCTGGGTCGTGTCGATACAGGTGAAGATGGCGCCCTTGGTGAGCTGCAGATCCCGGTGATATCCCGAGATGAGGTTGCCAATGAGGCTTTTGAGCTTCATTTCCTCGCCCAGGACAACGTGATACTTGGCCCGCAACAGCTCTAGCACGTCCGGGTTCTGCTTTTGGGGCATGATGGAACTGCCAGTGCACATCCCAGGTCCGAGATGGACAAACCCGAATTCGTCACTACTCCAGAGGATAAGGTCACTGGCCATTCGATTTAAGTCAAATAGGATCTGCACACAGATGCCAGCGATAAGCCCTTCGAACTTGCCCCGACTCAGCTGGGCATACATGGGATTTGCCATGACCCGGGAAAAGCCGAGGGCCCTGGCGGTCATTTGACGATCTACCGCCAGCTCGGGCACGCCAAAACCAGCAGCCGTGCCCAAGGGGGATTGGTCAATGACTTCCAAAGCAGTTTCAAGGGATCGGAGATTGTCCTGGGCCGCGTCTGCATAGCACTCGGCCCAGATGCCGACCGTTGTGGGCATGGCCTTGCGGGTATGGGTATAGCCGGGCATTTGGATCTGCCCCTGTTTTTGCGCGATCGTCCTCAGGACATCGATATACGAAAATACTAACTTACCAATGGCGTAAAGCGCGTCCCGTTCATATAGGCGCATGGCCGTGAGCACCTGGTCGTTGCGGGAACGGCCCGCGTGGATTTTCTGACCGGCCTGGCCGCAGTGTTCGGTGAGATAGGTTTCAATCGCCGTGTGGCAGTCCTCCTGATCCGGCTGAATGTGGAAGTCCCCTTTCCAGGCCATGGCAGTAATCTCTGCTAATCCTTTTTCTAGGGCCCTTAGCTCATTGGCATCCAAGACGCCGATGCGATGCAGCATGGCTGCATGGGCCTTTGAAGCAACACAATCGTAAGCAATCAATCGCCTGTCGAGAAGCGTATCGTCCCCAACAGTGAACCGCTCCACTTCAGGATTGAGTGGGGTATGTTTCTTTTCCCAGAGCTTCACCCGGTCACCTGCCGTTTGCAGCCCGCTTGGTCATGATCGCATGGTGGGCCATCAACCGGACCGCATTGATCTTGATAAATCCCTCGGAATCCCGCTGGTCAAAGCCGCCGTCCATGTCCATGCTGGCGAGTTCGTGGTTATAGAGGGAGCTCGGGCTGGTGCGGGCCGTTACAATGACGTTGCCCTTGTAAAGCGTGAGGTATACCACGCCGTCGATCAGCTCCTGGCTCTTGTCGATGGCTGACATCAGAAAATCCATCTCCGGGCTGAACCAAAACCCATTGTAGATCAGCTCTGACAGCTTGGCCGTCAGCATGTCCCGCAGCCGCATTACCTCCCGATCCATGGCAATGCCTTCGATGTCCCGGTGCGCGACCTGCAAGATGGTGCCGCCCGGGGTCTCGTAGATACCGCGGGACTTGATGCCCACGAATCGGTTCTCGACCATGTCCACCCGGCCGATGCCATTGGCTGCGCCAAGCTCGTTCAAGTACTGAAACAGCTTTAAGGGGGTCTCCGCGACGTTGCCCGTGTCCAGATTTTGAAGCATCACCGGCATGCCGTTTTTAAATGTGATGCTGATACGCGTGGGCATATCCGGGGCGCTTTCCAGAGCCACGGTGCGGGTATACACATGCGCTGGCGCCTCAAACTCCGGTGCCTCGAGCACACCGGCCTCGTGGCTGATGTGCAACAGGTTATCGTCCTCGCTGTATGGCTTGTCCCGGGTTGATTTTATCTCGATGCCATGGGTTTCAGCATAGGCGATCAGATCTCGGCGCCCCTTGAATTCCTGCAAAAAATCGCTCATTTTCCATGGCGCGAGAACCTGAATGGTGGGGTTCAGGGCATAGTAGGCGAGTTCGAATCGCACCTGGTCATTGCCCTTGCCCGTGGCCCCGTGGGATACATAGTCAGCACCCTCGTGTTTTGCGACTTCGATCTGCCGCTTGGCAATCAGGGGCCGGGCAATTGCTGTTCCAAGGAGATAGCGGCCCTCATAAAGCGCGTTGGCCTTGAACATCGGGAAGACGTAGTCTGTTACAAATTCTTCTTTTAAATCATCTACATAGACCGCAGATGCACCGATCTTGAGGGCCTTTTGTTTTGCTGCAGCAAAATCCTCGTCCTGGCCCACATCAGCAATAAAGGCGACCACGTCATATCCTTTATTAAGGAGCCATTTTAGGATCACCGATGTGTCGAGACCACCGCTATAGGCCAGTACGACTTTTTTTGGGGGGGTCATGGTTACCTACCTCGTTCCATTGGCGTTTGGTGCGCCCCTGTCGTACCAATATCCGAAATGGTTGAATAATTGATTATTTTGATTTATTGATGAAAAATAATGATTTAAAATCTATCCCAGATGAGAAGCAGCGTTTTCATCAACTGCTTCTGTCACACAGCAGCACCCGCCGCCCTCTCGATTGAGGAATCCATTGATCACAGCATTTGCGCATCCAACGCCAGCACTCACAGATATGGCTTCTGCCTTGCAGTTTCGGGCACAGGCGCCGCATTCCATACATAAATCTCGATTATCAATCATCGCTCGTTTATCTTTTCGAACAAAAACACCGTGGGGGCATACGATTTCGCATAAACCGCAACCCGTGCATTTTTCTTGGCGCAATGCCAGGGTCACAACATTTTTTAGATACATAGGCTTACCCATGTCATACCCCTCACGCTGTCAAGCGAGATGCGACCCACAATAGCAGGCCCGCGCTCGCGCCGATGATTTGTAATGGCACTGCAATACGCATTTCCCTGCGCACTCCCGAAAGGGATGTATAGGTAGATGCACCGGTGAAGTTCATCCCTAAAAATGCAGAGATGGTAGGCACCAGCAGCAACCACGCACCTGCCTCGAACCTGGCCTGCCAGTTCGCCACGTCACCGCCTCGCAATAGGAGAATCACTGAGACCATCGCAGCGCCAATGGTCAACCCTTTGAGGGAAAACGCCCGGCCTGGCAGCCACGGCAACAGAAGCGGGGTCAGCACTGCCCCACTGATAAGGGCCGCAAACAGGGACAGGGCGGCCAGTCCGCCTGCTTGCCTGACATTGTGCCAGAAATCCCCAGGCCCCCCCAGTCCGCTCAGAAGCACCAAGGGAATCGTGATGAGGACGATCCCCTTGGTGGCGCTGACCAGTTCAACCGGAATGAGCACGGCGCGCTCGGCAAGCGGAAAGGCTTTGCGCCGCATCTCAATATGGGTCACCTTGAGCCCGGCATCCAAAAATTCTAGAAGGTCCTCGGCCTGAATCGGACCGAAGATAACCTTGAAACCACTTTGCTGTCGCACTTCGTGCCCAGCCACACCTGGAGCGCCCAGCTGGGGGACCACCACCTGCCGGTGGCGGACAACTTCTGCTAACCGGCTGATGGCTATTTGCTGCACCAGCGTGCCAGTGCCAAAGGTCCCTTTGCCAGCGGCGCACCAAACATTGATGCCAAGGGTATCGAGCACCAAAATCCATAGGTTGCGGCCGGGTAAGGCGGATCGGAGTTTATCAAAGGTCAGCTTGTAGTTGGCGGTGACGAGCACGGCCGAATCAGCATCAGGCCTGCCAAGGCCGTAGAGGCCGGGCGGTATGGCATAGTCCATTCGCCCCACGCCCCACCTGGCCTTGAACCCGCCAATGCGATCAGCACGGGTCAGTGTGGACGCGACCCTTGGGATAGACCCTACTGGCGTCTCGATCATGCCCACCACAAACGGCAGGGTTTGATCTGCCGCTGGGTAGACCTTTTGGGTCAGCACACCGCCGCAGCAAATGGCATTTTCTGGTGCTTGCTTCACGGCGTCTTGGTGCGTTGTTTCCGGACCGATAATGGTTAGTTCACCGATGTTCAATGGATCGGGTTTCATGCCTTTCTCCCTACTGGCCACTTGGATTGCTCGGACAGCAAGCCTCCAAGGCATCTGCCAAGTTGCGCAACAAGCGGACAAAGTCGTCCACGCGGACGCTGTAGTACACTTCCTTTCCCCGCTTCTGGGCCGACAAGATGCCTGCGTCCCGGAGGATGCGCAGGTGGCGGGAAACCACTGACATATCCACGGGACAGCATCCGGCAATCTCAGTCACGGTCTGTTCTCGCTTCTCCTCTGCGATGCGTGCGAGCATTGTCACGCGATTGGGATCAGATAGGGCCTTGAAGAGATCTGGTGACAGCCACTCAGAAAGCCCGTAGCAGCAAGGTGTGTTTTTATCATTCATAACATTTTCTCGTTTGCGTCATTATGCAAATGTAATAGCCGCAGCGCCCCCTGTCAAGCCTAAGTGATGAGTGAAGGGCAATAAACTCCCCCTTTGGTAAAGGTCAATGGCATTCGGTTAAGGATTTTTGGGTGTTTTTATAGCGTAGGATCGCCAGAAAAGAATCCCCCTTGAAAAAGGGGGCAGGGGGATTTTCAATTGTCCAAGCAATTGTTTTCAAAGGTAAAATTCGATTGGACGTG
>JASJCT010000052.1 GCA_030065855.1 Myxococcota bacterium
CCCTGCCCCCTTTTTCAAGGGGGATTCTTTTCTGGCGATCCTACGCTATAAAAACACCCAAAAATCCTTAACCGAATGCCATTGCCCTTTGCCAAAGGGGGAGGCCTTTTAACCCGACATTGAAGACTTGACGGAGTGCTAGCAGATAACTGGCAGAGGGAGGTGTGCTCTTGCTGCTGTGGCTACTTCACTGGGGCGTATAAGGAGATGCCGCGGACATTTTCGTCTACGGTAAGGGGGTTGTGCAGCGGCGGGAAGGCGCGCTGCTCACAGTCCGTGCGCTCACACACGCGGCAGGTGATGCCCGTGGGTACGGCAGTGTCGGGGTTATCCAGGTCGAGGCCATCGGAATAGACGAGCTCCCGGGCGTGCTCCACGGCGCAGCCCATGGCAATAGACTGCAGGGCAAAGGGGGCGTTGAAAGAACCGGACGAACGCTGGACCGTACGGGCGGCGCAGAGGAAGCGCCCACCGTCGGGCATCTGAGAGACCTGCACGCGGATCTGTCCCGGGATGTGGAAGGCGGCATGTACGTTCCATAGGGGGCAGGAGGCGCTGAAGCGGGCGAAGTGCAAGCCACTGGCGCTGAAGCGTTTGGAAATGTTGCCAGAGATATCGATGCGCACCAGGTGGAAAGGTACGCCACGGCTGCCTGGACGTTGTAGCGTGGTGAGGCGGTGGCATATCTGTTCGAAGCCCACACCAAAGCGGCGCGCCAGGACCTCCAGGTCGTACCGTTCCTGTCTAGCTGCACTCAGGACGCCGTCGTAGGGCATCAGGACGGCGGCGGCGAGGTAATTGGCCAGGGCCACGCGACACAGGTTGTTTGCCTCCTCGGTGGATAGCTGGCTCTGCGCCACGAGGGCATCCAAGAGGTCGCTATGGGAAAGAAGACCGATCACATGGGCCAGCTGGAAGTTGCGGCTCTGGGGAAGTAGCACTTCAGACAGCGCCAGCACCCCGCGGTCAGGGGAGTAGCGGCGGACCGCCCCCTGCATCTCATCCCGCGGCCGGAGCAATACCGTCACGTTGTGGCGGCGGTGGAGCTCGTGGACGAGCAGACCAAAAGTGTCGGGACGGTCCCGGTCCAGCGTGGTGGATTTACGCAGCTCGTCAGCGGCGTCCTCCAGGTCGGGAAAGTGGTTCATGTTGCGCTGCAGGGCGTCGCTCACTTGCTCCGAGGGAAGCAGCGCCCTGTACGGCAAGGTGCCGGTATCGTCGAGGGTGCCCTCAATGTCGGCCAGTGCCTCCCGGGTTTGCCGAAAGGCCTGGTATAGCACCGGCAGGGCCTGAGCCACCGAAGGTACGGCCTGGGTCAGTTCCTGGATATCCGCGTTGGTCAGGCCGTAGCTCTCGAACATCGGGTCCCCGAACACCTCGAGCAGCTCGGCGAGTAGCCGGTTCTCGTTGCCGTCAGACCAGGACTTTAGCTCCAAATCAAAGAGCTCGGCCAGCTTGATCAGCAGCGGCGCGGTCAGGGGCCGACGGTTATTCTCGATCAGGTTGAGGTAGCTCGAGCTGATACCCAGCTGCTCGGCTAGTTTGGCCTGGGTCAGACCTGCCCGACGCCTGATCCCGCGTATTTTCCTTCCCATGTGTCCTGTCGTCATCTCCATGCCTTCATGATGCGATGGGTTATGTTTACAATGTTTACATGCTTACAAGATTATATTAACAGACATGGACCTTGTTAACACCTAGAAATTGCTCAGATAGTTGACTTGCTTGCAATCAATGCAAAGGCTTGAAAGGTATTTGAGAGGAGTTACCCATGCCCCAGACCACGTTCACCACCGCAGATGGAACGGTGGAAATTAGCGGGGACGTCACCCCGGCGTTCAGCGAGGTACTAAGCCCCGACGCCCTGGCACTTGTGGCCGCACTCACCACTCGCTACCGCAAGCAGGTACAAGCGCTGCTCGAGAAACGCAAGGACATGCAGGGTCGTTACGATGCTGGTGAACGTCCGCGGTTTTTAGAGGAGACAAAGACCATCCGCGCGTCTGACTGGACAGTGGCCGAGTTGCCAGATGATCTCAAGGACCGGCGTGTGGAGATAACAGGTCCGGTATCCCGCAAACTGGTTATCAACGCGCTCAACTCCGGGGCAAACGTGTTCATGGCAGACTTCGAGGACGCCACTGCACCGAGCTGGCAGAACCTGATCCAGGGGCAGATCAACCTGCGGGATGCAGTGCGGCGCACCATCGAGCTTACGGATCCAACCTCTGGCAAGGCTTACAAGCTCAGGGAAAACGTAGCGACCCTGTTCGTCCGGCCTCGCGGCTGGCATTTGCCAGAGGAACACGTGCGACTCGACGGCGCGCCCATCCCAGGTGCGCTCCTCGACTTTGGACTGTTTTTCTTCCACAACGCGCGCGAGCTGGTGGACCGCAACAGCGGGCCTTACTTCTATTTGCCCAAGCTTGAGAGCCACCTCGAGGCACGGCTGTGGAACGAGGTATTTGTCACTGCGCAGCAATCGGTAGGACTACCAATCGGCACGATCAAGGCCACCGTGCTCATCGAAACCCTACCCGCGGCCTTTGAGATGGACGAAATCCTCTGGGAGCTCAGGGATCATTCTGCTGGGCTCAACTGCGGTCGATGGGATTACATCTTCAGCTTCATCAAGACCTTCCGGGCTGACCCGGGCTTCGTACTGCCGGATCGGGCGCAGGTGGGCATGGACCAGCCCTTTATGAGGGCCTACACCAGCCTGGTCATCAAGACCTGTCACCGACGGGGCGTACACGCCATGGGTGGCATGGCAGCGCAAATCCCGATCAAAGAAGACCCCAAGGCAAACGAAGAAGCACTCGCAAAAGTACGCACCGACAAGCTGCGCGAAGTCAAAGCAGGCCACGATGGCACGTGGGTGGCACACCCGGGTCTGGTGCCCTTAGCAGTGGAGGTGTTTGACAGCCACATGCCAACGCTGAACCAGATCCACAAAAAGCGCGAGGATGTAAACGTTACCGCCGAGGACCTCATTCGGTTACCCGAGGGTAACCGCACTGAGGCGGGGTTGCGTCAGAATATCAGCGTCGGCATCCAGTACCTCGCCGCCTGGATCGGCGGCAATGGCTGCGTCCCCCTATACCATTTGATGGAGGACGCTGCCACGGCGGAGATCTCCCGTACCCAGGTCTGGCAATGGCTGCGATACCAGGCTGAGCTGGCCGACGGCCGTCTGGTCACTGCAGACCTTGTGCAACAGATCCTCCAGGAAGAGATGGAAAAAATCCGTCAGCACGCGGGCGGGGCCCGCTTTGGCGAGGACAACCTCGATCAAGCCGGAGAGCTATTCCGGCGACTGGCGACAGCGGCGGCGTACGAGGAATTCCTCACACTCCCTGCCTACGATCTACTCACCAAAAAAACAGGGCCCCAGGCCTGAAAGGAAAGACACATGGCACCCCAATTTTTGACAAGACGCAACGAGGACACTGACGACACTGACGACGCGCTAATTGAGCAGCGCTGGGACGGTGTTGAGCGACCTTACGGCGTGGCCGACGTAAAGAAGCTTCGAGGTACGGTCCGCATCCGGCATACCCTGGCCGAGCGAGGCGCCGATCGGCTTTGGAGGCTCCTAAATACAGAGGACTACATCAACACCTTAGGGGCCATCACTGGCAACCAGGCCGTACAGATAGTCAAGGCCGGGCTAAAGGCGATTTACCTCTCGGGCTGGCAGGTGGCTGCGGACGGGAACCTTTCAGGCAACACCTACCCTGACCAGTCCTTGTATCCGGCCAACAGCGTGCCGGCCATGGTCAAACGGCTCAACGCCGCCCTGGGGCGTGCCGACCAGATTGCCCACGCCGAGGGCGACGACACCACCTATTGGTATGCGCCCATCGTGGCCGACGCCGAGGCGGGTTTTGGCGGACCGCTAAACGCCTTTGAGCTGATGAAGTCGATGATCGAAGCAGGTGCCGCGGGCGTGCATTTCGAAGACCAGCTGGCTGCGGAGAAGAAGTGCGGCCACCTCGGCGGCAAAGTGCTCGTGCCCACCAGCCAGTTCGTGCGAACGCTCGTCGCAGCGCGACTCGCCGCGGACGTGATGGATGTGTCCACCCTATTGGTCGCGCGCACGGACGCATACAGCGCCACGCTGCTGACCTCGGACATCGACGAGCGGGACCGGCCCTTTATCACTGGTGACCGCACGCCAGAGGGGTTCTATCGCATCAACAACGGGCTCGACATGGCCATTGCCCGTGGTCGGGCCTATGCGCCCTATGCCGACCTGATCTGGTGTGAAACGTCCACACCAGACCTGGCCGAGGCCAAGCGCTTTGCCGAGGGCATCCGCGAGACCTACCCCAACAAGCTACTTGCCTATAATTGCTCCCCCTCGTTTAACTGGAAGAGCAAACTGGACGATGTCACAATCGCCAAGTTTCAGAGGGAACTGGGCGCCATGGGCTACAAATTTCAGTTCGTCACCCTCGCGGGCTTCCACGCGCTGAACCACTCCATGTTCCAGCTGGCCAAGGGGTACGCAGAGCGGGGCATGGCCGCCTACTCCGGCCTGCAGCAGGCCGAGTTCGACGCAGAGGCGGCGGGCTATACCGCCACACGCCACCAGCGCGAGGTGGGTACGGGCTACTTTGACGATGTGGCAAAGGTTATCTCCGGCGGTACTGCTTCCACCCTGGCCCTTGCCACGTCAACCGAAGCACAACAGTTTTAGTGGTCAACGCTCCGGGTGGAGCAGTTCCTTTTTGGTCGGTGGACACATGACCGGTTCAGAACTGCCCGACGAGCACCAGTTTCCACGAATCGTCCGTGAACATGGGCATCAGTAGGGCACGGGGAGAGCTGTTCTTCCCCTTAATGGCCATGTGCGCCCAGAAACCTCGCATTCGCGACGTGGCAAACGAGGCGATCCCAGCAACGCCGATCGATCCGACGATATCAGTGAGGTAGTGCTGCCCCTCTTCGATGCGTGCCCAGCCGATGAAAATCGTTGCCAGGGTGGCCGGGATCCCGACCTTCCAGCTGTACCATTCCCAGCCTTTGAACATCAGCACGGTCGTGCCGATCATGTGTCCGCTGGGGTACGACGACTGGCCGCGGAAGAAGTCGTTGAAAAAAGCGCCTTCCCCCTCTGACACTTCCCCGCGCTCCACCACAGGCCGCTTATGGAACGGAATCTGGGACAGACAGAAGATTTCCACCGTGGCAATCAGCTGTGTGGCAGCGAGCTCGATGGCAAAATGGATTGCCTTCTCATCATGGGCAACCCGCCCTGCCACGTATGCCGTGATTGGGGCCAAACCAAAATTGAGTGCCAGCCCAGCCACATCGCCGATCTTATGCCCAACGCTCCCCAACACTGCCGCGTCCTCGATCCCCTGCTGCACACCATCCTCATTTTGGGTGAACAATAGGGTAATATCTGCCAGTCCTAAAATCAGCATCCACGAATCTAGCGAGGTGAACTGCCCCAAGAAGCCTCTGCCGCTCTGTTTGGCCGTGTCGATCAAATCAGCGAGGACAGAGTGCTCGTGGCCCTCGTCATCGGTTTGGGACATCTCTGGGTCGGCCCGGACTTGCTTCATGCTGAGCGGGAACGAGGCGAGGATCAGTATGACCAGCAGTCGATGCATCGAGGCACCCTATCATCTTCCCGGTATTATAGACCAATGAAAATCCGATGTGGCTGCAATTGCACCGCGCAAAGGGTCTGTTTTTACAATAATAACTAATTCCATTAGGGCGAGGTCAACATACCGAAGCTCGGTAAGCCGTGGTCTCTCAGCGGTTGCCAGTAAATGCGCTCATGCTGATCTATGCTGAATCGCTCGCGCCCCATGTTGAAATAGAGACGTTGGGGTCTGGCTCTTTCAGTGCCGAGACCGAGGTCAAGCCCTATCTCGCAGTGCCAGGTGCCCCTGTTAAAAGTGGTCGCAGCCCGATCGACCCTGGCCATCTCGGGCTCGGATAGCACCCCGTCCAAGATACCCATGGTTCCTTCAACCACCTGCCCATTGCGGTGCATCGCGATCCGATGGCAGGTTTGGTCATTGGGATCTGGATCGAGCAGAATGAATAGCTGTTCAGGGTTTCCGTCGACATTTGGATGCACCTCTGACCCAGGGATTTCAACACCGATATAGAGGCTGCTATCCCGCCAATAAAGGCGCACATCTATTGCGTCACTAACAGGTGATCCATTTGACGCTACAAACGGGCCTAGCTTCGCAGCGCTGCGCCAGACCGACTCGTCCATCAGGCCGTCGATGATCGGCGGGCGGCGCCTTGCAGCAACGCGCCGAATCATCGTCGGTCGGACCTGGGTGGCAAGGCGATAGACATTGACGCCAGGCCACTGGAAAGGCAGTTCGAGGATCGGGCCTGGAAAAAGCGGTGTTCCAGGGGGGCGCTCGAATTGGAACCCCAATCGCGTTGACTTGCCCGGGTTGAGCAGAATCGGCCTGGTTTGCGGGGAGATACGCCAACCCGTTGCACGCTTGTCAAAGGAAATATCCGCATTCAAGGGGGTTTCCGCAACATTCTTTACAGTGAGATAAAAATGCCCGGCTCGACTGGGATGCGTGGGGTCAAAGTTGAAATTCTCCACTGTGATGGCTCGGTTTTCTATTTGCCATGCCAGCTGGTTGTGTTCATAGGTGAAGGTGTCTGATGGCAGAATGCCGCTGGTGGGGATAATGGACAACGCCACATCATCCGGGTCGATGGTCAATAGGCCGAATTGGGCAAAGTTGCCGCTTTCAGGGTGCCCAGGGCGGTGTGGGGCTGTGCCAGATGGGCCGATCATGCGGTAGCGTATGCCATCCCGGTCTTCGGCCATGGCGTGGTGCCAATGACCAGTGATCACCCAGTCTGCACTGCCGGCGATCAGGACGTCGTGCAATGGCGATCCATAGCGGCCGCCTGTGCCTACAGCCCAAAGGGGCCTGTGGGTAATGACGATTCTATGTCGGTGTGCCCGCGCTTGAAAAAGCTCGCGCACGAGCCAGTTGAGGTCGGCGTCGGGGATGTCTGTCTCGCTCGTCCTCAGACTGGTATCGAAGAGAATTACCCGGGCAGCCCCCACATCAAGGGAAAAATTAGCTCCATGGCCGAGCTTTTCTGAGAATAATGCTCGGCTCTTTTCACTCCAGATGTCGTGGTTTCCGGCAGTGGCAAAGAGCCGAATATCGCCAAAGGCGCGCCGCATCATGTCGAGGACCCTGTCCCATTGGGCAGCTGATTCATTCAGGCGATCGTCTGGATGATAGCCGTCGATGAGATCTCCGACCGACAAAATAAGGTCGGGCTTTAATCGCGCACCTGCTTTTAGCGAGCGCCAAAATAGGATGTCGTCGGGGTGGCCAGTGCGATCTCCGAGCACCACGGCGCGAACAAGGGCATTGTTTAATGGGGCTGTTGATGGCTCAGCTGGACCTGCGTCCTTGACATCATCTCGGGCATGGCTTGGCAAAGGGGAACATCTACCTTCAGCCAAGATGGCGACGAGTAGAAGACTTGAAAGTGGGATTAGTGATGACAACTGGGTTGGGATGGGTGAAACGCGATAGGGGGCTATCGTCGACGCATTCCCTCTTCCATCTTCATTCGCTTATTGGCCCGGCGGGTGATATCCCTGGCAGATCGATATTCGGCCTTGCTGCCGGGGACGCGATGCTGCTCGATATAATCGACGACCAAGCTGCTCCTCCGGCAAATCGGACAAAGGGTCCGCTCGACGGTACCCTTTTTTTGGTGTTTATTGGAAATCACATCCAACCTTCGAACCGGCGCAAAGTACTCGTCGCAGTAATCGCATTGTGCCATCTTGCTTTGCGACAGCAGAACAAACCCGGACGCCTCATCTGTCCCTGCCTGTTCGACGGCCTGGATCGCGCTTTCTGGGCAGTTCTGTTCACAAAGCGCATTGCCGCCGCATCCATCGCAAAGACCCGAGTTAAAATAGAGCGCTAGGTTATCCCCTTCTTCGTCGCGGCGCAGCGCTGCCGTCGGGCAGTTACGCGCGCAGACAACGCAAAGGGCGCACTTTGTCTCATCGTGGGCGACGGTCCAATTTTTGGACGGTGTCTCGGGCTTGGTCATGATCGACTACCTTTCTCTCTTGTTAGCCAGACCGCTAAAAAGATCATAGAAACCACCAACACAACAGTCAAGCACACAGGCGGAATAATTATATGAATGCCGCATACTTTACCCCTCCCTCAGAACCCGACCTGGACATGTGAACACTGTCGCGCGCGTGTCTCTGGCAAAAGCGATGACTGTAATATTGCAGCTCTGCGCAGCATCGAGCGCCAGGGACGTGGGTGCTGACACAGCGCAAATAACCTCAATACCAGCGCGGGCGCATTTGCCTACCATTTCAAGGCTGATCCGCCCGGACATAGTTGCCCCACATCCAGCCGGAGAAATCCCTGCGAGGAGACATTTGCCAATGGCCTTGTCTAGGGCGTTGTGGCGCCCAATGTCCTCGGCAAATGCAATGGTACGCCCGGTATTGTCGAAAATACCAATCGCATGGGTGCCACCGGATTGCTTGAAAATTGCCTGCTTTTCTCTCAAATCCCGCTGGACATTGCGGATTTGCCCGGGATCGATGACAAGGGTGGTATCGACCTTTGGCATGGCTGCAATTTTGTCTGCTATGCTTTCGCTGCCACAGATGCCACAGGACGAAACGATCAGCAGGTTGCGCTCCGTTGCCTTTCCAGGCGCAGCACTGTCGCTCAGTCGGACCCGAATGACATTGGGATCATCGAGGCATTCATTGAGCAGCCCAATATCTTGAAGGCTCGATATGATGCCTTCTGAATACATAAAACCAACGGCCATTGCCCGCTTATCTTCCGGGGTACAGAGCACGGTATAAGCGCCCACGTCCTGAACATCGATTGTAATCGGCCCTTCGATTGCTACCTGACAGGTTTCCTCAATGGGCTGACCCGTTGTTCCATCATTATCTGTCACCAGGCGATGTGCGCTGACCGCCATCAATCCCCTGGCAGATCTGGATGATTTCTCCATGGCATAGCTATTATACAGAATTTTGGGCAAGAAGCGATCATCCACTGGCAAAGGGCGCAATTCTCATATAGTATGCGCCGAGAATGCTGGCTTGTTCAATGATGGGCAAGCCCCGAGTATCAATCGTATCAACATGAGGTGGAATATGAACCAGGCAACCAAGGATCTAAAATTCTTCCTAAGCCCCCGTTCTATCGCCATCATCGGCGCGTCGAGTAACTTCGACAGCATCAGCGGTAAACCCGTGCGTTTCCTAAAGGAGCACGAGTACGAGGGTGACGTTTATCCAATTAACCCAAAGTACGAAGAACTCAAGGGATACAAGTGCTACAAGAGTGTCCTGGAGGTTCCAGGCGATGTCGATCTCGCGCTCGTCGCGGTGAACTACAAGCTCGTACTACCCATGCTGGAGCAATGCGTAAAAAAGGGCGTTAAGCACGCGTCTGTGTTTGCCTCTGGATTTGCTGAATCCGGAGAAGAAGGCAAGGTCTTGCAAAAAAAGATTGCAGCCCTGGCCAAGGAATCTGGCATGCGCGTCTGTGGACCCAATTGTCAGGGATCGGTTTCCCTACGGGACCGGGCCATCGGCGGATTTAGCGCCTCACTCGGGGTCAAGCCCCTAAAAGTAGGCCCTATTGGCTACGTAACCCAGAGCGGCGCCCTTGGATATTCCATCTTCAGCCTGGCCCAGGAGTCCGGGGTTGGCTTCAGCTACGTGGCCAGCACTGGGAACGAGGTTGATCTGCATACGTTGGATTTTCTCGAGTTTATGCTCGAAGACGATGAAACCAAAATGGCTATCGCCTATTTGGAGGGCATCAAGAACGGCGAGCAGTTCATACGGCTGGCCAATCGAGGGTTAGAACTGGGCAAGCCCATCGTGGCCTTGAAAGTCGGGCGATCCGAAGTGGGGCAAAAGGCTGCGTCGTCCCATACCGCCTCCCTTACCGGGTCTGACGCGGTTTGCGATGCCTTTTTCCGCCAAAAGGGGATTATCCGGGCCGAGGATATTCAGGATATGATCGATATTGCCGCGCTGATGCAGCGCATCCCAGCCCTGCCCAAGGGCAAAGGGCTCGGTATCATCACGACCTCGGGTGGCGGTGGCATTCTCGTGGCCGACGTGGCCTCAGACCTCGGGCTCGACATTCCCGAGCTGGGCGAAGAAACCACGGCCTACATTGAAAAATACATCCCAGCCTATGGCTCGGCCCTCAATCCCGTGGACGTCACTGCCCAGGTCATCAACGAGGCTGAAGACTTCCAAAATGTCCTAAAAGCCATGATTGACCACCCGAGTCTCCACGCCCTGGTCATTGTGGTGACCCAAATTACAGGTGAATCCGGTAGTCAGATGGCAAGGGACATTGTCAAGATGTCTAAAGAGACTGAAAAGCCGATTTCCGTTGCCTGGACCACTGGAGATGTGCTCGTGGGCGAACAGCTCCAGATCTTGAGGGATGGCGGCGTACAGTTCTACAAATCACCGGCGCGCGCCACTCGGGCCATGGGGCTGCTCATGAATTACGGCGCTACCCAGGACGCCCTCTTTGGCCGCGTAAAGGCTGCTGCTGGGACCGGCCAGGCCAGCAAAAACAAAGCAGCTGCCGTGGCCATGTTGGACCAGGCCAATCGATCCCTGACCGAGCACCAGGGCAAAGAATTGCTCTCTCTTTACGACATTCCGGTAACCCAGGAAGAAGTCGCTACGTCCGAGGCGCACGCGGTAGAGATTGTGGAAAAAATCGGGTATCCAGTGGCGCTGAAGATAGATTCGCCCGATATTCTCCACAAGACCGAGGCTGGTGGGTTAAAGCTCAATATCCAAAGCAAAGAAGCACTCGTTGCCGCCTATAACGAAGTGCTCGAAAACGCGAAGAAGTACGACCCCAAAGCAAAGATCAACGGCGTGTTGGTACAGGAGATGGTCAAGGACGGTACCGAGGTTATCGTGGGTGTAAACAACGACCCGCAATTTGGACCGACCATTATGTTTGGTTTGGGCGGCATTTTTGTAGAAATTCTCAAAGATGTATCCCTCAAGGTTGCCCCGATTGCGCGCGACGATGCACTGGCCATGATTCAGGAGATCAAGGGCTTCAAGGTACTTGCCGGCGCGCGCGGAAGAGCAAAAACCGACATCGACGCCATTGCCGACGTGCTGGTCAAAGTGAGCACCCTGGCGGTCGAATTACAAGACCACATGGCCGAGCTCGACATCAACCCCCTACTCGTCCTCCCAGCCGGCAAAGGCGTCCGCGTTGCCGACGCTCTTGTGATCAAGAAGTAGCCCATTTATCCAATAAAGATAGATTGGAGTGAGGCTCCCAAAGAGGGGTAGCTTGAGTCCACTTCTTCTCTTCCTAAATGAAATTCATATTTAAAACCGTGCGATTATGATCTAAGCTGCGACCTTAGATTTCCAGAACAACGGCTCACAGGAGGAAAAAAATGCGAACCCTTTTTAGTTTACTAGCTGTCGTCGGCCTACTCATGTGCTGGGCCTGTTGCGTGACAACGCCACCGCCTGAAGCGCCCGCGCCTCCCCCACCTGTTGAGGCGGCTGTACCCGCCGAGACACCAGACGCACCCGATGCGGCTCAGATCCTGGATCAGGCCATCGCTGCGGCCGGGGGCATCGAGAGCCTAAAAAAGGCATCCGCCGGGATTGGTAAGTCTGAGGGCGTCTACATGGGCATGGCCTACACTTCGGACAATGTCTACCATCCGGATCACATGCGAATGGAGATCCAAATGCCCGATACAGACAGCATGGCGATGGTGATGGGCCTGGAAGCGTGCTGGATGACGTCTGGTCCGGTCGTGATCAACTGTTCTGAGGACGAAAAAAAGGCCACTGCCCAGATCATGACCATGAACAAGGCCGCGCTGCTGTGGCCGCTGAAAGAGGGGCAGTGGGAGGTCGCGCTGAACCCGCCCACCGGGGATCTCCAGGTGCTGGGCGTGACCCACACGCCGACCGGCGGCAAGGGAACGCTCTACATCGACAAGAACACCCACTTGCTCGTAAAGAGCGAGTACCAGGGTGCCGCAATGGGCCAGTCCGGGACCTTTGTCAGCGAGTTCTCGAACCACAAGGAATTGTGCGGCGCCAAGGTACCCGCGTTGATCAATGTGACATTCAACCAAATGCCCTACTTGCAGGAAAAAGTACTCGAATTCGAGTGCAAAGAAGTAAATGAAGACGCGTTTGCAGCACCGGCCCAGGTCCAGGACGCCACTGTGATGGAAAGACGGGTGCCTGCTGCCACGATGGCGTGCCACCTACTCGAAGGGCCCTACGACCAAATAGGCATGGCCATCGGCAAGCTGATTAAATTCATGGCGTCAGAGAAGCTCACCCCCATGGGCATGCCAATGATGACCTACATCAAGGCACCGCCGAAGGTTAAAAAACCGGAAAAATTCCAAACCGACATCTGTTTCCCGGTGGGCCGTCCAGCTCCCCCATCCCCAATTGAAAAAGAGGCGTTTTCAATCAAAGGGGTAGCAGCGACTGACGTGCTATCGATCTACGGTGTAGGCAGCCCAGAGACCAAGTCACCAGAGCTGGCAAAGAAAATCGTCAAAGAAGCCAGAAAGAGAAAGCTGAAAGTAACAGGCCCCATGCGTCAAATCAGCTATTCAGATCCCCGGACCACGCCACCGGAAAAACAGATCCACGAAGTGCAGCTGCCTATCGAAAAGAAATAGGTCGGCGTCGGAGGTAGAAGGATGTTCAGAGTCAGGCCTGCAATCCTCTGTTTCGGTTTGGCAACGCTCTTCTGCGCGGCACAGGTTTGGGCAACCTACTCTATCGTTGCTGTTGATAGGGATTCCAACCAGGTGGGGGGTGCGGTGACGTCCTGCGTGGGCGCGATGGATGTTGCAGTGGTTTACGGCGGTGCGCCTGGGTATGGGGCGGTTCATGCGCAAGCGCAGCTCAACACCGCGGGTCGAAATCGGGCCGTAGAGCTGCTCGAACAAGAGACCCATCCAGACGATATTATCTCGGAAATTACCTCTGCCAGCTTTGACAGCTATGCCTCAAGTCGTCAGTACGGCGTTGTGGATTTGAAGGGCCGCTCCGCCGGGTTTACGGGGTCTTCCACGCAGTACTATACCGATGATACGCAGGGTGAGGTTGGCCCGTATATTTTCTCGGTTCAGGGCAATATCTTGACCAGTGACAACGTCATCAGCCAGGCCGTTGCATCCTTTGAGTCAGAAGGTTGTGATCTCGCCGATCGACTCATGCTCGCCCTCGAAGCCGGGGCAAATGGGGGCGAGGGAGATTCGCGATGCACACCTCAGGGAATTCCTTCGGACAGTGCAATGATACATGTGGATCTGTCGGATGGTACCGAGTTCTTGCACCTTTCTGTTACAAATACGGCGCCCCAGAACCCACTCGTTCAATTACGTCAACAATACGATGTGTGGCGTGAGCAAAACGAGTGCCCCGAGGTTGACACAGATACGGGCACGGACACAGACACTGGCACGGACACGGACACAGACACGGACACAGACACAGATACGGATACAGACACAGACACAGACACGGACACAGACACAGACACAGACACAGACACGGACACAGACACAGACACGGACACAGACTCCGATTCTGACTCCGACACAGACTCTGACGCTGACGCTGACTCCGATTCTGACAGTGACTCCGATTCTGACGCTGACTCCGATTCTGACTCCGACACAGACTCCGACACAGACTCCGATTCTGACTCTGACACTGACGGTGATTCTGACAGTGAATCAGATAGCGTAAACGGTGATACTGATAGCGGCTGTGGTTGCCATATCACAGGGCGTCATGCCCCCCGATCACTACATATTCTCCTATCGGTAATCTTGCGTTTTTAGGCTGAATCGCAGCTTCATCTCTTCGACAAAACTGAACAGCACTGGGACAAGAAATAGTGTCATCAGCTCAATGGCCATGCCACCTACCGAGGGGATGGCCATTGGCACCATGACATCGGACCCGCGACCGTGGGATGTAATCACAGGTAAGAGAGCCAAAATGGTAGTTGCGGTGGTCATCAGGCAGGGCCGGATGCGGCGCTTCCCAGCTTCCAACGTGCTTTTTCGAATGTCTTCTATGGTCTTTGGTTGATTGGCTTTGAACCGCTGATTGAGATAGGTGGAGATGACCACACCGTCGTCTGTTGCGATACCGATAAGCGCGATAAACCCGACCCATACGGCAACCGAGAGATTAACCGTGCGCACGTCAAAGAGATCCCGCATGGATACGCCAAAAACATCAACGTCGAGAAACCACGGCTGTCCATAGCACCAAATGAGCAAAAAACCACCGGTGACTGCCACAAACACCCCGGTATAGATAATGCCGCTCACGATAACCCGGTGAAATTGAAAATAGAGGAGCATGAACACCACTGCCAGGGCAATAGGTATCAGGATGGCGAGCCGTTTCTCGCTCCTGAGCTGATTTTCATAACTGCCGGCAAAGCGGTAGCTCACCCCAGCGGGCACTTCTAGCGCCCCAGTGGCTATCTTGTCCGCAATAATGGCGCCTGCTTGTTCCACCGCTTCCACTTCGGCCACGTGGGGCTTCTTGTCGAACAATACATAACTGGTGAGGAACGTGTCCTCAGACTTGATCACCTGGGGGCCTCGTACATACACAATCGACGCCAGCTGGTTGAGGGGGATCTGCTCCCCGCTAGGCGTAGGAACGAAAATTCTTCCGATGGCTGGAATGGCATCCCGCTCCTCCCGCATGTACCGTACGCGGATGGGGTAGCGCTCCCGTCCTTCCACTGTTTTCGATAGGGTCATGCCGCCAAGGGCAACTTGCAGCACAGCTTGTACCTGGCCGATGGTCAGGCCATACCTGGCAATGGCTTCCCGGTCGATGTCAATCTCGATATAGGGCTTGCCCACAACCCGATCTGCAAACACGGTCTCTGGCCGTAAATCCGGCACTTCTCTCAAAATGGTCTCGAGGCGCAATCCAAATGCCTGGATGGTCTCGAGATCCGGTCCTTGCACCTTGATGCCCATCGGTGCCCGCATGCCGCTTTGCAACATCACGATCCGCGTGCTGATAGGCATCAGCATGGGCGCTCCGGTCATGCCGGGCTGTTCGTTGGCCTTTGTGATTTCGTCCCAAATATCTTTGGGGTTCCGAATGTGATCTCGCCATTGGCGAACCCGGGTTCCATCTGCTTGGGTTCGGTATTCCGGCACATACGTAATCACGGTTTCAATCATCGATACAGGCGCAGGGTCCAGGGGGCTTTCAACCCGTCCGAGCTTGCCCACGACCCGGTCCACTTCGGGAATGAGTGCGGTCCTGGCGTCCATTTCTTTGAGCATCTCGAGCACCTGACCGATCGAGGCATGGGGCATGGTCGTTGGCATGTACAAATAAGATCCCTCGTCAAAAGATGGCATGTATTCGCGGCCAAACCCTGGAAATGCCTTGTCCATCGCCACATAGGGCCCACTGGTTCGAATGGATTCAGGCAGCCAAATAAAAAGGCGTCCAAATCCAAGCCACGCAGAAATACCCAACACCGCAACAATGGTCGGCACGATAAGAAACGCTGCCTTGTGGTTCAGAAAAAGACGCAGAAAAAACGGATAGATCATCTCGAAGCCGCGGAATGTGGCGAGTAATCCCAAGATGATCGCACCGACAAAGATAGCATTTAAGAAAAACCCATTGCCAGGCCCCAAGGGCAGCCAATCCGCTGCCAACGCAACGGTCACGGCGATGATGGCCAGGGTATTCTCGATAAACGTAAACCCTGCTTTTAGACGCTTGCCCAAAAACGGTCGGGCAAACCTGAATACTGCCATCAGCACGACAAATATGCCGGGAAGAACGGTATAGATGATGAGGATACTCCCCAATACGAGCAATACCCAGTCTCGCAGGTGTAAGGGCCGTACAATAGATCTGGCCACACGCCATACCGCGTGCTGACCAGACACTATCGCTGGGGCTTTGGGGCGCTGCCTGAAGAAAACATGGCAAAGGCCGGGTAGTACAATAATGGAAAGGATCAGTGTCCCACCCATGGTGAACGTCTTAGTGAACGCAAGCGGGGTAAAGAGGCGGGCTTCAGCAGACGTGAGTCCAAACACCGGTAAGAAACCAGCCAGGGTCGTGAGCACAGACGTCACCACTGCAGGCGCTACCTCAGCTGTGGCGCGGCGGATAACCACGGCCCGCTTCGCGTCCTCAGGTGCCTCGTCCAGGTGCTGGGAGATATTCTCGACAAAAATAATGGATATATCCACCATGGTGCCGATGGCAATGGCAATGCCTGCCAGGGACATGATGTTTGCATCAACACCGGCAACCTTCATGATGAGAAACGCAAACAACACCCCCAGGGGCAACATGGACGATATCACCACCGAGCTTCTTAGATTTCTCAGCATGACCAGAACGACGATGATGGTAATCAGAATCTCTTGAAACAAGGCCGTGGACAGTGTGTCCAGGGTTTCGTGGATGAGTTCTGTGCGATCGTAAAACGGCGCGATGGTCACCTGGCTAATGGTGCCGTCATCCAAGGTGCGCTTGGGCAATCCAGGGGCGATTTCTGCAATGCGCTGTTTTACCGCGCTAATGGCAGCCAGGGGATTCTCTCCGAACCGGGCCACCACCACACCGCCTACTGCTGGTGCGCCTGCATCGTCCAACGCACCCCTGCGGAGCGCCGGTCCCAAGGTGACGCGAGCCACGTCCGCAATGCGCACCGGGGTATGATCCCGGATGGCCACGACGACCTTTTCCAAATCAGCGATGCCCTTTACAAACCCGAGCCCTCGGACCATATATTCCACCCGGTTGATCTCTATTGTCCGGGCCCCCACGTCCAAGTTTGAATCCTGGACTGCCTTTGCCACTTGTTGCAGTGAGACCCCGTTGGCACGCATGGCTTCGGGATCCACATCCACTTGGTATTCCTTTACAAATCCCCCCACAGATGCGACCTCGGCCACACCTTGCACAGACTGGAGCGAATACCGCACGATCCAGTCCTGAATTGAGCGGAGCTCGTGCTGATCCCAACCACCCACGACGTTGCCGTTTTGGTCGCGGCCCTCAAGGGTGTACCAAAAGATCTGTCCAAGAGCTGTGGCATCTGGTCCGAGGACGGGATTGGCCCCCTTTGGCACTGTTCCAGATGGTAGGGACGCGAGCTTCTCCAATACACGGGATCTGGACCAGTAGAACTCTACATCATCATGAAAAATTACGTAAATCGTTGAGAACCCAAACGCAGACGAGCTCCTGATGGTGCGCACACCTGGAATGCCGAGCAGTGCAGTGGTGAGCGGATAGGTGACCTGATCTTCTATATCTCGGGGAGACCGACCAGGCCAGGTGGTAAAGACAATCTGCTGATTCTCCCCAATGTCGGGAATCGCATCCACTGGCACGGGATCCCTTGGAAACGACCCCAGTTGCCAGTCAAACGGAGAAACGTAGACACCAAATCCAAACAGCAACAGGACAAGGACAAACACAATGAGTTTGTTGTCAATAAACCAGCCGCTCAGTCGCTCCCAAAAGCCTATTTGTGATAATTTACCCATAATCTTTAATAGAACTGAATCAAAGATTTAATTGCGGTTGATAAGCTCCCCCTTGAAAAGGGGGTCGGGGGGATTTCGTCAATACTTCCCATGTATTTGAAAATCCCCCTGTCCCCCTTTTTCAAAGGGGGAATGCTCAGCTCTATCCTCCAACGTGCGTTTAACATAGCATCAATATTCAATGGTGATGTCCCTTTGCTACCTTGGCTTGAACAGTTGCCTCTGCTTCAGCCTGTCGTTTGGGTGCCTTGAGATATGCATTGGGTGCGATGGTTTCCCGGATCTCCCCACACAGGAGCATCTCGGCGCCATAGTAGGCATTGGCGATGACGTCGCTCTTCTGAATCCAGGAGGCGCCTTGATCATTAAACGCCATGGGACAATAGGCCTGCCGGACCGGGAAGGCCATGGGATTGCCGAATGTCTGCAATAGTTTCTCTATATTCGCGCTGATGTTTTCGAAATCGACACGCGCAACCCCGATTGACTCTGAGCGCCACAGCTGCTCTGAATGCTGTCGAATCATTTGGGACATTTCTCGAAACCTCAAGGTCGCAACATTTGGACGCCTTATTGTCGTTGATCGGGTGATTTGACCGAGCTGTCGTGCGTGGCGTTTTGCACCCTCAAAATTATCCTTTGCCAGGGCTGTCTGCAGCTTTAGATATGCCGCCATGAGGGGGCGAAACGCGCGGCGTTCCTGCGGCGTCATCACCACGACATCATCCCAGTCGGCGATTTGCTTGTCGTCTGGGGACATCATCATGCTGGTGCCACCGCGAATCTGAAGGTCTGCATCCAGGACAAACGCCCCGTGTTCAACAACCCGCTCTTGAGAGCGAAGCCCTGCTATCACCGGATAAAATCCCTGACTCAATGGACCGAGTCGCACGACCCTGGCCTCATACGTCGGCGCGTCTGCATCGGGTACTTCGACATACACAATCGACCGTCGTCCAGTAAAAATAGGGGCACTTGCTGGAATAAGCAACGGCCGCTTTGTTACAGTTTTCTCTGCACTGCCGTGAACCGTTGCCTGGACAAACATACCAGGCCTCAACTTGCCTTTCCGGTTTCGAATCACCACCCGCACGCTGGCTGTTCGGCGTAACGGATCCAAGGTTGGATCGATGAACCCAACCTTTCCTTTAAACCCTTGGGTCGCCATGCCTTCCACTTCGAGGGTCACCTGCTGTCCCACGTTGAGCCTCGGCAAGTCGCTTTCGTATGCGTCCAGTTGCACCCATACCGAAGAGAGATCAGCGACCCGATACAGGATGGCACCGGTTTGTACGTAAGCGCCCTCCGTTGCGATTCGCTCGAGCACGGTCCCCGAAAACGGCGTTCGAATGGGGATCTGCTGCCAGGCAGATTTGGCCTCGGCCATTCTTGCGATATCCTCATTTGGAACACCGAGGAGACGCAGTCGGTCCTGTATCGCTGCCAACGCAGCGTCAGCCGCAGATCTGGAAGAAGCGGTACCCGCTCTCAAGGCGCTCAGCTGCTTTTTTGCCAAGATCAAATCCTGATGGGCACTAAACATTTCCGGGCTGTACAAGGTAGCGATGACCTGCCCTTTTTTGATGCGCTGACCAGTGGCGTTGACGTGCAGGCGGTCGATGCGACCGCCGGTCCACGCTGTTACAGAGCGATACGTCGACTCGTTGGGCTCAATACGGCCGAGCAGTCGCACATCCACACCTGGTTCGTCCTGTTGCCGAACAAGTGCGGTTCGAATGCGCGCGAGGATCTTGGCCCGATCGGAAAGCACCACGTGTTCCGATGGCAGATCTGACGTCCCATCTGCGCTGGATAGAGGAATAAGATCCATGCCGCAGATCGGACAGAGCCCAGGTTCAGGAGACCGGACCTGGGGACACATCGAACATGACCATACAGTCTCTTCTTCTTTGTTTTCTTCAGCAGGTTCCCCATCAGGTGCCGGTTCATCGGGCTCTTTGTTTTCTGTCTCAGTCTTATTGGCGAAAAAAAAGCCGGTACTGAAACCAGCAGCTCCGATGATTACGGCAGAGAACCAAGGCACCTTTTGTATCATCTTTTTTTTAAGTGCCATTTTGTTTCTCCTTACTGAATGCTCTCATTCGGACTGGACGGCCCACAGTCATGTCCAGCGTTGCTTGCCCAACAGCGCTGTCTGATTGAGAGCGAATCAGACCTATCTGAACCTCGAGGAGGTTTCGCGCTGCCATCAATATATCTCCTACCGAAGATCTGCCGATAGTATAGTCAGCCACAACAGCATCATAGATGGCCTTTGCTTGAGGGATGAGTGTGGTTCGGTGAAGTGAAATACGGCGAGCAGCATCTCGAACCGCAGTAACAGCTCTCGTTAGCTCGGCAATGGCCCTATTTTCAGCTGCCTTGCCATCTGCCCTAAAGGCCGCAGCCTGAGATCGGGCAGATGCGGCACTCTCTTTGGTCGCACCTTGCCACAGGGGAAGGGACATACCTACGCCGAAAATCAGGGCATCCCGTCCGCTATCTGATACGTCCGGCATTGCCGTCTCACCCACCTCTATCCAGTCAAGGGCGAGGGTAATATTGGGGTAGCGCGCTGCTTCTCGGCTTCGCGCCTCTGCTTCACTCCCATCTGCCCGCAGTGCAAACGACCGAAGCCTGGGATGGTCGCGGGTGGCTTTTATCAACGCTTCAATATTTTCGTCTGGCACACCAATCTCCCCGATCCACTTTGCAGTGGGTGTCGGTGTATCCACAGGCGCACCGATCTCGGCCACCAGCATGGCAGAATCTGTCTTTTCTTTTACTTCCAAAGTGGAATTCCTATCCTCCAAACGCGCAATGAACAGATCGACCTGCTGCAGATCTGCGAGGGATGCCTCGCCGATGATCACGCGCGACTGAACAGCATCGGCAGAGCTTCGCGCAATCGCGAGAAGCGACCGCTGAACTCGTAAGATTTCCCGAATCTGCCAGAGGTGCCAATATGCAGTTGCCACCCGGGCCCTGACTCCGAGCACCTCTGACTCGAACTGACGTTGGGCTGCCCTGGCAGCAATAGCAGCAGCATCAGCACCTGCTGTCAGCCGGCTGGGCCACGGGAAGGTTTGAGCGAGGCGGAGGCGGTGACGCTGAGGACCCACGCGCGTCTCCACATTCAATAAAAAAGCGCCATAGCTCAGCACTGGATCAGGTAACTTGCGCGCACTGGATATGCTGAGCACAGAAGCGCGCCATCGCTCGAACGCTGCCCTGAGACTTGGATTGCTCTCTAATGCATAGACGACATAGCCATCCAGCCCCGTGGACAACATGTTGGGTTCCGGAGCCATCACTTCATCAATAGGGGTAAGGTTCGCGGCGGCAGAGCGTAGATCCCGGCGGGTTTGCACCTCGTATTGGGCTTCGTGGGCTGAGAGTGTCATTGCAAAGAAGAACGCAGCAGCGCAGATCACCGAGCAAGCGGTATATTTCCCCACGTTGGCTAAGGACGACAACTGGAATCTTCGCCAACTAATTGTATAACTGGAGTCCATACCCCACTCCGGTGAAAATATTAAAATCTTCGGCCAGCTGCATGCCATTGACCCGCTGATATATGGGAACCTGCGCCGATATCCGCATTGAAAAACCGGAAAGCGTGCCGGTTGCAAACAAATAGCTCAACGTCGGTGAGAAAAAGACCCAATCTCCCCCTGTCATCGCCGACGCTTCCCCATTCTCCTTGTCCTTAAATCGATGCAGTACATTGATACCAAGTGCGATAACAAACGTTTCAAAATAACGCAGCCGCGCCCCAGCGCCATATAGAATAGTGCTCCCTGCCCTATACTTATCTTTGTTCTCATCCAGCACGACACGAGTGAATGCATGTGAGAATAGCCCCAACGCGGCGCGTATGTCGTACGACCAGTAGGCGGTCGCCAGTGGGTCAACCGTACCGCTCACAAAATTTGGATTGGAGGGAATATCATTTTTAAAGCTTTTACCAGTGGGCACAAATACACCAAGGCCCACATTCAATCGCCATTTGGCAGGTATTTCATCCTGCTGAAATAGATAACTCGCAACGACGGGTATATCCCCCATGCCAAACTCGTGAACTTTTCCAGAGACATCGTTGCTCGCTATCACATCCAAGAACGACAATGTGGTTTTGACTGATAGCCCCTTTACGATGCCATAGCTCACATCGAGGGTGTATATCCGCGAGCTCGTGTCATCGTTCTGCATATTCGGGACCCTGGATGCCCCTTTTTGCATATAGCTGCGTTGACTATAGATAAACCCAACACCAAAATCCAACCAGCCTTCACCCAGCTCACTCGCAGCAAAAGACCCTCCCACCGGGAGGTTGGGAAGCGTTCAACAAAGCGCTCCAGCGACTGCTTTCCGGGTGGACACCGTCATGGAAAGTACAAATAATCCCCCAAAGATGAAAACGCCTGTCCATATCCGTCGGTGATGCGTAGATACCTTCATAAACAACCCATTGAATCCGTGCGCTACGACCACCTGCGCATCTTGTGGGCGGTTTATCTGCCGCGCCCAGTCTTTGTAAGTGCAAGTTTCTTACCAAGGATGCTTCGCTACGTGGGCCTGGGGTTTATCCCAAGCTTAGACCGGCTGTCGTACGACCATTTCGGCAATGGGTAAATCACAACCATTCGACGACACTTTGGAATATCCTTAAATTTGCTTAATGGACGGGAAGATCTTTGTGAATATTCTCAAATTGAAAGCCTTGCTTTATCCCGTAGGCGTGGCAAACCACTTTTGGAATTCCAATCCAACGCCAAACGACAGCGTATCGAAGTTGTCGCCCCGTATCCATCCAATCTGTGCCACAGGCGCGAGCACGATGAGTTTTGTCAGCCGAATCTCATAGGAAACGGCCAAAGCGAGATTGAGAGGACCGCCAAAGCCTGTTTCGTAGTCTGCCTTACCCACGGCATATCCAAAGCCCAATCCTACAGACGGACGGATCCCAAGGCCACGCAGCGGATAGAGGGTTGTGTCTAGGAGAAGCCCAAAGGCACTAATGGCGTTCTCTTCTTGCTCAATTGCACCTATGATGTTTACCTGAAACCCAATAGCTAGCCATTCGAAAAAGGCGTCGCCTACGCGAAATGTGGTGTTATAGCCGTGCACCGGGCCGATAAAAATGTCCTCGTCAAACTCATCTCGATCGGGGATGAACCACGCGCGTCCCTGGGTATACCCCACGCCGGCGGCGATGTAGGAACCCGGATGCCGAAGCACAGACGGGTCACACCGCCAGTGAACACCGGATGCCGGTGACGCTATTCCTTTGCTATCAGTACGAGTTGTCCCATCCTCGCATATCGCGGTGTGGGCCACGGTCATTGCGAAAACGAGGCCGAGTTGTGTGAGTGCAACATATCGCATCGCGTGCACTTTATCTCATGTTCGGACACTTCGCCAGCGCTGCTTGGCTGGCTTCAGACAATTCTGGCGGTTGCATGATCATCGTGCCAACCCGGTCCCACTGGAACCCATAGGGCCGGCGATTGGACCACCAGATGAACATGGCCCGACCTTTGATATTGTCGAAAGGCACCGATCCCCACGAACGGGAATCCCTGGAGTTATCCCGATTGTCCCCAAGGACAAATACCTGATCTTGCGGGACAGTGATCGGTCCGAAGTTATGCTTGGGACCACTGGATTCCTCAATAATGGTATAGGTATGCTTGCCGTGCTTTTCAATCCATAGGTCAGCCTCGTGATCCTCCCACGTCCCTCGAAAGCGATTTCGCGTTCGGTAGGTCTGCTTACCCACGTGACACCTGGGGATGGGATTACCATTCACGTACATGATGTCTTGTTGCATGGACACCACATCCCCTGGCAATGCTGCGATACGCTTGATAAAATCCACCCCAACCATATCGTGGTCTTCGTCAAAAAAAGAATTGTTCGGGGCGAATCCCATTTGTTCTTCTCGCGATGGCTTGAGGAACACAATCACCTCGCCGTAGTCTGGTTTGGCAAAACGGACAAGGCGCTTTTTGGAGAGCGGTATAGAAAGGCCATATCTATATTTGGAGACAAAAATATGGTCGCCCACCATCAGGGTGGGCACCATGGATTCGCTCGGGATTTTGAACGCCTCGACGACGAATAGCCTCAGTACCACTGCGACGAGTACGGCCACGCCGATGGATTCGATATACTCTCGCGCAGCACTTTTTCGAACAAAGGCGAGATATTGGTCTGTCTTTTTTTCAAGATTCTTGACCGCATCTGCGATTGATTTGTCTACGCCATCGTGCAAAGCGATCGCCAAACGCTGGAGCGCAGCGGTCACTTCAGCTTTTCCCTTTTCCGATACCTTGCCCCCCTTCTTGGCGAGCAGTTTCTCAATGTTTTTCTTTAGCTGGGCAGCTTCCTGGCGACGACGGTGACGGCTGAATTCGCTGTTTGGGTCTGGATCCTGCCAAAACGGCAGTTTGGCCCGTATGGTGTAGGTTGAAAACGCGAGCATCGCAAACAATAGCAGGACGTACCATACCTCGACTTCTTCGATCATGCCGGCCCGAACGAGCATATCAACCGTGACCCAAGCCACGACAATCGGAAGTGCGAAGAACCAAAAGAAATACCAAAATCGACGTATCAAGTGCTTGAGATTCAACAGCGCTCTCCTTGTCTAAAGGGTCTTCTTATATCGCCATGATGCATCTGGAGCAAGGGAATCTGTGTTCACTGAATAAGCGTTACGCCGCTAGGGTTGAAATCGCATACCGTTGGTTTGTTTTATCATGGGTTACCAGGGTGAGCTTTTCAATCGATGATTGGGCAATGAGCAACCGATCAAATGGATCTCGATGAATTAAGGGCAACCGCTCCACCTCGCCAGCGTGTTCCCAGGTGATGGGCAGCCTGCGAAACGGTTCCTCAGCAATCACGGATATCCACTCATCTGGGATCTGGATTTTGCCAAGCGCCCGTTTGATAGCAATCTCCCAAATAGAGACAGCACTTACTGTGACGGAATTCTCTGTTTTAGCAATGGCCTGCTTTGCTCTGTCAGATAAAGACGGGTCATCACCCAACCACCAGAGCAAGACATGTGTGTCGAGAAGCAAATTCATTTTTCAACCATCCCCAATGATTGTGCAATATCGAGTGGCAATTCATCGAAATCCGGGGCGATGTGGATGCTGTTTTTCAATCGACCGGGTCGTCTTGGTTTTTCGTCAGGTTGATACGGTCGCAGTACGGCAATGGGTTTTCCCGCGCGGCTGATGATAACTTCCTCTCCCTGGCCCACCCGGTCGAGAAGGGCGGATAGGGTTGCCTTGGCTTCGGTAACAGTGTTCACGATCATTTGTACATGCCTCTATATACCTTGCGGTCTCCCTGTTTCTGGCCCAAGAGTTATATCGCCTCATCAGACCTGGTCTGACCAGACCATGTACAATGTAACGCCAGTCGCCACCCGCGTCAATGCCGCCTGTAGCACACGGGGCATGATCCAGGCCGCCTGATCATACCCGGCGCAGACCGACTTTTAGTCGAGCAGCAACAGATTTCAACTGGCGTTCTTTGTACCGTGTATGCGACGCATGACCGCGTTCATTTTGCCGATTTGATTTGCGATCCATGATCTGCAACTCTGTCCTGACGTATACCACTGGTCGCGGAATCGGATTGACCCCATCGGTTCGAAATGCATGTAAATGGTCTGGAATTGGAAGGGGCATGTCAGCAACCCAGTGGACAACTTTGTATTCCGGTGATGAATGGTAGTTCGTTAGCGGTTGGAGTTGGTTCTCTACCTCGGCATCCATCTGAAGCTTGGCAACTAACCGGTTTAGGTGCGGATGCTTTGAGCAATAGCTGACAAAAGGTAGCAGGGTGTTGTAAGACTCACCAGCGAGAACGTAGTTAAATGGAAATAAATTCCGCGCCAAATAATTGATAATCGGAAAAATATCGTCCAATGTTGCTGCGATTACCCGAAATCGCATCTTGTCGAAAAGCTGGGTCGAAAGGGGCGTATTCTTTGAGAGCAACTTCGTCAGCATGCTCGTGCGCTGCTTGCGACCGCCCATGAACTCAACAATGGGCAATCGGTCGGCCATCATATGGCTAATCGCTCGATAAATGCGGCGTTCCGCCGCCTGAAAGAGCTCCCGGTCAGTCATCACGAGCGCTTGGCAGGCCTCGCTGGCGTCGAAATGGTTGATGATCTGCATGGTCTTCAGCAATGTGCAGGCGCAGAGCTGTCTGTGGCGATTCGACATGTCGCTCGCCATTTTCATGAGATCCGGCAAGCTGGCTGACCGAACCGGACGCGGGACCGGAAATGATAGGACCTCCCTGAGATAAAGAACGGATTCATCCCGGATCCTCGCTACCAATGCGACGTGTTCCGGATTGTCAAGGTCAAGACCGTTTGCACGGCAAAACGCCTTTGCCTCAGGAACCCTAAGATTTAACTTGTGCCAATCTAGAACACTGCCGCCCCGAAGAACGAGGCGAACCATCTCCAAGTCAAAGAGGGAAAACTTGTGGAGCGGTTTGAACGGCTCGAAACGAATTCTCCTCGGTCGCGCCATTTGCATATAAACATGACACTGCTAGAACGCGATACAATGCCTACGACTTGTTGTCCGTCAATACCGGTAAATCCTCTTGAGATCGGGATTCACCCAGGTAAATCGTGCCAAAAAAAATGCCGCACGCGATGAGCAGTAAAAAGAGATTCCCCCAAATCGTACCCGTGCACATCGGAACAAGGAAAGTCAGCAATAAAAGCGCCAACGGTGCGAGTCGAATCATGTTTCTACGTCCTCTTCAGCTTGTCTTACATTGAACTACTTGTCGTACTTTATACTACATTGACATGTGTGCGTCAAAAAACGCACTCCTGTTTGTAGCCGTACCCCCCCCCACAAGCAAGCAATATTTTAATTTTTTGGTTTACGTTATTATTGGCAAGGAAGCATCGGTAGAAAAGCATCACCTCAAACCGACACGTATGAATGACCTGGCCCGCCTCCGCCGAGCCTACGGCGGGGTTATCGAGTTTCGAGATAGATTACGAAGAACCAAGATCCCGCCGTAGGCTCGGCGGAGGCGGACACGTCAAAGCTTGACTCATCTACGCACCGGCCAAACCTGCCTTGGACACATAAGAGTGCTATATTACTCTGGTGCCGTCCTTGTTTTTAAGGCATCATCACTTAAGACCAGTAAGACCAGTTCCTTTTCCAAAGGGGATAGTATCACAATGACAGATGCTAAAAAGCCACGAAATACCTCAATCCTACCGATCTTGCCCTTGCGCAACTCTGTTATGTTTCCAGCATCGGTTGTTCCAATAAATGTCGGACGGCCCAAATCCGTGCGCGTCATCGAGGAGGTCTCAAAATCAGAAGATCAACTCATCGGTGTCCTGAGCCAGATTCAGCCCGATACCGAAGAGCCCACCTGGGGAGATCTGTACAAGATCGGAACAGCCGCCCGAGTCCTCAAAGTTGTAAAACTCGGCGACGGGAATTTTTCCGTTGTTCTGCAGGGATCCCACAGAATCCGATTGATCGAGTCGATATCCGGTCAACCCCATCTGATCGGCCTTGTTGAAAATATCAAAACCAAAACAACCAGTGACCTGGCCATCGATGCGCTGGCCACCAATCTCAGGGAAACAGCTAGACAACTCATCTCCCTGCTGCCCAACCTGCCTCGCGAAGCAGCCGGTGTGCTGGACCACGTTTCTGATGCAGGTACCCTAGCCGACCTGGTAGCTTCCAATTTGACCGTTTCCGTCGAGGAGAAACAGCGTGTGCTCGAGGCCATCGAACTGGAGCACCGACTCCGCACGTGCCTCCAGCTACTCACCAAACAGTTGGAAATACTCAAGGTAAAAAAAGAAATCTCCTCTATGGTCCAAGAAGAGATGGGCCGATCTCAACGGGAGTACTTCCTGCGCCAGCAACTCAAAGCAATAAAAGAAGAACTCGGTGAGAGCGGGGAAGAAGAAGACGAAATCGAGGAGATTCGCGAGCGCATCGTCAACGCCGGCATGAGCGCAGAAGCCGAAAAAATGGCCCAAAAACAGCTGGGTCGGTTAAAACATATGCAGAGCTCGTCAGCTGAGTATACCGTCACTCGAACTTATCTGGATTGGCTGCTCGACGTTCCCTGGACCAACGCCACTGAAGATAAACTGGATGTGGACAAAGTGCGCGAGGTGCTCGACGAAGATCACTACGACCTGGATAAAGTAAAGCGCCGTATCCTGGAACAAATCGCCGTACTAAAGCTCAAGCCAGATAAAAAAGGACCCATTCTCTGCCTGGTGGGCCCGCCGGGCGTGGGCAAAACCTCCCTGGGTCGATCAATTGCCAGAGCCGTGGGTAGGGAGTTTGTTCGGGTCTCACTCGGCGGCATTCGGGACGAGGCAGAGATACGCGGACATCGCCGCACCTATGTGGGTGCTTTGCCCGGAAGAATTCTACAGGGAATGAAACGGGCAGGAACCATCAACCCCTTGTTCATGCTCGACGAGCTCGACAAGTTGGGCAGCGATTTTCGAGGCGATCCTGCCTCGGCCCTGCTCGAAGTACTCGATCCTGAACAGAATAGCTCGTTTTCAGACCACTACTTGGAAGTCCCCTACGATCTGTCCAAGGTCATGTTTATTGGCACTGCAAACACCCTCTCGACCATTCCCCCAGCGCTCCTCGATAGGATGGAAGTTATTGAAATTCCAGGATACACGCGCGAGGAAAAGCGCCGCATCGCCTTTGGCTTCATCATCCCCAAGCAGCTGGACGAGCACGGGATCGAGGAAAAATGCCTCCAGTTTAGCGATGAGGCTGTCTTCAAAATCATCGATGCCTATACGCGGGAAGCCGGGGTCCGGAATCTGGAGCGGGAAGTGGCAGCTGTGTGCCGATCCGTCGCCGTTAAGGTCGCTGAGGGAAAATACGGTAGACAACAACCCGTCCAAGCAGATGTGGCGTTCGTCGAGGAAGCCCTGGGACCACCCAGGTTCTTCCCGGAAATGGCAGATCGGTGCGAGGTACCCGGGGTGGCCACAGGACTGGCATGGACGCCGACTGGCGGCGATATCATCTTTATCGAAGCCACCAAAATGAAGGGAAAGGGCAAAATGGCCATGACCGGTCAGCTGGGAGATGTGATGAAGGAATCCGCCCAAACAGCCCTCTCTTTTGTCAGAGCAAACGCAGAAGAACTCGGCCTCGACCCGGAATTCAGCGATCAATACGATATTCACCTCCACGTGCCAGCCGGTAGCGTACCCAAAGATGGTCCCAGCGCAGGCGCGGCCATGCTCACCTCAATCGTGTCCCTGTTTTCAGGTCAAAGGGCCCGGCCAGACGTGGCCATGACCGGTGAGATTACCCTGCGCGGGTTGATTCTGCCCATTGGCGGGGTTAAGGAGAAAGTATTGGCAGCCCATCGGGCCGGCATTAAGACAGTCGTACTGCCAGAGCGGAATAAAAAAGACAAACCAGACATCCCCAAGGAAATTCTCGATGAGCTCAACCTGGTGTTTGTCAAGCGCATGGAAGAAGTCCTCAAAGCTGCACTGCAAGAATAAAAAAAATCGGCGAACTCATGGATGGGGGGGGCATCCGGGGATGAGTTCGCCGTTAACAGCCTGATTACATATGCAACTGGCGTGCCAATAGTGCCACCGCTGCGTCAAAAGGAAACAGTAACCTTAAATCGCTTTATAATCACTCAGGTAAAAGGCGGTTTCAGGACTCGGAACCAAATAAAATCAATTTCAACTCTGATTGATAAAATATACAAAAGTTTAATTCGTCCTTTCAATTGAGTGATATTTAGCGTCCATAATTGAAATAAACTGGACGTTGATTATCGTTGGCGAAGAATGTAAGTTTGTCTTTGAGGTGATAGTATTATCTAGTGTAGGTCTCGAATCCAGTGATGGGACACTGAACAAGCGGGACCCATTGCAAGGAGTATCCGTTGAAACGGTCTTTATTTGCAGTTTATTTGGGACTGGTCTTAATGGGCGGCACGGGCCACGCAGACGGGTTTGCCACCAAACCCGACCGGTCGCTTTTTGTGGGGATCGATCTGGGTACGGGACTGCATCCGGGTAAAGAGGTCAGATCGCCTGATGATCTTTACAACCCGCCCGGTGCTGGGCCAGAAGCCTATTCAGCCGCGGGATTTCTCCTGGGTATCTCAGCGGGATTCCGGTTCAATGAGCAACTGGCCATCGAACTCGGCTGGCACGAGCAGCAGCACGATGCCCACGACGCATGGGGCGGGGTCGCCTCCTTTAACCTGTCGCATCTGGCCCTGCGATTTGCCATTCCTTTTTACACCCGGCAGACACTGGTTTTTGATGTCGGACCAGCGATCGGCGGGTTCAGATATGGCGATGTGGCCGGCACCTCGTTCGATGACAACGGCTTGATTGCGACCGGGGGGGTTCTCGGCATTACCCTCGAACACGAGCTGATGCTCGGGGTCGTGGCCACCCTCAATCTGACCTACTTGCCCCTAGCCCGCATCGGCAAAGATGAAGTGCTCATTTTGTGCGGGTATGTCTACGAGGCATTTGCCTCAGACTACGACCAGGAATGCCCAGAGGGCGCGCCTCATGACACGCCTTATCAACCGCTTGATTCTGTATGGGTAAAACTGGATGAAAAGGATTTTTCCAAGACGGAATTTATCCAACTATTCTGGCTTTCGGTAGGCATTCAGTTCGAATGGACGTTTCGCTAACTTTCGCAACGTTGAAAATTGGATAATAATGATATCGTGATACAAGCCATTAAACCGATAGGCTGTTGGTTCGGCGTGTATGAATTCGTCCGGAGATATATTGAAGAATGAATACGCCCGAAAACAAAACCGGCTCCGCAAAGACGGTGCCGTCTGGCAAGGAGATAACCGTTCATGTTTTTGGACGGACCGATGTGGGGCTGGTCCGGGAACACAATGAAGACAATTTCCTGGTCGCGGATTTAACCGCGGGCAATCGCAGTATCAAACCAGAAGTTCAGGAACATGTTGTCGGACCAAAAGGCTCGCTTTTTACTGTTTGCGATGGCATGGGCGGCGCTGCTGCTGGAGAAGTGGCCAGTAAAATAGGCGTCGATACAATCTATGACATGATGCAGGCTGAGCCCCTCCCGGAAACCGATGAGGACCTGGCGTGCCGGCTGGAAGCCGCCATTACCGAAGCTGGCCTGCGAATTTTCAAAGCAGCAAAGGAGGATCGCAGGCAACGGGGCATGGGCACCACTGTCACCGCCGCGGTAATGACCGGTCCCAGACTCATCATCGGGCAAGTCGGAGATTCACGGGCGTATATTCTTCGCGGTGAGAATTTGGTTCAAGTGACCAAAGATCAGTCCCTCGTACAGCAGCTGATCGATGCAAAGCAACTCACCGTAGAAGAGGCAAAACATTTCGACAAGACCAACATTATCCTCCAGGCCCTTGGCACTGCTGAAGAAATTCACGTGGACATGACATCGGTGGTGCTCAGACGCGGGGATATCTTGGTCATGTGCAGCGATGGCCTGTCTGGGCTCGTTTCCGAAGACATTATGACGCGTGTGATACAGGATATCAGCGATCCCACCGAAGTGTGCCGCACGCTCACGGATCTGGCCTGTCATGCTGGGGGGCACGATAATATCACGGTCATTATAGCGCGGTTTGGCGGGGACGGTCTCCTGGTATCCAAGGATACCGATGACCTCTCGTATCGGCAATATCGATACTCAACCAGCTCAGAAATTACCCTGAGATCGCCCAATCCCTTGGGGATCGGAGCCCAGGGCGTGGACATTCAGGAAAAAAGTCCTCCCCCTTCCCAGGTACCTGGCACTGCCCCAAAAGAAATACCCCGTCCCCCGCCGGTTCCATCGAGACATGCATCCCCCAATAAAGCCCAGCACGCGCCTCCTGTGGCCAGCGATAGCCAGGCGGACAGCCGATCGTTTGGCGCGCTTAGCGGTATTGCTGCAGTATTGCTGGTAGCTGTTGCAGTGGCAGCATACACATTGTCCTCGGGATCGGAACCGGCCATGCCAGACCAAGACAGCCAGCAGATAGCCCCGGAAGAAGTGGTGAGGCCCATACAACCAAACACTGCTGTGATAAGTGCTCCGACAGATGCGGATCTGCTGCCCCTGGACCCGGACGAACCTGTGCTCGGTCCCACGCCAGAAGAAGCGTTTTTAGGCACTGGTTTGGATTCAGACACGGGCATGCAGCATCGCCAGGGACGCAAGAAAAAGCCGAGAAAAAAGCCACATATTGTGGTCGGCGAAACAATATCTGCTGATCCATCATCCCCAGAGATACCCGGAGAACAAGATGTAACCACCCAGTCGGCGACCGAGCCAGTCGATCCAAGTGAGGAGGAAAAAGACACCCCAGCAGCGGACCCTCAGACTTCAGCAACAACACCCGAGGCAGGATCTGAGGTCGACCGAGAAGATACTGAGGCGGCAACGCCTGTAATTATTCCCAGGCCATTAGATGAGAATCCGTTTTAATGGCGACATCGAGAAGAAGGAGACAAAGTGGCTGATGACATAATGTGCCCGAAGTGCACCGCTCCAAACCCGAAAGAAACGGTGTTTTGCGGCAAGTGCGGCGAGCGGCTGATCAGCGGCAAGTCCCAAAATGAATCCGCGGATCCCCTGATCGGTTCCTTTGTTGGGGATCGGTTTTTGGTCCATGAAAAACTGGGCGAAGGGGGTATGGGGGTGGTCTATCGCGCGGAACAAACCGCAATAAAACGGCCGGTAGCGTTAAAAGTCCTACACGCCACCCTTACCCAAGACGAGAGCCTACACGCGCGGTTCCACAATGAAGCAGCCGCATCGAGCCGGTTGACCCATCCCAACACGGTAACCATCTACGATTTCGGTAGGACTGACTCGGGATCCCTCTACATTGCAATGGAATTCATCGAAGGCAAGAGCCTCGATGATGAGATCCAGGAAAAAGGACCGCTGGCGTGGCGTCGGGCGAGCCAGATCGCGGGCCAGATCTGCGACTCCCTGAGTGATGCGCACAGCCATAACATTGTTCATCGGGATCTCAAGCCGGAAAATGTGATGCTTTGTAAGCGCGGGGGCAAGTCTGATTTTGTAAAGGTGCTCGACTTTGGTATTGCAAAGATGCTCGAAGATGACGGCACTGATCAGCGGCAGGCCCTTACCAAGACTGGCATGGTCTTTGGCACGCCCCAGTACATGTCCCCTGAACAGATCCGCGGTGAAAAGGTCGACCACCGATCAGATATATATTCCCTCGGGGTCATTCTCTACCAAGTGCTGACAGGACAGCTGCCGTTTACTGCTGATACCCCCATGGGTGTCTTGTCGAAGCATCTCGTTGATACACCGCCCAAGTTTCGTGATACCGACCAAACACTCGTGATACCCGATGCGGTTGAAGCAGTTGTGATGGCTGCCCTGGCTAAAAAGCCGGAAGACCGACCCCAGACCATGGCCGCGTTTGCCCAACAACTCTCAAATGCTGCTCAAGGGGCGCCCAGCGAGTCTAAAGCAGACAAACAGCCCATTGCCGCGACCATGGTTACGGCCACGCCTGGACAATCGGGCAGCACCCAAGCAGGGCCACCTGCCTCCCTGCCGCCAACACAAGTCAGCCCCCAAATGCCCGGAGGGGCTGTGGTACCTGTGGCAAAGCAGCGATCCGGACGACTCAAAGGTATCCTCATTGTGGCCATACTCCTCGTTGGGGGTGTTGCTGTGGCCTGGTACCTGGTAGCGGGGTCAGCTGGATCTGGCAGTGACGCACCCAGTCCAGCGGCAGTGGCGTCGACTGCTCCGCCGCCGCTTCAAGTGCAACCCATCCTGCCGACCGGCACCCAAGACACCGCGCCCGCGACTAGCCCAACGCCTGAGACCAATACCGGGAGCCTACCAGCTGTGCCAGAAACAGATCCAAAACCGAACCCCTCAAATTCAGGTAACAAGCCCACCCAGCCAAAAGATGTTAAATGTAAATTCATCCCCGATCCCAAGGGAGATGCAGTGGGCCTTGGCGTGTTGGCGCACCTCAGAAAACAGGAAAAAGGGATCAAGAAATGCGCGCGGCTCGGTGCTAATGGAAAAACCCTTTTTCAATACACGGTCAAAAAGGGAGCGCGCGGGCCCATCAGCATCAGACCTCGGATGTCAGAGGTCCCAGCACAAGTAACCACCTGTTTGAAAAGCCTGATCTCAGGAGATATTGGGTTGGCTGCTGACAAGCAACGCAGGGGAACAGCAGCGTTTGATTTAAATTTTAAAAAAGGGGCCGTGCGAACCTGTCGGGTGACTGCGGCTGCAACGCCAGTGGCAATCGGTAATATCGTAAAGCCGCCTGATCCACCTGAACCCACTACTGGCGAAGCCGAGCAAAATGAAAATGAATCGTCAGATCCGCCAGATCGACCGCCGTTTAAGATTAGAAAAAAGAAAAAACCCTAATGAAAACAAGCAGGCTGACAAAATCCCCCCACCCCCCTTTTTCAAAGGGGGAGTATTCGAAAGGCGGTCAGATAGGTCAGATATGGCAAGATTGGTAATATTTGACAGCGAAGGCAGACGGGAAGTCCAGCTCATGAACCACAACTCCGTGGGCCGGCACCCCCAAAACCAGGTACAAATTCTCGATCGGGTCGTTTCAAAAGAGCACTGCCTGATTTCTTCTGATGAAGAACGCGGGTTTGTGCTCAAGGATTTAGGCAGCCTGAATGGCACGTTCGTCAACAAGGAACGGGTGGACAAGGAGGTCTTGCTCCGAGACGGGGATGAGATCACCCTCGGCAGCACGCGGTGTATGTTTTTGAGCGAGGAAATGGCGGACAGCGCAGCGCAAATGGTCGATGTGAGCGAAGCAGCGCTCCAAAGCCATATCCAATCCAAGATCGCCCGGGTAGAAGACCGCTTTATGCCTGAAACCGACATAACAGATAATAAAATTCTGAGATCCGACTACGAAAAACTCAGAGTGACGTACGAATTGCAGCGGGACATTGGCCTGGAACTCGACGTCGACAAAATTTTCGAACGTATTTTCGAGAGGACATTTGAGATCCTGAATTGCGATCGGGCGGTAATACTGATGCCCGATGAGAGTGGGACCCTCACCCCACGGTCTTTCAAAACTAAAAAGCAGGGTGACAAGCCAGTGATCTCGTCCACGCTTGTCAGTCAGGTTCAAAAGGAAAAGGCGGCCATCTTGTCTTCAGATGCCATGATGGATAGGCGATTCAAAGAGGCCCGGTCGATCATCATGCAGGGCATTCGATCGTCCATGGCCGTGCCGATCATGCATCAATCCGAGCTACTGGGCATCATGATTATCGATTCCTCAGTGGCTGTGAACGCCTATACAGAAAAAGATCTTCACCTGCTATCCAACATCGCCAACCAGACGGCTCAGTTCATAAAAAACGCTCAAATGGCCAAGAAAATTGAGCGGGACGCCACCACTCGTGAGCGATTCTCACGCCTGCTTTCACCAGACCTGGCAGAGCTGGTGGTATCTGGCGAGCTCAGTGTAGAAAAGGGTGGAGAAAACCGGGTCGCCACGGTGTTATTCGCTGATATCCGTGGATTTACGGCCATGAGTGAGAACATTGCAGCTGCAGAAGTCTTGCAGATGCTCAACGAGTACTTTGAAGTGATGGTGGAAATTGTGTTTCGGCACGAGGGAACGGTAGATAAATTCGTGGGTGACGAAATCATGGTCATTTGGGGGGCACCGGTCAGTCACGAAGACGATGCGACCCGTGCGGTCCGCGCTGGGCTCGATATGCAGGCTGCGCTGGTGGATTTTAACGGGGCCAGGGAACGCAATGGGCAGCCACCGATTCACATCGGCATTGGCATTAACACCGGGGAGTTGGTGGCCGGATACATCGGTTCCACTCGGACCATGAGCTATTCTGTGATTGGGGATGTGGTCAATACGGCCGCGCGAATCTGTTCTGCCGCAGGCCCTGGACAAATCATCGTATCAGAAGACACGTGCCGGCGCATTCAGCCTGAGTTCGAGATGGTCGCCGTAGATCCACTGCGTGCCAAGGGCAAATCAAAACCCATCAATGTGTATAGCGTCCTTGGCCCGAGCATGGACACCGGCAGGGAAACCACTGGTAGCGGCACCACCGCATCCCACCTCCTGGAAAAGTAGTAACCGTTAAGACCTACTCGAGAAAAAGCGGCCTCGAGGCTTGACGAAACAGGCGAGCTTCACTATGTAAATGCTTCGTGTTTTTTGATCTTTGCGGGATTAACTCAGTGGTAGAGTGCTAGCTTCCCAAGCTGGAAGTCGCGGGTTCAAATCCCGTATCCCGCTCCGATTTTTCCTGATAATTTCAAAAGCTTAACCAGATCTCCCGCAGGTCGATGCCCAAATGATGCCCAAAATTTTCCTCATTTTTTCCATTTTAGGTGCCACTTCAGCCCGCGAACCCGGCATAGCGATACCCCATTGAGCTGGATCATCTACCATCATCGCAGCTTGCTTAGCTCTTGTTTCACTTCACTAATTCGTATGCCTTTTCTAAAATCTCGTCGCGGCCGGCCGCAATCCCGGCCCGAGTGCGCCGCACCGGAACCGTGGGCTCAATACCAATTAAGTGGAGCTGTGTTCCATCGTGTTTGCGAACACGCATGCCAGTTAAAAACAGTTCTAGTTCCCCTGGTAAGGAGACAGATACTACATTGCCATTAGTTCCGTTCGTTGGTTCTCCGACAATTTCATCAGCCAATTGATAGTGCTCGATAAAACTCATGAAGGACTCCGTGTAACTCATTGCCCGCATCCCTCCATTGAGAAACACCACTTTACCTTGGACATGGGGCTCAACAGCCGGCAAGAGCCAACCATCGTGACTCCAGCCGGCAAGTTTTTCCATATCGGGATAAATAATCAAAGGCGTCGACATCCATTCCCCCGACGTATCAGGCCCGTCTAGCAAGTGAGATATCACGTTGTGATTGCCATTTGGATAGCCCCGTAAATCAAAAATCACGCCTGGAGCAGTCGCAATATCGTCAATATTCGCTTTAATCTCTGGCATCGAAGCCCTAGTCAGGTCGATATAGTACACACCTTCTTCGAGGAGACGTATCGAGTCTCCTTCTCTCTCGTGGGGGGGGCGATCCTCGGTGTAGGAAAGCTCAACCGTTTGTTGTGTGCCATTATGTTCCACTACCAACGACACTGTTGAACCCTTTTGTCCCTCACCAAAAATATATTGGGCCGTTGTCCGCTTGCGATGTGGTGAACCTGACACATATATCATTGATTCGGCAACGACCTCGGTTGCCTCCCGTCCATCGATCTGATGGATCACATCCCCTGGTGACAATTTCGTATCAAGTGATCGAGTTACCACTACTTGCTCCTCGATCCAATCAAAACGAACCGGTAAGTAAGCCATATTTTCTCGGTTGGCAGGAACAACCACACCATGCCCATCATAGGCTTGAGCAACAAGCCAATCTAGAGTTTTTAATAGGTCTCCATCCTTCTCTTGAAGTGCGCGTTCAAAAGTATCGGTTAGCACTTCTTCCCAATTGGTCTTGACCACATTGAAATACGGATAGAAGTGCCGGAATACATTCCAGATCACCACTGCCGCGCCCAAATAATCACCTACCTCTTTGGTTGAGGTCGTAGAATTCTGTTTCAAAAGTCCTTCGAGCGCGCTTATATCACTTTGCGGAATAGTGTGGCCGTCTTTGCTGTACAAAGCCAACGGCACATGGCAGCGCACACTGTCACAGAGCGTGCTAACTGATCCTACTGGTGGCGGCGAAACTGATCCTGTTGGTGGCGGCCAAAGTGATCCTATTAGTGGCGGCGAAACTGATCGGGGTGGTGGCAGCCAAAGTGATCCTACTGGTGGCGGCCAAAGT
>JASJCT010000159.1 GCA_030065855.1 Myxococcota bacterium
CGCCAACACCAAATGCCACCTTCCATTGACTGTTGCTCAGCTCCATGGCCATGTACAATACCTGCTCATTTACGCTATTATTTCTTGCTAGGGCTGTCTGGGTCATTTCTTCCTCCTGGGTTGTTGGTACTTCCAAGAGGATATCTCGACTCCGGCAGCCCTTCAAAGTATCTAACCCCCTTTTTCAAAGGGGGAATCTTCTAACTTAACCCAACAAATAACGTTTGACCTTGTACTAGTGGTGCGATTGTTCGTACCAAAGGTCGCCCTTACCTTGCACCATTCTGAGGTAGGGAACGGCGCGGTACGGCTGGTGGGTATCTGGTTTGGGTGCGTCTTGGCTTTTTTCTTGCCCGGGTTGGCCAGTACCGCGATGGATGCGTTGGGCCGTGGGTGGGTACCTGTCGACCGTCTGAAATCGATAGGCCAGCTTGTCCCGTTCGATGATTTGATACCGCCTGACCGTGTAACCCGGCATGCCGTTTTGGGTGATCACCTCTTTTCCCTGGGGTAGATGTGCATCCTCGATAATGCGAATGGGAAATGGGACCTCGCCGGTAATTTTTCTTAGGAATGTGGTCGTGTAGTGCCGTTCGCGACCCAAAATTTCAGCCCGAAGCATCCCCTCTCTTGCGGTAAAGTGGATGGCCACGGGATAATCAAAGGGATTCTTTAGTTTGAGATCGATAGCGGGATAGCTGACCGTGGCATCCAGGCCCAATTTGATATAGGTGCTCGGCCGGGAATGGGGCCGGCGATCCGCGACGACCAGGCCGGCGAAAAATGCCGCCGCATACAGGGTGGAAGCCACCTGACACGTGCCCCCACCCATGCCTTCGACCAGTACGCCGCCCGCGATCACCGGGGCGTATCTGAACCCCCGCACTTGGGTGCGATCCCCAAGAATATCGTTAAAAGAAAACACCTGCCCCGGCATGATGATTTGGCCGTTCAGCAGGCGAGCGCCGAGCTTCACGTTGTGGGTCCGATGCTTGTCCTTTCGCATGCGCGAATACGGGGTTTCGAAATAGCCGATCACTTGGTCCACATCAATGTCGCTCAAATCGCTTTTGGTAATGCCTGCCGGAACACTGTCCACCTGCATGGGAACAATGGTTGCGCCATCGGAAAGTGCCTGGTCCAATCGTTCAAGGGTCGTGTAAATGTCCAGCATTCGACCGTTTTCTTCGGGCAGTACCGTTCGGGTTGAAAAGTCAAACGAGGCATTCTTAGGGGGCCGATCTACCCTTTCTTTGAGCATCATCAGGGATTCCACTGCCCGTTGCGGGTCTAGTGATATGGGTAAGCGCATCTGGGGCATGGCATCGTTTCCCATGTGTTCCCGAAAGTACATGGTTGCTGGGTGGTTCCCCACTGCAAGATATGATCGGATCCTGTCTACCAGGCGCAGGTCAACCTCTGCACCTAAGTGGATCCAGCGGACCTGCTCCTTCAGATCGGGGCTGGTAAGCGTGACAATGGACTGCAGGCGCCCGCGTGCTGCAGTGACCAGATGCTCAGAGCGGGATGGACCTGTAGGCACCTCCAGGTTTTCCAAGCGGACGTTGGCAATGGGTTGACCGTTGCCAGCCCAGGGCTCTGTAATAGCCAAGCCAGCAATCGCGCCCAAGGCGGCCAAAAAGAATATATGCATCAAATAGTAAAACGGTCGATACCAAGCACGCTCTCGATACGGCTCTAGAAAATCCCACGGTGCAAAAACCCGTCCCACTATTCGCTTCAGATGCGCGATCATCTTAGGTTCATTTTGTTGTAGGGCGGTCGTTTATCTGCCGCCTAAAAAACCAGTAACAACGCAGTATTGCGGTGCGGGATAAACCCGCACCCTACATTGAGACGACCCAGGCCCCTTGTCAAGAGTGGGGCCATACCCTACACCAGTTAAGAGGAGGTCTTTAAATGCGTCTCGCCATTTGGGTTGTCGCCCTTCTACTCGGTGTCTGTTGCTGCAGCGCAGATAAAATTGCGCCACCCCAAGCAAGTGCCCCTAATAACCCACCGTCAAATAACCAACCACCCCGACCCGATATCTCAACCCAGGTGACTTGCCCTGTGTGCGGTCTCGATTTCCAGGCAACCGAGGCTGCTGGCACGTACCAGTACCAAGGAACGACCTACTACTTCTTGGTGGAGGATCACATGGCGGCCTTTGTTCAGCGTCCAAATGCGTATTTAGCACCCGAACCAGAGTAGCCCGTTTTGCGAGACCCCATCCCCCTGGCTTCAGTACGAAAGCAGGTGAAGGCAAACTGCTCTTATTTATTAGCAAAATCTATAACAGGCGATACAATTCATAAATGAACTTCATTTAGAGGTTCAGTTACCCAAACGAGATGTACCGCGCTACAATATACAGTGTGGGCAACAGCTAAGATCCTAGATAGACGAGGAGATATTTGTATGGCTGATGATAGACTGACCAAAAAGGCACTGATCGCAAAGGCGGAAAAACCATCTGCCGATGCCATGGCGCTCCATCCGTTTTACAAGGGTAAAATCGAAGTTGTGCCCAAATGCTGTATCCGTGATTTAGATGACTTTGCCATTTGGTACACACCAGGTGTGGCAGCACCGTGCAAGGCGATTCACAACGACCCCGATGAAGTGCTGCGCCACACTGCCAAATCCAATCTGATCGCCGTGGTCTCCGATGGCACCCGCGTGCTCGGTCTGGGCAATATCGGACCGGCCGCAGGCCTGCCGGTCATGGAAGGAAAGGCAATTCTTTTCAAATACTTAGGAGGCGTGGACGCCCTACCCTTGTGCATTGATGCGGAAAATGCAGCCGACATCATTCGATTTGTCAAGCAAATCCAACCGACCTTTGGCGGCATCAATTTAGAAGATATCGAGAAGCCCAAGTGTTTTGAGGTGCTCGACACCTTGCGAGAACAAGCCCGCATCCCCGTATGGCACGATGACCAGCAAGGCACTGCAGCAGTGACCCTGGCCGGCTTGATAAACGCGGTTAAAATCGTCGGCAAACCCCTGGATAAGATACGCATCGGCATGCTCGGCGTGGGCGCTTCAAATCAGCGCATCGCTATCATGCTGGCCAAGGCCGGGGTCGATCCATCGCTGACTTATATGTGCGATTCCAGAGGCATCGTCTATCAGGGCCGCGAGGATCTCAAAAACGATCCCTACAAGGCCTATCTCGCGGACATTACCAATGCCGAACAGCGAACCGGCGGCCCGGCTGAGGCGTTTGAAGGGACAGATGTGATGATCGCCTTATCAAAACCAGGGCCGGATACGGTAAAGCCCGAATGGATCAAGAGTATGAACAAGGATGCGATTGTCTTTGTCTGCGCCAATCCAATCCCGGAAATTTGGCCCTGGGAAGCCAAGGAAGCTGGCGCCAGGATCGTTGCCACAGGCCGTAGCGACTTTGCCAACCAGGTCAATAATTCCCTTGGCTTTCCCGGTATCTTCCGCGGTACCCTCGATGTTATGGCCACCACCATCACCGACGAAATGTGCATTGCAGCGGCCAGGGAGCTGGCAAAGGTGGCCGAGGACAAGGGATTGAGAGACGACTACCTCCTCCCCACCATGGATGAGTGGGAGGTCTTCCCGCGGGAAGCTGTGGCAGTGGGTCAAAAAGCCATTGAGCAGGGCGTGGCCCAGCTAAAGCTAACCCCTGAACAAGCCTTTGAAAATGCAGACGCAATGATCAAACGGGCCCGGGCTGAAATGAAGATGCGACAGGAACGCGGATTTGTCCCCTTGCCCAAATAGGATCGTATCCTTATTGCCACCTGAATAGTTTCAAAGCCAAGCTAAAACCGACAGTTCCCCAAATCAAAAGGACAGCAACCGGGGACCAAACACCTGCTAGGGACGCACCGTCATTAATGATGAATCGCAGACTGTCGTTGAGTGCGGTGAGCGGCAACATGCGGATAAACGGATGCAAGACGTCGGGAAAGCGATCATAGGCAAAAAAGGATCCAGATAACAACCACATGGGCAGCATGGTAAAATTCATCCAGCCAGAGGCCACCTCAGTACTTTCTGGCCGCGCAGCAATGAGCACGGCCAGGCCTGAAAAAGCAAAGGCACCGATCGCGGCGATAACGGCGATGGCGGTCATGGATCCGACGACTTGCACGTCAAACGCCAGGTAGCCGAATACCGCGAGCACGATCACTTCGACAATTAAAAACACCAGGCGCGACAGCATGAACGAGAGCAAGAAATGGGACCGGTGCATGGGGGTGGCGGCAAACCGCTTGAGAAGCTTGCGCTTGCGGGCATCAACAACAGCGTATCCAATGCCCCACATGCAGCTGCCCATGATGTTCAGCCCAATGAGCCCTGGAATGAGAAAATCAATATATCGCCCACCCACCTCGGTCACTGGTTCTTCAGTAACCGCTACCGGGTCTGACCGGCCAGACGCCCGCTGCAATGCATTGTCCAGCACCAGCCTTGCTGTGCGGCACTCTTCCCGGGTGGGATCATAGCGGTAGGTTATTTGGGTCGCTTTTTGCGCGGTTCCCTGGGCAATGACGATAATGTCGAGCCGCCCGGCTCTGAGGGCAGCCAAGGCCGATTCCCGATCCTTACCTACCAGTGCCACGCCCTCGGTTTCTTGCAGGATCGACGATACAGCAGGTGCTGCTTTACCGATAACAGCCACCCGCGCTGGCACGGGTGGTTGGTTGCGAAACGCGAGGCCCAGAGCAATAGCGAGCAACACAGGGAACCCAAAGACCCAAAAAATAACCCCTGGACTGCGAACGAATTCGAGCAACCGTGCCCATGTCAGCTGGGCAAGGGGGTTTTTTTCAAGTATCGATCTGGGCTTATTCATCGCGCAATGCCCTTCCGGTCAGGTTTACAAAAACGTCTTCCAGGGTGGTCCTGCGGGTTTTTAAATACACAATGGTCGCGCCCTGGCGGTCCACCTCAGCGAGTACGTCGGACAAGGTGGTCTCGAGATGGGCGACTTTTATCGTGTACCCCCCTGTTTCTTCCAGAACCACCCGTTCGATCCCGTCAAGGCCTTCAAGTTTTGACTGTTCAAGGGGCTTATCCGTGCTGAGCTCAATGATTTGGGCTGCGTTTAGGGAGTCGATCAACGCCTCAGGGGTATCGAGGGCGATGAGCCGTCCCCTGTCCATAATGCCGACCCGATCGCATAGCCGCTCGGCTTCCTCCATGTAGTGGGTGGTGAGAAACACAGTTCCCCCGTTATTTTTGAACGCGAGGATGACCTCCCAAATCCAGAGTCGTGCCTGAGGGTCCAACCCTGTCGTTGGCTCGTCCAGGAACAGCACCTCTGGTTCCCCGACCAGGGAGCAGGCCAATGCCAATCGCTGGCGTTCACCACCGGAAAGCCGACTGACCCATGTTTTTCGCTTCTCCACCAGACCCAGGATCTCGATAATCTCATCGACCGGCTTACTGCGGCTGTAGAAGCTTCGAAACAGGCCAATGGTCTCGGCCACGGTGAGCCGATCGGTCAGCTCTGTCTGTTGCAGTGCCACGCCGAGTCGCTCCCGCAGGCGTCTATCCCCAGAGCCGCCCCAGGTATCGCCAAGCACGGTGATCTGGCCGCTATCTGGCTTGAGCAGCCCTTCCAGCATTTCCGCAGTGGTGGTTTTTCCAGCGCCGTTTGGGCCGAGCAGCCCAAAACACTCTTTTTTGTAGATTTCGAGATTGAGCTTATCGACCGCTGTCATTTGCCCATAGCGCTTAACCAAATCAGTGCACTGGATCGCAATCATGGCCCTTCATAGACCGCTTTGGTGATTTGTGCAATTGGATCTGGACCATCCCTTCTGCGTGACTCCTTAAGCACTGAGCTGAGCATACAGCAACGAAGAATGTTCGACGAAGGCCATTGGTTGTGCAGTCAGGCTGCGGTACGGTACATGGGTGGGGTTCTTGCCCTTCAGCACAGGCAACTGGCACAACTGGCACACGTGTTTCAGGGGATGCATCATCGCAACTATTACTATTTACAGGTGTTTCAAAATGATCTTGCGATTTAAATCAGATGGCATTTTTCTTGCTCTAACTTCGCTGAAGTTATGTGGACTAAAGGAACACTGATGATTGCAATGAAGAAGTTTTTAACTTTTATTGGGGTGGTCGGATTGCTCCTATTTGCAGTTGAATGTGAAAACACTGAGTCTAGTGATCCGGAATCTTGTGATCCGGTCTACAACTGGGCTTATACACCGCTGCACATCGGTAGGCTTGAGTTAGAGAATGTCTTAGTACGTGAGGACGGGTTTACTTACGCAGTTGGTTACTTCGATGGTGAGATGACCTTTGGTGAGGGTGAGTCGGCGCTGACATTGAGCACCGAGGCAGTAGATGACGACTTCCTACAAAATGGCTACATCACAGGGTTCGATAAAAGAGGCGAGCGAGTCTGGACTGTGCAGTTTGCCCCGGAAGTATGGCTCACAGGAGCCGATCTAACACCAGGCGGCGATTTGTTGATAGCTGGACGACTGTCTGGCGCTACGAGCTTCGGCCAAGGATCTGACCAGATCGACCTCGAGCCAGTTGATACTGATGATATATTCCTGGCTCGGTACCGGACAGACGGGACGCTGGTATGGGCTTCTCGTGCGAGTGGAGACGGGGAAGCTGTGCCGAATAGGTTGCTGGCAGGGGACGACGGTTCGATGCTGCTTATCGGCAGTTATAAGGGCGACGCTGAGATCGGCATTGGAGACGCTGTTGTGATCTTGGATGAATCGGACGATGACTTTCTCACCTTTCATGCTAAGTTCAATTCGGCTGGAGAAGTGGCCTGGGCTAGGACGGATCAGGGCTTGCTTGCACCCACAGCCGATGGAACATCTCTGGTGAGCGGCACCTTCGTGGACACAATCGTGCTTGGTGAGGGGGATGACGAAGTGACTTTAATAGGCGCTTCTGGCAACCCAACCATGTACCTCGCTAGCTATGGGCAGGACGGAACGCTCAATTGGGCCAGAGTCGCTGGTGCAAATGTGTTCCCCCACGCGTTTGCCCAACTGACCGATGGAACTATCTCCCTGATTGGTGTTTCATACGGCCCAGAATACAACCTTGGTGAAGGTGACGACGCAATTACAATCGAAGCTCCGGGCGCGTACAACCTCGCACTTGCTAGATACCTGGCCGACGGCACGCTGCTCGCTGGTGAACGTGCCGCAGCTGCGGACTCATTGGAGCTATTCAATGGATACGATCTCGGGCGATCCTATCAGTTTTGCGATGATGGCGTGACCTACTTGACCGCGATACACAGCAACAATTTGATGATTGGATACGAAGAAGTAGAAGTACCTGAGACGTTTGCTGCCCAGCCAAGTTTCGTCGCCCGCTATGGGGCGGACTGTAGTGTCGATTGGTTCGAGACCGGTCACGAACAAATTGCGGACATCGCTTCAGCTTGTAAAGGACAATTGGCAATCATCGGAACACGCGTGTCTGAGCCTTGGAGTGCCATCAATCCGTACGCTGTGGTTTTCGACGAAATGGGAAGCAGGATCTGGGAGTCTCTACCCGGGCAAATCGGTAACCGACAAGGTTTGCGCGCTGGAGCTCTGGATGACGGCTCGACGCTGCTCGTAACCTTGGAAAGGATCGAACCGTTCTGGGACGAATGCTCGCGGATCGCAAGGTTTGATCCGATGGGGATGCTCGAATGGAACAAACAACTAGCTAAGCCGTTTAGGAAAGCAACTCTGAGCAGATACGAGCACCTGTTTTATCCCCCTACAAAAATCTGCGAGCCTTCTAATGTATCGCTTTATGCGTTCGAAGATCAAATTGATGCTTTCCTATCGCAGCTACGCGCCACGGCCATGGCCTGGATCGATAGCAGTGGCTGCGTGACACCCTGCGCTGAGATGGGCAACTATGAAGAATGCCTCGAGGCGAACTGTACAACGGGATCAGGTGCAGTGATTGATTATTATTACACAGTTGACTATGAGGAGACCACTTCCTCTGAAGTAACAAGGGTAGACAAGAGCATCGGATATCACATTGTCGTGGCGCTCCCGGTTGGGGCAGAGACTTGGAGCAAAATCGAATTTGATTCTGTAGCAAGCTCTCAGAGTCATTCAAGTTTTGATCATTCATGGGGTAGTAGGAATAATAGTTATACGGTTAGCTGGCAAGGGGCGATAGATTCAAATCTCCCAGCTGATCGCGATATCAATGCATCCTTCAAATACGAGTGGAGTGAATGTGGTCAGAGCGAGTGGGATTGGCAAACTGACGGGATGTCCCTCAATATAAAAGAATTTAACGAGGAGATAAGCCCAGTAGAGTTCCGAATCGTGTTAAACGGTGATGTGATTGAGTCCAGGTTCGCATCGGAATGGGATTGGCGAACCGGCTGGATCAACAACACATGTGTCGGGCTGATCGATCACAAAACATGGGAAATAATAGGCGAGTGTGACTCTGAATAGGAAAACTAATCTGGCTTGGCTGATCCGAGTTCCAACTCGATTCAAATCTGTTTAAACTCGATGTGCAGCAACATCCTCTCACATTGTCCGGTATATTGCCGAAACATCGCTTTTTTTGCAGACAAACGGAAAAATTGTGCCAATATAGGGCCGGCAAGGAGCTAGGAACATGCAGACAAACAAAAACAACGTAACCCCGCTGAAAGTGGAAAAGCAGCCTGGTGCGCCAGGCCTGATTCAGTCCATCGGCAACACGCCCCTGGTGGAGCTCACCCGCATCGTGCCCAAAAAGAGCGCCCGGGTACTGGTTAAGCTAGAAGGCGCCAATCCGGGCGGCTCGGTCAAGGATCGACCTGCTAAGTGGATGATCGAACGGGCTGAGAAGGAGGGGCGCCTCACCCCCAACAAGGTGATACTAGAGCCCACCTCGGGCAACACGGGCATTGGTCTGGCCCTGGTGGGCGCCTGCAAGGGATACCGGGTCAAGCTCACCCTGCCGGCCTGCGTCAGCACCGAGCGGCGGCAGATCTTACTCGCCTACGGGGCTGAGCTGGAGCTCACCCCCCATGAGGAGAAGACGGACGGCGCCATCCGCGCGGCACACCGGATCCTGGAAAAGAATCCAGACGGGTATTTCATGCCGAACCAGTTTGCCAACACCGACAATTGGCAGGCGCACTACGAGACCACTGCCCCGGAGATCCTCGCTCAGACCAACGGGGAGATCTCGGCATTCGTGGCCGGGGTGGGCACTTCGGGTACCCTGATGGGTGTGTCCAGGCGGCTCAAGGAGCACAACCCGAATATCAAAGTCGTTTCAGCCGAGCCAGTAGCAGGGCATGCCATCCAGGGGCTCAAGAGCATGCGCGAGTCAATCGTGCCGGATATCTACGACGCGAGCCGTCTGGACGATATCATCAAAGTAGAGGACCGCCCTGCTTTTGCCATGACACAGCGCCTGGCTATCGTGGAAGGACTTTTTTGCGGCATGAGCAGCGGCGCGGCTGTATGGGCAGCCCTGCAAGTGGCCGCGGACCTGCCTCCCTCGGACACAGTGGTGACCCTACTCCCGGATCGGGGAGATCGCTACCTCTCCACCAACCTGTTCAGATCTGTCTGCGCCGAGTGCCCCCCGTAGGGTGCCAGTGTGGATCTGCTACGTTCAATTAAAAGGAGAGAAGACTATGGCGATAGATGACATCGTTTTGATTGGTGACCCGCGATTGAGGGAAAAATCCGAAGATGTCGTGGATTTTAGATCCGAAGTTGTAACAGAGATAAAAGACGATCTTAAGACAACTCTTTTAGAACTGCAGGCGCTGCACAACCGGGGCGGCGGATTGGCTGCGCCACAGCTGGGGTATTTGAAAAAGATCATCTATCTAAACGCCAGGGGGCAATCCCTATATCTCATCAATCCAGAGATTACCATCAAGAGCCAAGCGTTGTTCGAGGTTTGGGATCTGTGCTTTAGCGCCAAAGCCGCATTTGTCGCCAGGATCAAACGCCACAAGCAAATAACGGTTCAATTCCAGGACGAAGATGGTCAAACGCACACTCGGGAATTCAAAGACTACTGGTCTGAGTTGGTTCAACACGAGATCGACCACCTACACGGCCGGCTATTTATCGATCACATCGATACACCGGGGTCCATCACAATGATAGAGCCATTCAACAAGCAAAACCCACCCCAGGGGCCTGGCTACTGAGCCGCGCTAGTACCTTATTCCAGGGTGGTAAGCAGCCCTGGCTCGCGCCTCGACGACTCAAACCGATCGAGGCCTTTGGGGGTAACCTCTGGATGTGTTGTAAAGGTAGTAATTAATGCCGTCGGCAAAAAGGAATGAGTCTTACCAGCCGCTCTAAATCCCCAAGCAACTTGAGCGCATTGGCCCGACCAAAATCATCCCCTCCCTTCTCATAGAGTGCCACGGCAGCTTCATCATGGCACCTCGCTCCGTAAAGCACCCGACGGAACAACGTCTCGTCCATTCAGGCTCATCGATACTGCTTTTCTCAAGAGATCCTTTGTCTATTTTATATTTGTCATATAATTAATTTAATTTTTATATTCAATTTTTTATTGACATATGTCTTTTGAATGTGGATAATATTATTATTAATAATAAGGCTCTCCTGCATCGAGAGTGGGTAGACGAGGCCACCTCCTGGCCACCTGCCCCACTCCGCGTCTGAGTTTCCGTCTTTCTGCTCCTAAAAATTGAAAAGCGCACGGTTTTCCGTGCTTTCTGGTGTCGACCAAAACGCCCGAAAGCGGAGGAGAACAGTGCGCATCACCAAGTTTGCCAGAGTCTTTGTCGGTATAGCCAGCTTTTTCGTCACCGGTGTCTACCTTAGTGACTCCGGTATCGTTTTTCCGGTGAAACCCTCCTGGCGTCTGCCGCGATGCTCCGAGTGCGGGAGGATATGCCCCGGCTACGACCATAGCCACGAGCCGGTCCGATGGGTCCACCTCGGCATCGGCGCGATGCGGTTCATCCTCGAGTACGCCCCGCGACGCGTGCAGTGTCCCGACTGCGGAGTCCGCGTGGAGCTGGTCCCTTGGGCTCGGCCGGGGAGTCGCTTCACAAGACCCCTCGAGGAGATGACCGCATACCTCGCCCAGATCACCAACAAGACCGAGGTATCGCGTATGATGGGCATCTCCTGGCGCACCGTGGGAAACATCGTAAAGCGCGTCGTCGCCGACAAACTCGACCCCAAACGGCTCGACGAGCTCAGGAACATAGGCGTCGACGAGCTCAGCTTTCGCAAGCGGCACAAATACATCACCACCGTCGTCGACCACGACACCAAACGTATTGTCTGGGCCGCCGAGGGGAAAAGCGCCGAGACCCTCGACGCCTTTTTCGACGAGCTGGGGGAGGAGCGCACCGCCCTGCTCGAAAGCATCACCATCGACATGTCCGCCGCATTCATCAAGTCCATCAAGGCCAAAGCACCAAAGGCACAGATCGTCTTCGATAGATTCCACGTGCAGAAGCTCGCCTCCGACGCCGTCGACAAAGTACGAAGGGAGATGGTCCGTAATCTCAAGGAACTCGACGACCCCGAAGAAGCCGCCGCGATAAAGAAATCCAGATACGCCCTGCTCAAGAATCCCTGGGATCTCTCCGCCAAGGAGTGGGACAAGCTCGCCGCTATCCAAAAGCACAACGCCCCCCTCTACCGCGCCTACTTGCTCAAGGAATCCCTCGCCGCCGTCTTCGACGAAACCTCCCAGGACCAAGCCGGAAAGGAGCTGGACCGTTGGCTCGCCTGGGCCTCCCGATCCAAACTCGGGCCTTTCGTTACAACCGCACAAACTATCCGCGAACACAAAGACGGCATCCTCGCCTATATCAAAACCAGGCTCACCAACGGCCTCGTCGAAGGCTTCAACAACAAGTTGCGAATGATCGCCAGACGCGCCTTCGGATTTCACAGCGCGGATGCCTTGATAGGTATGCTCTTCTTGTGCTGCGGGGGTGTGATGATAGAACCGCCCCTCCCGGGACCCTGGTGTAACTGGTAGGACACCCTGATCGATAAAATCTCCTACTTCCCCCCTCGGCGGTCGGCCGAGCCACGTCATGTTTTCACCTGAGGGACCTCCGGCGAGGGCGAGCCCCGCAAAAGGGCTCGCTTTTCCTCGCCTACGGTTCTTGCGGCCGACCTGGGAAATCGCTATCCTCATATTGTCGATTTCAACCCACTCCTAATGCAGGAGGTCCATATTAACTTGGATGGCTCTCCCGATCTACTATTTGTTTTTCGACATTGGAATGATGGTAAGCTTAATTTTAGAACGAGGTTATTAGACATAAGCAATTTACCGGATATCAATTGGTCCACATCTATTTCAACAGTCTTCAACGATGGAGATGGTATTCATGACTTCGAGGCTCAAATGTTAGATATCGATAACGATGGGGACGATGATGTTGTCTTTCCCTTTCGCCATTGGAATACTGATGCCTTTACATTAAGAACAAAGATCTGTGATGCACCAGGTGACTATCGAACCATTACTCACCAGTTTTTGTGTCAACCATAGAGCCAAAGAGAGCGATAATGCTTTGCCCGCAATAAATATTCTGAAATATAGGGGAATTGAATCAGAGAAAATTTTATATCTGTCGGCACTGTGACCGGGGACATGTCTACTGCGGTAAGGTCTGCTCGATGTTGCGTTCCTCTGCCAACTGTTTGACTAGCGTGATCTTGTCAGACATGCCGCTGTAAACACCTGTGAGAAGGCTCGCCAAAAAGCTGCCCCCGTGTCTCATCCCACCTAAAACCACCGGTAGTGTTTGAGAAATGAGTACCGGTAAAAGTGGTGGGATGGAGGTTGGAGTTGTGTCCCAGGATAGGGGATATTGGTCAGAAAAGAATATTACAAGTAGTAGGCTAGAAT
>JASJCT010000160.1 GCA_030065855.1 Myxococcota bacterium
GAACGTCCGAGAACTGGTTGCGAGCGCAGCTGAGTGGTCTGAAGAAAGCGATGCAGAAGAACCAGGTTCTCCTCTCGAACTATTTCTCGCAAATGCAGCTCTGATCAGCCCATCTGACCAGATAGGCGGAGATCCTGAGGGCGTGAACATGATGACGGTCCACACCGCGAAAGGCCTGGAATGGCCCGTCGTTGTGGTTGCCGGGCTCGAGGATGGCCTTTTCCCACTCAGCCGCGCTCTGGAAACAGTGCAGGGAGCGGAAGAAGAACGACGATTGGCATATGTGGCCATTACACGTGCCCAGGACCTCGCATACCTGACCTGGGCGCGAACACGACGTCGTGCTGGCCAGCTAATGCCGGGAGCACCGTCGCGGTTTCTGGAGGACCTTCCTCCAGGCGTCGTGGATGAAAGGCGTTCGAGCGGGATGTTTGGGGGAGATCTCTACAGCCGTCCTACACCCAAGACTAGCTGGGCCGCAGCACCTTCTTTTGAACCCGAGGAACTGTCTCAAGACTCGCCTCGCTACGTCAAAGGCGAACGAGTTCTGCACCGCCGATTCGGATCAGGTACGATAGCCGAAGTATCAGGACGCGGAAAAGATCTAAAAGCCAAAATACGTTTTGATGACGAAGAGGTTGGCACGAAGCAACTTCTGGTTGCCTACGCAGGATTAGAAAGGGACTGGGAGAGCGCCTGAGCCTCCATAATCAAACAGGAGCGCAATAGACGATCAGTGAACCCAGTTGGATTCCCCGTCGGACAACCAGGGACGTGGAATCGCCGACTTTTGCCAAATCGACAGATCCCATTCAGGAAGCCCAAAATTTTCCTCAGCTAATTTAACTAGAGAATCGTGATCGTCAGGAATCCGATTTCTGACCACATCGAGGCGTAGTCGTTTGGCCAAATGCATGGAAGATTCACCCGACGGATCGAGCCGTTTGGCTATTGAATCAGCATCCAGCAACACCTCCATGATCAACTGGTATGCAGCAGCCATATGCCGCTCGAGATCCGATTCATCCAAATCCCAACGGCTACGGCTGGCCAAGACCTTGAATACCTGATGCCAACTGTTGGTCTCAACGACTCCGACCATACCGTGGAAAAGTCGTCGACCGGTTCTGACGGAAAAAATCGTTGGTGCCAAAATCCTATCTAAATGAGCATTGGCTTCGGCATGGTCGCGCTTTATCACCTGCATTGCAGTTTTCGCGTACTTCTCACCTAGGTGTGCTTCGAATCTGGATTCCCAGTAAGAGTGCCCTAAGGCGATCGTGCGGGAGGTGACTACCAGTTGACGTGGTATGAAGAAATTGTGTGCCACGGTATCCGCTGCTAGGTGGCAAAAATACCCGTATGCAAACGCCCGCAGAGGATCTGTCGCGGCGGAATTCTTTATTTCGTTTGCCACATTCCACGAATGGCAATGACGTCCGACTGGGGCGTATTTCTTCGCTATCGATGTGTCAGCGGCAATGTTGCCGTAGAGAAAATCATAGGGATACGCCCTCAGAAGATCTGCAACCACCTGTGGGAGCTGGGTTAGGTTGCCCAGCACAGCTTCACCCAAAAAGATGTGTGTACCGGGCGTCCAGGCCAGGGCTTCTGTGGGGAAAAGAACCAAAACAACCAGGGCCAGCAGTACAGCCGCACCGAGGCGGCTCAAACTCACTCGCTATCGCCTCCGGCCTTTGCGGAGTAAGGCGCGTTTTACTCGCTTAAAGAGTTTGCCACCTCTCCGTGTAGTTCTCAGAGCAGCGGCGATATCTAGAGCCGTGTCTTCCACCTCTTCCTGCACTACGTCGATCAAGGCCTCAATATCACGAAGCCGATCTTCCACTGATATCGCCATGTTTTCGGCACGTTTTCTTATACCTTGCGACGTGTCGGCCAGTCCATCCACCTCCGTCTTGATCACACTAACAACTCCTGACGCGTCGTCTATGAGCTGCCTGAGTGATTCCACAGTCGGTTTGCCGTCGCTCTCGAGGGACTTTTTGATCTCACTCACCTCAGCAATGGCCCGGCGTAAATCCCTGAAAAACAGTGCCGCTACCACTCCAAAAACGGCAATCATTACGGCGATTGCCGCAACTGAGAGAGCGGTCAACACATCAGTCCATGCCATCTACATCATCCTCCATCTCTCACCGAAAACATGCCGAACCAGTCTATGAGATCAACTGCTTGATAAGACTCTATGTATCAAAGCTACTTTGATTGTTCCGAGACGGCTGTCGCCAAACCTACCGCCCTGTCTACCGGGATCGTAAACAAAACTCCAGATCCGGGTTTAGAAAGATCTCCGCATTTATCCTGAATCATTTTAACGGCTGCATCGAGTTTTTCCTTCGTCTCAATGATCGAAAACACGGTACTGCTCTTAGGTCGTGATCCTGCAATCAAGGACTGTAAACCCGAAACAACCGCTCCATCTTCTGGTAGACGACCAATCATACCCTGGGATTCCAAAATGGTGGCTCCCGTTACTCCCAACTCTAAAAAACCAGACAGAATTTCGTCCAGTTTCTCCTCTTGATTGATAACGACTACCAGCAGATCCATGAGATGCTTTGTCCGTATCGAGAAATTGGTGCAAAATCGATGCAGAGACGATGAATATGGCAAGATTCTTCGCCGCATGCAGCCTGTCAAGAAAGAGAACTTGCGTCATTGGCTGGTGTGCCATATGGTTGGCCGCATTATGAGGCAACGCTTTCGTGTTATCGGTGGTGAGCCTCTCAAGGGCTCGCTAAAACCAGCCGGCAATAAAAACGCCGCTTTGCCGATGCTTGCTGCAACGGTGTTAGCCGACGGACCATGTGAAATTTCTAATATCCCGCGAATCCGGGATGTTGAGTCGATGCTCGATCTACTCGTTCAGATCGGAGCGAGCGTTGAATGGACCGAAGAGCACACTGTTAAGATCGATTCGGCATCGATTACCCCTCAAAAGCTCGATCCTGAATTGAGTTCGAGAATTAGAGCATCGATCCTACTGGCCGGTCCTATGTTGGCCCGGTTTGGATCTGTAGTAATGCCGCCTCCAGGTGGAGATGTGATCGGACGGAGACGTCTGGACACACATTTTCAGGCATTCGAGGCCCTTGGAGCGAACGTTTCTATAGGAAACGATTATCGGGTAGTAGCGGAGAGTCTCGAGGGTGCAGACATCTTCCTAGATGAACCAAGTGTCACAGGTACCGAAAACGCCCTAATGGCCGCCTGTATGGCGCCGGGGCGAACGGTCTTGAGGAATGCAGCGACCGAACCTCACGTCCAGGACCTGGCTCGCTGTCTAGTGAAAATGGGAGCCTCGATAAACGGTATCGGTAGTGGAACTCTACAAATTGAAGGAGTGAAGACTCTCTCAGGCGGATCATTTGAGGTTGGGCCAGATCACGTAGAAATAGGCAGCTTTATAGGACTTGCCGCAGTTACTAACAGTGCAATCACGATAGAGGGCATTAGACCGATCGATTTACGCGGGATCTTGATAACCTTCGAGCGCCTGGGGGTTAATCCGAGAATCGATGGGAATAATCTCGTTGTCGAAGCTTCGCAAGAACGGCGTATCATGCCGGATTCCGGCGGTCATGTACCGAAAATCGAGGACGGTCCTTGGCCTGCATTCCCACCTGATTTGACATCTATCGCAGTAGTGGTGGCTACGCAATGCGAAGGTATGATCCTGATATTTGAGAAGATGTTCGAGTCGCGGCTGTTTTTTGTGGACAAATTGGTCGGTCTTGGAGCCAGATTGGTCCTTTGTGACCCACACAGAGTGGTAATATCCGGCCCTTCAAAGTTGAGCGGCGGAACCGTTGAAAGCCCCGATATTAGAGCCGGTATGGCCATGCTTCTTGCAGCCTTAGCAGCTGAGGGTGAAAGCACCATCTACAACATCGGTCAGATCGATCGCGGCTACGAGCGCATAGATGAACGGCTAAGATCCGGTGGAGCCAGAATCGAGCGGTTGGACGGTGATGGGACAGGGTGAGAAGCCAGAGGTCGGAACGATCGTTGAACAGCTCGTCGACACCTGCCCAGACATCCCCAAGTTTGAACTCGCCGAGTGGTGGCGGGACTTCGGCGTTGTAGCAGGAATCACCGGTGCAGGCGGAGGATTTGACCTAGGACTCTGGGGCAACCAACCCTCCGGTGTCGCGATGAATCGTTGGTACCGGTTGATGGAGTCGTTCGATCCCCCGTTTGTTGGATCCGTAGTTAGCCATCAACATCACGGAAATAGCATTGCCTACAGCGGTCAGTTTGGAGGCGGATTACTCGTACGATACGGCTATGATGGTCATATCACTGCAGAAAGTGGAATTCTACTCACGGTAGTAGTGGCCGATTGTGTGCCGGTATACCTGTACGAAACCCGAACCCGTGCTATGGCGCTGCTCCATGCAGGTTGGCGAGGAACGGCGGCCAAAATTCTTGCACGCGGTGTCGAAGAACTAAACAGCCGCTGGCAGTGCAGGGTAGAAGACATTGTAATGCATTGTGGCGTTTGTATTTGCGGTGATTGTTATGAAGTGGGACCTGAGGTGGTGGAGCAGCTCACCGGCAGGGCCGGGGATGGTCCTGAGAAAATCGACCTGAGAACAATTCTGGTGAACCAAGCACTCGAGCTCGGTATCGAGCGTACGACCGTTAGTACCGGATGCACAGCATGTGACGAAACAGGCCGTTTTCATTCCTATCGTGCATCAGGTGGAAGTACGGGTAGAATGGTCGCATATCTAGGTATGCCACCGGGTTGACCCACTTCTGCTACGGTCGATATATTCCGTCAGGCAGTGAGGCGCGGGCGTAGCAGGCCCGCTTTTTTATTGGGGCGAATAGTGACAGAGAAGGACCTTAATGATCTGATACGGAAAGTGGATGACCTTGTTTCCGACCTCGGCTTTGAGCTCGTCGATATAAGGAAACGGGGCAATCAGCAGAGAATCCATATTCAGATCAGAGTAGACCGTCCCGATTCTGCCCCCGGCCACGGGATAACGGCTGACGACTGTGCAGTGGTCAGTCGGGCGGTAGAGGCGTGGTTGGACGAAAGCAAGGTGCTCGGTGAACGATACGTCTTGGAGGTGTCATCGCCTGGTATTGAACGACCTGTGCGATGGCCCAAGCATTGGAGACGTTACATCGGGCACGATGTACGAGTGCGTTTACCAAATGCTGGTCAAACCGGCAAAAAACGGGTAAAAGCGACAATTGTCGCTGTAAATGATGATGATTCCGTGGTGCTACGGTTGAAGAAGGATGGAAAAGATACAACTGTCGCACCGACTGAAGGACTAGAAGCGACCTTGGTTGTGGATTGGTCAAAGGTGGACGGGTCCTCTGAGGGGACCGATAGGAAGGAGAGCCAATGACGGGTTCCGCCCAACTACTGGCGGCGCTCCAAGAGCTGGCCAATATGAAGCAACTCGACAGGAGCGAGCTGCTTGATCTTCTTCGTGATGGGATCCACGCGGCTGTCGCGAGGCGTTATGGCGCAACTGTGAGGGCTGAGATTGATATTGACGATCTCAAAGGAACTCTCACAGTCACCATTTTGAAAAGTGTTGTCGAAGATGTGGAAGATCCTGTTTCGCAAATATCTCTCGAAGATGCGCGGTTCGAGGATCCTGAATTCGAGATCGGCGACGTTTTGGAGGAAGAGGTACCCTTTGAAGCGCTCGGCCGTCTAGCGGTGCAAGCGGCGAAACAGCGCATTGTTCAAAGAGTACGCGAGGGTGAGCGTTCCCGAATTCGAGATGAGTTCGGAGAAAAGGTCGGAGAGCTGGTTTCAGGCGAAATTCAGCAGATTGAGCGTGGTCGGTTGGTCGTAATGGTGAACCGTTTTCGTGAGGCCGAGGCGATAATTCCATATCGCGAACAGAATCCTCGCGAACGCTTTCATCAAGGCGATACCATTAGGGCTGTGCTCAAACGACTCGAAGAGACTCCGAAGGGGCCTCGACTCATCTTGTCGCGTGGTGATCCGGCATTTGTAAAGGCGCTATTTCAGTTAGAAGTGCCGGAGATTCAACAGGGGATCGTTGAAATCAGAGAAGCGGCCCGTGAGGTAGGCGGCCGCACCAAAATCGCGGTGATTAGCCGCGACGACGGAGTCGATCCAGTCGGCGCGTGTGTTGGCCTCAAAGGTAGCCGCGTTCAAGCCGTTGTGAATGAACTCGGTGGCGAAAGAATAGACATAGTGCCGTGGTCGCCGGATCCGGAACGTTTTGCCAAGCTGGCGCTGGCACCTGCACGAGTTTCTAGGGTTTTCTGCGAACCCGATGCTCAAACAATTCAAGCCGTCGTGGACGAGGATCAGCTATCCCTCGCCATTGGCCGAAACGGACAAAACGTCAGGTTAGCGTCCGAATTGACAGGCTGGAAGATAGATCTCTATTCAAGTCGCGAATGGCTGGAACGTGGCGGTGAGGCGCCGCTTTTTGCTCCGCTACCTCCTGATGAAGAATTTGTAGTAGACGTGATGTTAGACGAGCTGAAAGGGATCCCATCAGAGGTTATTGCGATCCTAGAAGGTGCCGGATTAAAAACACTACGCGATATCCTCGACCTTGAGCTCGATGACGTTCTCAAAATCGAAGGGATGGATAAAGAGAACGCTGAACTACTATTCGGATTTTTGTCGGAACTAACTGAAGACACCGACGATTCCGATGAGGAAGGTGATTCGCAGGAAGAAGGCGAAGTGGGTGATGGAGCACCATCGCCTGAAGCTGAATAGAAAGGGATTAAATCTCTTAGGGCTCGGATTGAAGGCTGGGACAATTGTACTTGGCTCGGCTAGAGTTCGTGAAATGTTGAAAAGAGACAAAATCCAACTGGTCGTAATTGCGAACGATCTGAGTAGGCGCACAGACGAAAAGGTGGGACGTCTAGCGAGAGGAAAAGGCGTCCGTATAATAGAAGGCCCTAGCTCTGTAGATTTGGGCCAGCGGCTCGGCGGAAACCCAATACAAGCAGTCGGAGTGATTGACTGCGATCTGGCTTCTGGAATCGTTGCAGACGCCGTGGAGAGGTGCTAGGAGGAAGCATTGGGCAAGACTCGGATACACGATCTTGCGGCGGAATTCGGAATTGAGAGTGCACAGCTGATATCAATGCTGGCCGACATGGACATTCACGTCAGAAGTCACATGTCTGGACTAGCAGCGGATCAGGTGGCGTTGGTGCGCGCCCGCTGGGAAAGAGAAAAACGGCGGGTCGCTTCAGCCGATAAGAAGAAGAAGAAGAAGACCACACGCCGTCGGGCCAGCAAGAAGACTGACGAACCAGCTGAAGCTCCAGCTCTGCCCAAACGTCCCAGGAGGAGGCGTCGGACCGCTGCGGAAGTAGCCGCACGCGCGGCCACCGAAGAACCGACGGCAGCCGTTGTGCCGACAGACGAGCCTGTAGAAGAACCAACGGTTGAAACCAGTCCGCCTGAAGCAGTCGAAACGGTAGAGACCAAGCCAGTTGATGCAGAAACACCCGAAGTAGCGGCCGAAGAGGTTGTGGAAGCGGTTGAAGCGGTCGAAGAGCCCCAAGAAGAGGAGAAGGTAGAGGAAGCAGTAGAGGCTGTTGCCGTCGAACCTATCCCTGAACAGGAAGCTGTTCCGGAGCCGGAACCGGAACCGGACGTTGTCGAAGAGGTGGTGGAAGCAGAGGTAGAGGCTGAACTCGAACCGTCGGCCGAAATTGAGGAACCTCCCACTCCTGAAGAACTAACAGCGCCTGTTGAAGCCGTGGAGACACCGGTTGAGGAAGAACCGGCAAAACCGGCCAAGCCGATCATCCCCCGTCGGGTGGAACGAGCACCAACTCCGCCACCGCAGCAAAAACGTAAGCGGCCCGCTGCTACTACCCCTGCAGGTCCTCGACCCGTAGCTTCGGCTGCACCGGGAGAGGTTGCGGAAGAACGCCGTCGCGACCGTAAGCGTCGGAAACGTAATAAACGTGATCAGGTCGATCGCGAAGCGGTGAAGGCCAACATCAACCGTACGCTCGCTTCCATGAAGGGACCGGGTAAACGGAGTAGTCGAAGAAGGATCGATACTGCCGGTCAGCGCGAGCTAGAAGAGGCACGGAAGGCTGAGGAAAAAGAGAGGGAACGCACCACGATTCGTGTGAACGAGTTCATCACCGTCTCTGAGCTTGCGACAACCCTGGAAACATCTCCAACTGAGATTGTCACCTTCTGTTTCAAAGAGCTGGGATTGATGGTGACGGTGAATCAGCGGCTCGACTTCGATCAGATCGACCTAATCGCCGGTGAGTTTGGATTCAAGGCTGTAAGAGAAGAGGAATACATCCCGGACGCGTCAATGGAGGCGCAACCAGACGATGTAGACGAAGATCTCCAGCCCAGGTCTCCCGTCGTCACCGTAATGGGGCATGTCGACCACGGTAAGACTTCGTTACTCGACTACATCCGTGAAACCAACGTGATGAGTGGAGAAGCCGGCGGAATCACGCAGCACATCGGTGCGTATCATTTTGCTCTGCCGAACGGAAGGATGCTGACTTTCCTGGATACACCTGGTCACGAAGCGTTTACCGCCATGCGAGCACGCGGTGCTCAGGTGACGGATATCGTCGTTCTTGTGGTAGCTGCCGACGATAGAGTGATGCCTCAAACAATAGAGGCGATAAGCCACGCGAAGAGTGCGGGAGTACCGCTCCTCGTGGCAATCAACAAGATCGATCTACCCGGCGTCGACCCTGAGCGAGTCAAGCAAGATCTTCTAAAACACGAGGTTCTGCTCGAGGAGTTCGGTGGCGAAACGATGTGTGCTCTCGTATCCGCCAAGACCGGTAAAGGGATCGACGACCTCTTAGATAAGCTTTTGCTTCAAGCAGACCTGCTGGATATCAAAGCCAACCCAGATCGCCTTGCAACCGGAAATATCGTCGAAGGAACGCTCGATCCCGGTAAGGGGCCTGTTGCCACTGTTCTAGTAAAGAACGGTACTCTTCGCGTTGGTGACAATTTCATCTGCGGTAACCTTGCCGGACGTGTTCGGGCGATGATCGACGAGCGCGGTCAGCGCGTAAAAGAAGCCGGTCCTGCCATTCCTGTTCAGGTTCTCGGCTTTTCCGGCGTACCACACGCAGGAGACACCTTCTCGTCGGTTGCAGAATCTGTAGACGCACGTGAAATAGCTCAAAAGCGGCAACGCCTAGACCGCGAAGCCGAACATCGTAGAACCTCCAAAGCAGTCTCTCTCGAGGACCTGTCCAAGCAGATCGAGGTGGGCGAAGCCTCCACTCTCAAAGTGATCATCAAAGCGGACCAGGGCGGACCGGCGGAAGCGCTCGCAGACGCGTTTGCGCAGCTGTCGACGGATGAAGTCAAGGTCGAGGTGGTTCATAGGGGAGTTGGTGCGATTTCAGAAGGGGACGTAATCCTCGCCAAAGCTGCAGGCGCAGTGATCATCGGTTTCCACGTGAGGCCCGATGGCAACGCTAGAACTGCCGCCGAACGTGAGAAGGTGGACATACGCACCTACCGCGTCATCTATGACGCTGTTGAGGATCTCCGCTCAGCTCTAGAGGGCATGTTGTCTCCAGAGGAAAAAGAGACCGTGGTGGGCGAAGCCGAGGTACGGGAGCCGTTCAAGATCTCGGGTGTCGGAACGATTGCAGGATCGTATGTGCGCTTCGGTACCGTTCGCAGAGGATTGCGAATCAGAGTCGTCAGAGATGGTATTGAGATATACGATGGCGCCATGTCGAGCCTCAAGCGCTTCAAGGATGATGTCAAAGAGGTCAAAGAAGGGCTGGAGTGTGGTATCGGCGTTGAGAACTTCAATGACATCAAAGTCGGCGATATCCTCGAAGCATACGAAATAGAAAAGGTGGCCCGGACTCTCGAGACCACGGGGGCACAGAAGGACGAATAGTGGTCGTCGGCGTAGTGAGTTGGGAACTCCACCTGGACGGATGCAGGTCGCTCAAAGAGAAGCGCCGGATTCTCAAGAGCTTAAAGGACCGATTGCATAACCGGTTCAATGTGTCCGTCGCCGAAACCAACCACCAAGACCTTTGGCAACGAGCAGAACTCACCTGTTGCGTGGTCTCCAATGAACGCCGGCATGCCGAATCAGTTCTCGGGGCTGCCGATAGACTCGTCGCTTCAGATGGATTCGCCCGCGTTGTGAACTCGTCAACGAGTATGCTGTGAAGCGGACAGAGAAACACAGACCAGAACGACTTGCGACTCTGATTCAACAGACGGTCGCGGATGCCATCGCGACCAAACTGAAGGATCCGCGTGTAGGATTCGTTACGGTCACCAGGGTTGAAGTGTCCAGAGACGGGACGCATGCCAATCTATATGTGAGCGTAATGGGATCTGAGGATGACAAGGATCAGGCTATGGAGGGCCTTCAGCACGCTGCAGGATTTCTGCGCACGCACGTTGCGAACACCCTTCATCTGCGAACGGCACCAGAGCTACATATCGAGTTAGATCGTGGATTGGAACACTCTCAGCGGATAGACGAAATCCTACAGCAGCTAGAAGACGAAGGAGAATCCAGCTGAACGACGGTTTCTTTCTCGTAGACAAACCTGCCGGCCCAACCGCACACGACGTGGTGAATGAAATCCGCCGATCGATTGGGGCTAAAAGGGTTGGCCACACCGGTACGCTCGATCCGTTTGCAACCGGTTTGCTTGTCGTGCTGATCGGCCGCGCTACCAGATTGTCTCAATACCTGGTTGGCCTCGACAAAGAGTACGTTGGAACCATCAGGTTCGGTGAGGCAACGGAAACCGATGACATCACAGGCGACATAGTTGCATCAAGCGACAGTTGGCGGGAGTTGACGAATGAAAAGGTGCAGAACGAGATGAATCGTTTTATACGCAGATTCGAACAAACACCTCCCATCTACTCCGCAAAAAAGATCGGCGGGGAGAGAGCTTACAAACTCGCCAGACGCGGTGAAGAAGTGAAACTTTCCCCGAAAGAGATTGAGGTATTCCGATGGAAACTAGAGGGGATGAAGGCACAAGACGTACAGTTTTCCTGTAAAGTCTCTAGCGGAACTTACATTCGCTCACTCGCTCGAGATCTTGGTGAATCTCTGGATTGCCCCGCTCATCTAGCGGAACTGAGGAGAACGAGTGTCGGAGAATTTAACATAGAAGATGCTAACACTCTTAACGACATCGCAGACGGACAGGCCACTTTGTACGATCCCGTTAAGGCGGTCGGTCACTTGCCTTGTCGATATATCGACGACGAAAAGGAGAAATCCAGCGTAGTTCACGGGAAGCCGATTCCTGCGGCCGACGAAGAAGAAAACGCAGTCGCAGTTGTGTCGAACGATCGGCTAATAGCGATCGCGGTGAGGCGAAACGGTATGTTGAGGCCCAAAGTGGTGCTAGAAAGGTAGACTGACATCGTGCCACCGGGAGCTAAATCTCTAGGAACGGTCATAACCGTCGGAACTTTCGACGGAGTGCATCTAGGCCATAAGCGAGTGCTCGAGGAAATCGCCGAGCGAGCGAGGACGGCGGGGCGGAGAAGTGTGCTAGTCACCTTCGAACCACACCCTCTTGAAACCGTTAATCCCCAGGCTGCTCCTCCACTGTTGACCGTTGGTGCAGAGAGGCGGGAGATCCTCGCTCAGAGTGAACTGGATGCTGTCGCTTTTCTCGATTTTGACAGGGAAATGTCCAAGCTCCAGCCTGAGGAGTTCATCAGACGGCTTGTAAGGCGTTTTAACGTCAAGGAACTCGTGATCGGCTACGATCACGGATTTGGTAAGGGAAGAGCGGGTGACGTGGAACTCCTGCGGGTTTTGGGAGATCAGATGGGATTCGCGGTGGATGTAGTACCGCGAGTCGATTATGATAACCGCGCGGTTTCGTCTACCCGTGTTCGCCGTGCGGTGGCTGGTGGGGCTCTCGAAACCGCCAAGGTCTTACTTGGGCGCCATTACTCGATGTCTGGTACGGTGATTCACGGTGAGGGTCGAGGGAAAGAACTGGGGTATCGTACGATAAATCTGAAGGTCGATGCTCCTCAGAAGCTTTTGCCTCCGAACGGAGTGTACGCAGTTGGTGTAGAATGGATCGGTGGTGTAGCCGGGGGGATGATGCACCAAGGCCCGAGGCCGACATTTGGAGAGGAAGAACGATCGCTGGAGGTTCATCTGTTTGACGTGGACGTCAATTTGTACGATAGCGAAGTAAAGGTCAGTTGGGTGAAAAGATTGCGCGATATCGTGACCTTTTCATCACCGGAAGAGCTAACGAATCAGTTACGCTACGACCGCCAGGCTGCGGAACGTGCGTTGACAGGGTCGTTCGTTTCCGGTAGTCATTAAAGTCTTTGCAACTTTAGATACTGCCATGTTCTCAAGCATAAGAAATCGACTAATTCTGATCGCCGGGCTGATTGCCCTGTGCATCGTCTTCCTATTCCCAAGGGATATCCAAAAGAGGGTATCCACCGATGGTGGTCCCATGAGGGATACCGTAGTGAAGGAGGTGCCGATCAAACTCGGCCTCGACTTGCAGGGCGGTATCTACCTGGCCATCGAAATCGATGAAAGCCAGGGGGAGGTTGAGGATTTAGAAGACGCTATTGACCGCGTTTTGACCGTCATTCGCACCCGAGTCGATGAATTCGGTGTTACCGAACCGGACATACAAAAGGTCGGCACGTCACGAATAGTGGTTCAGCTGGCTGGACTGGACGATCCGGAGAGGGCCAAAGAGATCGTTAATCGAGTGGCCTTCCTCGAATGGCGTATCACCGATATGCAGGAACTCTTCAGGAACGCGTTGCCTGCAATCGATGCGGCTCTATACGAAGCAGGGGTAAGAATTGACGAGACTACCGCTGCTGCTGCTGCGCCTAGTGCTATCGAGCAGCTCTTAGCTACCTCCGACACTCAGGCCACAGGCGAAGATTCGACAGCCACCGAAGCTGAGGAAGT
>JASJCT010000051.1 GCA_030065855.1 Myxococcota bacterium
GACCGAGCATGGTGATTGAGACACGAGCAGTGCAAGGCAGGACGACAAGTCTTGCTGGTGGCAAGGCGCGGAGGAGTAACGCAGCAATGCGAAGTGGATCGGGCGCCATACGACGGGAGTGCCTACTGAGATAGGTTCTTAATACTTATTGATAGAGAAATTCATCTAAAACAAGACATCGCGAGTGTCTAGAAGGAGGTGAATAAAAAAGGCAACAACAGGTGTAGGTCTTTTGCCGCAACCAAACCTTGTAAACTTTGGTAAACATTAACAGTGCCCGAAGAAGGTTACTTTGAAGTACAGAAAGGGGATTGCATGTCGAAATACACGAAAGTTCCGAAAACCGGATTTTTTTTGGTCCTATTTTTGATGGTGTCGTATTCACTGGTGGCTCAGGGTGAAATCAATTTTGAAACCACTCTGACGCTACATGGGTATAACACCAATAGGATGGTTCTGGAGTGGCACAATGAAATGCCAGAGGACGAATATTTATCGCCATGGAACCCTATTAAGATTAAGAAGTTTTGCTGGTTTTACTATGATCCGGATCAAGTGGACATGTATTATCATATTTATAGTCGTGGCGGTTCTGTCTCTGGTACAGATCCCAAGTTGTGGTACCAAGATACTTGGGGAGAAGATTGGCAATATTTGAGTGATGATCAAGGTGGTAATCGCAACTTCTCGGCAGTTGTTCACTTTAATGATTTATTAGCTTTTACTGTCGTCGGTGCTGGCCACTGGTCGTCTAATGATCTCGATTTTTACGATATCCAAATCGACAGATATTATTATGATCCTGACATTCACGGTGTCTATTATTTAGAAGTCTACGCGGTAGGTGAAGACGTCGTGTGGCATCCTTAATCTTCGGGGAACCACTCTAGCGGTTTGTACGAACCAACCAGCCCCGGTTGTTGTCTCGTTTAATAATAGCCCCGTGTTCTTTAGAAGCCGGTATCAAGGTCTCAAAAAAAACGTCCAGTAGTGGACCGCTTGGGATGCGAGGTTGGAAATTTATTTGCCTATTCTGTGTCAGGAGCGGGATGATTTCGACGTTGCGTATTTGCCCGCCTTCGAAATGGAACCCAGCACCCAATCCATACCGCATGGTCTTGCGTCCAGGGGTATCAAAGGCATAGTTGCCGAGGCTGTAAATAATCGGACGGTTTTTGTAGACACCCACGGGCTGTGCCTGATGGGAGTGGTGGCCGACGACCGCGTCCGCACCTAAGTCTATCAAGAGTGCGCCCAAGCGCTTCTGCGCGTCTGTAACCGGTTCATAATTTTTGCCCCAATGGACCACGACAATAACCGTGTCGCACTGTTTTCTCATGCGCGCAATGTCTTCGGCCACATCCGACTCAACCAGTCTGGCCACGCCTGGCCATGAGAATCCCGCCACATCGAGGGCAAAACTCAAATTCTTGACCCGCCAGTGCCGTTGATCTTCCATGTATCCGATCAGTCCGATATGGCCAGTACCTGTTTTAAGTACAATCCCCCTTCTCGCATCGCCCTCGGTCATGCCGGCGCCAAAATGGGATATCCCGTTTTGTTCGAGGTGGGCCAGGGTATCTGCCAGTCCGCGGCTCAAGTAATCCTTTGCATGGTTGTTGGCCAGGGAGACAGCTGTAATGCCCACTTCTTTGAGGGCCGCGGCAGCTGCCGGAGATGCTTTGTAGCGGTATCTGGCGGGTCGCAAAAAAGAAGGGGTCGTGCTGGTCGTTATCGGTGCCTCCAGGTTTACAACCACCGCGTCGTAATCCTGGAGCAGCGACCGAGTTTTGGCGTAGGGAAACGTATATCCCCTTTTCTCCACAATTTTTTTTGCTCGGTCCACCGGTCCTGTATCCCCTAAAAACAAGATGCGAGCCCCAGCCCGGATATCAGGTCCAGTAATGGTAACTACGGCCGGATCCGGCACATGCACAGCCGGGTTTAAATATGTCCAAAAGCAATACCAACCCAGAACGATTGCAACAGCAGCCGCGACGAGAGCACCAGAAAGTATTAATAAGCGCCGCATTACGCTGTTTCGTGGCAGCCATAATTGGAGGGGACTCACAACCTTACCCCCCTCCTTACTGGGATTCACTGGGCAGCGGCACTGGATAACTGCCAAGGGAGCGCGCGATTTCGACAGATGGGAACTGGGCCCTGGCTTCAGACGCGAGCACGGCTTCGTCTTGTCGCGTGTATCGCGGGCTGATGTGGACGAGGATGAGGTGCTTGACACTGGCTGCGGCTGCGACTGTTGCAGCTTGCGCAGCAGTCATATGGCCTTTTTTTTCAGCTTCTTCTTTGTGGAACAATGAAAACATGCCTTCCACAAAGGCCAGGTCTGCATTTCGGAGCAGCTGAGCCAGTCCAGGACATGGGCGCGTATCTGTTGCATAGGAAACGATCCGCCCGCGCTTGGGCGGCCCGAGAACTTCATTGGAATGCACGGTACGGCCATCTGGTGTGGTGACCGACTGACCTGCTTGGAGCTGACTGAACAAAGGGCCGACGGGGACACCCAGCGCCCGCGCCCGTTCCGGGTAAAATGTGCCTGGCCGCGGTGGTTCTTCAAGGCGGTACCCCAGGCAGAAGGTGGAGTGATCCAGAGGCTCCCACGAGAGTTTGACGCCGTGCCATTCCCATGTACACGGGGTGTCGTGGGACTTCCACTCTACGAAGTTGAGGGCATAGTTAATGTAGTATTGAATATCATCCAATGTATGCCGTACAAACCGCTCGATGCCTGGCGGGCCGATAATGGATAAAGGCCCGGGATCTTGGTTTTGTGCCCGAAACATCAAGATGCCTGGTATGCCGAGCACGTGATCCGCGTGGAGATGGGAAACTGCGATGGCATCCAATCTGCGAATACCCAGATTTCCCTGCTTGAGGGCCAGCTGGATGCCTTCTCCAGCGTCGAACATGAGCATCCGGCCCTGCCGACGTACGAGAACAGAAGTCGTCAGTCTGAGGGGCATGGGCATCATACCGCCCGTGCCAAGTGCGATACATTCCATGGGTTGAGGTTACATACTCTCAGTCCTGGCACAATCCCCTGCCATCTCTTTTTGCGAAAACCTACCCGCAGCCCTCTTTCCTGCGAGGAAAGGGGTAGGCAAAACTAACTGAATCATTGGATTATTTAATTCCGTTCCTCCCTCTCCGATGCAAAGAGAGAGTCTGGGGGAGAGGTTTTTGGGACTAGTTAGATGCTTGATAAAGAAAAGTTGTGGTACTATCGCCTGCTTATTCTTTTGTGCGGTAAGGAGACACCACATTGAGCAGCAAAACCAGCCAGAATGCGCTTCCAAAGGTAGTGAAAGAAGAAAATTCGCTCTTAAACCACGTCCTCAAGCATTTGAGCCGCGCGAGCATGACCTCCACTGGAAATGCTGACTACGATAAGGAGCTCATCTTACTTCGGGACGCTATCGCAGAGGCGAGTCCCGAGGACGTTCCCCCCCTGGTGGAGCAGATGACCCGCATTCAGTCCCTGGCAGCCCAACGCGGGTTGGGGCAGGATATCCCGGTCGACCGCAAGACCCCCTATTTCGGTCACCTCAGGCTGGAAGAAGCCGAGCAGGATCGGGATGTGCTCTTGGGAAAACACACGTATTTGTCACCGGCAGGTGACGTGCGCATCGTCGATTGGCGCAATGCACCTGTCAGCCGGATGTACTATTCCTACGAAGAAGGGGATGAGTATGAGGAGACGTTTGGCGGTAAGGTGCGGAGGGGGCAGGTAACTGTCCGCCGCTCTATTACTATCCTGGACGCCGAACTCGAACGCGTGGCGTGCCCAGACCGCATATTTGCCAAGCGGGATGGCGAGTGGATAGCCCTCGAACCCAACACGTCGCGCCTGTTTGGCGGACAAGGCACTGCAATCCGAGCAGAGGGGCTTTCACCGGTCCGCGGCGTGTTGGGTGTGGACGCGGACGGCGTTGATCGAAAAGACAAGCACCTGCCTGAAATTGCAGCACTGCTCGATAGCCGGCAGTTTGATCTGATCTCGTCTGCCTCTTCTGGGCTCATCATCCTAAAGGGAGGGGCGGGATCTGGTAAGACCACAGTAGGACTGCATCGCATTGCCTATCTCGCCTTTGAAAATCCAAGAAAATTCAATCCGCGGCGAATGATCGTTGTCGTGCTGACCCAGGCGTTGGCAGCTTATATCTCGCGGGTCCTGCCAGCACTCGGCGTCCACGGTGTTGAGGTTACTACGTTTGCCAACTGGTCAACGGCCCAACGGAGGCGACATATTCGCGGACTACCGACCCGGCACAGCCTTGATACGCCACAAGTCGTGTCCCGACTCAAGAAGCACCCGGCCATACTGCGGATACTCGACGACCTTGTCGATCAGGAAGACGAGCAGCTTACCGCTCGCCTGTTCGACGCTGTCGCTGGCACACCTGAGGAGGCAAAGATTCGTTCGGTGTGGCAGGGCGTGTCCAGGTACCCGATCGATGTCCGAAGGCACCTGCTGTTGAGATGGCTCAAGGGGGATACCGGGATTCGCGCCATAAGCGATTCAGTGCCCCATCCCCGGACAGCGCGGGCAGCTGAATCCGCCCTCCTCCGAATGGAGCGCCAGACCTCGGACGTCATTGCGAACTGGGCCGACTTGTTTACAGATCGGGAGGCGCTGGGGGCTGTTTTCGAGGTCAATGCCCCATCTGAGTTTACCTCAAACGAGCTCGACGAGGTGCACGAGTGGTGCGTCTCCATTTACGCCGGGCTGGAGGCCGATGACGACGACCCACCTGTGATCGACGCTGAAGACGAGGCCATCCTCCTTCGCCTGCACCAGCTCAAGCGCGGATGGCTTCGGGATCGCGGCCGTCGCCTGAGCTACGACCATCTCATGGTGGACGAAGCACAGGATTTTAGCCCGGTTGAGCTGAGCGTGTTGATGGGCACGGTCCAGTACAAACAGCCGGTGACCCTTGCCGGCGATACAGCTCAGCGTATTGTCCCAGACAGCGGATTCGTATCTTGGGAGGAACTGCTCGCCGATCTGGGGATCCAAGGCCGCCGTGTGGCACCCCTAGAGGTGGCATATCGATCCACTATCCCAATTATGAACTTCTCAAAGGATGTGTTGGGTCCATATCTGGAAGATCGACCCCAAGCAAAACGGCAAGGGGCCCCGGTAGAACTCCACCGGTTTACTGAGCCTGGACAGGCCGTGGGGTTCCTCGGAGAATGCCTGCGAGATTTGGTCGCTCGTGAGCCACTTTCGAATGTCGCCGTGATCGCGAGATATACGGATCAGGCCAGATTGTACTACGAAGGTCTTCAGAAATCCGAGATACCCAGGTTGAGCTTGGTTGTTGACGAGGATTTTTCTTTTAGCCCGGGCATTGAGGTCACCGAGGTGCGCCAAGTAAAGGGATTGGAGTTCGACTACGTCATCCTCGTTGAGGTGACTGCCGAGTCTTACCCAGACACAGAGGAATCCCGTCACATGTTGCACATCGGAGCCACAAGGGCTGCCCACCAGCTCTGGCTCGTGGCCACAGGCACCCCCTCTCCGATCTTACCCGAGTGGCTTTTATAAAGGCGGGTAATCTGTTTTTTCATTATGTCTGTTTTGTCGTCTCGCGCGTACTTTGGATCGGGATGATGTTTGTATGAAGGTAAGGAACAAACGCGCTTTGCCAGAAGAAACGTGTGTTGATACCGGTGATTTAGCCCTGACCCGGGCAGCGGCCCTGGGGGATCCAAAGGCGCAGCGCCGCCTCCTGGAACGGCTGTTTGAACGGGTGCGGCGAACCATGTCCTACATGGCTGGCGGCGGTGCAGATGCAGAGGATTTGGCACAGACTGCCTTGATCCAAATACTTTCGAGCGCTGGCAGCTTTCGCGGGGACGCCTCATTGGCATACTGGGCTGACAGGGTCGCCCTACAGACCGCAGCCAAGCACTTTGCACGGAGGAAGCGCCGCAAATACATTAGAGAATCCCGTTTTCCAGCACCACCGGTCGCGCCTAGCGCAGTGGATGAAACAGCAGAGCGCCTGCGGGCAAAACAGCGCCTAGCCGAGCTATTGGCAATGCTGTCGGAGAAGAATCGGACAGCGCTTACGTTGCACTACGTTCTCGGCTACTCGATCGCAGAGATGGCCACCCTTTGCGATTGTCCAATTAACACGATACGGGGCCGGCTCAGACAAGGGCGCAAGCAATTGAAAAAACTCGTATCAAAAGACCCCTTGCTCAGTCAGTGGGGCACTGGGATAAAATGGTGATATGGAAAATGGAAAGCAAGGCATATTGTAAAGATGTCGATCAATGGATATGCCGGCGAGAAGACGGTCTTTCCATCACAAAGGATGATCAGCTGCAGATGGAGAACCACGCCGCAAGTTGTCCTGACTGCCGCGCCGAGCTCGTGGCACTCGATTTGCTAAGGGATCCTGCACCAGGCGGCGCACTTGGACCAATGGACGAACTGAGTCAGCGCCGGACGATAGATGACATTCTCTTAAGGCGAACCCATGCAGACCAAAGATCTCTGATACCCCGTCGTCGCGCTGCCCTACTTGGATTGGCAGCAGGTCTCGCCGCGATTGGCATGACCGCAATTGCCACGTGGTTTGCTGGGCGCGAATCTCCAGGGGCAGCTGTCGAGGATACTGTTGTCCCAAAATCCGCATCCCAGTCTGGTATAGCATTCGGCACTTTCGAGGAAGTACGGGGGCGCATGACTCAGGGTGGGCACGCAGTGACGGAGAACAGTACACTCATTGTCGGTAAAACCGTTCGCGTGGATAGGGGGGACGGGATCATCGCTGTACGGACGGGCATTCGGCTGATGGCAGAGACTGGGACTCAATTTCGCGCATTGCCCTTGACCGACAAGACCCTCACAGTGAACTTGGTGAGGGGTACAATGTGGGTAGAAGTGGATCCAGACCAGGAAGGGCCGCGGTTTTGCATACGCACATCAGACGGGACTATCGAGGTGCGCGGCACGATCGTACGCGTGAGTGCGGATAGCAAAGGTGTAGTGGCCGATGTATTGCAGGGTATGGTCCGCATTGCCCCTAGGCGAGGACCTGTGTTTGAGCTGACATCGGGAACCACAGCTGAGATCGCTCAGAGGGCAGTTCGAGTGCTGACAGCCGAGGAAAACCAGGATCGCTCTCAAACGCTAGAACGTATCTCATTTTTAAAATACCATGACAGGGCCCTGCTAGATGGGGCTGGGCAGGGGGATGACGTGACCATCAAGTCTCAAATGAGCGAGGAACCATCGATCAAGCAAGCAAAAATAAGACCCCTGTCCGCAGGAACGCTCCTTGCCCAGGCCAGGGCCCTCAGGCGGGAGCAGGACTGGCAGGGTGTAGCCGATGCGTACGAAAAGCTCATCCGCCGCCACTGGGGAACTGATGAGGCCAACGCGGCCCTTGTCGCACTGGGCCAGGTACGGCTCGAAAAGCTCAAGGATCCTGCAAATGCGCTGGGGTGGTTCGAGAGCTATCTCGACACAGGGGCAACGGCGCTTATCGCAGAAGCATTGTACAGCAAGGCCAGAGCCTTGAGGGCCCTGGGTGACGCGGAAAGGGAGAGGAAAACCCTCACACAGCTCATTGAAAGATTCCCGTCGGCGATCCAAGCGACTGCTGCAAAAAAACGGTTACACGCCCTGTGGGACAGCGAGCATGGAAAAAAGCCGGTTTCGCAGCATCGCCGGTGACGGGCGCATCGCGATGCGCCCCTACGACGTTTGGAGATGGAATATTGCCGGTTTCCAATTTTAAGAAACGATACGACGTAGGGGCGGTTCGAGAACCGCCCTAAATGTTGGGTCCAAAAGACATAACGCACGCTGTAGCCGCAGTGCTTTGCCTGCTGCTTGCACTTCCCGTGTGTGCCCAGCCTTTGGATGAGCCAGGGCCGCTGGAGATCGCCATGCTGTGGAGTAGCAGCGACTCGGATACAGCCCGGCAGCGCCGGGCCATTGCCGACGCAGTGGCATCCCAGCTCACAGATCTCGACGTTGCCATGAGCGTTGCCCTGGTTCCGAATCTGCCCCAAGGCAACGGTGAGATCCTACAGCAAAACGCCCGCAAGACCGCTGAGGAGCTGGGCGTGTCAGGCGTATTTTGGTATACGAGCGAGACTGATAATACAGTGGCCCATCTGAATCTGTACATAAAACTATCAGACGGGGAATGGATGATTCAGCGGGTACTCGATCTGGAGAGCGTGCAGGGCCTGGCCGAGACATTGGCGATAATCATGCGGTCTGTTTTATACGTCACCCTGTCCCAAGTTGGGGTCGGGGGAGACGAGGGCGAAAAGACATCAAACGCAAAAGGCGAACCCAACCCCCTGGATGCCTACGTCAATGCAGATACACCCGTGCAGCACCTCGAACCCTCACCTGAACCTTCACAGGAAGATATATCATCCACTGCCCAGCTGCGGATTACTACCGCCTACTTGCTGGGTTGGACATCCACTCGTACAAGCCCATCCCAAGGGCTAGATGTAACAGTTGGGGTGGGCATCGTACCATGGCTCACGGTGTTTGCTGGATACGCGCTGTTGCGTCGTATTAAAGCAGAGCATCACGGTATTCTCATAAGCGTTTGGCGACATCCCGTGCGATTGGGTATCGAAACGACAATGAAGCGCAACCGCTGGACCATCGGTGCGTCTCTAGCAGCGAGTTTGGACTATGTCAGCTGGGATCTGGTGGAAATTTCCCCTGGAATGGTTGCTGGCGAAGGCGATGCGCAGCTTGAACTTTCGGGAGTTGCGCTTATAGTAGGCACATTTCGATTGTACAAAAGGTCTTGGTTATTTGCTTCAGCCGGGTTGGAATTTTTCGCAATTCGGCCGAGGTTTATCGTTCGTACGGCTTTAGCTAACGAGGAAGCCTATAACCCATGGCCGGTGCAACCGATGGCACTCATCGGTATATTGTTGGATATAATGTGAAGGACCATATGTCCCTATTTTTCACCCATGCGTACTTCAGATTGAAGCAACAACAAAGCAGCCGAGAAGTCGGTGAAGGAGGCATCCAATGAAAAAGAGTATGGACAAAATATGGTTTTTATCGCTTATAGCACTGATCACCTGTATTATTTTGGCGATGGGTTGCCAGTTTGATGTGGATGCTGGATACGAAAAACTTAACCTGCTTGTCAGTGAGGATCAAAAGATATGTGAGGTGACTGCTCTAGAATCTGGGATAGAACGGGAAAAAGTAGGAAGTGATAGATTAGGGGATATCGTTGGTTTCTGTGAGGACAGGTCGATATTTCGAATGGGACACTTCATAGGAGACAATGCATCCCGATGGCTTGCGCGTTACAGTGCTGATGGCAGCAGGCTCCTTTGGCAGTCAAGAAACATATGCCCGAACGATAGAAACTGCGATGGTGACTATAGGGTTCAAATTTTACGGGATTGCTCGGTTGTCGTGACGCAAGTTCACCATATTCCAGATGAAATGGATGATGCTCTCAACATTGATAAGCGCAGTGATGTTGCTCTTATGAAACTGAATCCGGACGGCGTGTTGCTGTGGTCGATTAGAAGTATATCAAATGGATATCATGGTCTCGGCCAATTTCTCGCCCCCAAAGCGAGGATAGAGGTGGATAATGAAACCGGAAGAATCATTGTGGCCAGCACGTTTTTCAAGGAGACAATACTCGATGAAGGCGGTGCGAATGAAACGGCTCTGACAACCGGAGAAGATGGCAAAATGGGCATGTACCTCGCTACCTTTGATTCGGAAGGCACACTGCTTTGGGCGAGACAGATCGAAAATCCATTTGAGCCACAGGCTATCGAGATGATTTCAGATCAAAAACTGGTCTTGCTCGGTGGCGAACCGGTTAAGACACGGGAATATTCCCATGTGAATCTGCAGATGGGAATTTTTAGTTCTTCTGGAGATACAATTGAAAGGAAGAACATAGGTCAGAGCTGTATCGATGAAAACTGTGGCGTAGAAGCAGCGGAAATACTACCTTTGGAAGATGGATCGTTCATAATTGCAGGCAGATTCTTTATCGAGATGTTACTTAAGGATGGCCTCGGGCATTCTGTAACGTTTAGTGGTGGGCCACAGGGCTCAGAAGACAATACCAGCTGCTGGGTACTTGCTAGTGCCTTTTTGGCCAGATTTTCTTCCGCTGGTGAGTTACTGTGGGCTCAGGCACCGGAAATCGCCGACGAAGAAAGCGGAGCGACTATAGGCATTAGAACTGAGAACAGTGTATTTGTGAGAACGCTTGTTGAAGATGCCAACGGCGGCGTCATCCTATTCGGTTCTATGGTTGGTCGGATCGTGCTCGGGTCAGGAACAGAAAAAGCGACACAAATCGTTTCCAGAGCACGTGAGGAAGGAGAATCTATCGAGAGCTATTTGCGCGAAAAAAGAGGGTTCGTCGCCCACTATAGCCTCGACGGGACACTGGACTGGGCCAGACACCTTCAATTGGGTCCTGTGGAACTATTGCGTCCACTCGGTCTCAGTATATTAGAAGATGGCAGGCTCTTGGCGGTCGCTTCATTCAGTAGCGGTCGCCTAGAAGTCACCCTTGAGGACGGCGGCATCGCAACAATCGACCCGCCGGAGGCTAGCGGCGTCTCAGATAGATATTTTACACTCGATCTATGTTCTATCTGAAGTGTCCAGGCACTACAATCGCCGATAGTTCAGTCTGTCTCTGTCGGTGCGGTCGCATCAGGCCTGACAATGGTCGATTTTCTCGGCGTGGACTGGCTGACATTGGCGTATAGACTGGGGTATCGCTCCAGGGCCTCTGGATCCCGGCGAAAGATGTAGATGGCTGCGGCGCGGATGTCGTCTACGGCGCGGCGCAGGTACTCACCAGCCCGGTTTTGGATGTCCCTTAGCTCAGCTAAATCGCTGGGCGGTATCGCTGTCAGTGTGTCGATCAGCTGGGCGCTCAGGGTTCTGGCTGCGGTCAGATCGTCCTGGGTCACGTTTGAGTTGTCCTTGGCCTCGGCCCAGTGCTCCTCGAATAGGGCGGCATAGCGCACCAGTTCATCTGCCTTGTCCATGCGGCCGGCACCAGCCCGGATGTCAGCCACTACTGGCCCCAGTTCCTCACTGTCACACCATAGGTAGACCGCTGCCTTGCCGAGCTTGGCGTGAAGTGGGCCGATCTTGGCCAGGATGGCATCCGCGTCACCCTTGGGATCTATTGCTTGGTTGAGTTGCTTGTTTACATACCAGAGCGCACCTACCCGCTCTGGGAAGTTCTCGTAGTCTGCCGGATCAAACGCATCAAAGCGAAAGGTCCGGACAAATGCGCTCACATCTGCTTTGAATGCCTTGAACACCCGCATGGCTGCTGATACGGCGTTGGGCACACTCAAGTTGAACTGCCGCACTTCCTCAGGCCGCAAGGCATCCAGTTGCGGTTTGATCTTTTCTAGGTTTTCGACAGTTCCCTGAAATCCACTTTCATTCGACATAGCTTCCCCCTTTGTTCACTGGTGTCTAAAATTATTCCTTCAATGATTGCGCTACGATGTCTATAAACCAGTACCAGTTAAGCATTCATAACCCATTTAAGGTATACGAAAGTGTTTTTCTTATTTTTTCACCGCCGTCCAAAACGACGTTTGAGTCGAAATGAAAAAATAAACTACCCGCTTAGAAAAATAGGCCACTAACGTTGAAAAAAGTCAACTCAAGAAAGCACCGCCTGCTTTTACTTTTGATTTGCAAGGTGTGGATTTGTTCCAAATTGTGCCGGGTTTCTTTTGTTTTTTTACTGGCCGATCATAACCGCCCGCTTTGCTGATGTACATGCCGCAGTTGGACCCAATCGCGTTCTCGGCAAGCTCGCCAATGCTCAGGATAGTGTCGAACCCCGCGCTTTCAAACCTTTTGACCAGGTGGGCTGATGATGCCTCATCCGCCGGATCAATGAGGCTTTTAAGGCCTGACCGATGGGCTGCGTGGGTTGGGTTTATGGGCGTGAGTTTTACGATGAACCGATCCGGTGAGAAATGCGGCACGAGGGCCTTTGGATCCAGGGGCAACCCCTGGGCCGGGGCAAAGTTGAGGGTTATCCTGCGGTCCCCAGGTTCGAAAAAGCGATTTCCATAGGCGGCCATTTCCTCGAACCCCCACGTTCGGATGGGTACGAGCTTTTTTCTCGCCTGTGCACACGTGGTGTGAATAGAAAATTGCATCTGAAATCGACCATCTGGGTAATGGCGGCGCTTTATCTGAACGAGCTCAGAAAAGAACGCCTCCCGTCCCATCGGCGCCACAGTTGAGATACTCGGCATTAGTTCGACAGGTCCATAGCGCCCGGGCAGGGCTCGCAATACGTCTAGTACGGCATCGTTCAGGGCTGGATCTCCCATCCTGGCAAACTGTATCTTGAGCTTGGAAACCGCTGCGTGCCCGTCTGGAAAGCGGCGCCGAACCAAGGTATCGATCTGGCCTATGATCTCCTCGGCGGTCAGTTTTCCCCTATAGGTCCCACCTGCATCGCAGATCGGACACCCCACTGGACAGCCCTTCAGGGTCGACACAATGAGCACCCACTTCTCGCGCCAGGAAAGCGGTGGCTGGCAAGACGCTACAAACTCGATGGGGGCACCGTCTTTGAGCTCGGCTACGAACACCCGGGCCAATGTATCGTCGCCGGTTGTACTGACAATCTTCATCTTTCTTCACGTCCGCGGTTTTCTAAAAACGCCACTGCCGCCATTGCCGCTGCCAGGCCATCGCCGATTGCCATGCCCGCCTGCCCCAGGTTGCCGACGCGGGCGTCGCCAGCCACAAAAAGGCCTGGAGATGGGGTGGATACCGCCACTGGCCCACCCACGTCAAGTCCCTTTAGCAATCCAGGCAGTGCATTGACGCGGCCGATGGCCGCCAGGGCGCAATCTCCGGCCATTGAAACTGTGCTGCTTGATGTGGCCACATCGAGTATCACACCCCTATCGCCGGCGCGAATGGCAAGGGGGGTCATTGAGAAGTTTAGTTTTATATCAGCGTTATTTCTAACAAGGCTCACGAGGCGTCCCTGTGCCCGGAGCCTGTCAGACCGCACCACAACGTCGACCCTTGCTCCCTGTCGCGCCAGGGTAAGGGCGTAATCCAGGGCCGCTTCGCCACCGCCGATGACCAATGCGCTGTCAATAGACCGATCCGCCACTTCGACGATGCTGTGGTAAAGCCCGTTGCCCAAAAGGGATGGTGCACCGGGAATGGTGAGGGAAATGGGCGTGGTACCCACAGCGAGAATGACCGACGTAGCCCACATCTCGTCCGTATCGCAGGTAACGGCGTAGCCCCCGTTGGTCCTGTATATGCTTTGGACCACTGTTTTTTTCACTTGAATACCGAATCTATCGATGTGTCGGGCGAGCAGCTGGGCAAAGGATGGGCCATCTGTCGGGTCGAGACACGGATAATTTTCGATCATAAACGCATTTCGGGTCAAGCCGCCGGCCTGGCCTGTGCGGTCCAGCAGGCAGGGGGATACGCCCAACCGACAGCACTGCACTGCTGCAGCGCAGCCAGCCGGACCAGCGCCGACGATTATGATCTGTTCCCTTGGCACAGTGACACGACCTCATCGACACAGGTCATTTTAGCGACTGCATCAGCCATGGACAGCAGGGATCCCAGATGACGCGCCTCGCTGGTAGTGGCCATTGCATCCACGGGAACGTACACCTCGAACCCCCTGCAAAATGCCGAGCGGGCAGTGGTTTCACAGCACATGTGGGTCAAAACGCCGGTTATGAGAACCTGACTGACGCGCTGATCGTCTAAAAGATCGGTAAGGGATGTGTTGAGGAATGCATCATAAGTTGTTTTTTTAATAACAGATTCACCTGGCAGCGGGGTGAGTGCGGGAATGATATCTGCTTCTTTTTCGCCTTCTCGAATGTAGTCTGAGAAAAACCTGCCGAGCATGCCGAGATCATTGGACCCAGTGTGACAGTGCTGGGTAAAGACCACGGATCCACCACGGTCTCGCCAAGCTGAGAGCAGCGTGCCAATGCGCGGGACGATGCCTTTGGTAGCGGGGAGGTAGCAGCGGCCTCTAGGGTCGGCAAAATAATGGAGTATATCGATGACGAGCAGGGCTGCCCGATCCGGGTCCAGGTATAGGTGCGGTCTTGGGGCGACTGAGCTGGTAATCTGATCGAGCCAAGCCCGTGTTTTCCGAATAACGTTATCCTCATCGACGTACGTTGCTGTGCGCATCCATCTACCAATACAGGGCAGGGCTTCACGCCCGGCCATTGGCGAGGGATTGAACGAAACCCTCGCGCTACTGACCGATTCAGCCCGCATACTACGCACCAGCAATACGAGATGCAAGGAAATGAGAAGAGATGTCAGAAATAAAAAACAAAGCGATGAAAAAAACGCATTTCTGTTATTTTTTTATCTTTTTCATGCGAATTGTAAGGGTTTTTTCCTGATCCGGAACGAACGTATGCGCTTGATCTCGGTACCCAGGGGCTGAGAATGCCAGTGTCACCGGATCCACGCCTCCTGGCACGACGAGGGGGCGCTCGAGGAGTACGCGGCCATCCAGGATGACCGTGACATCTGGGGGCGATGTTTCGAGCCAGATCGTAACAGCCGCGGATACGGGCGTACCATCTGGTCGCAGGGGTCGTTTTTCAGGTCTTTGTGTTGGTTTCTGGGCCGGGCGCATCTGGGATCTGGCCTCTAGATCCTGAATCTTTTTATCGATGGGATCCATATGGGATGAGACGACCACTGGGCGATCGTGCCAAAAGACATAGTAGACAGCAACGCCCAAGCCGATGAAGAAAATGAGCTGCAGCGGTGCTAATATCGATGAGATGCGCCGCATTCTCGATGAACGTGCCCGGATTGCCCGGTGCCGCGTTCGCACATCTTCAAGTGGGGCCCCAGCAGCATATGGAACAGGTGGGCTGCCGGCCTTTGGAGGATGCTGTTTTGGCGCCTTGTGCACCACAGGGGAGGGCGTCATCCACTTTGATTGCTCTTTTTGGGCAGGGGGCATCATTGACGGTATTCCCACGTCTGTACGACACGGCCGCGCGTCATCAGGTAGGCGACCCACAGCTGCTGCTGACAAGTGATCCAGGAATTCCTTTGCTGTCTGGAATCTATCCTTTGGATCCTTGGCGAGCGCTGTCACCACCGCCCGATCCATGGTTAGAGTGAGTTGGGGTCTTAAGCAGCGCGGACTTGGAACGGGTTTTGTCGCAGTAGCGACCATGGTCTTGTGCGCATCAGATCCTCGAAAGGGCCGACGCCCGGTGAGCATCTCGTACATGAGGACGCCCACGGAAAACAGATCTGCTCGGGCGTCCAGGTCAATACTGCCGAACAGGCTCTCAGGTGCCATATACCCAGGTGTTCCCAAGACAATGCCGACTTCGGTGAGTTTTGCGTGGTTGTCTGTAATTGGCAGGGGAGGGCGGCTCGGGCTACCGCGCACGATCTTGGAAATACCAAAGTCTAGTATTTTAACCACGGTTTTATTACTTTCGAACGAGGCTAAGAAGATGTTTTCCGGCTTGAGATCCCGGTGGACAATCCCGGCCTTATGGGCCACTGCCAGGCCGCTCAAAATCTGATCTGTTATTTCAACCACCTCCAGCTCTGGCAGTTGAATGGCTGCGCTGAGCTTATCAGCCAGGGATTCTCCGACCAGGTATTCCATCACAAAGAAGGGGCGATTGTCCGGTGTCAGTCCAAAATCCATTACCTCTACGATGTGGGGGTGGTGGATATTGGCGGCGGATCGGGCTTCAATTTTAAATCGGGTGATCATTGCCTCATCGGCTGCACCACTCAAACGCAGCACTTTTACAGCGACCGTCCGCTTGAGGCGTAGGTGAGAGGCCTTGTACACCGCACCCATGCCGCCTTGACCGATAAGGGTTTGAATGCGGTACCGATCCTCTAAAACAGTGCCTTCAGATAACTCGAGAACCATACCATTCAAGATACCTCAGACAACTCCTGGTCGCCACTTGCTGGTCAGTACAAAAATAGGAACGCCCCTTCTTGCGACCGAGGGGTCACTGCGGTTCATTTTTGGGGATGGTTATAAAAGGTGGCAGCCGGATCGGCAGGGTAAATCAAACGTCTTAATACATGCCGCTGTCAACACCGCCGTCTACAACAATTTCTACGCATGTTACGGTTGCGTTGTCGATTTCCACGCATTCGGACCCATCGGGGCACTGATCGCTCAACGACCATACGCCCATGGTGCACTTCTCTATCTCCGGTCCTTGTCCGCACTGGAAGGTACCCTCCGCACACTTGCACTCGCCCTCGACACATGTGGTGTTCAGCGCTTCGCAATTTTTCCAGGGAAGCCATTGTCCATCAACACAGCGCTCCACCAGGTTGAGGGTGCATCGATATGCGCCTTCCTCTGTGCATGCCGCTTCCTGGGTTGCTTCAGATTCTGGATCCTCTGCGCAACCCACGCAAAGTGCCGCAGCGACTACTGCGCAATATATGAGCGCTCTTAATATGGTATTTTTCATTTCAATCCTCCTGCTCCCTTTTTACGGGAGCTCTCCAGCTGAATTCTCCTCACCGCGGTTACATCTTGAGCTGGGCCCTTACGTAGGGAAACATACCCGGCACATCATAGGTCGTTGCATCAAACCCGTTTAGCTGGCAGCTGAAGCACGGTGGCGGTTCTGTATTGAAGAGATTGTTCACACCAAAGGTTACGTTCAGGTGGTCATCCAATACTGGCGGCGACCAGGTGACCTGCATATCCACATAGGCCCGCGCGTCGATTTTATTTTCAGAGTTATCATCGTTTACCGTGTCATAGTCTGAGCAGATGTCGAAGTCCTCGAATCCGCGACATGCTTCTGTGACCGAGTGGATGTAGCGCGTGGTCAGGGAGGCGCCAAAGGCGTTCAAGGCCCAGCCCAGGGTCAGTGCGGACTTGAATCTGGGGAATGCGCGCTCTGGATCGCCGAGCTCCCTGCCGTGGCGTTCGATTGTCTGGAACCCATCCTCGCAGTCCGGGTTGTCCGGTGAAACCGAGCAGGGGATTTTCTCCTCATATCGGAACAGGATGGTTGAAATAGAAATCAACTGAAAGCGTCCGGCAACCGTGTTGGGGCTCAAATAGGTCAAATTGATGTCAAGGCCGTCAGTGAGTATCTGTCCGATATTGGTCAGCTCATTTGAAAAGCCGTTGATCACGCCGCCAGCGGTTCGGGATATGCCCTGGCACATGGCATCATCCATGGTTTGCACGCAGGCGTCGATTTGGACCTGTGCGTCGATAGCGCTGATCGCGTCACTGAGCTCGATCCAATAGTATCCCACTTCGAGGTCCAGCTGGTCGGCCCAGCTCTGATCTTTTACCCACCAGGGGCTGTAGACGACACTGGCGGATACGCCTTTGGAAGTTTCTGGATCCAGGTCCTGGTTCCCACCGGTGGTGACAGAGATTTGCTGGTTGAACTGTTCATAGCTGCCGTCTGCTGGCACGCCCAGAGCAGCGCAGTTGGCCTGCACTTCTGGCGAGGCCGCTACACCACTGCTCAGGCCGAGCATATCTGAGCAGGGATCGTTGAGCACCATGTCGTACCTGGCCTTGCTGCCAAAGAGCTCGCCAATGCCCGGCGCCCTGAACCCTTGGGCAAAGCTACCCCTTAGCAGCAGGTCTTCGAGGGGCTTCCAGCGCGCGCCCCCTTTGAAGGTGCCGTAGGTGCCAAATGTGGAGTAGTTCGAAAACCTGAACGCCCCGGAGATATCAAGCATTTGAACCGCCGGGATCGACTTGAGGATGGGAACGACCATCTCTGCATAGGCTTCGAAAACATCGTATTCGCCAGATGTGGGGCTCGACGGCACGCCAGCTGAATCACCGGCCACGACGACTGGATCTGGCCTAAAGAATCCTTCTAAGTAGCGATACTCGCCACCAAGGGCAAACCCCAGCATACCTGCCGGCAACTCGATGATATCGCCCGTGATATTGGCGTTGATGGCAAAGAGCTCCTGTTGGGACAAATCCTTTTGGACGAACGTGACATAGTCGAGCATGGCCGGGGTAATGGTGCCTTCCCCATTTGGGCCTTGGCCGCCAAAGATGTTAAAGGGAACACACCCAGGATCAGCGGCGCACAGATCTGGCGAACCCAGGGCTGTCTGCAATTTCGCAGAGTTGAACCCGCCCTGCTTGACCTGGTCGGCCCGGTTGACGGCATACATTACGGTCGTATCCCAGTAGAAGAATTTATCGCCGAAATTGAAATCCCCGTGGAAGCCGCCAGAGGATAGCCACGTATTGACATTCTGGTTGAAAATTCGGGGCCCGTTTTCAATAGGACGGCGACCGATGAAGTAGGACATGGTTTGGGCATCTAGGGTGAACCCAAAGGGGTTGTACGGATTGGCCGCGTCGATGGAGATCTGATCGAGACGGTTTCCATTGCCAGCCTCTGAACCGATAAACAGGGGCTCTGGTGCAGCCTGGTTTCTTGATTTCCGATTGTTAAACAGGGCCTTGACGTGCATGCGTACCCTGTCGCTGAGCTCGTGCTCGATCTGAGTAAAAAGGCCAAACCGCTGGGACGGGGTCTGAACGAGGTTGTATTGCGAGTAATTGAATCGATCATCCACTGTAAATTCGTGAAAGTCACCGCCATTGGGATTTGTTGGATCGTAGAGGGGAATACCGCCGACCCCATCATTTATGGTGAGATCCATTTCTTGACCGGTGTTGGGATCGATAAAATAAAACCGACCCTGGGGTGTTCCAGATGAGCAATATCCCGTGCAAGCGCCGATCTCAGGGGTGGGATAGGTCGAGATATCCCGGTCCTTGGCCTTGACCTCATTTTGATCGACAAATGACAGGTTGAATATCATTGACGTCTTTTCCGCTTCAGCCCCCCAGGTCAGGTTATACTCCTGCAGCATGCCGTCGCCGTGGTGATAGCCACCCACATAGGCATCTCCTTGAAATCCATCAATACTCTTCTTGGTGATGATATTGACCACGCCGGCAATGGCATCGGAACCGTAGATCGCGGAAGCGCCGTCTTCCAGAATCTCGATGCGATCGATGATGCCGATCGGGATCGTATTCAGGTCCGTCCCTGCTGCAACACCACTGGCTGAAGAGCCATTGACCCATCGCACCCCGTCGACCAGGACAAGCACCCGCTTTGGACCGAGGTTGCGCAGATCTGCCTGCGCTGCACCAGCGCCGATCCCACCGCCGTCTGGGGGAAAGCCAAAGTTACCGCTGGAATTGAATTTAGTATTCAGCGCACCACCGGAAACCGGCAGTTTCTGAAGCAGATCCGCAATGGACGTCAAACCGGTCCGCTCGATGTCTTCTTCTGAAAACTGCAATACAGGGGCGGGCTTGTCGAGGGCACTTCGAATGCGAGAACCGGTAACGACAATCTCTTCCACATCATCATCGGCCTTGGCTTCTGCATCCGCACCTTCTGGGACCACATCTGATGGGGTGAGATCAACTTCGGCCTGGTCGGCCACACCGGCTTCGGCCGTGGCGGTCGGTGCTGCAGGCGCGTCGGCCGGCGGTGCATCACCACTTGTTTCAGTCTCCTCAGGTGCTGGTGGCTGATCCTGCTGCTCTGGTGGTTGGTCAGTTGGCGCTTCGCCGCCACCCTCACTCTGGGCAGTGGGCTCCCCTTGAGGAGCCGCTTCTGCCTGCGGGGCCTTTTTCTCTGGAGCTTGGTCGCTCCCTTGCTCAGATTGCTCTGGCGCTGGGTTTTCTTGCGCAACTGCTGCGTTTCCAACGAAAATCGCGACAATTGCCATCCCGCAAAGCAATGTCAACACATAATTGGACACTGATCTCATGAGTGGACACCTCCATTCAGTTTGTAAAACACACTAACAATTCAAAAGAATCTACCGACGCTTTATAAATACAAAATAATGAAGGCCATATAATGGAAAGGAACGACTTTTTGTCAACTAAATAATTTTCACTACTCCAGAATAGAAATAAATAGAATAGTACTGAACAATTGACTATCTATTACCTTAAACTATAGGGAAATATAGGGGTTACAAAACTCTATGCACCATGCTTGTTTAAAGGGCATTGAGTATCATCACAACTTTTTATTTTCACTATAAAAATCGATATTTTTATACGCAAGATAAATACAGGTTATCGACGGGATAATAATATTTGTTACTTAAGCGTAGGCGGTCTGGGTTTCCCGCTCGGATTGGCATGCCACAGGATGCCACAATGAATACTATAATAATTAAATTAATCTCCTTTGAACTTGAGAGATATCCCCAACTCAGCGAGCTGTGCAGCGTCGACCCTGCTCGGTGCATCGGTCATGAGGCAGGCGGCCCGTGTGGTTTTGGGAAAGGCAATGACGTCGCGGATAACGTCGGTGCCGACGAGGATCGAGACGAGCCGGTCAAACCCAAAGGCCAATCCACCGTGTGGTGGGGCGCCGTAGGAAAGGGCTGACAGCAAAAACCCAAACTTCTCCTTTGCTTCGTCTTTGCCCATACCGAGTGCGTCAAAAATGCGAGATTGGACTTCGGGATCGCAATTACGAATAGATCCGCCCCCGATCTCCTGGCCATTTACTACTAAATCGTACGCCCGGGCGCGCACCTCGAGGGGGTCGGTATCGAGGAGGGGTAAGTCCTCTGGCAGAGGCGCGGTAAACGGGTGATGCACAGCTGCCGTTCTATTGGTTTCAGGGTCTTTTTCGAACATTGGGAAATCGACGACCCAAACAAAGCCGAACGCATCGGGTTTGAAGAGGCCGAGGTGCTGGCCGAGGTGGGCGCGCAACCGTCCGGCTGCAGTTTGCGCAACAGTGGGGGTGCTATCGGCAACGAACAGCAACAGATCACCATCTCGAGCACCCATCTCCCCGAGCGCGACTTGCTCCAGGGCGGCATCAAAGAACTTGGCCACTGGACCTTTGAACTGACCCTCCTGCCGCTTGACCCAGGCCAGGCCTCCCACGCCGTAGGTTTTGACGAACGCTGTGAGCGCATCTATTTCCTTTCTCGACATCTGAGCCCCGCCTTCAACCGTTAGGCCGAGCACGCGTCCACCATTGGCCGCGGCATTGGAAAATACCTTGAACGACGATGATTTGGCTGTGTCCGTAAGATCGCACAGGGTCATGTCAAACCGCACGTCTGGATTATCCACGCCATAGCGACGTATCGCTTCGTCATAGCTAATTTTCGGAATCGGCAGCAGTACGTCGACCCCTCGTAGCGCGCCAAAGAGTTTCGCTATCATACCGTCGGCAATGGCCATCACATCGTCCGGGGCCACAAAGCTCATCTCCACATCGATCTGGGTAAATTCGGGTTGGCGGTCCGCGCGCAAATCTTCGTCTCGAAAACAGCGGCAGATTTGGTAATAGCGCTCAATGCCCGCTACTTGCAGGAGCTGCTTGTATAGCTGGGGCGATTGGGGCAGGGCGTAAAACGAGCCGGGTTGGATGCGAGATGGGACCAAATAATCCCGGGCACCTTCGGGCGTCGACTTGGAGAGCACAGGCGTCTCGACCTCGATAAAATCCTCCCCATTGAAATGCTCTCGCACGATCGCCGCGGCTTTGGCGCGCAGGATCAATGCCTGCTGCAGCGGCGGTCGCCTCAAATCCAGGTAGCGATAGGTAAGGCGGGTCGCTTCACTAGCGTCTATGGTATCGGTGACCTGGAACGGCATGGATTCAGACCGGTTGAGCAGGGATAACGCAGTAGCGCGGATTTCGATCTCACCGGTCTCCAGGTTGGGGTTGGGCTTGCCGCTTCGCCGGCGCACCATCCCGCGCACTGCCACCACATACTCCTGGCGCAGTGCTTTGGAGACGTCGATTGCACTTGGTTCGAGATCTGCTGCGTCGAACACCACCTGAACCAAGCCGCTCCTATCCCTTAGATCCACGAAGATCGCGCCGCCGTGATCGCGCACCGCATCGATCCATCCCATCAACACGACGGTTTGCCCTTCATCTTTTGTACCGAGCCTGCCTGCCCAGTGACTTTTTTTCCACTCCTCGATAAACCGGCCCACTTGGTAGCTCCTTTGGCAAAAAACACCCTTCAGTTACACCAAAAAGGTCCTGACGAAAAGAACTGTTCCTGTGTTTCACCCACCCACGACGGTGGGCCCGACGATAGTGGCGCCAAAGTGGCTCTCAGCAAGGGATTGGGTTTGTGCAAGTGCCTGGCGTAGGGTCGCCTCGGTCCCGCCTCTGTATTGATACAAAATGACCAATGCATTTGGTACGAGGCCTCTGATCCCTGTTCTGAGCGAGTCTGATGTGGGAGAGCCAAACGGGCCGATGGCATCGGCTGCACACAACCGGCCGGCCAGGTTGACCTGCAGCTCGCGAAACCCGTCGTAGCGCCATGAGGGGTCGCCCAATTGTATGGTGACCGTATCACCGGCAATGTTTGACAGGTCGTAAAGCCCGACTGGAATCAGACTGACCAGGCTGACCAGGTTGCACATATCCACAAGGGGGTGAATGCGGTTGAGCGACTGACCCCGAATGACGCGCCGCAGGAGCGCCTCAGAGGAGGGTCTTCGCTTGGTGGGTTCAAGACCGACTGCCCGAAAGAGCCGGCGCGTGTCGATGACCCCGGGCACCTTGCCCACTGTTTGCCCGGCATAATTTTTTTCGATTGTCGCGCACGCAGACCGTATCCCCTGCCACAGTCTATCGTGACAGCGCTCGGGGTATGTGAGGCACCGCAGCTCGATGACACCTGCCCGGACGATGCCCAAGAGTTCCTCTTTAATGTTGACGTTCATCGAGATCTGCTTTTTTAGTCTGCCTGCCAGTCCCGTGCGATCAACAGGTCTAGCAATCTGTTGGCCAGGGAGGTTTTTGATAAACTGCCAGTGGGCTCTTCCCGTCCTGCATCATCGATGATCAGGGCTTCGGTATCGGTTCCACCAAACCCGCTTGTGGCCAGATTTGCCACAATGATGTGGGCTTTTTTCATTTTTAACTTTTCTCGGGCTGCTGTTGCGAGATGCTCTGTCTCAAGGGCAAAGCCGACCCGGACAGGCTGCTGCTTGGTGTTTGGCAACTTGCTGAGTTCCTCGAGAATATCGGGATTGCGAACCAGCTTGATCGCGCGCTCTTTTTCGCCTGGCCCCTTTTTAAGCTTGTGTTCGCTCATTTTTTCAGGGCGATAATCCGCAACCGCCGCCACCATTATCACAGCGTCGCAATCCTTTACACGGTCCATCACGGCTGCGCGCATTTCCAAAGCGGATCGCACTTGCACGAGCTCGCTTACCTGGGGAGGACTGAGGGCCGTGGGTCCAGTGACCAGAACGACAGTGGCGCCTCGCTGGGCAGCCATGTTTGCAATGGCGTATCCCATTCTTCCAGAGGAGCGATTGGAGATAAATCGTACCGGGTCGATATCCTCGACGGTTGGGCCAGCCGTGACCAGCACGGTGCGCCCACACAGGTCCCCTTCTAGCATGGCCTCAGCGGCCTCAAATATTTCGATCGGCTCTGCCATGCGTCCGGGTCCGGTCCAGCCACAGGCCAGGTCTCCAGAACCCGGTGCGACAAATCGCCAGTCGCAAGTGGTCCGCAGGGTTTCTAAATTGCGCCGGGTCGCAGGGTGTTCCCACATGTTTGTATTCATTGCCGGTGCTGCGAGCACAGGTCCCCTGTAGGCCAACGTCACTGCAGAAATCAGATCACTGGCCCGTCCCACTGCAGTTCTGGCTAAGAAATCCGCCGTAGCAGGGGCAATGACGAACAGATCAGCGGCATCAGCAACCTCAATATGGGGCACACCACTGCGGTTTCTATTGAACATCTGTACCAACGCGGGCTGACCCGATAGGGTTTCGAGGGTAAGGGGTGAGATAAATTCACACGCAGCCTCGCTCATTACCACCTGAACCCGGGCACCAGCCCGTATGAACTGCCGGCACAACACCGCGCTTTTATACGCTGCAATGCCGCCGGTGACGCCCAAGAGAATTGATTTGTCTTTCATTTTCGCCTTTTTACTGTCTTAGTACTTTGTCGATAAGACAAACGTCGGATAAAAAGCCACCCCTGGCAAAGGGGGCTGGGGGGATTTCGTCATCTCCTCTGGCGTTGTGGGTGACAAAATCCCCCTTCCCCCCTTTTTCAAGGGGGAATCTGATAACCTCAGCCGACAAGTTTCGTTTGACATAGCGCCAGTTTCCAGTCTGCTCTCACGAGCCGAATAATCCCTGTAGGTATTCTAATGTAGTTTTTTTGACTACATAAACCTACCATGCTAAAACAGATTATCCCATTGGCTCATTTTTCATGGAGGATACCATGAGCACATCACCAGATGGAAAAAAAGACGTGGCAGCGAACGATATTGTGCGCCTTAAGATCCATGGTGCGCAGATGGCTGTGAATACCCTGCGGGAACAGCAAACCCGTCGCGGTGTGTCTCTGATCTGTCCGTTTCCAGCCCTTGAGATGAATATTCCGGTTCATTACGGGCCCAAAGACGGTGCATCTCAATGCGGTACGATTCATCGAATCAGCGTTGAGGACGATCCAGAAACGAGTTTACCTAGATTGCGGCTCTCGATTCGTACAGATGATGGTCGCAGTACGGTCATCGCAGAGCCACCGGAAAATCTCATCGCAGCATCGACCAAATCCATGGACGAGGATGCCGATCCCGACAGGGCGATCGTGGACGAGTTTTTTTCGTTTGAGACAAAGCTCATCGACGATGATGACTGGGCCGAAGATGACCCGGAATGGGTAAACTGTCAGGATGTTTCAATGCCGGATCAATCCATTGCCCGCGCAAAGACCCGGCGTCGTTACAAAATGGTGCGCGCAATGGGATGGGCTGTTGTGGTTGTGGCTTTGGGTGTCGCCGGTTTTGCCCTTCATCGATCCGGCGTGTTTGGTATAGATGAAATCCGATCCTATGTCGCTGGATTTTCGCTTGGAGATATACCTACATCCCAAGACTCCCCCAAGGCCCGGCAGACAGATAACGCGGCCCATCACCCAATGTTGGAAAGTCGCGACCCAGCCTTGATAGCAACACCGACAAGCCCGGCCGAAGCGCACACCCCTGATGTGCCTGAAACCATTGCTGCAACCCCAGCCGCTGCTGCCGGTGCCCAAGAGGCAGCCCAATCGCCTGCGCCCTCAGTCGCATTGGTTTCCGCAGCTGCTCCTGCGAGCGATGTGGCCGAAAATACCCCTTTGAAATCCGACCCCCCAGGCGCCCCAGCTCAGGCATCGGATACGCCCAAGGACGAGGTGACGCTCCTTTTGCCAACGCGGTGGCCTGTCGAATATGCATCGGGATATCGGGTTCGGGATCCAAACGGCGTGGTGATTGATGTCCCGGGCGGTCTGGCCAGGAGAGAGGGGTGGATTGAATCCCTGGCACATCATCCGCTCATTCGGTCGGTGAAGTCGATTCAGCGCGAAACCGGTGTCCGATTCATCGTTTACGTCAATGGGAATTTACCCCGGTTCATGACCAGCCCACGGGCAAATGGCGTGGCCCTTCGCCTCTATTACCCCAAGGATGACGCCCTCCAGACAGAACAGGTTGCCTCAATCGATTGATCCCCCTCTTGGTCCTGTGATCCAGCCCTGGTAGACTATATGCATGATCAGTTTGGTCAATGTGGCCCGATCGTTCGGCAGTGTTCGGGCGCTCGACAACATTTCCCTCAAGATTGAGGCAGGCACCTTGCTCGGCATCATGGGACCTGGAGGGGCGGGGAAGACCACCCTGTGTCGCATCATTTCCGGCTTGATCAGGCCTGATGCCGGCGTGGTATTTGTTGCAGGTACCGACATGGTGCTGGCCGACGCCAAGACAATTCAAGAAACCCAATCGCGCATTGGCATGCAGTTTCAAAATAACGCCCTGTTTGAACACCTGACGGTCCTTTCGAATGTGGTCTACCCGCTCCAGCGCCTCACCGCACTGGGTGAGCGAGAGATCCGGACGCGCGCATTGGAGCGCCTGGCAATGGCGGCGCTCTTGGGGTTTGAAAATCGATTGCCTAGCGAACTCTCCGGTGGTCAGCGTCGGCGGGTCGCCCTGGCCCGGGCGTGTGTCACCGAGCCAGATATCCTAATCTGCGATGATCCCACTGCCGGGCTCGATCCAGTGACATCGAGGCGCATTCTCGATATGATCGCCGGGATTCGGTATCAGGCGAAAAACACCGTCGTCATTGTCTCTTCTGATGTGCTCGGTTTGCTGTCGGTATGCGATCGAGTGGCCCTGATGTGGAATGGGGAAGTGATTGTTGTGGATACGCCTGCTGCGTTTTCTGAACATGCGCACCCAAAGGTGAGGCGATTCCTCGAGGACGCGCGACTGCCGATGGGGCTGGATTGATGGGTTTCACGATGCTTAAAGGACTCATCAGACAAATTGGGAGGGGGTTCTTAAACGCTGCAAACGATACGGGTGGTGCGGCCATCTTGTTATTCAAAATCCTGAGGCGTCTCGTGCCGTCGGGCATTGACAGGGATGAGCTCTCCCGCTGTTTGCTCAGGATGGGGTTTAGATCGATTGCCATCATTGCTGCGACCGCCTTTGTGGTGGGTATTATTTTGGTCATCCAGTCGTTTGTGCTTGTGGACAAGTACGGCATGCGGTCCCATCTCGGATGGGGGGCTGGCTTTATCACCATCCGGGAACTCGGCCCCGTGCTCTTTGCGCTCATGTTTTCAGGACGTGTGGGCGCCTACACCGCCGCAGAGCTCGGCACCATGACGGTGACCGAGCAGATCGATGGATTGCGGTGTCTTGCTATTGATCCGATTTCCTATCTGGTTGTGCCGCGCTTTATTGCGATGGTCATATCCCTGGTGCTGCTCACGATTATTGGCAACACAGTGGCCCTGTTGAGCGCCTCTGTTATCGGCGATGTCCTGATGGAAGTAGACCCCCAGACGTTCTGGTCCAGCCTAACGACCATGCTGACGCCATGGGATTACGTGACGAGCATCATCAAGTCCGCCGCTTTCGGTGGGATCATTGCAGTGGCCAGTTGCCATTATGGCCTGTCGACCAGCGGCGGTGCGCCAGGGGTTGGCAGATCGGTCACTGTGTCGGTGGTTGGGTCTGCCATCGCCATTTTTGTGGTGGATTTTCTCTCGACATTTGTCTTGGGATAGAAGGTATATGGCGATCCTATCGACGGGGTTCTTTAGTCTTGGATAAAACAGCAGTACTGACTGTCAGGGCAGCCGAATTGACCGCCCTCTTCTTCTGGTGGATCGCAAGGTTGCTGTTTGCAGTAGGACTCCCACTCGCCGCTTATTTGGGAGTTGTCGCACTCGCCAATGCCGATGCAACAGACGAGCTCCTCATCCTCACATGAACCATTGGGATCGGCTAAAATTTCAGGAACAATGCCACCTGGGCAAGGTGTTCCAGGTGGCACGCAGATACCTTCAATCGTTGCCACTGCTTGGCCTGGCAGCATAATCGCCACCTCGCACGCGTCGCTGTCGGTTTCAGTTTCGGTATCAGTGTCGGTGTCCGTTTCCGTATCTGTATCTGTATCTGTGTCTGTATCTGTGTCCGAATCTGTATCTGTATCTGTATCTGTATCTGTGTCGGTATCCGTATCTGTGTCCGTGTCGGTATCTGTATCTGTATCTGTATCTGATCCAGTACTAGTGTCCGTATCCGCCGTTGTATCTGAGTCGGCATTTGAATCAGAATCACTCCCGGTATCGTTGATCTCAAACGACTCTGACTCTTGCCCACAGCCTGCTAGAAACAACAGCTGGGTAAGAAAAAAGCAGAGAATATAAGCGGGGTTTCTCATGATTGCACCTCCCAAATGTAGATATTAAAAAGGCGCTATGATAGCGCCGCTCTAATATTTATTATGTAAAATTATTCAATTTTTGGATTTTTTTGTCAAAGGTTTAATGGGATCCCCTTGGCCAAAGCGCTGTCCTGAGCGCGGCCGGAGCAAAATAGCGAAGATATTTGGCGTATGCGCTCTTTTTGTAAGACTTGGTGACAAATTCAGCTATACTTTTAAAAATGAAGCAGCAGCTGGGACTTAGGGTAAAGTTGCCCGTATAGGGCGCGTAACTTGATGGTGGCGTAAAGGTCTGGTAAGCAAATAGATACGCTGTCTCGAAACAAGCAAGCGGCGCGCAGTAAGTAAGACAGGCCGCAGTGAGGGAGAATCGCGTATGGTGGATCCTCAGATGGTAATGTACGAAGAGGAGTTTAATGAGATTCAAAAGGTTTGCGATAAACTCGTCAGAGATGCGAACGCACTGGTTGTTTTTATAGTAGATAAAAATGGACAACTCATCGCCACGTCAGGTGATTACCAGCACCTAGACACCACATCTTTGGCATCCCTCACCGCTGGCAATATCGCCGCTACTGGGGGTATGGCCAAGCTGCTCAAGGAAAACGAATTTGCCACCCAATTCCACGAGGGCGAGCACCAGAACATCCACATTCAGATTGTGGGCCAGCGGGTCATTTTGGTGGTTATTTTCGACGAGCGATCCTCGCTGGGATTGGTACGACTGCGCGTGCGCAAGGCCAATGAAAAGCTAAACCAGGTATTTGAATCCCTGCTCAAGAAGGTTCAAGATCCCGCAACCGGATCCCCGTTTGCAGAGATCACGGATGATGATATTGACAATCTGTTCAATGACTAGGACGCAGTAGAGCGATGTCTTTCATCAATTATTCCTCTCGCGAAATCAATTGCAAAATCGTGTACTACGGACCGGGTCTTTGCGGAAAAACGACAAATTTACAGTATATTTACAATCGCACCAGCCCGGAATCCAAAGGCAAGATGATTTCGTTGGCCACTGAGACCGAGCGGACCCTGTTTTTCGATTTCCTCCCCCTATCTCTGGGAGAGATTCGAGGATTTAAGACCCGGTTTCATCTGTACACCGTTCCGGGACAGGTATTCTACGATGCCTCGCGCAAGCTCATCTTAAAGGGGGTGGATGGCGTTGTCTTTGTGGCAGATTCCCAAATCGAGCGCATGGAAGCCAACATGGAATCCCTGGAGAATTTAAGATACAACCTGTCAGAACAGGGGTACGATCTGGACCGCCTGCCATATGTGGTTCAATACAATAAGCGCGATTTGCCGAACGTGGTTTCCACCGACGAGTTGCACAGCTTTCTCAACGGAGCCAGTGTCCCGGAATTCGATGCTGTCGCCACTACCGGCCAAGGGGTTTTCGATACCCTAAAGGCAGTGGCCAAGCTGGTCCTAACAGAGCTCAAGCGAGGGCGTTAGGAACAAAGATTCGCTGTGCCCGAGTTCGATTTCTAATCTTCTAAAGACACTTCACGGGGTATCTAGTACCTCGTCAAGTGATGAGTGATGGGTAGTAATAAACTCCCCCTTTTTCAATATTGACAATTGTCAAGTAGGGTAAGGGGGAAATCGGAATCTCCACCCGTCAGAGTAGGCTTGAATGAGCACTAGGTATACCCCGGGTTGATAAATGGTAGAATGGTGTATAGATTGAATCTGAGAGGTGTTCAATGGCACTCAATATCAAAAATGCTGAAGTGGTCCGATTGGCAGCAGAGTTGGCTGCGATGAATGGGGAAACCAAAACCGAGGCGATATGGAACGCGCTAAAAGAGCGGGAACAGCGTATGGCATTGCAGGGGGGTGGCAGGAATCGACTCGCACTATTAGTCCATTTCTTAGAGAGCGATGTTTGGCCGCTTGTTCCAGACGATCAAATTGGAAGGGTGCTCACCCAGGAAGAGACCGATGAATTACTCGGATTTGGTCCGGAGGGAGTATGATTCTCGACTCATCTGTCGTTATAGCCACTTTTTTAAAAGAACCGGGGTATCAACAGTTGGTTGAAAAAATCGCCCAGGCTCCGATTCTCGGTATCGGCACACCAACCTTGGTCGAGACCGGTATAGTGCTAAGCGCAAGACTGGGCAGGGACGCTCGGGCGTTGCTGGATCGGTTTGTCCAAGAATTTGGCATCCAGATCATCCCCTTTGGCGAATCCCACTGGCGCGAAGCCATTTCAGCGTATCTGCGATACGGAAAAGGCCGTCATCCGGCAGCGCTTAACTATGGAGACTGTCTGGCCTATGCGACGGCGATTCTAGCAAACCAACCATTGCTATTTGTTGGAAACGATTTTCCGAAAACCGATATCACCCCAGCCTAGGTCGATATCTTCTGGTCACGGAGACGAAAATTGGGGACCGTCCTCTTTTTGAATCCCCAGGGCGGTGAGCTGTTCTTGGGCCTGGACCAGGGTGGGTGCAATTTTGAGGGCCAGGCCAAACGCCTCTGCCGCGGACTGAAGGTTGCCCTGGGCTTTATATGCCAACCCCAGGTTAAAGGCTGCTTCGGCATAACCTGGGTCCAGGTCTAGGGCGGTCATGTGGGATGCAGCTGCCAGGTCGTACAATCCGACACCAGCGTATACCAGACCCAGGTTATTGTGTGCTGATACATCTGCTGGATCTATTTTCAAGGCTGCCTTGTAGGCGCCTGCAGCTTCTTTTAATCGACCGAGTTCCTGCAAGGTAATGCCTAGATTGTAGTGGGTAGCAGCGCGATACGGTTCCAAGCTGAGGGCATGTAGGTGCAGCTTTTTGGCCTCTGGCCAATCTCGCCGCGCCGCGGCTACGAGTCCCAGCATGTCCCATGCCTCGGCCACCCACCGGTTTTGAGCTATCAAGGCCCGCAGCTCGGCTTCAGCGGGTTTAAGATCTCCGGTGGCGATAAACGTCTGGGCCAGGTTTAGTCTGGCGCTGATGAGGGACGGGTCCAGGGCGACCGCGCGCTTTAGATGGGGTCGCGCCAGGCCGGGTTTATCATCCAGGTTAAAGGCAACGCCCAGGTTGTAAGCGACGAGCGCATTTTTTGAATGGGTTTGGTTCAGCGTGGCAAGGATCGATCGGGCGGCCGGCGTGTCTGCCAAGTCGATCATGGCCAGCGCCAGATTGAGCTGTATTCTCGGATCGCCGGGCGCGCGATCGAGTGCGCGCTGATAGAGGGTTTTTGCCTCCTCAGCATAGCCGAGGTTGCCCAAGTAGCTGCCGATTTCAAAGAGTTTGTCAGGGGCATCTGCGTAGCGCTTTGCAAGGGCGAGGTAATAGGCTCGGCCTTGTTGGGCGCGTTCTTTGAAAAGGTGGATTTTTTTCCCGTTCGGCCATGTGTCAGCAGCCCGATCGAGCATGCCCGCGAGCAAAAACCCCTGGGCATCGATAGCGATGGCCAGGCGGCTGCGGATATCAGCCTCGGATTGTCCCATGCGCGTCAGGATGGGAAAAATGGACGAGCGAACCCCGAGGAGCAGGGGAGCGCTCATGCGCCGACCAGAGGCATAGGCGGTGGTGTACGGGACGATCGGGTGATTGTCCGTCTGTATGGGCAGCCCTTGTGTCCATTTGCCAACTGCCCCAGGGCCTGCCAGGAATGCATCGAGCAGTTCCTCTGGTGCTGCCATGCCATAGGCTGCGAGATCAGTTTTGATTCTCGGTTCCTGGAGTCTGGCAGCGAGTTCCTCGTAGTCGATGACGAGTGGGTCGCGGGTGCCCACCATCTTGAGGTAGGCGGCTTGACCGTATGTCTCGAATCCCACGTTGACCCAAAGGGTGGTCTCGGGGAACACGCTAAAAAAGGTGCGAACGATGATTTTAAGCTCTTGCTCGGAAAGGCCGTGAAGCGGGACCCACTGCACGACAATGCCGTCGTGGGTGAGGTGGTTTCGAATCAGCGCGTAAAACTCCTGGGTGTAGAGAATCCACGAATCCACTGCCTTGGGATGGGTAGAGTCGACCATTACGGTGTCGTAACGGGTGCTGGAGCCAGCCAAAAAATGGCGGCCATCGTCGATGTGTAGGTGCAATCTAGGATCATCGAGGACCCGATTGTTCTCGGTGTCAAAAAAACGGGCAGCCGCTGGCATGGCGGCCGAAAGTTCCACTACGTCGAGTCTTTTAAAGGGGTGCACGAGCGCAGCGCCGGCTGAAAGCCCGGCCCCCAGACAAATCATCAAACCATGCCGCGGCTTGGGATGCAGCAGGGGACCCAGATGCCCCAAAAATTTAAAACTCTGGTTGTGGACGAGGCGAGTGGTGACCTCGTTGACGGCGTTCATAAACAGTTGCTTTTCGCCGTTAATGCGGTTGACAGTAACCGAAACCGTTCCGACGTGCCCCTCCTCGTAGTGCACGATGTCCTGGTGACGGCTACCAACAGCCTGTCTGAGCATTTCTCGGGGCAGGTGTGCGGGCATGATCAGGGCCACCGCCAGGGTCAGTGCGGCTGGCGCGCCAAAGATTATTGCGGTGCGTCTCGGTGCGAATCGGCGGCCCAGCAGGAGCACTGCAAGAGATGCGACGACGGCAACGAGCGCCAATACGACAAATGCCTGCTGAATACCCACGGTATCGACGAGCAGAAAGGATGTGATCAGCGCCCCTGCGCCGCACCCAATACCGTTAACGAGCGCGGCTGTGCCAACGCGATGGCCAGTTCGCGCAGATGTGCCGGCATAAAGGGCGACGGCAGCTGGAAATGCAGCCCCGGCCAAGATGGATGGCATTAGCACGAGAATGGGCGTAAAGAGTATTTCGCGAAAGAATTCCAGCTCAATGGCATTGGCGAATTGCCCCAAGCTTCCCAGGGCGAACGGATCTCGGCCAATGTGTACGGTGATAGCGGCGGCGACCCAGAACAAATCCAACAGTGCCAGGCCCATGAGTCCTGTCAGGACGCCCGTCACTGCGACCGGATCCCTACCGGCCAGCTTTTTGTGGAGGAAGCCACCCAGCCCGAGACCGAGCAGAACAACGGCGAGCAGCACGGCAAATGCATAGGTATCGTGTCCAAAAATGAAGGTGAGAACGCGGGCCCAGAGCACTTCAGCGCCGAGCATGACAAACCCGGAAGCAGCGGCAGCGATCAAGGCGCCGGCCCTTATTTGGGGGTCGATCGCGGCTTTCTCTGGAGGATCCTCAGCTGGACCAGCGGCAGCGGACAAGGAAAGCGAAAGGCGACTGGCCAGCAGCGCAATAGCCCCGGCAAACAGGCTGAGCACGACCCCGATATACGACGTCAGTGGGATACCTATCGCGGGTATCATGACAAACCCGGTTGCAGCAGCTCCCATAGCAGCCCCAATGGTATTGGCGCCGTATACGAGGCCTATCTGATGTCTAACCGTGCCTGGTCCACCTGATACGGCCCGAACGAGCATCGGCAGGGTGGCACCCATGGCCAGGGACGGTATCACCACCACAGCAGCGCACGTGGCAAATCTAGCGACCGCGATCCAGGGGTACTCAGCCAGGCTGCCGCTTAAGAACGCAGCAGATCCAATGGCCTTAATGACGAACGGCATGGCCAGGGCGTACAGGCCCAGACCTATTTCCAGGTAGGCATAGAGCTTGAGCGGAGACCGTACGCGATCTGCAACGCCCCCCAGAAGGCGCGCGCCAGCAGCAATGCCCAGCATGAAGGCTGCGAGAACCAGGGTTGTTGCATCGCTCGAGTTGCCGAGTGGAATGACGAGCATGCGCGACCAGGTGATTTCGTACGCCAGGGCTGCGGCGCCAGAGACAAGGGCTACTGATATTGCTGCGAGCAGGGGGCCATAGGAGGGGGTGAGACGGCGATTCACATGTCGCTCCTTTTCTTATTTTCTTCCCGACGTTTGTAGATGGAAAAAATCCGATGTTGGTCAGACCTAAAGGTTCTGAGGCGCGTATATTTTTTTGATACCAGGCGTTGGATTTCAGGAACGCCGGCAACGCCAAATCTGCTGCGCAGAATTATCATCTCTGTTTTTGGACTATCAATGCGCCTGAGAAGTTCCTTGGGAGATGCATTTTGAGACCGGTAGCGTTGAATATTGGTATCCACCTCATTGCCGGCAATGGGGTTGCCCGAAAGAAGTGCGAGGAGCGGCACTGTACCTGAATCGCCAAAAATTTCCCCTTGCGGCGTTGTATGCGCGTTAATGGTTTCTACCATGTCTTCAAGGATATTAAAGACGCGACTCTCGTGCCAGAGCAGGTAATTGAATCGGTGATAGGTATTGCCGATGGTTCGCTCATCTTTCCAAAAAAGCGTTTTTAAGGGATCGTTCAGCCAGTCGGGCAAAGGGCTAGAGCGCCATTTATAGGTCGACACCCGGGCAGCGGGCGGCTTGTCCATTATTCGGGCGTAGTAGGGCAGGGAGTGTTCGATCATTGGGCTCAACGCCCATGCAATGACAAAGACAGCAAACAGGACTGCCCAGCCGAGGACCTGTTTGCCATGGATGCGGTTCTGATCGACCCGTTGCTTACCGATCCGGTTGCGGATCGCCATCAACCCCACCTCGCCCCATCGAGAGACGAGCCAGCCGCCTGCAATGGCAGCAAAGGGAAAAGACGGTACAAAGTAATACATCCAAACCCGATCCATGCTGAGCAGCACGGCTAGCGAGAAGGTGCTGATGGCACTCGCCAGGATGACAAGGGAGAGGCGGCTTTTTTGAATACTTGTACGCAGACGATCTAACAGCTTGGCGCGTGGATCTGTTGTCACAACGGTCCTTCCCAAGCTGGCGATCCACGCGATTTGTGCCAAGCAAAACAAAATAGCGATGTCTGCGTTGTGAAAGAGGACCGTATTGCGCATGGTTGCGAGTTTACCTGGTGCCATAGGGGTTTTTTTGGCGTGGTACTGAATCATATGGTGCAGCATGTCTTGAAAATCGGTCCAAACGCCTAGGGCGATACTCCCTGCAATGCCAAACACCGCGCCCCAGGTGATGAGTCGCACCCCGTTTTGGCGATTGGCGATCAGGGCAAAAGCAGCGAGGGTGAGCACGCCTGGGGATGCATACAATCGGGTGAAGACCGCAGCCGCACAGAGGGCTGCAGCCGTGCGGATAGCCCCGGTTCGATAGACCAGTACAGCACCCAGGAGCATCGCAACTGTCATGTTCACACCTGTCGCGTGGGAGGATGCGCGCAGGGGTTCGTAGGCGAGTAAGAACAGGGCGGTGGCGACCACAGATGCGACCGCACCGAGCTCCCGACGAACGAGCAGTGCGAGGAGCATCCCGGCAGTGGCACACCAAAAAACAGGGATCAGCCGTCCTAGGAAAAACTGGTATCCAAAAAGTTTAAAAACACTTGCGGCAAAAAGCGTGTGCAGCGGGGGATGGGCCATGGCAAAATCCACGTACGGTTCAAACCCCTCAGTCACGAGCTTTGCCTGGTAGAGGTAGATGTGCTCATCCCCGACGTAGGCGTGCATCGCGAACATTTTCAAAGCCAAATAGGTGGCAAAAACCAGTCCCAATGACGCGGCAAAAATGGTGCGACCAGCCCATCTAGGTAGTTGAAATGTTTGTGCGCGTCGACCCATGGTGTTCTAAGCGCGCCAGGGGTGGCATCACCTCAATATTTTGTTCAAAATACCATCCAGCTCGTCGTAGCTGGTGTAGATGATTTCAAGGCGTCCTTTGCCTTTGTTATCGACGATATTGACCCGCGTGTTCAGCGCCCGTTGCAGCCGTTCGACTAGGGCGCGCGTCTCTACGCTGCCAGTTTTGGCTGATGGTTCCCGTTTCCCTTTGGATGTGCTGGCGGCGCTCCTGGCCCGACGTTCGGTCTCGCGCACTGAATATCCCTTGGCAGCGACCGAGCGTGCCAAGACGATCATTTGCTGGTTGTTACCCACTTGGAGGATGGCGCGCGCATGGCCTTCGGTCAGGTTTCCAGCATTGACCATTGCCTGGACCTCGGGCGGCAGGCCGAGTAGGCGCAGGCTATTGGCAATTGTCGATCTATCGCGTCCAATGCGAGAGGAGAGCTCTGACTGGGTATAGCCGTGCTCGTCGATGAGTCGCTTGAACGCCTCTGCTTCTTCGATGGGATTGAGATCCTCCCGTTGAATATTTTCGACGAGGGCCATTTCAAAGGCTTCTTTGTGGGTGGCTTCCTTGACGCAGACCGGTAGGTCTTTAAATCCGGCCAACTGTGCAGCGCGCCAGCGGCGTTCACCAGCGATAAGCTCATAGCCATCGCCGTTGGTTCGCCGTCTAACAACCAGGGGTTGTATAATGCCCTGTTCTTGTATGGACTTGACCAGTTCTTTAAGGGCTGCCTCGCCTACTTTTTGTCTGGGCTGATTCGGCTGTGGATGGATGCGCTCCACTGGACAGAGGAAGTATTCCTTAGCGCTGCTGGCTCCTGGTGCGGCATCCGCGCCTGGAATCAGTGCGCCAAGCCCCTTACCGAGGGCGCGGCGTCCCTTACCAGTAGGCGCGCTCAATGTCCTATCTCCAGGTATTCTTTGGCAAATGCCAAATATCCGAGGGAGCCTTTTGACCGCGCGTCATAAAGCAAAACTGGCTTGCCAAAGGACGGGGATTCTGAGAGGCGGACATTGCGTGGAATGACAGTTTGAAAGACCCGGCCGTCGAAGTTCTCTCGAACTTCCTGAGCAACCTGATCGGAGAGGCTTGTTCGCGCGTCGTACATGGTGAGCAGAACCCCGTCCACCTCTAACGTGGGATTTAAGTCCTTGCGAATAATCGAAATGGTTTCCATGAGGCGGCCGAGTCCTTCCAGGGCATAGTATTCGCATTGCAGGGGGACGATCACGGCGTCGGCTGCACAAAGCGCGTTCAACGTCAGGAGGCCCAGGGATGGGGGGCAATCCACAATAATGTAATCGTATTGAACGCGAATAGCTGTAATTGCCTGGTTGAGTCTTTTTTCTCGTTGTTGGGCATCGACGAGCTCGATTTCAGCGCCTGCCAAATCTCGGTTTGCGGGCATGATATCCAAGTAGTCGATGGATGAAGGCAGAATCGTGTCCACAGGTTCCCGGGAACCGATGAGTACATCATAGGAGCTCAATTCGAGGGGTCTGGGGTCGATTCCCAAGCCAGACGTGGCATTGGCCTGAGGGTCGAGATCGATCACAAGCGTTGTTTTTTCGGCAGCAGCCAACGACGCGCCCAAATTGACCGCAGTCGTTGTTTTACCCACGCCCCCTTTTTGATTTGCCACGGTAACGATACGACCCATCTGTGCGTGACCATCTCCTCTGTGCCCGCCGTAATCTACCCATTGTGGTGGGCGGACAGTTAAAATCGGCGTGGCGAGTTACTTGGTTTTAATGGACTCTCTGCTTCCTGTCGATGGCTTTTTCGCCATCTGGCCAGTGGCCGGGTAAATTCTCTGGATAACTTCAAAGAGAACCTCAAATCCAACTCCAAACCAACAGCGAAATTTTATCATTAAAGTCGATAAAATTCGACGCGATACCAGTTGACAACGGCTTACACCGATGCTAATCACTTCCGGCTTTTAAAGGCGGGGCGGGTAGCTCAGTTGGGAGAGCGTCGGCCTTACAAGCCGGAAGTCGCAGGTTCAAGCCCTGTCCCGCCCACAGGTCTTGTGATGTTTGAAAAGAGGGGTGGTAGTTAAGTTTGGTTATAACGCCGGCCTGTCACGCCGGAGGCCGCGGGTTCGAGTCCCGTCCACCCCGCTACCCTAAGCCCTTGATTTTCAAGGGCTTTTTTAGTTCTGAGCCTCAGAAATTCTGGGGACCGACCATCCTGCTTTACAGTTCAGTGGTAATTCAGCGGATTCGAAAAAATACCTATCAAAAAAGAAGCTGGAGGTTTGCCTTCGTGAGATAACTGGTATTGGCAAAAACAATCACTCAGGAGACAAACCGTGAC
>JASJCT010000002.1 GCA_030065855.1 Myxococcota bacterium
CTTCTATGAGGGCTCATCTGTCAAGCCCCTTGGTCATTTTTTTTTGATTCATCGTCCAATCGGTCTCCTTATTTCCCAGAGTTCACCAACCGGAGGCGGGCAATAAGGACCTCCTTAAAGAGGTCCTGGCCGCCGTAGGTCCTTCGATGCTTTGCACGGGAACCATATGTTTCTTTCTCATCTCGTCGGCCGGTTTCATTGCGCGTCTCGGGAATCTCTGTCCCGGACTACCTTCTATCCGTGTCGGAGCAAAACCGAACACCACATACTGCATGCGCCTGATGGCGGCAGTGAAACCCTTGATGAAGAATGCCCCATCTTACACGACGGCGAACTTTAAAAGCTGGCCCGGGGGATTTACGGGCTTCTTCAACCAACCAGACCTCATTCCCTCTATTCCTGCGCAGCCGATGCTCTAGGCTGCTTTCATTGTTGTACCTTTGAATAATGCTCCCTCTGGAACGACGCCACATTTAACATATCGCCACAGTGCTATAAGAAGTCGCCTCGCTACAGCCACGATACCTATTCGACGCATCCGCCTTCCACCATGCCCAAATCGTTTATCGAACCAACGCGTGATGGCACTTTGAGGCTGATATCTCAGCCAGCACCAGGACAGCTCCACCATCAACTTCCGTATACGTTTACTTCCGACTTTGCTGATACCCTGCTCTCGAACGCTACCGCCACTGTCATAGGGAGTTCCACACAACCCGGCTGCCTGACCTACTTCACGGCGATTCTTAAAATCTCGCCATAAAAACTCATCTACCAACGGCCAGGCCGAGCGTTCTCCTATACCCCGAAGCGCCATCAGAAATGCCACCATCTGAGACTTGATAGGTCGATTGGCCAACGTTGTTTTTGACCTTTTTGCAGCTCTTACCTGTGCGCGCTGGGCATTGAGTATTTCCGACATCTGACGCTTGGCCAGTGCCCACCGCTCAAATTCCCGCATGAGCTCGGCCTTCAAATTCGATCCCAATTCAGACCCGTCAAAAAGGCGTACCTTATCTAAAACCAGCGGCAACCTCCCATCAACTTTGGCCACGATGCCGTGCAATATCAGCAACGATTTGATGCGACTGCTGTGGCCGCCTATCTCTTTTTGCAGCCGGTCTTGCTCCCGGGTAACCCGCCGCTCGTCTTCTACCTGCTCGCTCGGTACTCGGACGATACACCACACGCCGGCTTCCCCGCCATCATGCCGTGTCAGGAGCATATACAGTTTCTTCACATCAACACGGTCTGTCTTTATGCGTCGTTTCCTCCGATTCACCTCGATACTCGCCGAATCCACAACCAGGTTCTTAACGCCCACAGACAACAGATAGCGGTGTATCCAAAAACCGTCACGACCTGCCTCGTAACAACTCACCACAACGGTATCCTCGGGCAACCCAAATCTTCTCTTTGCCTTGGAAATCTCCTCCCACAGCCGACTCAGGTCTCGCGCCGCTATCTGTCTGATCCTCGGATTCCCGCCAACACCAAATGCCACCTTCCATTGACTGTTGCTCAGCTCCATGGCCATGTACAATACCTGCTCATTTACGCTATTATTTCTTGCTAGGGCTGTCTGGGTCATTTCTTCCTCCTGGGTTGTTGATGTTTCCAAGAGGATATCTCGACTCCGGCAGCCCTTCATAGTATCTTAATCCCCCTTTTTCAAAGGGGGAGACCGGATTCTGCGCTGGATTTTACACTATTTGCGGTCGCACGTTTATTTTACAAACACCCTCTCAGTGGTCGGCCAAATAAGTTAACGCATATGGGGTTTATCCCCACGGTGAAAGACAAAGTAATACCAATCTATTCTGAAAGCGGGGATAAACCCCGCTGCTACATTTAATCGCAGTTTCGGCACGAGGACTAAATAGTCTCATCTCACAATAGCCTGTTCCAGATACAAAGATTGTAAAACAGCAATAAAGACAAGATATGGCAAACATTATAAGACAGTTGACTTTGAGGACGATTTCATCTATTCTAAGCTAAAATGTGGGTAGTCAAAAAATACAAAAATAGTATATATACCAAGTCACTTTCTAATAAAATTCCCCAAATGATTCCCGTGCTGAATATTCTTTATTTTAGTAGACGACTTACAGCAGAATATTAATTAATAGAAAAAATTAATAAAGAGGAAAAAATGGGCAATCTTTCAAATTTATATCTATTTGGAATTCTTGCACTTTTAGCAAGTCCTGGCGTTGGGGCATGCGGCGGAAATAATCCGAACGGAGATAGCTCTGCTGATAGTGATTCAGACAGTGATGCTGATGGAGATTCTGACTCTGATAGCGACTCAGACGGGGATTCTGATTCGGATATCGACACGGACTCTGATACGGATACGGATTCAGACAGTGATGCTGATTCGGATACCGATACCGATACTGATACTGATACCGATACTGACACGGAGACTGAGACAGAAACAGAAATCGTCGATCCAAATATTCGGTTCACTGGCCCATCCCTAACCGGCACGTATCCAGATACGCCATTTGTCCATGCGATCGGCACGATCGGCCTGGAGGGGACGAAACAGTTTTCAGCCCAACAGTTGCCAGATGGATTATCAATAGATCCAGACACGGGCATCATCAGCGGTACCAGCCCCCAAGCGGGCATTTATGAAGTTGAGATCACAGCCCAGGGCGATAACGCCACTATCAGCCGGATCTTTGAGATTCACAGTGGAGACACACTGGCCCTCACACCTCCCTTGGGGTGGAACTCGTGGAATAAATACGGCGGCTCGGTCAGTGCCACCCTGATCAAGCAAATGGCAGACGCCATGGTGGAAACCGGGTTGCGCGATGCTGGCTTTCAATACGTCAATATCGACGACGACTGGACGGATGGTGGGAGGGATGCGGACGGTAAGATCATTCCCAACAGCAATCGCTTTCCAAACGGTATCAAAGAGGTGGCCGACTATGTGCATGCGCTGGGGTTAAAGCTGGGCATCTATTCCGACATCGGTCACGTCACGTTTTGCGGCGGCCCGGGTAGTGGGGGCTATGAAGAGCTGGACGCCCAAACATTTGCCGAATGGGGCATCGATTATGTCAAGGTCGATAACTGCTCTGGCCCGACCGGTCAATCTGCGCTTGCACAGGAATATGCTGAATTGGGAGACGCCCTGAAAACATCTGGCCGTTCCATGCTGTTGAGTGTCTGCGAATGGGGCGTGCGGGAGCCGTGGCTGTGGGCCCGGGAAGCTGGCGGCCATTTGTGGCGGACCACCTGGGATTTGCGCGACATCTGGCAACACGGGGCCTACAACAACGGCCACTGCGGCATCATGGAGGGCCTGGATCGCCAAGTCGGCTTGGCTGAATACGCAGTGCCTGGCGGATGGAACGACCCGGATATGGCCATGATTGGCCTCTACGGCACTGGCAGCTCCTCTTCTATCAATGGGGCGAACGGTATGACCGACGCGGAATACCGATCCCATATGAGCTTGTGGACCATCTTGAACGCGCCGATTATTTTGTCCAACGATCTCAATGATATGAATGACTTCACACTGGGCCTGCTGACCAACCCCGAGGTCATCGATGTGAACCAGGATCCATTGGGCAACCAGGCGCAACAAGTAACAGACAACGGCGACCTGGAAGTCTGGGCCAAACCCATGTCTGACGATTCCAAGGCCGTCGTATTGCTAAACCGGGGGGAACAGACCCAATCCATGACCGTCAACTGGGCTGACCTCGGCATTACAGGGGAACAACGGGTTCGGGATTTGTGGGAACGCCAAGATGTCGGTGTTTTCCAAAATAGCTACACCGCAGACGTCGAACGGCACGGCGTTGTTTTTATTCGAGTATGGCAACATAAATCAGGAGGCAAAAAATGAAACCGCTGAGCACAATTCTATTAAGTGGCCTGATCACAGTGCTACTGGGCTGCTGGCTCGTTGCCTGTAGTGGGGACGATTCCAGCGAGAACGGCACGTCAGATACCGATACCGACAGCGACTCAGACAGCGACGGGGATTCGGACAGCGATTCTGACGGAGATACAGATTCCGACTCAGATAGCGATTCAGATGCTGATACCGATACGGATTCTGATTCCGATACAGACACAGACACAGATACTGATACCGATACTGAAACTGAAGAGGACACGGAGACAGAGACGGAAACAGAGATAGACACTGAGTTTGGAGATCTCTGCGTAGATGGGGAGGGGGTAGAAATAGACGGGAATACCTATCTCTTTTCCAGCGGCAACACCTCGGCGCGCATTGTTTTTTATACAAGCAGCATTGTCAGAATATGGCTCGCATCAGGCGATAATTTTACCGACCCTGCAGGCGACAAACTCGTCGTGGTCGATCCAGATGCTGACCTGGAGACCTATTGCTATTTAAGGGATGACTACTACATCTTGAGGACCAACCGCTTCGTGCTCAGGGTATACAAGAACGAGTTGAAGTTCGCCATGTATGACGTCATGGACGAAACCGTTGTCTGGGAGGAGTCCTCTCCGATTCAGCTTGGAAATAGCACATCCCAACGCCTGGTCCGGGGCAGTGACGAATATTTCTACGGCGGGGGCATGCAAAACGGCTATTTCTCCCACCGGGACGAAACCATCCTCATCAGCAAGGATTCGAGCAATTGGGATGACGGCGGCCGCCCCAACCCAGCGCCGTTTTACATGAGCACCAGCGGATACGGCGTGTTCAGAAACACCTGGTCCACGGGCACGTACGACTTTCAATCCACAATAGAGATAAGCCACAATGAGAATCGCTTTGACGGCTATTTCTTCTACGGACCCAGCTTAAAGCGCGTCTTGGACGGATACACCTACATCACTGGCCGGCCGTTCCTGGCGCCCATTTGGGGACTCGAGTTTGGAGACGCGGATTGTTACAACAAGGAGGGAACCACGGCAGACGTGCTGGTGGTGGCTCAGGGGTATCGCGATAACGACATGCCTGGCGGCTGGGTGTTGCCCAATGACGGCTATGGATGTGGGTATCAGGACCTGCCCGCTGTGGTGGAAGATTTGCACGCCCTGGGATTCTACACCGGCCTCTGGACCGAAGACGGCCTCGATCAAATCGCCTGGGAAGTGGGCACGGCTGGTTCTAGGTTATGCAAGCTGGACATCGCATGGGTCTACCCTGGGTATGAATTCGCGTTTGACGGCTCCACACAGGCGACAACCGGCATTGAGGACAACAGCGATAGCCGCCGGTTTATCTGGACCACCATGGGCTGGGCTGCCACACATCGCATGTCTGTCATGTGGACTGGAGACAACAGTGGCAACTGGGAATTTATTCGGTTTCAGATTCCCACAGTCATTGGCTCGGGTCTGTCAGCGCAAAACTATGCCACCGGTGACGTGGACGGTATTTTTTACGGCAGCGCAAAAACCTATGTCAGGGATCTACAATGGAAGGTGTTTACCGCCGCTCTGATGTCTATGTCAGGATGGGCGGACTACGATAAACAACCCTGGCGGTACGGCGAACCCTACACATCTTATAACCGGGATGCCCTGAAGCTCAAAATGCGACTGACACCTTATCTCTACACCTATTGTCATCGCGCCTACACCAATGGCGTACCGCTCGTACGCGGAATGGTGCTTGAATACCCAGACGACCCGGTGACATGGGGCACGGACACACAATATCAGTTCATGTCGGGCGAATGGTTCTTGGTAGCGCCCATCTACTATGACGGCACCAGCCGCGATGACATCTATCTTCCCCAAGGTCAGTGGATTGACTACTGGGACGGCACCCGCTACGAGGGACCCCAAACCTTAGACAACTATGATGCACCCCTTGAAAAACTCCCAGTATTTGTCAAGGCCGGCGCCATTGTTCCGATGTGGCCTGAGATGCTGCACCACCGGGAAAAGGAAAAAAATCCGCTAACCCTGGACATTTATCCGACCGAAACAAAAACCAGCTTCGAGCTCTACGAAGACGACGGCGTAACCCGAGCATTTGCGGACGGCCACTTTGCAAAACAGAAGATCACGAGCCAGCTGGATTCGGATAAGGTAGCAGTCGTTATCAAGCCGAGCGTGGGCAACTTTGACGGCAAGCTGGAAAATCGAAATTACTTGCTCGAAGTCCACATCTCGGACAAGCCAGGCAATGTGACCTTGGACGGCAATGAACTAGAAGAAAAGGCCTCTCTCGCTGCTCTTGAAAGCGCTGTGGATGGTTGGTTCTTTGATCCGAGCGACCGTAAAGGCGTGCTACACGTTAAGACCGACGCCCTGAGCACTGACGAAACGATTGAAATCGTAGCGAATTTATAGCAGCCTGCCCCCGGTCCCTACTCCTCCAAAAATGCATCTATGGCGTCTTGGTCGGTTTCTATCTTCCTTCTTTTTTTCTTCTCTTTCTTCTTCTCTGGTGCTGGCGCTGAGGCCTCTTCGAAATCTTCTGTCGCCGTCTGGATCGGTGCATTGGTCTTGGTAGGTACGTAGGTCTCTTGCTTTTGTTTGCTGCGGGAAATACCTGACATGGGTATTGGATTTAACACCAAACTGTTAACTCTTAATAAAAGACCTTCCTCAATCTTTTTGGGCTTAAGCCACAAGATAATGCGATCGTTGACCTGTGCCATGGCCGTGTGCTTGTATTCGGCAGTTACAGAAAGGGCGTCATTATCTGTCTTTATCTGAATGTCAATACTCCCGTCCTTGCCCTGGCTCGCCACAAAACCAACTTCAGAGAATTCATCGCATTCCGGATACCGGGGCGTGACATCGCCCCAGACGAGGTAGACATTGCACTTTTTCTTTTTTGTCTCCCTGCGAATCGCCTCTTCTGACGCCTCTTGAACGCCAAAATATATTGGAGCGTCAGCCGTCAGTGTCCACTCCCTCATGACCCGCTGCTCTGGAGGCGGCACCTGCGTCTCTGGCACAAATTTCCCCTCCGGTGACTTGAACAGAATCTCGCCATGCTCGTTTACAATCGGGTTCCCAGTGGTGTCCCGCATCGGTTCCCAAACAAAAATATCTGGAGACTCCAACACAATATTCGACATCCCCACCGCGCGAATCATCTCCTCCTGACGGTCCAGCCCAATCGGTAGGGAACTCTTAAACCGCAGCTTTCGAGACCCGATAAGGGCTGTGATAGGGCGCAAATCATCGTGAAATGCTCCGCTGTCCTCATCTACACAGCGCTGGTTTTCATCGAACCGGAGTTTTTTCGATGGGACAGAGACCATCTCCACATCCTCTATTTCTATCTGCCACCGGGATGCCTCTGAACTGCTGATATCTCCTTCCATCACGTCTTCTACAAACCAATTCCGAATGGCGTCGCTCACTGCCCGGGCGTTTTGCCGCACCTGATCAAGCACTTCCATGCCACTGGCCTGCGGCGACAGATCCCCGACCATTTGAAAGCAGGGGATGTACGAGATGCCTTCCTCGTTGAGCAGGAGCGGTAGCTCCGCTACGGCTTGTGCTTTATTGAGCGGCCCAAAGAGTTGGTAGTCCGGGCCCGAAGGCCCGGCAGATGTTTTGGGGGGTTGTTTTGGCGCTTCTGTTTTGGCAGGCTGACCGCCCCCACATCCTGCAAAACACGACATAACTGCGGCGATAACAAGCGTACATGCGAATCCACGGGGTTGCTCGAACATGGGCTCCTCCTAGTAAAAGTCTATTCTTATCTGCATCATTAGTACATCATATTAACATCTAGGGAGTTCCAGCCAACCCCAAATAGTGAAGCATTTTTTAACGACATGTATCTCATTGCCGTTCACCCCTGTTTTACGGGTGATAAAACCGGAAATCACTGCTATGGCTGGGGAGATGGCGTTCCAGATGGGCCCGGGGTTCCAACAACGACCCTGAGCTCATCGCGTCGAATCGGCTTGGATAAAAACCCCTGAACAAGACCAGAACGGATGTGGGGCACTATATCGGTTGTATTTCCGCCTGACACCAGGATCCGCCTGGCGTGTGGATAATGCGTGCTGACAAACGCAAGCAGCCAGATACCGTCCTTTCCCGGCATGTCATAATCCGTAATAACAGAGTGAAACCCCCGGGTCACCAGCATCTGAGCAGCCTGTTCCGCGTCACTGGCAATTTCCACATCCCATTGCTTGGCGAGAATGCGATGCATGAGGCGTAGATTTGTGGGATCGTCGTCCACGATAAGGATAGCTGGCGGGCACTTGACCCCGATATGGGGTATTGCCTCAGATTGATCCAGTGGACGCAACACCTGATCGCCACCCCCCTTTTGCTTCATACCGAGCTCCCCCGTGTATTTGTCCTAGCCGACCGAACCCAACCCTTGGGCGAATGAGCATCTCTCTCGCCCCAGTATCCTATCGACTGGAAAATATCCCAACTCTGGGTTCCTGTCCAGCCACCATTTCGACCCGTTGCTTTTCGATTCCCGCGCCCAACCGCGACCGCGGGAAAAATAGCTATCGAGTGCGCTTTTCTATTTTGCCTGAACGCAAACAGCGGGTGCACACGCGGACACGCCTGGGCGTGCCGTCAACCATGGCCTTAACCCGCTGAATATTTGGTTTGGTCGTCCGTTTGGTCTTTATGTTTGAGTGACTCACAAGGTTGCCCGTCATGGCTTCTTTTCCGCATATTTCACACCTGTTTGCCATTGCCAACCTCCTCTGATCATTCCGCATAGGCTCGGGCGATGGGGTCGTACCACCAACGCGGCGAAATCGCAAGATCTTTTGACTATCAATCGCCCCCTGGTCTGCGTTCCAACCATCGCAGGCCAGCGGCTAAGATGTGGTCGTGATCAAATGCCAGGTCTGAGCATTGGGTTACTGGCATCCAGTAGGCTGCGGCCGCATCGTCGCCACTCTGGATGTTAGCACAGGAAGATCCCACCACGCCGACATAGGCAATAGCGATATTCCTCCCCCGTGGATCCCTACCTGGTGTGCCAAAAGCAGCCAGTTGTTCCAGCATCACGTCGTTTAAGCCGGTCTCCTCGTAGAGTTCTCGGCACGCAGCATCCCTTAGGTCTTCATGCATATCCACGAAACCGCCCGGAAGGGCCAACGATCCCTGGTATGGTGGGTTCTTTCGACGGATTACCAGCAGTTCCAAGTCGTCTTTTACCCGTCGAAACACGACAGCATCTACCGTCACCATCGGCCTGGGATACTTGTAGGTATAGCCCATGAGATATTGCCTTTCCAAAGGCACAGTGTAACCGCCGGGCATAGCTCTCGGCAATGCTGAATCGTCCAACCCTGTACACTTGGGATCTATTCCGAGGGCACACACATCAAGCAAGTATTGGCCTCAGAATTTTCTTGTGGCAGTTCGGCGATGAGTCCTTGCCAGGCGTAATCGGAAATCTCAGAGAGCAAAATGCCCATTCCCGGGGGTGCGGTCACGGTTGACACCATTGGATTGTATCTGCGAACCCACCGCACCGTACCAGTGCCGCTCGCGCGGTGCCCGCTTTGCGAGCGTATGCTGAGCGCGAGGTGTGTGCCGATGGGATGGGGCGAAGGGGTCGAGACAAATACCCGCGCGCCCATATCCTCACTGCTGAAGCCGCCTTGAAACTGCCGATCGCTGGACTGACTCGGGATGACATCCACACGAAGGGCAGGTCTGCTAAGTCTCTCTTTGGTTTGGAGGGGCTGTACAGATACTGCTGGCGCCTGCTGGTCAGATAGGGGTCCAGGGGATGCCTGAGGAGGCGCCGGTACAGGCGTTGATGGGGCCTCCTCTGGGTATTGGGTCTTGGCAAGGGCCAGGGCATCCCGGGCGAGCCCCTCAAAAAAAGCCCGATCCTCACAGTCCTCGGGCAGCGGCGCAGGGTCAGGTGCCAATGTTGGAAACGCAGCTGCGAGCAATTCCCCAATCGAACACATCCAATCCGGCGTCGACACTGCCTCGGGTTCACGGACAGTGCCACACGCCTCGGGTTCGGCGCGATTATCGAAGAGCATGGGTGGGTTGTTTTTGATATAGGCCTGGATTTTCCCTATCTGAAATTGATTGAGGGACTGTATCTTCACGCCCATCCCAGGCACGGTTTCTGGTGTGAGAGGGTTATACTCGCGCACCCACTCGACGCGGCCGTCAACCGTCACCCTATCCCCGTCGGGGAAGCGAATTCTGACGGACATCGGGGTGTGAACAGGCTTTGTATCGTATGTCGAAATAAAGACACCCCCATTTTCAATTGAGTCTGAAAAATCTGCGTAAAACCCATTTTCAGACATGGGGTCGAGTCTGACGTCGCACACATAGGGCATGGCCCAGGTGGGCGATTGAACAACATTGCACGCAGCCTGAAAAGGAGATGGATCCGCATTGCTCAGCATTTCGGCACCCTCTTGTTTATCGACGCGAGCCGGTCGCCTCTCCTGGCGATAGAGCAACGTATCCAAGCTTTCTCACAGCAAACGACATTCCTGTCGTCCCGCCACGCGAGTGTCCTATAGATTCAAATCGGCGGGTCACACCGAAGGTTGAATTTTTTTTTGAAAGTGTATTGGAAATTGTTCGGTCCTGGTTGCAAAATTAGAAGAAGCCGATTAATGGAGCCTGTAAAAGGCCATCCAAGAGGGCAAGACTGATGTTAGTATTTAAAGCGTTTGCAAGTAAGGCAGGGGGTTAATGAAAGACGAAGCAATACACGGGATTCGATTTGAATCTGGGTCTCTGCTCCCTAAAGTGGTTGAGGACTACGCATCTCAGCAGTCGCTTTTATTTTGCGATGTCACCGGGTTTGGCGCCCTGGAGTGGGCAGAGCTGGCTGGGTCCGAGGATGCACAGATCATGCGCTTTTCAGGACCGCTCCACCTGATTGATTTAAAAGGGCGGCTCCGTACGGCTGGAGATATTCAGATCTGCGATTTTGTGTGCACGCTGTCCAGACATACCGATAACGGCATTCAGTTGATCGGCGGCATCTTAAAAGGGGCTGAGGCGCGATTTTTGGAGCTGGCAGTTATCCCCCTCGAGGGGCCCACCCAAGAGCCAGTCATCAGCACCACTGCCCCAGAAGCCCACAAGAGAGATATTCCAAAATTGGTTTCCGACTCCTCTTTGCCCTATCCCGCAGGCGTTGGACTGGCAAACAAGCCAGAGGCCCCCCCTGCCATGCCCTCACAGGGGGATGATCGGTGGGCCAGAGCGATTGAAGCGTCTAACGACGTCATGCGCCGGGCAAAAGACGGGGGGTACGAACCAGACGCTGTTGAAATACGCCCCAACCGGGGGGATATCGCAATCCACCGCCAATTTGGCAGGTGCAAAGTGATCCGAGTGGGGGACGATCATATCACCCTGCGCAAGCCAGACGGGCGGAACGTACAACTGGGGCTGGCCATCTTGAAATTCGTAAAAGAGGGAACAGAGGACAATCACACCATATTTCGGGTAGAAGTCCGGTCCAAGCGATAGCGCGCCATTGTCACAGGGGACAGGCAGGCGTACACTGTCGGCCATGATACGTGCGCTAACATTGGGTTTCTTGGCGGTGGCGATCTCTGGGTGTGGCCCTGCAGACGCACCCGATACTGGCAGCCAACGCGGGCAATCGTTCTTGCGCTGCGCCGAGCCGCTAGATGATGGCCGAGAAGAGACATTCAGCCTCCCGCCCCTCGTCATTCAGCGCAGCGGATACGACGTGGCCATCCGTGAGATCAAGCGAAGCCTGGTGGTACTGGGATTGCTCGCCGGTATTTCTCAGCCCATCAAGGCCACACTTGAGAATCTAGACTTTTTTTTAGAGCAGTTTAAGGGTGCCGGTGTCCAGGCCATCTTAGTGGCCGGTGGTGTGGGTACGCTGTCGACCGAAGTTGTGCCCATCCTAGATCGACTGGCAACAGCACCAGTGCCGATTCTGCTGGTACCTGGGGCAAGCGAGAACTTCGATGTGTTTCGCCGGGCGATCCGGCAAAAACGCAAAACCAGCCCCCAACTACTCGATATGACGCGCGTGCGACGCGTGCGTATCGGTAACCATACCATCGTGAGTCTGCCCGGGTATTATCGGCCCTATTACCTGACCGCTGGGGAGCGGGGATGCGCTTACGACATCGATGATATCGAAAAAACAGCTTCTCTATTTGAAAAGGGGCGCATCAACGTCGTGCTGTCACCGACACCGCCTCGGGGTCAGGGGGAACGCGCTGTGGATCGGAGCCGGGTGGGCGTAAATATCGGTTGCCCGGACTTGCCTCACATGCTCAAGGCATCTGGCGTGCGGTTCGGCCTGTTTGGATACGCAGTCGAATCCGGTGGCCACGCAACCCTCGACGACGGAGAGACAGCAGTGGCCCCAGGTGTATGGCGAGACGGGCTTTTTGTTCAGGCCGGTGCGTCTGAGGCAGTGCCCATCACCCTGGTGGGACAGGGGCGTTCGGTCGGCATGGCCCAAATTGTGGAGCTCTCTGGTGCCCGGGCCCGCTATCGAACCATCTTAGCCCAAGCTGGCAAGCACTGAGACCGCAAATCCGACCTATCGGCGATTAAAGCATTTTGCGCAATACTAAAAATTACTATTATTATAGAACATTATATAGGACACTTGGTAATTCCAAGGACCTTCAATCGGTGGCTGAAGAAAACGGGAGGTCGTCAAAGTGGCAAAGATCTGCCAAATGTGTGGGACATCAAACAAGGCTGACCTCGACTTTTGCACTGCCTGCGGTAGCCCCATGACAAAAGACGCCGATGAGGCCCAACCGACTGAAATCCAAGGCACTGGCAAAGCAACGACCGCTGCCACGACCCCTGGTATCGAGGCCGTGAGCGAGGAAACCTTACCCCCTAAAAAAACATCCACGCCGCCCATGGCCAAGCCAATGGATGCCTCCCGTGGGCCATTGACCGATAATCGCACCATGCTCGGCCTATCGCCCATTCAACCCGAACAGCTGGCAACCCCAAAAACCAGCAAGCCCCCGATGGCCAAACCCTCAAAGCCACCTCCAGCTTCACCGCAATCAGAGCCCCCAGTGCCGATGAACGTCTATCAGGAAAAGCGCACCGTGCTCGGAGTACATGCGCGCGATACTGAGCGCGATACTGAGCGCGATACTGAGCGCGATACTGAGCGCGATGCTGCGCGCGATGCCGATCCCCCTTTAGATGAAAGCCAGATACCCCGCCAGCCTGAGGGGGAGGCAATCCCCGAGTCCAACATCGAAGCAGCACCAGCCCCCGCATCAAAAGCAGATATCGAGCCTCAGACTGAGTCCGATAGATGGCCCGATGAAGACCCGGTACCGAAGCGCCGCGCTTACGGCCTGCTCGTCGGCCTGGTCATCGCGAGTGCTGCCGTGGTCCTCGGCTTGGTCGTGTATCTCTTTATTTTCCTGCCAGAGGACGCCCCCTTAAAACCACAGGTTTTTCTATCAGCAGACGGCAACAGTGCCACTATTGTATTTTCTCTTCCAGAGGCACTGCCTGGCACAACCCTTCAGATTGGGGATACGCGCGCCCCCGTGCGAGAGGGCAAAGCCCGTATTGACCTGCCACTCAGCACCCTCTCTCTGGGTGTGAACACCCTCGAGGTGGCGGTCATAGAACCTGAAAGCCCACCTCAGAACCAGCGCTTTCAAATCGCGCTTTGGCACACCATTTCTACGAATTTCAATGGCTTGATGACTGAAAATCCATTTGTTTTGGCTGAGTTCACTGTAGCGCCACAAATAGAACTGGCAGTCGAAGGAACCCCTGTAACCTTGAGTAACGGCACCTATGCCCACACCATTTTTCTGCGCCAGATAGCCGCTTCGGGTCAGCAATCCGGGGAAAATCTGGTCTATCGGCTACCGTTTCGCCTGGTAGACGCGGCCGGCACGACCGAACAGGGACATCACCTCATCACCATACCGCTCACAAAGCTGCAGATAGATCGTCCTGCGGAAAAAGCCGTGGTCGATGCTGACGTTGTGACGTGCGCTGGCGTCACCGAACCCGGCGCGCAGGTGGTGGTAGATGGCCGACCCGTGGGAGTGACCGCCGTTGGCTTTAACACGTCTGTACGCCTTCCCACGCTTGGAGAGCACAAGATAAAAATAACGGCCAGGGCGCCGGGCAAGGCCCCCCATACAGTCACTGTTGCGGTCGCGCGCATCGAGAGTCTCAGCAGTGCCATAGAAGATTGGTCCAAGGACATCGAACCTCGGCTGGACTACCCTCTCCTCGGCCGCGATCCCAACGCGCACGTGGGTAAAAAGCTCAAGCTGACAGGTCGGATCGTCAATATCAACACCGAAAAGGGGGTCACAGCTTTTTTGCTCTACGTTGCCAAGGGCTGCCCCAGGGGCGCGAGATGTGCCGTTTACGTCGTTTATAGAGGGGAAACCAACGCTGGCCTACAATCGTGGGTCGACGTATACGGATATGCAAGGGGCACCCGTGCTGTGGATTTGCCCACCGGCAATAGGCTCGACGTCCCAGCAATGGATGCGACATTTGTCGTTAAAATAGCGCCTCAGAAGAAGTGGCGCACACAGCGCTAATCAGGGGACTCTCACGTGTTTGAATGCCCAAGATGCAACACCGCATATGACAGTCCACCCGCTTTCTGCGGTGTCTGTGGAACGCAAATACCCGGTCAGGATACGCTGATATCACCACCGGCCGATCCCCTCATCGGCATGATCGTCGATAACCGGTACCGCATCATCGACTTGGTCGGTCGGGGCGGTATGGGGGCTGTGTATCGGGTCGAGCACGTCAAAATGGGCAAGATCATGGCCATGAAATTGCTCCACGGAGAGCTCTCCCAAGACACTGACCTCAACCGGCGCTTTAAGCGGGAAGCAGAAACCGTGAGCTGCTTGTCCCACATCAACACGGTATCGGTGTTTGATTTTGGCACACATCAAGGGATGATGTATCTCGTCATGGAGTATATCGATGGCCGGGATTTGGCAGAACTGGTTCGCGCCAAGCGCCAGCTCAATTTTTCACGGGTGGCGCGCATCCTGATCCAAGTATGCTCTGCCCTGCATGAAGCCCATACGAAGGGTATCATCCACCGGGATCTCAAGCCCGAGAATATCATCGTTGCCAATCGCGATGACCAGAAGGACTTTGTAAAAGTATTGGATTTCGGTCTCGCCAAACTCGGGGATATGCGGGGAAAGACCAAAATCACGGCCAAGGGCAGCCTTGTGGGCACGCCCTACTACATGGCGCCGGAACATATCCGCGGCGAACCTGTGGATCCCCGATCAGATGTGTATGCACTGGGCGCCGTGATGTACAAATTGCTGACCGGGGAAACCCCGTTTACCGCAAACACGCCCATGGGGATCATCACCAAGCACCTTACCGAGGCACCAGAGCCGCCCTCTGAGCGCTATCCCAGCCTGGCCATCCCATCAGTTGCCGATGCCATCGTTCTCAAGGCAATGAACAAGCACGCTGAAGATCGGTTTGCATCTGCCGAAGAGATGCGAAAAGCACTCTTAGACGGCCTGGAGAAGCACGCGTCCAGGGCAGACCAACATCGGCTTTCCGCTGATGGAAATCCAAGCTGGCACATGGGTCCGGCATTGGTCAAGCCCACAAAAGACTGGGACATCGGGCCCCTCGAAGAGACAGCGGACCCGGATATGTCCGAGGCATTTACCCCGCACGTAGAAGGTCCCAAGGGTCCTGAGCGCACGAGTGCCCTTTCCAAGTCGGTCATCATCGGTACGCGCGAAGTGGAGATAAGTACAAAGTCAGATTTTATGGCATTTGAGCACGGACTGCGGCGCAAGCGCATCGCCATCGTCACGTTGAGCTCGGCCCTGGTTGTTGCCGCCACAGCCACGGCACTGTACCTGATGCTGCGGCATCATCGGGACATCTCTGATCCGACCCAGGAGACCGAACCCAACGACGTTCCATCTGACTGCGACAGCCTCGTGGCAGGCACCTCCCTTGCCGGCTATATCTCAGGAAAGGACCGAGGCGGAGATATCGACTGGTACAAGCTACCCGGGCCTGGCACCACACCATGGGCGGTTGAGATCAGCGCAACCGGTGTTCCCGGTCTAGACCTCGCTCTTCAACTTATCGACCTCGACGCCAACGCCAACATCATCACCGCCAATCAAAGCGGGGCAGGCGGTCCTGAGCGCATTCCACCGACGATCATTACCCAAAAAAGCGCGCATCTCATGGTGCAGGAAGTGCGTGCACGAGGCACCCCACCGGGGCGTTTTGACGGTGCCCCTTACTACCTGACCTATCGCATGGTCGATCCATCTCTAGTAGAGGCAGAGCCCAACAACGCTGTTTCAACAGCGACCCTCATACGCCCGGGTATAACCACGAGCGGTCGTATCGGGGCAGCTGATCCGAATGATACCTTCTGCACAGCTGCTGGCGCTCAGGTGACGTCTGTCCAGGTCTCTGGCATCCCCAATATGGACATCGCGCTCACTGTTCACCGGGGTTCCCAAACGTCAGACATCCGGGTCAATAAAGGACCTACAGGCAGTGCAGAGAACGCTACCTTTCCAGTCAACCCAGATACGTCAACACCGACATGCGTTCGGGTCGAGCGCATCACTGCAGATGCATCTTTACCCAAGGATGCTATTGCCCCAGCCAGCGACTGGGGTGAATACCGCATACTGGTTCGTTAAGCGTAAACCCCTGCGATATCCGCGGGTCTAACGCCATAGCTAAAATTTTTTTTTCAATTTAGGCCTAATTTTTTTCTTTTTTGCGTCGTTATCCTAAAATTGAGCAAGTAAAAAAGAGCGTGACAGGTGGGCAAAAGGGATCGAGAGCATGCTTTCGATAAAGGGCGTTCCCGATGAATTGGAAAACATCTACACCCAATACAAAGACCTTTCCGAAGCGATTTATCGCTCTGTCAAAAGGCACGCGAAGCCTCAAAGGCTACCAGCGAACACCGATCTCTTTAAATGCACAGCGCCTGGTGCTGTCGTTTTTATCTTGGAAGGCTACTTCAAGCTAAACCACAATCAAAAAACGGTTAGAATGTATTCTGGGTCTGATTTTGTAACCCTGGCGAACAATGCCTGTGGCTTTTCTCTATCCAGTGAATTCAGGGCTGAAATCGTTGTTTTTGAGGGCCGCGCGCTCATGAACCAGCTCAGAAAAGACGCCCGCCTGCTCGAAAGTTGGCACCTACTTACCGATTTAGACAGCAAAATCAATCTGGCCTTAGGCGCTTCCTATTTAAGTGACGACGTTAAAGCCACCTTTCACCTGCGCGAAGTAGCTGATGGCGAAACGATCATTAAGCAAGGAGATCCGCCAGATGAGGTCTTTGAGCTACTCCAGGGAAAAGCAGCAGTGTTTTCGGCAGATCGGCATGTCGGCACTGTACTGAGCGGGGAGATATTTGGCGAAATCGGCTTTCTGAACGACACCGCCCGAACCGCGACCGTGATCGCCAACGGCCGCTGTCTAGTCCGAGTGGTAAAAAAGGAAGACTTCTTTGCATTGATAAAAAGTAATCCCGAGCTGGGCATCCACATTTCAAAGACCCTTGCCTCAAGAGTTGCGGCGCTCAACGATCGGTTAATTTCCCACGCAGACAATCATCAACAGATCTGACTGACCATCGTGCGATCGCCAAAATCCAGTCACAAGGAGGTCAACATTACATTCTCTTTAGTACAACCATGGTAACGTCATCAACGCATTCATAGTTGTTCAATTCTTTTAAAATATGATTTTTTATATCGTGCGGAGGCTTTGTGCTGGACTGGGCAAAGAGCTGCTTTAGTTTTTCCTCCCCAAACATCTGCTCCGCCCCACCCTTTGTATTCTGTGGAGCGCCCTTTTTCCATGCTTCGGTGATGCCGTCAGTGTACAATAACATGGCATCCCCACGATCCAACTCAAAGCTGTTATCTGACATCATGTTTTGTACGTCATCCAAGATACCTAACCAAAGCCCGTCGGTTTCAACCATTTCAATGGTGTCTGTCTTTTTTCGATACACGATAATATCCTGGTGCAGGCCAGCAAAGCTGATCTTGCCATTTTCTTGAACAGTTAATACAGTGATGGTCATATACTTTCCTAAGTTCATCAATTTGATATTGGCGGCGATAGTTTTATTAACAATGGTTAACAATTCTGATGGCTGAATGGCGGGATTGATGTTGAGGGTATGGTGGATGCAGGTTTGCACCATCATCATGACAAGACCAGCCGGGACGCCGTGACCAGACGCATCTGCAATAACAACCCAATCCTGTTGGCCCACATTTAGGATATCGTAATAGTCACCACCCACCTCGTCAGCCGGTGCCATATGGGCTGCTATTTGATAACCATTGATTGATGGTTGCTTGGGAAGTAAACAGGTTTGGATATTGGCAGCAATCTCCATCTCTTTACTCAATTTGGCCGCATTCTCACGGTGCGTCACCAGACGGGCATTTTCAATGGAAATCGCTGCTTGGGCAGATAAAACCCGCAATAGTTCTATCCGTTCGTCCGTGAAGGCATCTGTAACCAGGTTGTTTTCAAGATACAATATCCCGGACGTTTTTCCCTTATGGATAATAGGCGAACAGAGAAGCGATTTTATCTTGTTTTTCTTAATATAGGGATCGCGGGTAAAGTTTCCCTTTTGATGAGCATTGTGCAGGATTACATTTTCATCGGTTCTATGCACGTAGTTTATAATTTGGGACGAAAGCGAGGGGTTATTTTCGACGGATATCGATTGCAGTAACAATATTTCCTTTTCCGGCTCACCTTCTGCTTCAATATAGAGTTTCTGATCCCTTTCATTCTCAATGAGCAAGAATCCTCTCTGTGCACCAGCGCTCTGAAGTGAAAAATCCATAATGCCTTTTAATAGCCTGCCCAGATTAATTTCACTGGATAAGGCTTGTGATGCTTTCATTACCGTCGACAGATCAATGGCATCGGAGTAACTTGCGGTGTGGGAATAGGCAGTAATTGTAGATTTTTGTGACTCAGCTGATGTGGGCAAAAGGAGATATCCGTATTTTTCTTTGATCTGCTCAGCTTTGGCTATAGACCCCCACATGCGGCAACGGTGGTATGCTTCGGTAAGATAGACAGTGGCGACTCTTTCCTCCTTTAGATCTAGCCAGAATTCTCCTGCCCGTTCGAGAGATAGGGCTTCTTCGTGAAGATATCGGTTCTCATGCGCCAGTTTGATAGACGTTGCGTAGTGTTGTCTGGCAAGGTATTCTTTTCCATTGACGCGAGCGATTTCAGCTTCCACAAGATGGAATTTATGCTTGTAACTCTTGGGTGAGTGCAAAGCCCAATTTTTCATTTTTTTCTGGCTTTTCGCAATGATCTTTGCGAATTTTTTCTGCACTGATTTTTGTTGTGTAGGAAATAGCGCCAACCGGGTCAATGCATCATAGAAATAAACCAGCGCCTGATAAGGCGAGGCCATGGTGGTATCCATGGTTGATCTGGATAAATCAGCATATTTAAGTGCTTCATCATAATGGCCAAAAAGATAGTTCAGATTTAACAAATAGAAGTAAACATTAAAAATAGCGTTGATGTCGTTGGCCTTTTCATGTATCGGCATCATCTTGTTTATGTCATAGGAAGGGCCGATTAATGCACACGGATTTTCAGATTCGCCGAGCAAGTTTAACACGAATTGGCGATCCAAAAGTTCATAATTGTAGGGTGTTTCCTGGTTGATCTTTTTAATCATTTCCGCCCATTTTGTCATCTCTTCTGCCGTATATGGTAAATCTACGCCTGCGAAATAGAGGGAGATGCAATAGGTATTGGCCGAATGTGCTGAAAATTCAAGATCACCGGTTTCGAGTCCTATCTTATAGGTTTCCAACAGGGGGTCTAACGACTCGTGTATGGAATTTTTCCAAGGATTGATCATGAACCAGAAAACCAGCAGAACCCGCGCCTTGGTCTCTTTAATCTGTAATTTTTCAACCAGATCTACAGCAAGCTTGCCCCACTTATATCCGTTTTCAATATCGAAGAAAATGCCGCAGTGAATCATGCCATATCCAGAATAAAAGAAGGGGGTGTAAACACTATTGCCGTATTTCACGGATATTCTGACGCCGTAGAATATTAAAAGGGGAATGAGATTAGGCGTAGCATACATTGCGGATGAACAGATGCCTGCCATAATTTGCATTGCCGCTAATTTATAGGGGTCTTTTAATTCCGGAAGGTTAATTAATTGATCAATGGATTTGCCCAAGAGGGATATTTTTAACCGTATAAGCTCATATACAATCCTCGTATTTCCGGGTTTATCCGGTAGATTGATCCCGAGCTGACGCAAGACAAGCAGTCCGATTCGGATTCCTTCCAGAAGTTGATTTTGCGCAAAACAGGCAAAAATTTTGGTCTCATAGACCTTAATCGAATCCAGAATTGACGCTGCATGTTGAAATACCGTCTCGGCCAGTTGCTCCATAACGTCATACTCGGCACTGAGTTGCGCGGCAACAACCGCTTCCTGGTATAACGCATGCGTTAACCCGTAGTTCTCCTCCCAAGAATTTTTTTCAAGTAGCTGTATGCCTGTTTGAAAGTAATTTAGTGCAGACACATAGGCACTGGAAGCCAAGGCTTTTTTACCGGCCATATTGTTCAGCTCGGCTAGCCTGCCTTTTTCTGACTTTTCCTTAACCAGCGCCGTTCCGGCATTTAATTGATTGACGATGTAGAATATTTTTTCTTGTAATGTACCCTCGTCAGTGGCGTTCAGCTCCAGTTTTCCGATGCAGTAATGCTGTTGTGACTTTTCCGCATCCGGGATTAGCGAATATGCTGCTTCCAATACGCGGTCGTGACTGAATTGATATATCTCGTCAATTTTGTGCAATATGCCTTCACACAAAACTTCTTCTAAGGCGAGCAGAATGTCGTCTACTGGTTTTTTACATATGATTTTCAGTGTAGCAAGCGTAAAAGTACTGCCGATGCATGCCCCCAACTTTAGGATTTCTTGTGAAGGTTCTGAAAGGCCGGTAATTTTTTCTGTCATGAGGTCCACGACATTGTCAGTGGCTTTGATATTTTCGATGTCCTGCATACGCCAAGTCCAGCCATGTTCAAAGGAGAACGCAATCAGCTTCTGGCTATAGAGTGATTTTAAAAATTCATTGATGAAAAATGGATTTCCCTGGGTTTTTCTGACCAGAAGCGCTGCCAAAGGTTCTGTTTTTGCCGGCGAGCAGTGCAGGGTATCGGCGAGCAAATGATTGACATGGTCTGCTAAGAGCGGCTGTAAAAAAACGCTATTCACGATGGCCTTGGTTTTTTGAATTTCACCCAGGGTCAACATCAGCGGATGTGATTCAGGTGTTTCATTGTCTCGGTAGGCACCGATCACGAACAGGTGTTTGATATCCGTATCGGTAATGAATAGTTTGATTAGGTGCAAACTGGCCAGGTCGGCCCACTGCAAATCATCCAGAAAGAGAACCAGGGGATGTTCACTACCGGCAAGTGCTTTGATGAATTCCTGAAACACAAAGTTAAACCGGTTTTGCGATTCAACCGGTCCCAAGGCCGGAAGTTCAGGCTGCGGACCTATAATACGTTCAAACAGGGGGATGATGTTGGTGATGATTTTGCCATTGGGCCCCAGTACAGATCTGATCTTTTCCTTCCATAAGGCAATTTGCGCGGCATCGCCTGCCAAGATCTGCTTGGCCAATTCATTGAAGGCCTGAATAAAGGCACTGTAGGGAACATTCTTTTCAAGACTTTCAAACTTTCCAGATACAAAATAGCCGTTATGGGCAACAATAGGTGTGATGATCTCATTTACCAGCATGGACTTGCCAATACCAGGGAAGCCGGAAACCAGCATCAATTCAGCATTATCTTCACAAACCCGTTCAAAGGCGTTCATTAAGGTATCGATCTCATGCTGCCGACCGTATAATTTTTGGGGTATCTGAAATTTGTCTGAGAGGTCCTGGCAACCCAAAGAAAATAGGGTCAGTGTGTTGCCTTGTTCCAGTTCCTTTCTGCAGTGCGCCAGATCGGCTTTCAGGCCGTGCGCACTTTGGTACCGGCCTTCGGGATTTTTATCCATCAGTTTGAGAATGATGTCCGATAGCAGTTTGGGTATAGTTTCATCCAGATCGTTGGGAGCGTTTGGCTGCACGGCGATGTGGCTGTGAATTAACTGTAAGGGATCTCTTGCATCAAAAGGTAACTGACCGGTTATCATCTGGTAGAAGGTTACGCCCAGGGAATAGAAATCCGTGCGATAATCCAGTGAACGGTTCATCCGTCCGGTCTGTTCCGGCGAGATATAAGCAAGTGTTCCCTCCAGTACATTCGGATTTTTGATCGAAGTGCTTTCTCGGGGAAGTGTAGTAGAAATGCCGAAATCGATAATTCGAACCATCTGTTGGGGGATGGTCAAAATAATATTGGCAGGATTTATATCTTTATGGATGATATTGCGCTTGTGTATATTTTCAATAATCTCCACAATCTGCATGGCTAGATGGAGAAAATCTTTGGCATCGAGTTTGGTTGATGCCAGGAAATCAGCTAGAGACTGACCACCGATATCTGCCATGCTGATGGCAGGTGCATCCTTGATTTGGGTCAAGGCATATACCTGAACAACACCTTCGTCGGCAAGTAAGCTGGTCAGCGTGTGGTATTCCTGTTTGAATTTTGAGACTTCTTCTGGTGTGGGGTAGGGTTTGTTGAGGATTTTCAGAACAACCGACCGGTTTTCCTTTTCCTCCCATGCACGGTAGATGAGGGTGTTGATGCTTTCATATATTGTTTCTCGGATTGAATAGTCGTTGGTTGGTTGCATTTGATGATCTCATGCATTGTGTTTCAGCACCAACATGGTAATGGTACCACCTCTATCACTGCCGGCCAGTCCAATCTGTATATACACATTGATCGGCGATGAAACCTTCACACTGTTGTGTGTTTTATACAGCAGCCCAACCGTCATTTCGGTATCCCGGGCTTTGGCCATCTTCGTAACGAACTTAATTTTGCTTCTGGCATTATTCTTGTAGGAAGCAATCTCGATATCAAGTTCCTGACGAACAAAGGAAATCAATATGAAAAACATCAACCCGCTCACTGTATCTATTGTCATGTCGGCAACCCTCTTCTTCGCTGCATCGCCAGCACTTTCTGCGGAACCAGATACCACCCCGATCGATATATATATGGGCACGGGTGCCGCCATGTTCACACGCGTATCCTGGGGATTTATTCCAGCACCGGTCGCTGTCGCTATCAACGCGGATGTGGGCAAATGGCTGCGGGTGCGCACCGACGTGAATTACCACTTGGCCGCTAAAGCGCTGTATGCCACCTTTGGTGCGGGGATCGTCTTCAGGCCAGTAGGTGCGAACGCTCGAAAAGACGGTGGATTTCAGCTTAAACTACCGATACTCGGAGAGTTGGGGTTTCTGTCCGGTGAGGTCGAGGCTGGAGACGGATACAACGACACGCTCAGATGGTTTCTTTATGGGGCATCCCTCGGCGTGGATTTCGTCTGGTGGAAGGCCAAAAAAGCCGGTTTCTGTCTTTCGGTCAAGGGTGGATACCTATTTAAGAAGGACACTGGCTCACAATACGCGGGCATCTATTCATCCCATGACGACGTGCTGGGAAGCTCTGAAGCATCTATTCTCCTGGGCATTGTCATTTAAAACAAAGCCCACACCTTGGTTCATCGCCATGATCATACCAACGTCTTGCAACGGGAACATTTCAGCAGCCTGATACAATCCCTTTAGGAAGTAACGGACGAACTTAGTGTTGCAGTATGATGTTCAACCAAGGGGCGCATTGGGTGCCAAAACAGGAGCGCCTCCCACGGTTTCGAGCAAATCGTCTCTGACACGTCTGGGCAAGGATGGAGAAGATGCTCCTTAATCATAATTTCGAACGCGTTTCGCATACGGAATCGCGATCCCAGGCGAAAAAAAGCGCTATTATCTCCACCCTATTATAGGGTTTGTGGTTTTTCTCGAACTACAGGAGGATGCAGATTTCAACGGGCTGAATTTCTATGTCGATGAAGCAGTCATTCCATATGTAACCCGATTAAGGAGGACTTTGATGAAAACTAAACTTGGCGTTATTGTTGTATTATTCACCGCAGCAATATCAGCACATGCACATGCAGACGAAGGCTGGAAACTAGAAAAAGACAAGAAAGGTGTAAAGGTTCATTCCAGAGCGATACCCGGCTCTGAATATCGCGAATTTAGAGCTGCTGGCACGAAAGCGGTTCCCTTGGAAGTGGGCGTGGAGGTGATGAAAGACTACAACCACTATGTGGAATGGTTCGGCATGTGCAACGAGCTTAGGGTTATCAAAAAGAGAAGTGAAAATGATTATGATATGTATTTTATTCTAGATATGCCGTTTCCACTTACCAATCGAGATGTGGTCGTTAATGTAAAGACCGGCTGGGATTTCGAGAAAAGAACGGCTTGGGTCAAGATTAAAGGTATTAAAAGTAATTATAAAAAGGATTCGGGGCTTGTAAGAATCACCAAATACGATGGAGAATTCGAAGTAGTGGAACTTGAACCTGGGAAAACGCGGGTGTCTTACACCTTGCACGCTGAGATTGCCGGCTCACTCTCTCCCAAAGCCTATAATCTAGCAGCATATAAACACCCGTATAAAACTGGTACTGGCTTAAGAGAACAGCTAGATAAGGAAAAATACTGGAAGCGGGCCAGCCAAGTCCATAACAAACAATTCAGATATGCCCAAAAATAAACCTAGTCTATTTTATCCGTAATTTCTACATCGATACCGCTCCCTTGGAGCAACCGCTCGAAGGTTTGGGCATCTTCAATCGAGCCCACCACACCGCCGTCGTAGTGCATTGGGATGGCTGTTTTAGGTCGGATGATGGTTGCGGCTTCTACTGCTTCCTCAGCTGTCATGACATAGGTCCCTGAAACCGGTAATAGAGCAACATCACATTTAATACCAGACATCTCTGGGATCACATCCGTATCACCAGCGTGGTAAATGCGCTGGCCATCCACAGTGACGATGTACCCCACGTGCCCCTCTGCTTTTGGATGAAATTTTTTGTTCACGTTGTACGCTGGTACAGCTTCGATTTGGATACCCTTCACTGTCTTGGTCTCGCCTGCAGAAATGGTTTCAAAGGGTGCAGGGGGCTCACAACCCGGCGGGCAGAGGATTGCAGTGTCGGATTTCAATATTTTCTTGATGTCGTCTGGGCTCAGGTGATCGAAGTGGCCGTGGGTAATGAGAATAATGTCTGCTTTTGCGGTGCTCGAAATTTGATAAGGGTCGATGTAGATGGATAGATCTCCAGACTGAATACGGGTGCCATCGTGTCCCAATCTGTCAATGTTCATCATGTCGATATACCTCCTTTGACCCTGTTATACTGCCAAATCTTAATTAAGCAAAAGGCGCCCTAAAGATCGCAGTTGGTTGCGTGGACCACGAGCTTGGAGATGCTGTCCAGTTGGCGCGCAAAGGAGAGAAATGCGGGGTATGTTTGAGGTGAGATGCGATCTGCATTGAGGTGTGTCGTATAGCTGATCCGCAGGGTCTGCCCCTGACGTTGCTGGGTTCTTTTGATGTGTCCCCAAGGGCTTTGGGTGGTTTCAGTGCCTGGTTCAAACTGCGCGGGTTGACAAGGACGCTCTATTTCAATCACTGCGTCAACAGTTCTGTCTAACCACGCAGCGACCACCAAGGGCGTGGTTCGGGTTCGCAAGCCACCGATTTGCCGGGACAGCGTCATGGGAAACGGCATTGTGATCCGGTCTGCGTTCCCGTCAGCCACTGTAAAGCGGGCCATCTCCACGCGATAAGAAAGCACGAGGGGCTGGTCTGGGTCGGCTAGATGCTCAATGTCGAACTGGGTGAGATGGGCGCCATTGAGCTCAGATGAGAGTTGGTGTTCCATGAAAAATTGTGCCCTATCGGAGGAGCTGATTGCTTCAAATCCATCACGCCATTCGATAGCTTGGCTGCCGCTCAGGGTCTCTTGAATCTCGCCTGTGGCACGTCCGTCTGACGAAATGATCCACTTCATTTTAATGTGTTGGGTATCTCGCGGTAGGCGGCCCCCATTGGTGCTGTCTGCTTTTCCAGTGTCGATAAATCGAACCGGTCGGTAGCGCAGGTCAGGCGGTAAATACCCCAATGGTGCCCGGTCAATATCCAGGGTGATCCAACCGTGATCCGACACGTGAACCAAGAGGTCACTGTAGTCTCTATACTCAGGGGTCTTGGGGATTGCGTCGTCAGCGCCGTGTGGCTTGACGATTGCCAGTCGGGATCGGTATCCAGCGGCATCTGACATGGCGGCAAACGCCCGGGCCCTATTGCCGGATCGCCTGGCAATGATGTGGCTGGCCGATTCAAATCTATCATCCCCAGGTTCGATGTTTTCCATAACCCAGTTGTAAATGGCGCGCATCCGATCGTGCTGGTGTTTCACGGAAATACCGCCCGTGGCCAGGTCAACTGCGTCTGCAATATGACGAGATAAAGCAATTTTGTCGGCCAGCAGATCCCGCATTCGCTCGAAAATCATATCCCACGTGGCATTGGCAGTGACACGGATCGAGGGGAGAAACTCAACTGGCGCTGGAGACAGGGGTTCATCAGCAGCTGGCAGGCTTGACCGGGTCCGCCAGATGAGAATTTTGCGATCCCCCATGGAGCGCTCTATCATCCGGGGACATGGCCCTCGAGGATCGGCCACAACGGCCATTTCCTTAGGTGCTGAAACGATCATTTCAGAACGGTGAAATGCGGTGTCGAAGTCGCGAAAGTAGAAGCGGTCAGTATCAAATCCACCTGGGTAGATGCGATTCGGATGGATAAACAGGGCGTATTCGGTTTCGATGAAGTCTCCTGGCTCCAGATCTGGTAGGGAAAACGATGGCTTGCCTTGAACAGCCGTCGGCTCCAAAATGCGGCCGTCTGACTTGAGCGTACGGGCGTTAAGCAACAGTGCATTGCTCGGTAATGTGAACTCGCCGTTGGCCTCAATGGCTTCGTCGGTTTTCAGATGGGTAATGGCATGGATGATCGCAATCCCTGATCCGTTTTCCCGTATGGCGTACACAGCCCTATCGAGCACATAGACCGCAGCCGTATCGTAGGCTGGTGCAGCGGCGTTATACATCTCAATTGCTTCGAGTCCGTGGACGCGATGTTCAGAGAAGAGCCCCTGGCCATCAATGGCAAAGAGCGCCTTTATCAATTCGGGCTCAGGTGCATAGGACATGTGATGCCCCTGTTCGAGCAGATCTGCGGCAGTGCGTTTCTTACCGCTTGCCCATAGCGCATCTGCCAACATCAAGCGAACAGACGGATCTGCCGGAGATATCTCCAGCGCAGCGGCCAAGGCAGATCGGGCCGTATCCAGATTGCTCATGGCCATCGCTGCGTAAAAGACATCCAGGGTCGGGCTTGCGAGCAGGGGTTCCAGGCGGGCCAGGCGGTTGCGTTCTTTAAGTGCATCGTTCCAGCTTTCAGATAAGTCGAGCTGCGCTGCAACCTCTGGTGATGCAGCATTGCACGCACCGAGCTGCTGGGCCAGGCGGGCAGATTCTGCCAGCCGATTGGATTGCCGTGCGAGTATTAGGTGCCATCCAATGGTATGGCACGTGTCTGGAACCAAACGGGTCAGTGCGGCAAGTGCTGCCCTGGCCTCGGCGATCCAGCCCTGGGCTGCAAAAGCCGCCACCAGGGCTTGGTGGATTTCGGGTTCGTCCGGGGTAAGGGCAATACCTGCAGTCAATAGGTCGATGGCCTGCTCGGTTTTTTCATCCCCCAGGGCCCTGTCCGAGAGGTGAATACGGGACCGCCACAACCGGGGCGCCAGCGCCAGGCTTGCGGCCTCAATGGCCCGGGCCCGCTCATATGCCACGTCCCCTGGTAGAGAAGGATCCACACTGGTCGCCTCTGCCAGTGCTGCGAGTAGAACAGGTGTCCGAACGCCAGCTAACCGCTCGATATCGCCAGCAATGGCGATTGCACCTTCAATATCATCCCACCACAGGGCCACCTTGAGCGCGGCGTATTTGGAACTGAGCCCACCGGACGCCGATAGGGCTGCCTGTTCCGGCGGAAGTAGCGGCGTTCCCGGGGCAAGGGCAGCAGGATCTGTTGCATGCAATAGAGCAGTGCCCGCTGAGGTGAAGGCTGCCAGGCTAAAGCCAGGGGTGGTTGCTGTTGCAGCGATGACTGTGGTGATGGCCGTGGCACCGGCTGGCAGCATTACATTGATCCACGCCACGCGGGATGGCCATCCCTTGCGGGGATCCCGTCGAAAGATCTCCTCGCCTCCGACAAAGACAGCAGCACCGTTGACAGTTTGTAGGCGAAAGTGAACGGTTTGGGGCCGCTCTAGGGCGAGTACTGTTTGACTTATGGTCACGCCGTCCACGGGAATGGCGGGATGTTGAGGCGCAATTACGCACGTATTTGCGCGCACGTTTCTCACCTCTGACAGGCCGCGGCCTGGTCCCAGATCTGGACCCATACCTGACGCACCGAAGAGATCAGCCGGGGTGGCTGTATCAAACGCAGCCCACGTCCAAGGACCAAACGGGCCTGCGACTTGCCAATTGACCAGGCATCCAGTGTGCTTGAGCGCGTGCGCGGCTTTTTCCCGGTCATGCCCGCGCCGTGCCAAACCAAAGTTGAGCAGTTGAAGCTGATACCAGGCTTCTAGCGGCAGTCCCCCAGGTGTTCCCTTTAGCGCGGTCAACAGCCCCTTAAACGCTGCCTTAAAGCCCGCGACCCGATCCCGAATGGCGACAATGCCCATAGCAGCGGCCACGGCTTCGTTCCTCGCGTGGCCGTGTGCGTGACACAGCTGGATCACGCGGAAGTAGTATTCGAGCGCCTGCTTGGGTGCTCCCATGAGGTCGAGGTGATCGGCCAGTAAAAAGGCGACCTCAGGCGACTCAGGTGCGTTGGCCGCGGCGGTCTCCAGGAGCTGACCCGCGTTCTCAGTGTCTGTCGCTGCAAAATATGTCGTCTCGATCGCTTTGAATTCAGGCGTCGCGTGGCCGAGCTCGTGGCGATGCGCAGCGCACCCCATGCCAGTGATAACGAGGAATGGGAGAAACAGAAACAAAAACAAAAACAACAATCTCATTTGTTCCTCTTAAGTCGAACGCGGCTGGCCAGGGTTTGGTCCACGCGTTGTATGAAATCGACAAAACGCGGATAATCATCCCGCAAGACGCGGTGTACTGAAAGTTCAAACGTGCGGTCCAAGTGGATAGCATTCTGTTGTTGCGAGATGCCAACAGAGAGACGGCCGAATTGAGTCTGCATATTGACCGCTGTCGGCAGTGTCCCAACACTGTACCCAGGGGGCAGGTGGATGATGGCCCGTCGCTTTGCAATCCGAGTAGGTCCCACAATTAAGTCGTGGATACGCGATCCCAGGCGGCCATAGTCGTCGGTTAGGCCGAGGGGGGTATCGATCGGGATTTCCAGCTGCTCCTTGATTTTTTGGGCATAGGACGGCACGTGGGCCGTGTATTGATACGATACCTTCTTACTCAGATCCAGCAGCGAGCCAATGTCAAGGGCTTCTACGCTAGATCCTGGGAACCGTCGCGCCAATGCAGATTCGAAGCGATCCTTCCGGGTTTGCGGCACTTCGAGTTGTTGTCGAAACGCCGCGGCACTGGGTCCTGAAATTAGGGCCCGGGCTCGCATGGTTGCTTCTCCATTGGGGTGTAGGGTGATAACGACATCTGACTCGGTGCTATTTTTTGACGGTGGCATTACCGGCGTCAGCCCAAAGATCGCCTGGTCATCCCGAATTCTGAGTGCAGGCGTGTCCTGGTCGGCAAAGGGGACCGCGTCGATACCAAAATGCTCTGCTGTTCCGTCTAGCCATAGGTCGAGTCCGGGTAGGTAGACAATGGCGTGGTTGAATACGGCTAACGAGGCCAGCTGGTCGTCAATTGGCCCTAAGTCTCGGGTCCGAACCAGGGCGAATTCAGCTTCAATATCCACTTCTCTGAGCATGGAGACCAGTAACGCGGCCTTGTCCTTGCAATCTCCAAACCCCCGTGAAACCACCAGGGGAACCCGGTAGGGTTTGTATCCGTGGATGCCGAATTCCAGTCCAACGTACCGCGTGGTCGTCACCACCCATTGATAGATGGCGTGGACCTTTTGGATATCTGTCTTTAGCCCACGGGTAAGTGCGCCTGCCTTCTCTTTAATGCGGGCATCCGGGATCAATGAATGGCGAATAAGGCCCTGGTACCATTTGCCCAGTGCCTCAAAAGATGGGTAGGTGGAGGCGTGAAAATAGGTCGCCGAAGCAGTGATGCCGGGCATTCGGTGTTCCCGCCTTAGGGCTGGTGTGGATGTGGTCTCAAAGATCCATCTTTTGGTCTTACCCGTTCGTTTGAGGTTCCTTTTGACATTGTTGTTGCTGAGCATGTCGTCATTAAAGTAAAGGTCACGGGTTGGCGGCGCGATAAGAACATACCGCCATAGGGTTTTGGGGATATCTTCTTGGATAAAGGCGAAATCGCCAAAGTAGTCGCTAAATAAGTTGCGCTTTGCGGTGTCATCCAATCGGTAGCGCACCTCAATCACATCCCCTGGCGTGAGCAATGGAAACTCAATCACCTCGGCCACTACATCGTAGTACAATCGATACCAGGGCTCTGAAATGGGCACGATGCCCCGGGCGACGGAGTTCTCCACGGATCCGTCTGCATGAAAGACCCGGGCTTCATACAATTTGAACCGTTGGCGATCCGGGGAGAGACTCACCGAGTATTGGCGCCATTCCTTCGCAGCCTCGCGGGACGTAATTTCGACCGCGATCTGGCGGGCACGATGGGCGAGACCAGATTCAAACACGCGCGTTACGGTCTGATCCACCAGGTACCGCGCCCCATTCCCGCGTGACGATGTACTGCGCTGAGCCAAAAAATCATCAGGGGAAACCCAATAAGGGGATGCAAACCCAGGTTCAGTGCGATGAAAGCCGAGGTAGTCGCTGAGCCACGTGTCCTGGGGACGGAGATCAAGGGCGCGGCTGAGTTCAGTGATGCCCGCGTTCCCTGTTCCTTGACGTCTGAGAAAGAGACCAAAATCCTGCCATGCATCTGGATCAGATGGGATCAGTTTGGTGCGCGCTTTAAGGGCGCGTACAGCGCCTTGGGGATCCCCTGCACGTTCGCGCATCTCGCTCTCAAAAAGTAGCCCGTCTGTATTGATGGGCGTTAATTGAGAGAGGGCCTGCAAGTGATATTCCATTGATTTTCGATCTGACCGGGCAAGGGCAGAGCGGGCCAGGAGTTCGTGACTCGAACGATCGTCGAATCGGGTACCGAGGATGCGCTTGGCAAAAATGCGTTCATCTTCGCGACGGCCTCCCATGGCTGCGAGAGACATGGCGAGTTTCAACACCTTGGGGCAGCCTGGAAATTTTTTGACCAACGCTTGAACCCTTTGGTTGGCTGTTTGTACAAACCCCTGGGCAGCGAGGACCTCGACCTCCAAACAAGCTGCAGTGATGTCGTCTGGATCCAATGCCAGTGCGCGCTGTATATAGGGACGGGCCTTTATCGGGTCATGGCCGTCTTTTTCAAATGCAGCCCAGGCCAACAGCACGGGCCGTGTCTTGGATGCCTGGGCATCTATGCTGGATAGTGCTGTGCGGCGTTCGTTTCTATCCAATGCCAAGGAGGCCCACAGCAGGCAGTTTTGGGATGCCCCATTCAAGTGACATGCGGCCCGGGCATCGTCCCGTGCCAGCACAGCGTTGGGATTGCTGGACTTGGTTTTTGAGATATATCGCGCTGCAGCATACAGGGCAGCTGGATTATTTTTGCTGCGGCTTGCCCATTTGGTAAGGCGCTCTAAGGGAGATGGTAGGGCCTTGCCAGCGGGGCCCATGGCAATCTGGGTTTTGAAGTGACCACTGGGGTCTGATTGCAATGTCAGCGGCCAGGGTTGCATACGGTGGTCTGTGAGGCGGACGAAAAAACCCAGATTCGCACCTGCTTCTGTACAGACCTTAATCAGGATCCGGTTAGCCCCCTGGCGAACGCGAACACTGGCGCTTAACCTGTCCGGATCTGGGTGGTTGTATGCTGCTGCTGTATCGGCGAGGGCCAACGCCCCGTTCCAATAGGCGCGCACAGCACCGCCTGCACCGATTCTCAATACAGCGTTGCCTTTCTTTGGGCTCATCACCGATGTCGCTGCATAGACACAGGTGTTGAGAACGGATTCGAACATGGTATTGAGATGGGTATATCCCATATGAAAAATCTGTTTGGGTGCGATGCGCCAGAATACTGGCCCATCCTTGCCTGTCATTGGCATGGTCGCGTCTAAGGCTGCTGTGGGCTTGGACTCTGGGGAAAAAGCGACGTCAACCCCGGTCCCGCCTTCGTTATCAAAGGGCCCGGCGACCCACCACCCGGAGAGTGAATCTGAATCTGCATCTGAAAATGAATCAAACCCACGCTCCTCATAGCTTTTTCTGGCCACATCCCGGTTTCCCATCCTGAGATGGCCCTGGGCCTGGAGGTGCTGTGCGCGCTCCTTGACCCGGATCGGCAACTTGGGATGATCGATCACCTGGCCCAGAGTTGCCATGATCGGCTCTGGGCCCAAGAGGTCCCATAATTCAAATATCTCGATGACCTCGATCTCAGCATCCAGGCGGTGGGGATGTTGGATCAGGGCCTCTAAGTGGGCGTTTAACTTTTCAGGCAGGGGCACTGCATCCGCGCGTGCGCCAGCGATATAGATGGACGCGATAATGGCGATCAAGCGTAGTTTGTTCATTCGTTGGACGGTAGAGGACAGGAAGCCGGGGGTCAAGCAGGCCTAGGCGCTTCTTTTCTATTGCTTTTGCAATTTTCTAAGAATTTCGGTATTTATCCCTTTCTAGCGTTAACTGTGCGGACAACATCATTAAGGAGGCAAAGAATGAAATTTTATTTAATGGTAATCGGACTATTAGGCGCCTTGCTCATTGTCTCATGTGGCGGTGAGACCAATGATAACGATACGGGCGGTGATACAGATACGGATACAGATACGGACTCTGATACTGGCACGGACACTAGCACTGACACTGGCACGGACGCGGACACGGATACCAACACGGATACTGGGACGGACACGGATACAGATACGGATACGGACACGGATACGGATACGGATACGGACACGGATACGGATACGGATACGGATACGGACACGAACACTGACACGGATCCTGATACGGACACTGGCACCGATACGGACACTGGCACCGATACGGACACCGGCACCGATACGGACACCGGCACCGATACGGACACTGGCACCGATACAGACACCGGCACCGATACAGACACCGACACCGATACGGAGACGGATACCAACACGGAATTCGCGGGAAGTTGTACTTCAGAGGTACAGGGGATGCATTTCTGCGTCGATTACGTAGGGGCGGCACATACCCAAACCAGTGCCCAGTTGCAATGTGATAGCTTGCCTATGGGAGAGAATGAATACTCAACAGACCATTGTTCCACCGAGGATTGTATTGGCAAATGCGATCTAAACTTCGTGCCCACTGGCACGATTCAATACTGGTATGACGCAGGAAGTGTAGACCCTGAAGAGAGATGCACCCAGCTCTTGGGCACTTGGTCAGACACCTGCGAATAAGGACTGGGGATATCCCAGGGATACCCCCCAGCCCTACAGAAGAATGCGTGGAATAGGTTGGCTATTGAAGGTGGGGCTTTCGATTACATCAGTGTTTGGCACTGCATTACAAAGCTTATATCGCCTCCCACCTTCATCTTGCCGGTCATGACGAGCATCGGGCCTTTTTTCTTTCCCTGCTGCAGCCCTAGCCAGTCTGAGATTTTGAGCCTAAGCGTGGCTGACGGCTTATCAGACCCATTAAAGCAGATCGTAGGGACAATCGTTTCCCCATCGTCCTTCAGTATCTTGATGATCAGCATGCCTTTGAATTCTTGCAGCGCACTGAACCGCTTGGGATCGGTGAGCTGGATCGGATCGATGAACCTATCCAAGCCAGCATCCACCTGGCCCGAGATGTAATCTCGCCAGTCAGACTCTGACATGTGCAGGGACAGCATGGGGGTATCGATGCCCCCCTTGATGATCTCGAGCTTATTCCCATCTGAAATGTTGAGGCAGTACTTTTTATCATCACCAATGTTGTATTGCAGGGTGAACGACTTGCCCACCATGGCAGAAGTATCTGCCCCTGCCACGCTCTTTTCGAAGTGCGCAGTCACGTGATTATCAATGAATTCATCTATATCCATGTCGCGTGGAACGCCAAAATCCACCATTTTTCAATTCCTTTCTCTCAGGGGTTGCCTGGGATTACACTGCCTCTAGCACCGCGCCAGCTGAGACACCGCCAGCACCGCAGATGCCGAGCAGCGCCGTGGCCTTGCCTGTGAGTTTTAGTTCGTTCGCCATGGTGGTGACCATCCGCGCGCCGGTTGCGGCAAATGGATGACCAATGGAGATGGACCCGCCGTGCAGGTTGATGCTTTCTGGATTTATCTCGCCAAATGCTTTGTCCATGCCGAGTTGGGTCTTTGCAAATGCTTCGCTCGCGAGCATGCGGAGCACGCTGAGTACTTGCGCGGCAAAGGCTTCGTGGATGTCAATGATGTCGATGTCCGCCAGGGTCATACCAGCGCGTTGCAACGCTCTGGGCATGGATATGGCAGGTCCCATCAGCATCTGATCAGTTGGATCGACGGCGTCAAAGGACCAGCTTCGAATCGCTGCTAACGGAGCGATCCCAAGGGACTTGGCCTTTTCCTCGCTCATCAACAGGCTGGCTGCAGCGCCGTCGGTAAGTGGGCTCGAGTTGCCAGCGGTCAGGTTGCCGCACTTTGCAAACGCCGGCCTTAGCTTGGCCAGCTTAGCCACGCTCGTATCGCCTCGGATGAGACCGTCGGCAAAGATCCGTTTTCCTCCCCCGGGCACATCCACTGGGACGATCTCGTCCTTGAATCGGCCCGAAGCCACAGCTTCGGCCGCCCGTTTGTGGGACTGCACGGCAAAGGCGTCCTGGGCCTCGCGGGTGATCGCATTGCGCGCACCCATTTTTTCAGCGGATTCCCCCATCAACTCACCTGTGGATCGCTCCTTGACCGCTGGCTGCCGAGGAACCAAGTCCTGGCGTGGGTTGAGGGTCATCATCATCTTGAGGTAATCCATGGGTTTGGATTTTGGGCTCATGACCACTGGTGCAGCTTTGTGCACGAACGTCGGGGGCATGCTTACCTCGGCATTGCTGACCGAGTCACTGCCGCCTGCTATGACCGCATCTGCCTCACCCCGCTCAATAGCAGCTGCCGCAAGGCAGATCGACTTGAGACTCGACGTGCAGGCGCGGGTAATGGTCGTTGCTTCGAGCGTGGGTGGCAGCCCTGCGTCGAACACGATCTCGCGTCCGATGTTAACCGAATTACCCGGCAGAACCACACCGCTCCAGACCATGCTGTCAAGCTCTTCTGTGTTAATATCTGTTTGCGCGAGCAGTCCGCGGACTGCTGCAACGCCCAAGCCGATGGTGTCGATGCGCGTAAAGTCAGAAAAAGATTTTAGGAAGGGCGTACGCACGCCGCCTACGACGACCGCTCGTCGTTTTGATGCTTTATTGTTAGATGCCACGTTTTTTTCCTTTCGTCTCACAGGGGGTTACGCCCCGAGATAACTACCGCCACAGATTCTTAAGACTTCGCCGGTGATCCCGCTGGCGCCTTCACTCGATAGAAAGGTCACCGCTTCGGCTACGTCCTCAGGCAGGCCGCCCTGGAAGAGGTTGCTCAACCGGCGTCCGGCCTCGCGGATACCTTTGGGCATTGCCCCGGTCATTTTGGTCTCGATGAATCCAGGTGCTACCGCGTTGACCGTGATACCCCGCTTTGCCAGGGATGGCGCCAGCGCCTTGACATAGCCGATGATGCCGGCCTTGGACGCCGCATAATTGCTCTGTCCCATATTGCCACCTAGGCCGGTCACTGAAGATAGGCAAATGATGCGGCCGTTCTCATTTATTGCGGGGAGAAGCGCCTCATTGACCGACATCAGGGAGATGAGATTTACATCGAGGACCTGGTTCCAGTACCCTTCTTTCATATTGGCGAGGGTCTTATCGCGGGTGATGCCGGCATTGTGCACGAGGATGTCCAGCCCGCCGTTAAATCGCCCGTCGAGCAGCTTCTTGATTTCGTCTGCGGCTGCCGGATCTGTCAGGTCCAGGAGCAGCGGGGTACCGCCGAGTTCACTCGCCAGGACACTGACGGCCTCTTCTTCAGCTGGCCGGTCCATGCAAATGACGTGTGCGCCTTCCCGGGCCAGGACCTTGGCGATCGAAGCGCCAATGCCTCTTGCTGCACCCGTGACCAGAGCACTCTTTCTCTGCAGGGGCATTCTAAAGCGAGGAGTAGTCGAGGCTTTTGCGACAGCCGTTAGGTTGAGTGTTTGGGCAGAGACATAAACCGAGCTATCAGAGAGCAAAAATCTCAATGCCGCACCGACCCGATCTTCAGCGCCTGGCGCCACGACGATGCGGTTGGCAGTGGATCCTTTCCTGCCGATTTCCCGGGCCACGCTGCGCACAAAACCGTCCATGGCTCTGGTCAACGCTGCCTGGGTAGGGGACTGGGTCTGCTCAGGTGGATAGCTGATGACGACGACCCGGCCGCACGTATCGAGCTTGCGTATCCACTTGTGAAAGAATTCATAGAGCGGATTCAGGTCTTCTGGCTTGTTGATGTTGGTGCCATCAAATACCAAGCCGTGGGGGGAAAGCTTGTCTGATAGATCTGTCGATGGCAGACGGCTGCAGGCCTCGCCGAGTTCGCTGTAAGGCGTGATCTGAGCCTCATCGCCTTCAAAGAAAATGTTCGCGCCGGCCGGTCCGAGATGCTCTGCGAAATTGCGGGCCAGCTTGGTTCCTGAACCGTGATGCACAATCACCTTCAGATCTGCAATGGGGTGATCTCCCCATGGTCCTTTGTTCCTCCTCAATTTCTGTGGAAATGGAATTGGCAGGCCGAGTTTTTTTATCGTCTGCCGCGCCCGTTTGTTTGCTCCAATATTCACTAGATAGTCACTCATAGATCGTTCTCCTTTATTTAGTGGTGTAACTGCCGGTGAAACTCGCGGGGGCTCCCGGTGCCTTGCCCAAGAAGACGCCGCCCTGTTCATCGATAAACACGCCAATTGTAGCAGGTAGCACGAGAGGTCTTACAAAGCGCATTTCAAACGTTTTGAGATTGCTCACGCTGCCCGACCACAGGGAACGATTGAGGCATTCCACTGTGCGGGCCATACCCGAGAAGCCGTGTAAAATGGTGTTCTTGAACCCGGACATGCGCGCGTAGGGGGCGAGCCAATGGACGGGGTTCACATCGCCAGTTACATATCCAAACTCGATGCCGCACTTGGTATCGAGGTTCATCTGCGCAATTTCCCGCGCATCGATAGGCACGCGGGGCCGTTCTTTCTTTTCCCGCTTCTCGCCGGGTTCGCCGTTCGATAGCGGGACGATAGCGGTAACATGGGATACGAGGCATTTGGGATGCTCAGGGGTTCCGGTCTCCAGCCGCTGGGTGAGGATGGCCTTCTTGCCATCGTCCTTAACCGATTCGAGTCGGGCCTTGAGCAGTAATGGCTCGTTTAATGGCAGCGGCTGTAACACCTCGAATCGGCACCCGCCGTTGAGGATGCGCATGAGTTTGTACGGTAGGCTATGCAGGGTGGTTGCCATGATGGGAAATCCCCACTGGGGAAACATGTGGGGGGGCAATATGCCCTTATACCACGAGGGATCCCCGCCTACTGTTTTTATGTACGCCTGCACCAGATCCAGTTGGCGCGGCGGCAAGGTCTCTTTGCGGATAGCGCGCACGGAGGCACCGTTTTTCAAGGCCGCGTTGATCGGTCCGAGCGGCATGGAGAGTGTGATTGTCTTCAGCAGGGATTTGAGGACCGGTCCCTGCTGTAATAAAAATTTTGGCGATGCTTTCATTAGGATGCCTTTTGTTCGGTTGCTTCTTCTTCTTCTTCTTCTTCCAGCGTTTCGAGCAGCCGCCCACCGGTCTTCGTGATCTCGGAAATGAGAAACTTGGACCTCGGCTCTGCCCTTTCCAAATATCTTTCGAGCACCTCTGCCCGCTCTGGAAATTGCTCAGACTGGCGAAGCAGCTCTTCGCAGATCGCCGCATCTGCCAACATTCGGGTCAGGCGTTCTGCGTGGAGCATGGCCAGTGCAAAGTCGCGCTTGGGGTTCCAGTTTTGAAAGATCGTGCTCCACTTGCTAAAGGGCTGGCCGCGCAGTTCCTTTGCCTTCTTTCCGGCCAATCGCGTCATCAGAAACTGCAGGGCTCGGCCGCACCGGACGCGGAGCGTGGCCACGCGGCGTTCGTTGCGGGACTTGGAAGATCGGGACAGCCACAGGGCCCGGGCATTGCTCGCCACAAAGTCCTTGGGATTTTTCAGAATGCCCATCAGGTTGTCCTTCATGGCCATCAGGGATTGAATCTGGCTCGTGCCCTCGTAAATCGGCAGCACCATGGCGTCGCGCAAGAGTTTTTCAGCGCCGAATTCGGTCGAGTATCCATAGCCACCGTGGATTTGAATACTGCGCCGACTTATTTCAATCGCCTTTTCAGCGCCCTGGTATTTGAGCAAAGGCGTGAGCATGCGCGATGTCATCTGGTGCTGTTTCATCTCCCTTTCCATTGCTTTTCGCTCTTTCTCATCTGCAGGGGGCATGAACATGAGCATCAGGTTGAGCTTTTGTGTCATCTCTTCGTGATACGAAGACTTGACGGCCAGGGCGCGCAGTCCCTGAATATCTGTTTGCATTTCATCCAGGTAATCCGCGATCATTTCGTGTTTGTCAATGGTCTTGCCCATGCTGAAACGCTCAGCTGCGTACTCTTTGGCCAGACGCAGGGCGTTTTCAGCAATGCCGATGGATTCAAACCCGACGCCCACGCGCGCATTATTCATCAACATGAGCATGTACTTGAAGCCTTCGCCCCGCTTTCCAATGAGCTCGGCCGGGGATTCGTCATAACCAATGGACACTGTGGCAGAGCCGTGATGGCCGAGTTTGTCTTCTAGGGAATCAAAAGTCGCGTAGTGGGTGCGGTTGCCGTTTTCGTCATCTTCAAATGCCTTGACAAGAAACATGGATAGGCCTTTGAGACCGGCAAAGGCGTCGGCGGTGTCTTCCTGTTTTTCTGTGCGCGCGATAACAAAATGATACTTGGCGTGGCCAGAGGTGATAAAGATTTTCTGACCGGAAACCCGCCAGATCCCGTCCTTATCTTTTACGGCCTTGGTCGACATGGCGGCCATATCGCTGCCCGCGCCCGGCTCGGTGATGTCCATACTGCCCCAGGCTTTGCCAGCGATGATCTCCTGGATGGCATCTTCAAAGCGGGTTTTTTTGATTTCTAAATTATCGAGGTCGAACTCAGTCGATCCCTCCATGATAGAGAAGAGGAGCATGGCCATTGCCATGCCGCCGTGGAATCCATTGTGTGCAGTTATGGACACATCAGCCCTCGCCATGATTTCGTTTAAGAGCATGAAGAGGACAAAGGGGCAGTTCATCCCACCCAGCCCGCGCGGCAGACACAACCCATGAAGTTCTAAGTCGTTGATTTTCTCAAAAATAGTATCTGTCACATCGGGAAAGTGAACGATGCCGTCCTTCAGGTGAGGGTGTTCCTCATCCAGCTTTTTGGCATGGGGTGCGATTTCATTTGCCGTGAACTCCCCTACCATTTCCAGGATGCTGCGGTAGACATCCAGGGCTTCGTCCAGGTCTTTGAATCCGTCCGGTGCCTTGTAATCGAACTCGGTGAGCTCCACGAGGGGTTCCCAGTCAATGTACTTATCGACATAAAATTTGAGATCCTCGTTATCGGTATAAAAATTACCTGATCTAAAATTTGCCATTTTTTCCTCCAAAACGGTCCGTGCGTTGTTTTTTTCGATGACAAAAATCGAATTTTCTTATCACCATAACTGTTAGAGTTTTGACCATAGAAATAAAACCAGTCGACTGGAATTTAAATTCCGGATGCCAAATCGCCGACGGGATTATGATTTAAAACGATATATCTGACAAGACCTCTATTCAACTTGATGAATGAGCGTGGCCGTGGGCCATATTGAAGATTGGACTACCGAACGCCTAATTAGGCTATGATTGAGCTATGATAGTATGGGTAAGAGGGCTATATGAGGGCTATTTTGCGCCTGCAGCGACCAGGGATTGAATCACCTTCTGGGCCATAGCAGCTGCCTCTGCTCGTGTGGATATTCTCTTTAAATACTTGAGTTTCTTATCTTTTCCAACCACCATGACCACATCCACATCGTCGCAGTTACCCAGTTGCCACTTGCTCTTTAAGGCGTGTTCCTGATCCACATAAATCGGCGAGTACTTGAATGGAATGCCCTTTTTTTCCCGCTCTTCTATCGAGCTTTTAATGGCTGCTCTGATGACGAAATTGGGAATCCAGGTGTCCTTGGTGTTCACGATGCCCATACCGAGGAATTTTTTCCTATCCAGTATCCCATCGTCTGTGGCCTTTTTCAACGCGTCGGTGATGACATTTTCAGGCTTGTTTTTCACATCCGGGTCTACGTAGATGATGTAAAGTGCTTTTTTGCCAAACTGGGGGATAACCGCGGGCTTTTTGCGCGTCGTGAGAATATCTACATTGCTTAGGGCTTCTCCAATGTCTGCAGCCTCGGCCACGTGGCTTGGCAAAGACCAACTTACGCCAAGGGTTACCACGAGAGCGACGATGTACAAGCCAGTATCTTTTTTCACTTTCACTGCAACTCCTCCCTTTTTCGCCTCCGCGCTTGCGGTGCTTTTAGTAGTGACGATAAATTCTGACAATATCTTCACTCACTTTAGATAGCAGGGTTGGGGATATTTAACGAAATCGTCTTTGGCGGAAGAAAATTAATCCTGTTCAGAGGGTTCTTTGGGCGGCGGAGGAACATCGAATTCCGGCCTTAACTGGGATGGTTCCCGCCAGTCCGGGGTGTAGGTCATGCTGACCATGATGCCGATATTGTCGGTCGATGCGGCTTTGGCCGCTGAGATGTCTGCATTGGGACCGTTGGCAGCAGCGATGGGGAGCCAGGCCCTTAATCCGATTGCAAACCTGCGACTGCTGACGAAAAAATCAAACCCAGGCTCCAGGGCCAAGGTAAAGTGACGTGTTCGAAATCCGTTATTATATACCGGTCCGACCACGGTGGGCTCTGTATCATCGTGAAAGTGTCCCCCCTCGTAGTAGTGAGCCTCGTAATGATCAATTTCATGCCATGTGTTCTGGCCGTCGTAGACATGCCACCGATGCTGCATAAAGCTATACCCCATGGCCACTTCAACGAATGGGACAAACCGGCAATACGGCCACTGCAGCCGCACAGCGCCGCCCAAGTGCCCGCCGAGTTTGGCGCCGATGTATTTATAATCGCTCGGGTCATCGCGATCGTAAACAAACGGCCTGCGGTTTGTGGCCCCGGTGATGGTCACTGAAAAATTTGCCACCAACCCGAGCCATTTCAAAAAGAGGTACCCGGTCTTTACGCCGAAGATGCCGCCGATATCCGGGTCAAAGGGAATTCTGTTGGCTTGCAACCCGGGTGCGCTGGTGGTTGCATTGGACATTCGAAAGTTGGGCAGGGCAATACCAAAACCGAAATTGATGAAATATCCCGGTGGCTTATCAGGTGGCTCAGGCGTGATGTACATGCGCCGTTTGCAATACTGGTACCGATGGCAGGACGGCTCAAAGCAGTCGATATATCCATTACCATTGTTGTCCAAGCCATCGCGACATTCCAGTCCATGCTCGGGTCTTCTGGGGCCGACAGTGGTGGCTGTTTCATCAGAAGATTTTGGTGCGTCCTCACCGGCTGTGGCCAAAAGCGCCAGTAACGTAGATATGCATCCAGCCATCATCCCTACAAGTAAACATTTCATTTTATTCTCCATTCTCGCGGATCGGCGAACAAGTAAATTCTCGTGCAAAACGAAGCATAGGGCAAGAGATCTATTTCCACCCTCGTCGTAGGGGCGCATCGGGATGCGCCCGTTGTCATGCGATGCGCCCTGTCCCAGGGACCAATCGGGGGACGGACCAATCGGGGGACGGACCATCGGGGGACGGACCATCGGGGGACGGACCATCGGGGGACGGACCAATCGGGGGACGGACCAATCGGGGGACGGACCATCGGGGGACGGACCATCGGGGGACGGACCATCGGGGGACGGGCGGTTCGCGAACCGCCCCTACGACGAGGTCGCTGTGACAAAACCATTATCAAACCGTGATTGATCGAAAAAAGAGGGTGCTTATTCATTAAAAGGTTAGGAGGTGCAGGATGAAACGAATAGCATTGATTCTAGTCTTGGTGGCGCTGTTTGGAGCAGGAAATGTTATGGCCGAAGATGCGCCAAAGGCCTCGGATAACGAACAGTCCATGCAGTCTGCCCTTGATGAGGCCCGGGAGATGAGAGACAAGCGCCTGAAGCAGCTTAAGGCGGAGCGGGTCCTGTTTGAGTCTACTTGGAAGGCAGCCGGACTGTATCTGCCAAGCAGTAACAACGGCAGCTTCTGGACCTTTGATTTAGAAAAATCTTCCAGTGCTGAAGGTACGTCCGCCGAAACGAATACCTGCACAGAGAACGCAGTTTGCTAGGTTACTGATCCGTTTTTCTGGCAGCACCGAGCAACAACACGCAGATAATGGTGAAAATTGCCACGGCTGCGATATTTCCGCCAGTCTCTCGCGTTTCCCACCACTTGCCAAAGAACCCGTCCCACTGTGTCAGATCTAGCTTGATGACGAGAAATGCATACACGGCGATGAGCACGCCCATGACCCCTTCTCCGGCTATCAATCCGGATCCAAAGAGGATGCCCTTTTCCTTGCGCGCCTTTTTCAAGTCTTGGTTGCCTGTGATGCGCTCTTCGACGAAGTACCTGATTACCCCCCCAGCGTATACCGGCACCATGGTGGCCAGCGGCAAATAGAGGCCCACGGCAAAGGGCAGTGCGGGCAGTCCCATAACAGCAGCAGCCCCTGCGATAGCTGCGCCGGCCAGGATGAGCTCCCACGGCAGATTTCCAGATAACACGCCGTCTATCATCGTTTTCATCAGGGTGCCCTGGGGTGCTGGAACAGCTTCGGAGCCAAAAATGCTGGCCCCAGTTGCCGGATCTGTACCGAGGAGTTTTACGACGTAGCAGATGACCCCTGCTGATACGATAGCGCCGATGATTTCAGATATCTGCTGTTTCCACGGGGTTGCACCGAGTAGGTATCCAGTTTTGAGATCCTGGGAGATATCGCCGGAGATCGACGCGGCCACACACACCACCGTGCCCACGGTGAGGGCCGCTGTCTTGTGTACGTCGCTCGTCCATCCAAGGGCGTAAAAAATGCCTGCCGTGAACAGCAGCGTGACAATGGTCATGCCGGATGTCGGATTGGACGAGACGCCGATCATACCCACGATTCTGGATGCAACCGCCACAAAGAGATAGGCAAACAAGACCACGGCCAGGGCGACGACGAATCGCATGCCGCCACTTGAATCCTCGCCAGCGACAAATGGAAGCGCTACGATTGAAATGATCACCAGGCCAATGCCCAAGCCAAGTGCCCAGCCTGGCAAATCCCGGTCTGTTCGCTGGTCCGCGGCCAATTGCGCAGCTGCTTGGCGACCTTTTTGCGTTACGCCGCGAAGGGTGCCCTTTAGTGCCTCGATCATCATCGGCAGGGATCGAATGACCGTGATGATCCCAGCGCACGCCACAGCACCTGCACCGATAGGACGCACGAAGTTGTACCAGACCTGCCTGGCCGACATGGCGCCGATGGTCATCTCTATCGACTGTCCGTTGACGACGATAGACGTGGCAAACATCGGGCCAAAATGGGCGATGAGGGGCGTAAGGACCAGGGCAGAAATGACGCCGCCGGCCACCATAATGGCGGAAATGCGATATCCCAAAATATATCCCACACCCACAAGTGCGGGCGCCACTTCTGCTGCGAATACGGCCTTTTTGAGCTTGGGCAGAGCAAAGGCGAACTTAGCCGGCCAGAGGGACGCAAGCTCGCAGAGCGCCTTGAACACCGCCCCCCACAGCATGCCGATAAACACCGGCCGCGCCCGGGTGCCCCCTTTTTCCGCTGCAATGAGCACCTGTGCGCTCGCCGTGCCCTCTGGATAGGGCAGGGTATGGTGTTCCCTAACAATCAGGAACCGGCGCAGGGGAATCATGAGCAAAATGCCGAGAACCGCACCGGTCATCCCAAGGGCGACCATCTTCAGCAGGCTCGGTATTTCACCCACCCCTTCAGCGCTCCACATAAACAGCGCGGGCAGGGTAAAAATGACCCCAGCCGCAACAGATGAGGACGCGCTCCCCGCGGTCTGGGAAATATTAAATTCGAGGATTGTCGCCTTTCCCCACAGCGGGCTGAGCAACCTGAAAACCACGACCGAAATGACCGCAAGGGGAACGGCCGTGCTCACGGTGAGCCCCACCTTGAGACCCAAGTACGCGTTCGCAGAACCAAATAGACAGCCGAACAACACGCCGATAATGACCGTCTTTGCATTGAAGTCCCGCATCACTTGGGTCGCCGGGACAAACGGCGTAAATTTAGTGTTTGTAGTATCGGCCATAACCCTGGGTTTCTCCTCGTTCAGAAGTTGCCGACGGACCGTAGCACGGACCCATTCGAAGACCAAGTACCCAAGCGAAGAACTTCGACAACTGGGGAGGGTTGAGAAGCTTTAATACAATATGTCTGAGTAGTGTTAAAAGAAAGTTGGCAAGCGTCGATACTGCTTTGTGCAATCATTCACTCCCAATGCATTTCAACGGAGATGCGCTCTGAATGACCGAATTCATGGCTTATTGCCTCTATCTCGATGGGAGTTGATGTCTCATTGCCCACTTTTTTACAGGACGGCACAAAATATGTGGTACCAACTGCGCTTCCCAAAAAGGTCGAGCTTTGGTCTGGGTTTCTGCGATAGATGTTATAGCCCCTGACGTCTGACAGAGAGGCAGTCCATTTGAGGCGAATGGAAGCGATCCCAGGTGTGTCTTCCACCTTATCTTCGATTATCAAATCCGAGGGTGGGTCGGGTATATCGACCTGGCCCTCGATTATGCCCATACGCCCAATATGCATTTTGTACGCTTCATCGTCGGCCGAGCCGTCAAAGAATAGCCCAATGGCCCCGACAACTTTCCCCTGATAGTCGCTCAAATCCAGACGTTTTAAATTCCAGCCGGCATTTACAGTATGCCCCACGTCCAGGTATTGCCAAACCTGGGAATCGTCTTCAAACGATAGGGCCACGCGCATGTGGGTAGGCGCATCTGCGCTGCCGGTTTTGACGGCGATGGTGAATTGGCTTTGCTCACTTACCATTAGACGCGTCAGGTAGAGCTTGATCAGATTGTCCGCAACCAGACTTCCGGTTACTTTTAAACTGCTACCGCCATAAAATGCATTTTTCCAGTCAAATTCGGGTTTAAGTTTTTCACCAACGCTTTCCACCACCCAGCGCCAATGGGGCAAGATGTCCTGCAAGGTCCGATTATACCACTTCCGATCTCTTAAGACCTGCGCGTCAATTGAATAGATATGTCCCTGCCCAGTGTTGAAGTGGGTGACAAACGGGGGCGCATCAATCACTGATTTTACCGGGTAGTAGTTTGCAATGCCGGGCCACTCGTAACTCGTGTTGGTATTGGCCGGGTTGTGGTTGTACCCCGAATAAAACTGTTCCTCCTGCAGGTAGTAATCTGCATTATCCCTTGCCACGTCCCGGGCACCGTTCATTTGAAAGCAAGCCAAGGAGAGGCGATGGGCATCGCCCTGGGGAAAGATCTCCCATACCGGGTACTCCAGGTTGCCGCCAGTGTTCCAATAATGCATCCAGGTCTCAAACCCGGCAAACACGTCATACGGGCTGCGTCCGAGCTGTATTGCGAGATCTCGGGAGTTGATCAGTTTTTGCCGATTGTACCAGTAGTTGAGGAAATATTCATGGGCACCGGGGTGATCGCCATATTGAAAATACCAGTCGTTTGCAGCGTTGAGCTCATTTTGATATTTGACCGCACCACTTTCATTCCAGGCATCGTACATCATGGCGGATATCCCCTTGGGGGTGCCTTGCTGGTTGAAGTAGATGAAGAAATCCCTCAGCTTTTGGGCCAGCCCACTGTTGCCCGGCTTTTCCAGATTAAAAAACCATCCGTCAAACCCGTAGTACACGGCCATATCAATCAGCACATCTGCGCCAGGAAAATTGCCTGCCCCGTCATCTTGGAGAAATTCGGCGAGGTCTGATGCGGTCGGGTTCATGATGAGGTTGTATACCTTGACGCCGTTGCGGTGGGCCACGTCGAACAGCTCCGCAGATAGGGTGTTGTGCCAATTATTGAAAATCATAAAGATATCGATGTATTGCCAAAAGGGATAGGTGTAGATGGTAAAGTAATCCGCGCCGCCTGAGACATAACTGTTGGGTTGCTCACTCAGATACCAGGGCGTGGTCACAGCCACCTGGCCATCGTTTCTGGCATTGGTGTTGACCCAGTAATCCTGGTTGGTAAAGCGGGTCTTCAACGGCACTTGGGAGCGGTTGTAATCCGCGTCCTTGTCGGCAGCAGGTGTCCACGTCAGCAATTTGGTCAGACTGCCATCCCAGCTCCAGGGCCGGGTTTGATTGGAGGGATACATCCTCTCGATGCCCCAATCTTCGGCCTCGCTATCAGTGTCGTCGTCACCGGGATCCGTATCGATGATGGCGTCGCTGTCTGAATCACTGCTAGTGTCACTGTCTGTATCGGTTTCAGTATCGATGTCGGTTTCGGTTTCACTGTCACTGTCAGTATCGCTGTCGCTGTCACTGTCAGTATCACTGTCAGTATCAATATCGCTGTCGGCCCCATTCTCTGAATCTTCCTCAACTTGCTGATCGTCCTGCCCTGAACACCCGGCCTGTCCGAGTGCACTTAGCAGTATGGCGTTCGTCAGCAGGTTCAGTCGCGCCCCGTTCAAAGACATCAAGCTCATTTGCATCTCTCCTTGGGTCAACAGAGATCGTCTATTCCTAACAGCTTATCTTACTTTACTGTGTACGAACAGGCGTGCAGCCGTTCTTGTTACCTGGGCTTACCAATTTCTCTGACGTCTAAGATCCTGAACTTGAGCAAACGAGAAAGGTTCTTTTCACAAAATTTCCGAAACAAGCCGCGAAAGAGCACCGGCGCCCGGTAGAGGATTTCACCCCGCTCCTTTGCGACCGCCTCCTTTGTTTCGTCCCCCCCAACATACTCGCAGTAGAGCTGGTAACCCAGGACATCTTTGGGTGCACTCTTGAACATGGATACAGTATCGGACAATTTGGGGCGCAGGCAGACAGAGAACGTGGCCTTGGGATTCTGCTTGAGATTGTTGCACGTCTTATACAAAAAGCCCTGGAGCACATGCACAGTGTGTTCATCGACAATCCGCATCGAACCGACAGGGGCCACGTTGGGTGTGCCCTCGTTATCGCAGGTGGCGATACTGACGGTTTGTCCCTTGAGAATCTTCGCTTCGTTAAATGCCTTAGTTGCGGTCTGAATTTTTTCGGTTTGACTCGTCATTATCTCACCATTCCTTTGTTAATGCCGTGTTTTCACAGCGTTCTGACAACCTCAGGGGTTGAATGCGACGAGATGTCGCATCACTTAATATAAAAATGATATACAAAAAAATGTTTGACAAGCATTTTTTTGTATAGTTAATTCTTTTTAAGACTGATGGAGGAAAAACCAGATGAAGGTTTCACAGGAGCAGAAAGTAGAAATCCGACGGAAATTGCTGTCGGCAGCTGTTGCATTATTCACGGAGAAAGGCTTTTCCGGCGCCACCATGCGTGCCGTTTCCACTCGGGCCGGATTCTCGCCAGGAACCATCTATCGCTACTTTCCAACCAAGGAGAAGATCTTCTATGCGTATTTCGAACAAAAACAGGACGAACTCGAGGCAGCATTGAACGAAATTGAGGATTTTAACGATTACACATTGAAAGAAAAGCTGCAGATGATGATGGAAACCCAACTAGAGGTCTATACGCCGGATCGTGAATTCGTCGAGGTTACCTTTCGCGCATTGCTGGACTCCCCCATGAAGAGTTTCACAGAGCTGCAGCCTACAAAAGGCAAGTTCACAAAGACCGTTCAGGGGTACTTTGCCCAAGGTGTTGAACGCAAAGATATCCCTGAGCAGCCTTTTGAAAATTTCCTCGTTCATTTGTTTTGGGATTACAAGAACCTAATGGTGATGTATTGGCTGAGAGACGAGACACCTGCGTTTACAAATACGAGCCGTCTGATCGATTTAAGTCTCGATATTTATGTCGACCTGCTCAAAAGTGGCATCATTACCAAGACTGCAGACACCATATCTTTTCTCGTAAAGAGCCATCTATATGGAAATATCGAGAGACTTTACGATTTTGTGGGCCTGATCACACGTACGGCCGGCTTTATGAGCCGATCCAGCACAGAGGAATGCCCCCATGAGTGAGCAGTCGAGTATTCCCAAAGGGCGACTCAAGCGCGGAAGTGTCGTGGGTATTGCCGCGGCCAAGGCTGGTTTAAAAAAAGCCGGTAACATCAGCAAGCGGCCGTTCCTGCCAAAGGCCAAACGCAAATTCGCTGACGATCGGACCGACGAAGAAATCGCACGGATTATTTTTAACGCACTCTGCGTCCTTCGGGGAACAGCACTGAAGGCGGCACAGCTTATCGCCATGGAAATGGAATTCATCCCAGAGGCTTATCGCCTTGAACTGCAAAAAGCTTCGAGTCAAGTGCCTCCGATGAACCGGGCCCTCGTTCGAAAAGTCGTAAAATCCCAATTGGGTGCCCCGGAAAAAGTATTCAAGACGTTTTCCCCTATCCCCTTTGCAGCTGCCAGTCTCGGCCAAGTGCACGCAGCGACGTCCCAAGAAGGGCAACAGCTGGCCGTCAAAGTACAGTATCCAGATATCGCAGCCGGTGTTACCTCGGACATTGATTTACTCAAACGGGTATTGTCACCGACTCGGTACCGCAAGGTCTTCAGCGACTGTATCGAAGAGATACAAAAAAAAATCAGCGAGGAGCTCGATTATCAAAAAGAGGCCAGCCATACAAAGGCGTTTCAGCGCGCCTTGGATGCCAATCGGTATGTCGTTCCCAGTGTTGAAGACAAATATTCGACAACGTCCATACTCACGATGTCCCGCATTGACGGGCTGCATCTGCACCAATGGCTTGCCACTGGCCCACCCCAGTCTCTCCGGAATCACTATGGGCAGTTGCTGGTCGACCTGTTTAACGAATGTATGTACCGCGAGCGATTGATCCATGCAGATCCCAATCCAGGCAATTTCTTGTTTCGTCCTGACGGTCGATTGGGAGTCATCGATTTTGGCTGTGTTTCCAGATTGTCGCCTGAATTTTCAAGGACTGTGTTCCATTTGGTGTCGTCTAAAGACATCACCACTTCAGAGGTGTTAGAAAAGCTACACAACAAGATTGGCATCCATTATCGAAACTCAGCCGATCCCAAAGCCCTGTCCCGTTTTCTGAAAAAATGGTTCAACTGGCTCAAAGAACCCTATCGCGGCGAGATCTACGATTTTTCGAAAGCCAGTGACTACTTTAGACGGGGCACTGGATTTGCAAAGGAATTTTATGCGCTTATTGAACGCTACGAAGGTTCGTTTGTCTACTTTGGGCGCACCTCCCATGGCCTGATGCGAATGCTCGAACAACTCGGTGCAAAAGTAAGGATGTCCCCCGAAGGCGGGCGATTGTCGGTATAATACGTTCGTCCCTACGACGCCCCTTCATCTAAAATCAAATGGGCCGCACTTAAAGCTAATATATCATTTGATCCATCTTCAATCAGCCCTGCGCGTGCATCTCTGAAGAGTTTTTCTATGGGGTATTCCTTTGATAGACCGTACCCACCGAATATCTGCACGGCCTCGTGCGCTATTTCGTAAGCCACTTGGGTACAGTATACCTTGGACGCAATGGAATATTGCGTATGCGGTGGATTATTGTTCATGTTATATATCAACGCCGCTCTGGAATACGCGCGGGCTGTCTCGACCTTTACGAACATGTCAAAGAGCTTCTTTTGGACATTTTGGTGTTCACAGAGATAGACGCCTCCCTGTACCCTCTCCTTTGAATACTGCAACGCCAGGTCATAAGCTGCCTGCGCCAGGCCGGTAAACCAGGCGCCCATATACCCATTGGTGATGGCCAGGGTGACATCAGTGATCATCTCATAGCTTTCCGGATCGATTAACATGTCTTCTTTTGGGCAGACCACATTGTCAAAGTAGATTTCAGATTGGGAGAGCTCCCGTTGGCCGAGTTTATCAAGTGGTTTACCTTTAGAAACACCGGGTTGGTCAAAGTCGACGATAGCAATGCCGCCGCCAGCCATGCCCATCGATTTATCCAGACCTAAGTAAAGCACGCAATTGGATGCCACTGGCGTATTGTTGATCCACGCAGATTTCTGGCCATTGATGATCCAGTTATCCCCATCTTTTTCTGCGCGAACCTGGTGGGTTATCTTAGGATTTCTATAAAATGGCGTAAAGGGCATCAATGTGTCGGATCCGTGGTCTGGTTCGGTTATCCCCCAGCACGAAAGGATGCTCGCATCTTTGCAGCTGGCATATGGTGCGACGTACCTCTCTATGAGGTGATCTTCGGCAATCAAGGATGAGATAAGGGCCGCAAAGGAAGAGGTGCCAAGGGATACAGCAAAACCAACACTGCCATATGCAATTTCCTCATACACAATGTGAATGCCCAATGGGTCCAGGCCTAATCCACCGTATTCATTGGGAATGGCAATGCTGTGATAGCCGAGGTCATACATCTGTTTCATGCAATCCCAATACAGGGAACCCTGCTTAACGACCTCTTCAGGCGCCATCTTATCGATTTTAAGCGACGCTGGTCTGAGCACTTCAACTGCAAATTTATGGACCTCTTGCTTTAGCTGCTCCTGTTCATCGCTTAACGCAACATTGAGTTCTTGATAAGCCATCCTTGCCTCCTACTCTTTGTCCCCCCAGCACTTAAAATAAAAAATTTACCTAGATCTCAATGCCGTGCTCCCTGGCAATTGCTGGATATGCCTTATAGGCGTGCTTGAGAATGGGTATGAACGTCAATATTTTATTCATCGGCCCTTTGGCTTTGATCTGCCGCTTTGCCAGTGCTACCGGCAGTGTTACTTGCTTCATCCAAAATTTGTGACACGTATCACCACTAAGCCTCATTTCAATTGTTGCTGTGGCATCAAAACCACCGCAGATAACATACCCTTTCTTGTCATCCCCTGGCGTTAACCAGATCTCGCCGTCGGGATCGGATATAACAAACCTAACAGTCATGCCTGAAGCAATGACTTTGGGGCCAACCTTGGGATGATCTTTCAAGTTCCTAAACAGGGTACCCAGCACTTCGTACATCTTTGCGGTATCTTCAAAAACTGCCATTTAGCGTCTCCTTGCCGCTGCGTTATTCGCTGATCCCAACAATCAAATCGACTGTCTCCTTGACCTTCTTTTGAGCCCATTGGCTGGTGTGCCTGGATCGATCCAGGTACCAGCGAGAAGCCACCCCCTGGTAGATGGCGGATATGGCCATCGCGCTCTCGACCGGATCTATATTTTTGAACGTTCCCTTAGCGGTGCCCTCCTGGATGATCTCCTCGAGCATCGTGATCCAGTTACTGATCCAGTCCCGATACAGATCCCGAAAAATCTCGTCATTGACTGCCCTGTACATACATTCAAAATAGAGCGGATAACCAAGGGCAATATCTGGGTCATCTTCGTCGTAAAGAAAATCGGCAAACCCCTTGAGTTTCTCCAACGGTTCGGTCACCTTGGCCAATTCCACTTGGCATCTCAAAAAAATCCGCTCAAAAAATCGCTTAAAGACCGCTTCAAACAGATCTTTTTTTGAAGGGAAATAGTGGAGGACCGCACCCTTAGATATTTTAGCAGTCCTGGCAACATCATCGATACTGACCAGAAACCCGCCGTTCTTTGCAATGGCCTCATGTGCGGCAGATATGATGTGGTCCTCTTTCAGGGCTCGGGCACGTTCTTTCATTGGTCACCTCCAGCGATTTTCAATGACAGTCGTCTAACAGAGCCCATGTTGGTCCATAAAAAGAGTAAAAATTCAACCAATCATTATATAACCGTCTAGATGGTTTTTAAACCGTCTGGACGGTTTTTACTTCTTTGAAGGATACCTGTCAAGGTCTTTTTTTCGTCTTGAGAATAAATGTAAGCGTACCAATATCATCAGAGGATCCTCCAGAGATGTAGAACTGTTTGACGCCCCAAATGCACATCAAACAGCATCCCCTTACCCGCCATTCAAAAAATTTGAAATATGAGCCATGTATACCACAAATTGGTTGGTATTGGTCTTGCATCGCACTACGACTCGGAAGCGAAAAAAGTAGCCTAACGGCTGCACATCGTTAAGGAGCGAACGCATGAGCATTACTAAAACCCTTTACACTGGCGTATCCGGTCTCACTGCTCACGGCAATGCCTTGGGTGTTGTTGGCGATAACATCGCCAATGTGAATACAACGGGATACAAAGCCGAAAGGGCACTTTTTTCCGACATTTTGGGACGCTCTATGATGGCGGTAAACTCGCCCGGATCAGGGGTAAAACTAGCCGGTATTACTAGGAATTTTGCTCAAGGCGCCCTGATCACAACCGACTCGCCAACCGATTTGGCCATCAACGGGAAGGGGTTCTTTATCGTTCGCGGTCAGGTCGGCGGCCAGTCTGGCAATTTCTACACCCGGGCCGGAGAATTCAACCTAGATAAGGATGGAAACCTGGTCGATCCCCAAGGGTTTATCGTGCAGGGCTACCTCGTCAATAGTTCGGGGGAGATCGACAATCAGTTGACGGATCTCAGCATCGCCACTTCGTCACTGCCACCCCTGGCCACCACCGATGTAGAGATATTCGCCAACCTCAACTCAAACGAAACCACACCGGCCGCTGCTTTTGATGAAGACGATCCAGGTACCACGTCTAATTTCTCCACTGCGATGACCGTGTACGATTCTCTTGGGAATGCACATCGCATCGACGTCTATTTCCGCAAGAGCGCTTCGCCCCCAGACAATACATGGACATGGCACGCAATTGTCGACGGTGGGGAAATCGGTGGCACCGCTGGCGACTTAACCGAAGTTGCGAGCGGCACCCTGACGTTCACTTCTGACGGCCAACTCGATACAGAAGTCACTACAACAGCTTGGTCCTCGACGTTTAATGGCGCATCTGCCCAGACCATTACCTTTGATTTTGGAGATAGTCTTACAACAGACAGTGGTGAAGGCACCGGATCCACCCAATACGCATCCGAGCCTGGCGGCTCCAGCGCTATCATCAGCCAGGAGCAAAACGGATATACAACGGGCGAGCTCGCTACCGTGGGCATCCTGAACAACGGCGATGTCATGGCGATCTACTCCAACGGGGAGCAACAGCTGGTAGGTCGGGTCGCCCTGGCCACGTTCGAAGCAGAGGGCGAGCTCGCCCGCGCTGGGGACAGGCTTTGGGGCGAGACCGAGTCGTCTGGAGAGGCGCGTATTGGAGGCGCGAGCAGCGGCGCTGCCGGATCCATCACTGCAAGCGCACTAGAGATGTCGACAGTGGACCTCGGTAAGGAATTCGTAGATCTCATCTCGTATCAGCGGGGATTCCAAGCCAACAGCCGAACCATCACCACCGCGGATCAACTCTACCAAGAAGTCGTCAGTTTGAAGCGGTAGGCTAATTTCCGTCCCGAACTGGCCATTTCCACCACCCTGTTGTAGCCGTGGGGTTTATCCCCAAGGTGAAAAGCGATGTAATTCTAGGCTCCCCCTTATCGGACAAGGAGAAAAAAAGTTTCCAACTTAACCGGCCAAATGAAGGAAAAAATTATCTCCCAGGTTCATATTGGAGTTCATATTGAACAGCACGACTATTTGATTTTGTATCTAAAATGATAAAGCAAGAAAGCCGCGGAAGACAATGTTGTAGCTGCGTCTTGGACAAATAGTGCCTGGTCATTGGTGACGTCACCATATATAATTGCTCTTTGTTGAACGTTACCACTTGTTGATATGGCTTCGCCAATAAGATCATAAGCTGCGATCAAATTGGATGGTATTGGCAAACCAATCCTGATTTTGCTAGTCATACCAGAACTTATTGATCCTCTTGAAATCTGACCAAAAACTTCAACGGTAGTACTGTTCTTGCGATACTGCGCAATTGTAGCTGTTGGAGAGCCTCCGTTTGACACATCGACCAAGGATGGTGTGTAGGAACTTTCCTCTTCAATGGTGTCCCCACTCGGATCGTCCATGGCAATATATGAATTTCTGTTCCCCCTGGTGTTTAAGGTCGGATCAGCAAACGTTGTGTAGTCTGTTGCGTCAAACCTCGTCGGTCTATTAGCTGTAATGATGCTATTCGCTTCCGCTTTCATAACTGTTGAGTATTTACTTGATTTCAACTCATGATCGTCGATGGTCACGAAAGATATTTGACTTCCATATTGTGCAAAGTAAGCAGGGTAATTTGTTTTTTGTGTTGTCCCACCATCAGCTTCACATGTATTCAATGTAAGGGACGATGAATATTCAGCGTGATAGCCACGGTCACATTCAAATGTGTTGCAAGAATTGCACGATACTATGCTGGCACCACTAATCAGGAAGCCTGCAACCACGCCATAATTAGCCTGGACATTTTGAAAATATGCTGTACTGGCACCGGACACATAAACACATTCTTGTGCTCCATTAACATTACCCTCTTTAGCATAGCAACCACATTGGTAGTTAATGTATATACCCTTGTCTCCATTATTATTTGCTTCGAATCCTCTCAATCTGACACGACTATTTTGTGATACAAACACTCCGTGCTGTGTGTTTCCAGCAAATGTGCAGTTGGTCAGATCCAAGTCCGAATTGATATTGCAATCAACACCCATGGTCTTGTTGTTTGAAAACGAACAATTATCTGCTGTTAATTTAGAATCACAATCAACTCTCATGCCTGCGTATGTCGCTCCAGTGATGGTAATATTTTCAAGCGATACTTTGGACCGATAGAGGCGGAATCCATGAATGTTATAGGGGGTTGCTGAAAAATCAAAAATTGCTTTATCTCTTGGGTTTGGACCCCGGATTTTTAACTCACGACCATCAAAAGCAAACATATGCGTGTGGTTGTAAGTACCTGCAGCCAGTTCAATTATCCAGCCCTTATCCGATCCGACGTAATTATCTATAATATCTATGGCTACGAACAGATCGCTAACAGGATTGTATGGTGTCAGTCCGTCGTCAGATGGACTTCCCATTGTACTTACATAGATCTTGTTTTCTTGGCTCTTTTTCTTGTTGATGTAAAACGTATCGCTTCCATTGACAATTCGGGCCTGCCCCACATGCGTAACATCGTGCAAATAGGGTAGATTAGCATCGACAAGATATTCGCGCCCTGGCCAAAAAACAGCAAGGCCCTGAGTATATGCATGGGAAATGGCTTCTTGTAGCGCGGTGGTATCAACTGTTGTGCCATCACCAACAGCACCAAAATCTCCCACGAAGACTACCTCTTCATCAAGAGTTGCTGCGCTCGCCTTTCTGGTAGCTGCAACGCTACCAAGCAGAACCGCACCCGCCCCACTCATTAGCATTTTTCTTCGGTCGAGAAGGTCACTTCCTTTCATTTTTTTCTCCTGTTTAGCTGTTATTGAATTTATACAGCCATTTTATTTCAGTTATCTATACCTTCATAGCTTAATTTGTCAAAAGTGTCAATCCCTTTTTTATTTAAAATATAATAGTGACCTTCGACCCATTATCATGCGAAATCAGAAATCCCTGCGCATGGAAATTCTATGGGAAAGATTGCTGGATAGCTGTGTCTCGAAGAGGTGCTTTATTCGGGCTATGTCTACTGTGCAACTACTGACTAAAAATAAATTCTCTTCTGGTATCTACAAAATCTCGGATCTCTTGAACCCGATCCATGTATTCGTCAAGTGATGCGCGCATGCGCGGATCGACCAGGATTTCCGGTGTTGCCAGACAGATCGCATTGTCAATACGCCCGTCAATGAATTCAGGCGTGAATGTATGCTCGAGAATATGATCGATGAGGTCATGGTAGCGCTCTCGATACCCGGCAATTCTGTAGATTCGGTCCATAAGCTTATTGCAAAACCCCGGGCAAATACCAAAGTCTAGGGATCCGTTGGTAATAATGGCTTCGTCGAGCACGTCGTTCTCTGCGGTCCACAGGTGTCCGAAACTCAAGTCTAAATCCCAGGGAAACACCACCCACAAATCCTCTACTGACTCTGGATCGTGGTAAATGTAATAATTCTTTTTGATGTGATCCTGATTCTGAATGATCGCCATGGTGGCCATGTAGGTAAGGTATTCGTTGACATCGACCACATATTCGATCTCATCGATAAACGCTTCATCTGAGAGCTGCAAGGTATCCTCGATCAGGGAGATGAGATCGTCGTAAAAAATTTCACCCTTTTTAAGATCGTAAATACACTGGTAGGTTTCCAGGCTGCTGACCGGCGTTAAATTCCCCCCTGGATCCCAGCAGTCCGAGCTGGGGTCTGCTTCGTACATATTTCCGTTTCGGTTCAGTCCCCGGGTTCTCAAAAAGTCCCCCCCGATGCGCTCCGCTCGGTTCATCAGGCCGTAATATCGATTGTTGACCCGGAAGTGCACCATTTCTGTTTTTGGTGTGGGAATCCACGTGGCATTTCTAAAGACCTGGTAGCCCAGGTAAGTGCGCAGCATTGTCTTGTCGTTCCACTCGGCGCGCAGGATCAAATGATCGTGGGTATCCGGCAGCATGAGATCAGGCATAAAATCAAACCGAAACGACTTTTTTAAAAAATCGCGACTGGTGCCGCCGTGGAGCCGCACTTTGGTCTCATACCCGATGCTGTCAACCGTTAAGATCGCCGGGACTCTTATTTTTTCAAATGGATGGTCAAGGATGAGATCCAAATCTTCCTGGTCGATCCCCATTTCCCACACGGAAAGCTGGGTGTCATAGGCCTTGACGCCCACCTCCCCGGTGCGACTGTCCGCACTATCGACAAACACGGCGGTCAGCCGATACTCCCCTGGCACGTCAAACCGAACCTGGGCCTCGGCCTTACCATTCACAACCGGTGTTACCTCAAGGACTTGGGCCCCTTGTCCCACGTCGATCGCGATCGCCCCCTGTGCGTCTGTGTCGCAATCATCCGAGGCTGCTGTGCGAACTTCTATCTCAATCCGTTCGATCACGCCCACTGGCTGCAGCGCAGCAGATAGGTCGAGGAAAATAGCACCTGACGGCGCAGATACATGCGGCAGGTTAAAGCCATCCTCATATGGCGAGCAATCGGGCAGTGACTCGATTTCAGTGGGCCACGGCAGGTCAGTTGCGATGTCGATGTCATTCACATCACCGATGTCATCTTCACAGGCAGACAGGACGGCAAATCCAGTAAACATCCAACATAAAAAGAAATGTCGGGCCAAACGGTTCTTGTTGGGGCAGGTCAGCGGATACCTCCTTGAGTTGTGTTTCAATCCCTCCCCCCACCCGGATTGAGGTGGAAACCGAACATAAAAAGTCTGACCCAGTTTGTGGATTTTTCCATCAAAAACCACCTGCGGACACTATAATTGGGGTTATCTTTTGCTCCCGTCCCGGCCGAGTTGGGCGCCGACTGCGCCTGTGATAGCGATGCGCAGCTCCTCGTTCGAAATGGCTTCTATCGCCCGCGCGATATCGTGGGGGATTTGGGCCATGGGCACGGCTACCTCCTGGGGATCCGGTCGCCCTGTTGGCGATACGGCAACGGACGGATCTAACCGAAGATGGATGTCTCGCACGATTGACGGGCCGATCTCCTGATGGATTTTCTTGAGGATAGTGGGCTTGAGATAGGTCAACTCCTGCATCCAGGCCGAGGTGCCCACTGCGACGAGGAGGGTTCGGCCGCGCAAGCGGATTGGGATGGCCCGTGTTGCCAAGTCTGGGCCCACGATGTCGATCCACCGTGCCCAAAGCTCTGGATGGGTCTCTCTTTGGGAGGCCGCGACCTGCCTTAAAATAGGCTTGATAGTCGAGGAGACCTGGGAAAGTTGTCCCTTGCGCCTGCGCATCATGCCACCAGTCTACGCTCTTCAGACCTCTTGGGCAACGCGCACTGTGATGTTGGCAAATGCGCATTTTTTGCTACAGCAGTGGCCTCAGAGGGGCGGCAGCGGTATGCTGCCCGCAAATGGCACTGGACCGCAAACCACAACTGCTCATCGTTGCAGGCGAACCCTCTGGGGATCGGGCTGCTGCGAATGTAGCAACCCAGCTCAAGCAGCAGGGTTGCACTGACCTGATAGGTGTGGGCGGAGACCAAATGGCCGAGGCTGGCGTCCAGCTGGTCTGTCACATCCACAACCAAGCCAGTGTTGGCGTGGCTGAAAGTGTCCGGCGGCTCAGCTTTTGGATGGATATGTGGCACAACCTCCGACACAGCGCTAACCGCCTGAAACCAGCCGTTGCTCTGCTCGTGGATGCGCCTGAATTCAACCTGCCCCTGGCGCGCGTTCTTTCTGAGGCAGGGACAACAGTCGTCTACTACGTCGGCCCCCAGGTGTGGGCATGGCGACGACACAGGCTCGGCTTGTTGAAAGAGCGAACAGATGTGGTCGCGTTGATATTGCCGTTTGAAAAGCCACTGTATGACCGGGCCGGGGTGAACGCTGTTTATGTGGGCCATCCGCTCCTGGACGAACCGCGTCCGCGCAATCCGCGACACATTCGCCGGCAGCTCGGTATGGGGCCCATGGATCGCCTGGTGGCGTTCCTACCCGGCTCTCGCCCCGGAGAGGTCGCCCGGCATGCTGGTCCGATGATCGAATCTGCTGAGATGCTCACACAGCAGGGCATATCATGCGTTTTCGCGCCTGGGCCGCATAGTGCAGCTCCTAAAATTATCGAGCGGGCAAAAGCAGTTGGCATGCAGTTGCCGCCTCCTCATGTCTCAGGTCGGAATGTACTCGGCGCAGCACGCGCAGCTATTGTCGCCTCTGGGACAGCCACACTCGAAGCTGCCACACTGGGCACGCCTTTGGCCATTGTCTACCGGGTCGACGGGATCAGCTGGCAGCTCGGTCAGTTCCTGGTTAAGGTACCGTACGTCGGCCTTCCCAACCTGATTGCAGGACGCGGTGGTATCCCGGAATTGCTGCAGGACCAAGTCACCGGCCCTGCTCTATTTCAGCAAGCATTAAAACTCTTGGAGCCAGAGGAAAATCGCCGTCAAAAGGCCATTTTTGCTTTCATCGCCGACCAACTGGGCACTGCTGGCGCAGCCCGGCAGGTGGCATCCCTGGTCTTGGATCGATTGCCTTGAGTTGTTATAACATCAGCCGTTCATCGCAATTGCATATTTGGAGGTGACATGTACCAAGACCTTGAGGAAATCAACCGCCGTCCCACTCCATTTTCCTGCTACACAGCAGCAGATCTGTGGACCGACAGGCATACCTCTTCCAAAATGTTGGCCTATCATCTCGACGGTACAATCGACATCTCGTCGAGAAAAACGGCGTTCATCGACAGATCTGCGGCCTGGATTGCATCTCGCTTTGAGCTCGGTAAGGGAAAAATCGCAGCTGACTTTGGCTGTGGACCTGGGTTGTACACGACGCGCCTTGCTACGTCTGGAGCTACGGTCACTGGTATCGACTTCTCCGAACGTTCGCTTCAGTACGCGCGCGAGATGTCGAGGCGCAAGGGGCTATCGATTGAATACATCCAGACCAACTATTTGGACTTTAAATCGGACCAGCGATTCGACCTAATCACAATGATCATGTGCGACTACTGCGCCCTCAGTCCAGACCAACGACATATGATGCTCGATACGTTCCTAACACATCTCCGGCCCGGAGGCGCGGTGCTGCTGGACGTCTACTCACTGCGTGCCTTTAATGCAAGGGAGGAGACGGCCGCCTACGCCCACAACCTCCTGGATGGGTTCTGGTCTCCAAACCCTTATTTCGGATTTTTGAATATATTCAAATATGAAGACGAAAAGGTAATACTAGACAAGTTCACCATTGTGGAGGAGAAACAAAAGCAGGTTTTTTACAACTGGCTGCAATACTTCGACCGGGAAGCACTGAAGAAGGAAGTCGAAAAACAAGGTCTGCGGATCGATGCCTTCCTCGGCAATGTTGCGGGTGACGCCTTTGACCCAGCACTGAACGAATTCGCCATCATTGCAAGGAAGCCGACCCATTAATAAAGTCGGCTGCTTACAATTTTCGCAACCCTGCCAATCCATTGGTATTTCACACAACATCTCTCGGTAAACTGCACCAGACTTGGGGTTCATATACTCTGGCACTACAGCTACTTGGATTGGCGGCGTAACTGCAATAATTTTTCACTTAGTGCGCAGAGCAAGAGAAAAGCAGCTGTCATTTTTTAATTTATTTTATATCACATCAAGTTATAAACTTTTAAGTGTCGCCCCAATCTAATTCTGAACCATTTGCAGATTGTCATTTTCTTGGTTGCTAATATGTACTCATATGTGCTAATTGTGAAAAGAAGAAAACAACCTTATGGAACTCCCCCGGAAGCAATAAAGGAGGTTACCCAATGACGAAGCAGGCTAAAAGAAAAAAGCTGCGCACCTGGGTCTGGACCCGTTATATCCCCGCGGCCGCGGTGGCAGCGCTCCTGCTAGGGGCTGAATGTGAATCCGAACTGGAACGGTTGCCTGAGCTGCAGGAAGGTTCTCAACTGAGCGCCCTGACCCACAAATACTCCCAGCTGATGCAGCCCTGGGGTAGCTACTGGCGCTGGTCCCAAAATGGCGGCCAGCCGCTGGTAGCGAGCGGTGCCGAGTTGCCCGACTTTTCCTATGCCGGAGCCATCAATGGCACCTACAGTATACCGCAGCGCATCGTGACCGTCACCCACGACAGCGACGACTGCAGCTCATACAACGATCAGTCGCCCTGCATCAACGCCTGGCTGCAAGAGGCCTCCGATTACTCAGCACTGCTGCTAAAGGCCGGCGTCTACAAGATTCGTAATCCCATCGTGATACCGCCGACCAAGGTGCTTCGGGGCGAGGTAGACGGCAATGGTGTGCCCACCACCAAGATCTGGGTTGATCTCGATGGAAGCGCCAGCGAGCCTACGGTGGGACAAGCCTACATCGTGGGATATCGAGGCCCCACCGAGGTTCAATCCTGGGGCAACGCCCCGTGGGTCAACAGCGTCCAGGGGGACGTGGCGGCAGGGTCAGTGGTGATTCCGGTGAAGTACGATCCGGGCCTAACGGGCATCACAACCGGCGATTTCGTGTCCATTTCTCAGACGTTCAGCGACTGGAATGACCGCTGCAACGATTTTGTCAAGCTGTACAACACGGTGGACAGCAGCTGCCAGATCGATGGCCAGGATATCTGGAATAGCGGCAGCTCCACAATCGCCTATCTGCGACAGGTTCAGTCCATCAATCGCACCCCGCCCTACTCTATCACCATCAGCCACCCTATCCGCCATCTACTTCGTTGGCAGGATCACTCCCACGTACGCAAAATCACCTTCATGGCCCAGAAGGTCGGCCTAGAGAACATCAAGATCGGTTTTACCCCCACCCATAACTGGGACACTGACGATTGTGAGAGCAACATCAACGGGTGCGGAACCGAGCAGACCTATGCCGCAGCACGGGCAGTGTTTTTCGGCAACGTAATCAACGGTTGGATCAAAAACGTCCACAGCTACGACCTGTCGTACAATCCCCCTGACCTTCACCTACACAGCCGTGGCATCGAACTACACACCTCCCAATGGGTCACCGTGGAAAACACCTCCATGCAGCAGCCCGCCCACGTGGGCGGAGGTGGCAACGGGTATCTCTACACGCTCACAAACAGCGGTGACTGCCTGGTGAACAATGCCACCGCCGTCGACGGACGTCACAATTTCCTGTTCTATGGCGCCGGGAGTACGGGCAACGTGATCACCAGCGGCACATCCACCAACGGCAAACTCACCAACGACTCGCACTTCGCCATGGCCCATGCCAACCTAGTGGAGAGGTTCACCCACACGGGCAACGTGTCCACCGAGAACGCGGCCTTCACCATTGCCAATCGTTATGCTGTCAGCAATGGCGCGGGACAGACCGGAGCTGATTTTACGTTCTGGAATGTCTCCGCCACCAAGCCAGTTAAATCCCGTCAGGCCACGGCCAATGCCTGGGGCTACGTGATCGGAGCCTCCAGCGCCGACAGCTCCACCAGCACTGAGTGGCGCGAGCACATCGGTATCAACCTTTCTGAGCTACAGCCGCAATCCCTTTGGTGGGCCCAGTACACCAGCCGCAGGTACGATAAGTCGAACTATCAGGCCAACACGGGCATCGTGCCTTGGTGGTAAGCTTTCTTTTTTTGCAATGCTTCCTTGTAATCTCGAACAAATGACCATATCCGTTGTAACGCTTCAATTCGTTACCATTTGCTCTTGGCAGCCACCCTAGGACTGAGAGCTCTTCTCAGCCCCTTGCTCTTGGGCCAGTCATCTGGCAAAATCCTTACTTCGCTGACCTCAAGACCATGTCCATCAGTGTTCTATTGTCTGAATAGTCCAGGATCCAGAGATCACACTTTCCTCTCAACTCTTGCCCAACACCTACAAACTGCCATCCAACCGTCCGTGTACACTCAAGGTCCCACTGTGCATCCCCAAAATATATGATGCTGTCGAAGTTACCCCCGAGCCTCGACAAGCACTGCAGCATTATCTCGATTCGTTTAACACAATCATCACTTGAAACCAGCGGCTCATCTAGAAGCTGGAAACCGCCATGAACAAGTTTCATCCTCGCAGTATGCCCCCAATCTCCGGTCGCAATGCCCACCTTCACAGCGGTTTGTTCCTGAAGTGCCTCGAAAAACGCAACCGCCCCTGGCACTGATATGCTCCCCTCAGTGCTTTCTAAGTGCTGATAGATCGCGTATCCAAAACGTTCTCTTACCCTTTCTACGTTCTGGCGATCACATATATCGTTGTCCGCCATGATTTGTAGTAAAATCCCCACATCAGTGGCGGTCTTGTACTCACTCCAGTCAGTGCGGATCGAAACGTCTCCAAGGACCTCTTTAACAGCGCTGATATAACATCTATCATCGAAGCCCTGGCTGTTTACAAGTGTGCCGTCAACATCAAAAATAACCGCAATCATCGTGGGTTCCTCTCCATCCCCTCTCCATCTCGATATCCACCTGAATGCGCGTGGCCCCTGCATCGAGTGCATTTTCGAGCAGCTCCTGTACCACCGAGCCCGGCTGCTCCACAACCTCTCCAGCTGCTATTTGATCTGCCACCTGTTCACTCAGGCGCACGATCCGAGCCTCACCCATCATCCTACCTCCAACCCTGATTTTGCCCTGGGCACAAGGTCAGTGCAACCCCGAGTGTTACTTAACATGGATTCCCAACTTTGCTGAATAACGCAGCTATCCGCGAATTCCCGTCATCCCCGCAAAAGCGGGCGCTGCAAAAGGGGTAATGCACGTCACTCCTGCAAGGGAATGACTGTTTTCTTCAATGATTTCAAAATTTGCAAATCGAGTTCGAGTTACTTTGGACACCAGTAATCTAAAATGTAACTCCCAACAGCAAGGAGAGATCGGGTTTAATCTTGAGGAAAAGAACCTCATTGATAGGCGTTTCGTCAAAATTGGCGCTGCCATCTGCATAGTAGTAGTCAATTTGCTTTGCGTCCAAAGCAATGGTGGGAATATTCAAACGTAAGGTGAGCATAAGTGCAAGTACAGACGGAGACTTATAATGGTACGAAAATTCGGGAAGAATGAATGGTCCATAGGATCTGTATTCGTGGTGAGTGATCTGTGTGTTTTCTCCTGGAGGCGGAGACCAATCAATCTCGTTTTGATCCCACCAAGGCGTGCCGTTGAAGCGGCCAAATTTCAGGTGTCCAATTGACAAACCAAGACCGAGGCGCACCTCGTGTCGCCCAGTATACCCCAGAAGGAACGGCACTCCGATTCCCGTTCCAATGTGCCAACCTCTTGCCGCGTCAAGATCTGTTCCTAAATCCCCATAAATAGATCCGCGGATAGCCTGCCAGTAGAAACGGTCCCACCGCAGATTTACAGCAGCCCAAGACAAGGAGAACCCCCAGAAGCCAAAACCGGCCTGCAGTCGTACCCACTCGGTTCTGTTTTGCATAGCGCTCTCTGGTGAGTGTGAGTCAGCCACCTCAGTAAGATCTGACTCAGGAAGATGATGATCTTGGCAAGGATGCGCCGCATCAGTGTTTGGATGATAATCTTTAGTGGTGTTAGCCCACACCGATGTCGCTATGAGATAGGTGACGATTCCGATGGTTACCTTGAGTTTCATTCTTGCCTCCTCAGAATAGTTTTATCTTTTGACTATTAATTAAGCAAAATTCGATCCAAATTGGAGAATTTCATAATCACGAAAAATCCATGCAGTTGGCGCTACTCTGTCCGCCTACCCTGGCGTCCGAATGTCTACCAAAGTGGACACCTTCTAAGCGACACAACTACCTATCGGTGAAGTTTGTAATAATGGCTTCGTCAGGGAGAGGGGTCACCCATTAGAAGTGGATTCCTGCGAAGTAAATATTCCACATAAGAGGCAAATATGGTATAGTGGTTTATGTTCAAAAAGACCAATCCACAGCGCGAGTTGTTTAGAGTCGAAACGAAAATACCGCAAGGGCTCCGGGCTCGGCTCAAAGGGTCATGGGCGGAGGTATTTCGCAACGAGGTGCTCTCCACCCTCATGGACTGCGAAGAGGATTTCTCGATTCTCTACGGCATCACGGGACGTCCGAATTTCAGCGTCGGTCGCATGTTGGGTTTGTGCTTGTTGCAGGAGCTCAATCGGCTGACGGACAAAGAGGCACTCGATGCCTTCGGTTTCGACATCCGATGGCAATATGCTCTCGACGTTACTGGAGACGAAACATACCTTTCGAGACGATCGTTGGTGGAGTTTCGGAGTCGGTTGGTCAAAGCGGATCCGGAGATGAAATTGATGCGCGGCGTGTTCAATCGTATCAGTCACGCAGCAATCGAAAAGCTCGGGGTGTCAGTAGCCGAGCAACGACTGGATTCTACGCACATTCAATCAAATATTCATTCCCGTGGCCGACTTTCGTTGTTTCAAGGACAAACTGGGGACGGAGGACAGGACAAACTGGGGACCAAACTGGGGACGGAGGACAAACTGGGGACCAAACTGGGGACGACCAAACTGGGGACGGAGGTCTTTATTCAACTAGATTGGGCAGTTGGCATATCAGACTCAAGGCGCTTTAATCAGTTGGCTGACTTCATCGCTGATTTTGTAATGACTCGATATTCATGGGTGTTCTTTGCGCTTGGTTCAGCGCACTTCGAGACATAGCAGAGTGCTTTGAGCACCGTGAAGCGAGAATCCCTATCATTTCTGATAGATCAATGCCTTCCCGCTTCCCTTTGCAGCAAGATCTTTAACGCCCCTGATCTGTTTTTTACTCCACGATGTTTATCACGAGCGCAGAGGTCTACCCCGTATCCTGATCGCATATAGCAAGCCCTCGAAGTCTGATGTGCATCGCGGTGTGTCCACTGTTTCATCTGGACAGTCGTCAATCAGACTCTGTTGTCGCAAATATAAGTCACACAGTCGCCGGTACTTCTTCCGTCGCGCTGCTGCCGTCTTTCCACACCCTAGATATGCCTGCGGCGGCGTTAGGTGCGCCGTGTACTTATTTCTCTCACCAAATGCATAGAACCGATAGGAGGAGTGCTTGTAGTTGGAGGGGTGATAGACTATCCCGGCCCTTACCGGATTGGCGTCGCAGTAGAACATGGTTTTGAGCACTTCATATTCATTCTTTATTTCAGTCGTTCTCGGACGGTCATAGGCCACTTTACCCTGGCGACCGTGTCTTCGATTATAGCCCATGCCAAATCTGGAATGGGCGTTTCTCATCCAATTTCCAAGCAACTTAACAGCTTGTTTAAGACCCCTTTTCTTGTTGATTTTAGGGAGCACGCGTCCCACTTCGTGGGTGTGGGTTCCCATGAGGCAGTAGCCATGGACCTGAATGTTCTTTCTGAAATTTTCGGTATAAGTATCGAACAGTGCATTGAGATAGTTGTATTTTTCGGCATCCTGGGCAAAGACGCACTCTCGATTATGGGCGCGCCACATTTTGTGGAAAACACCAGTAACGGACAGGGAAAGGGATCTTGGGGTGCGCATGATTCAGATACCTGTCAATCTCTGTGCCAAAAACAGAACCTAAGCAAATACGGACTGATAGGAAAGGAACCCAGCACTTAGAGCGGCGACATGAGGTGGCGACCGGCGGGTTCGCCGCTCATATTGCCGATGTGGATTGGCCGATCATTCCACCTCCGTCCCCGTGACTGTTGCCGATGTGGATTGGCCGATCATTCCACCTCCGTCCCCGTGACTTTCCACCTCCGTCCCCGTGACTGTCCCCGTGACTGTCCCCGTGACTGTCCCCGTGACTCCGTGACTTTGTCCCCGTGACTTGTAGAGGAGAAACAAAAGCGGGTTTTTTACAACTGGCTGCAATACTTCGACCGCGAAACACGAAACACTGAAAAAGGAAATCGAAAATAAAGGCCCGCGGATCGATGCCTTCCTCGGCAATGTTGCGGGTGACGCCTTTGACCCAGCACTGAACGAATTCGCCATCATCGCGAGGAAGCCATTCAACTGAAAATGACATCCCAATCTAGAAAAAAGTTGGAACGAGAAGATCCCAAGACCCTTACGTCGCTGGCCTCAGGACCATGTCCATCAGTGTTCTATTGTCTGAATAGTCCAGGATCCAGAGATCACACTTTCCTACTTTCCTAACCCTTGATTATGACACTCCCCCTTGAAGATTACTCAAATTTAATAGAATATCTTCGGCAGACAGAATTGTTTTGCGTTACCTCGCTCGCTTCTGTCTGATACGTTAAAGGTCTGAGCCAGCTGTCTGTTCGGAGGCGCTTTGCGAAAGGCCAGGGGCATGGCCGAGACGAATGTGTTGTTGGTCGACGACGAAGCGGATTTTCTGTCGCGCCTATCAGAACGCCTACAGGCATTTGGCCTAAATACTTTGAACGCCACCTCTGGAGAAGAGGCCCTGCTCATCATGAAGCAGCTGCCCATCGATGTGGTTATCTTGGATGTCTTGATGCCTAACGAGAACGGCATTGACATCCTCGCAGACATCAAGCAGGACCATCCGCATACAGCGGTCATGCTGCTGAGCGGCGTGGCGGATTTATCTACAACTATCGAGGGGATGCGGCGGCGCGCGTTCGACTATCTCATCAAACCGGTAAATATAGATGAGCTGATTGCCCGCATACGGGATGCCGCGAAAAGAAAATCACTCCAATCAGAACTCGCATACAATCAGGGCGGGGGGTAATCATATGAAACTGCCCCAATGGCTTTTGAGATTCCTCGGCCTGAAAAAAGATGCACAAAATATCGAAGCGCTGAGGGCTGAATTCAAGGTCCACTCCCACGATTTTAAACTGTTGTTAATCGCCAACAACCAGGCATTAGAGCTGATGAACGAGGTCGAAGCCGCGCTCAAGGGCAACAGGCCCTTTGAGATGAATTTCGTGCATACAAAATGCTGCCGGATCGCTGCCAATGTCTATCGCATGATTCACTATCTCAACGAGCTTGCACCAGGTAAATACGACCTTCTTTTTGATCGCTACCTCGACATTCAAGAGAAAATAGGGGCTTGTATCACCTATACCTTCGAACCAAAAGACAGCCCCATGGTCATGAACCTCTGTGATTTGGACAGATCCTTTGTGGACTGGGCCGGCGGGAAAATGTCCAACCTGGGAGAGCTCAAGCAGGAGGTCGGGATCAATATACCAGACGGGTTTGTCGTGACCTTAGCAGGATTCCAGCTTTTTATGAATCACGACAACCTACAACTGAAGATCGGAAAAACCACCCAATCGTTGGCAACTGACGAGTATGATTACTTCTTTGATCTCAGTGAGTTACTAACCGATATGATCTTAGCAGCACCCTTTCCTCCGGCCCTAGAGGCCGAAATCCTCAGCGCGTATAATACACTCTGCGCTGCCCATGGACGGGATATGCCAGTGGCAGTCCGCAGCAGCTCGCCACTGGAAGACCTGCCTGGAAAATCCATGGCCGGCCAATATTACACAGAGCTGGGTGTGATGCGCACCGGCCTGCTCGATGCTTATAAGAAAGTCGTTGCGAGCAAATACAGTTATCAGTCAATGGCCTATCGCCGCCAATTGGGCGTACGAGACGAAGACATGGCCATGTGTGTCGGCTTCATGCCAATGGTAGAGGCTGTTAGTGGTGGCGTGCTCTATACATCCGATCCCCTGGATCCCACCGAGGACTGCGCAACGATCTTCTCGGTCTTTGGACTGCCCAAGGCAGTAGTGGATGGCACGGCACCTGTGGATAGATTTTCAGTCTGCAATGAATCAGACAGGCAAATCATAAAGAAAGAAATCGCATCCAAACCCACAATGCTCACAGCCGTGGATGCCGGTGGCTACCAGGAGACAAACACGGAAAGCCAGGCATTTGACCCCTCTTTGAGCGACGACCAAGCCTGTGAATTGGCGACAATCGCTAAGACTATCGAGACCTATTACGACGCTCCCCAGGATATCGAGTGGGCCCTGGACAAGAATGGGCAGTTCGTCATTCTTCAGAGCCGCCCGCTGGCAAAGGGCAAGCAGGAAAGCCGCCTATCTGGCATAAAAAGTCCGCGAGATCTGGGGGTTGCTCCCCTGCTCGAAGGCGGTGTTGCAGCAGGGTCAGGGATTGCTAGTGGTGCGGTTTTCATCGTTCGCAGCGAAAGGGACATGCTTCGATTTCCCCCAAACGCGGTGCTCGTCTCTACCGATGCCCTCCCGATTTGGGCCGTGCTAATGGATCGGGCCGCAGCAGTGATTACCGAGGGAGGCAGCGTGGCCGGGCATTTGGCCTGTGTGGCCAGGGAATCAGGCATTCCAGCCCTGTTCGGCACACCCGGCGCAACAGCTGTTCTGAAAGACGGCCAACTGGTCACTGTGGATGCCGATGACACGTCGATATTTCCAGGACGTGTGGGAACGCCGACCCTGCCGCCTCAGCCCCTGGTAAGTCACATTGAGGGCACCTCGGTATATGAATCCCTGAAGTGCGCTGCTGCCCACATCCTTCCATTGAATCTGCTCAATCCAAACGATCCCGGGTTTACGCCGGGCCACTGCACCACGATTCACGATATCACCCGGTTCTGCCACGAAATGTCGGTCAAAGAGATGTTCAGCTTTGGCGCTGACCGCAGCTTCCCCGAACTGGCCAGCAGGCAATTGTTCGTCGAGGTGCCGATGCAGTTTTGGCTGATTGACTTGGACGATGGATTCACTGGCGGAGCCAAGGATGACGGGCGATTTATACGCCTTGAGCATATTGCCTCAAAGCCCATGTTAGCCCTATGGCGCGGCATGACGGCGATCCCCTGGGCCGGACCGCCGCCAGTAGATGCCAAAGGATTCCTCTCTGTGATGTTTGAGTCTACAGCAAATCCCGATCTGGAGTCTGCTGGCCATTCGAACTTTGCCGAGCGCAACTATCTGATGGTCACAAAGAACTTTGTCAGTCTACAATCCCGATTTGGATATCACTTCGCCACTGTGGAGTCGTTGCTGGGGGAATGCGATAGGGATAATTACTTGAATTTTATGTTCAAGGGCGGTGCGGCAAACGTGGACCGCCGTGTGCTCAGGTCGCGACTCGTGGCAGAAGTATTGGAGGCCCGAGGGATTCGCGCCCAATGCGTTGGGGACGCGGTGAGCGCGCGTATGGAAAACTGTGAGAGCCATCGGATTCGAGTCGGGCTGGAAACCATCGGATACATCATCATGCACACCCGCCAACTTGACATGGCAATGAGCGGTGAAGCTGCTGTCAAAGAATATAAGGCCAAAATTCTCGCCGATTTAGATAGCCTAAACGCCGAATAAATCTCATTGAGTTCGTTCGGCGAGGCGGGCCAGTGTGCGCCCAATTCGCCGGCAACCCATTTCGATCTCCTCCTCGCGGGCACAGGCAATCGACAGTCTGAGGTGTGGCTCAGGCCTTTTTCGGGCGAAGTAGCGGCGCCCCGGAGCCACCAGCACCCCTGCTTGCCGCAATGCTTTAATTAAGAAAGCCTCATCACCCAGCGTTTTAGGCACGGTCAGCCACACAGTGCAGCCGCCAGTGGGTTTGGTCCATTGCACACTCGGGGGCATGTGCGTTTTCAGACTTCGCAACATCACTGCCATTCGACTTCGGTAAACACGATGGGCACGGCGCAAGTAAGATTCGAATCCGCCACTTCTGCAAAATCGCGCGAGGGCAGCCTGGACCATGGTGTTCCCGGCAAGGCAAGTGGCGTGTTGGATGAGAGTTAGGTGTTTAATGGCTCTGCGGGGAGCAGCGATCCAGCCCACCCGCAGTCCGGCAAAGACCACCTTCGAGAAAGTGCCAATGTACAGGACAACACCCCCTGCATCCATGGACTTGATCGGCAAAACTGCCTGCCCCCAGTATTTGAGTTCCTCTTCAAATCCATCCTCGACCAATGGAATTTGAGCGGACTCCACGAGATCAAGTAGCCGTTCCCGATGAGGCTGATCTGTGGTCACACCGGCGGGATTGTGGAAGTTGGGCATGGTGTAAACCAGCTTGGGCTTTTTTGTTCCCAGGCACTTCCTAAGACGATCGAGGTCCATTCCATCGTTTAGCAGCGGTATCTCGATCGGTCGAACCCCGTGCAACCGCAGCAGGGTATGGGCCATGCCATAGGTGGGTGCTTCTACCACAACCCGATCCCCTGGCCGCGTCAGCATCCGCAGGATCAGATCCAGCGCTTGCTGGGCGCCATTGGTAACGAGCACCTCTTGCGGGGAGACGGCCATGCCGTGGGCCCTGAGCCGCTGGGATATTGTTTCACGCAGCGCTGGCCATCCAGCTGGGTCGGTGTAGTCGAGCACGGTTTTGGCATCGCGGCTTAGGATGCTTTTCAAACAGTGTTTTAACTCGTCATCCGGGGCCATGGATGGATCAGCAGAGAGCCGGTCCAGATCGATCATCCCCGCGCCAATGGTTTTGTGAGCCGGCCCGCAAACTCCGGCGTGTTCGTGCGCCCCGTGCACCAGGGAGGTAGTGAGTGCATCCCAATCAACCAGGGTTTGGTCACTGTTCGCTCTCTGCCCCAAGGCAGTCAGCGGCGGCCGGGCCCGGCGCCGCACCGTCGTGTACGCTCCTGAGGTGCTCTCTAAATAGCCTAGCGCACGAAGCTCGTCATAGGCACGAACAATGGTGGATCGGTGCACATCGAGCGCCCCTGCCAAAGCTCGGGTGGGCGGCAGGTGCTCTCCGGGCCGCAGAGATCCCTCTTCCACCAGAACTGCGATCCGGTCGCAAATCTGCCGATAAATCGGTACAGCACTCGACTTGTCTAGCGAAATGAGCAGCATAAGCTCCTCCCAATGTTTGATTCCCCTAAATTGGTATTCTAATTTTTAGCATAATTGGCTCTTTTCAAGATACCAAAAAATAATCAACATCATGAATAAAGGCGGATTGAGCGCCATTGCAAGCCGCTCGAAGCAAAGGAGAGAAACTATGAAATTTTTCAATACCTACGAGGAACAATGCCGCGCGATGGCCTATGATGAACTCGATATAGGGGGTACCTACCTGCCCGTGTTCAGGGCACTGCCCGCACTACTGGAAAAGCACGTCCTAGGAACCAGGGCATTGGACTTTGGCTGCGGCACCGGTAGATCGACACGATTCCTGCAGGGGTTGGGATTCTCCACTATCGGCGTAGATATCTCCGCTGAAATGGTCGCACGTGCAAGAAAAAGAGATGAAACCGGCGACTACCGGGTGATCGAAGACGGCGACTTCAGTGCCATCGAAAAGGGCAGCGCAGACCTGGTCTTATCCGCGTTCACTTTTGACAATATTCCAACCGGCAAAGCAAAGGTACGACTGCTGAGGGGACTGGCAGCACTGTTAACCCCCAGGGGCAGGCTGGTAAACATCGTTTCCACCGAGGAAATCTATACCAACGAGTGGGTCACCTTTACCACAAGCGCGTTCCCTAAAAATCGTTCGGCTCGCACCGGAGACATCGTCCGCATCATCACCAAATCGTACTCGGATCAACGACCGGTCGAGGATATCTTCTGGTCTCACGCAGACTACCTGTCGACTTACCAGGAGGCCAAATTGGCCCCCCTCCAGATAGCATCTCCCCTGGCGCGGAGCGATGAAGGCATGGATTGGCTGGCAGAGACGGCTGTTGCCCCATTTCGGATTTACGTGCTTAAATGTGAAGCTAGTTAGTCCTCCACAAGCGCCGTCAGGCTATGGATCGATCGAGACTTGGATGATAGCGAGCTTCAGGTCTCCCTTGGGACGACGGATGAGGACTTCGTCCCCTTCTTCCTTGCCCATTAGGGCCCTCGCTACAGGAGAATCCATGCTGATCTCCCCCTTGTCCGCGTCCCATTCATCCGGTCCGACGATGCGATAGCGCTTTTCCTCCCCATCTTGGGTTTCTACGGTGACAAAGCAGCCGAAATAGATCCGACCGTCTTCCTTTGGTTTATCCGAAACAATCGTCAGCACATCGAGCCGGTTGCCTAAAAACCGCAGACGCCGGTCAATTTCGGCGAGTTGCTTTTTGCGGTAGATGTACTCCGCGTTCTCAGACCGGTCTCCCTCTGCCGCAGCCACTGCCACTGCTTTGGCGACCCGCGGGCGCTTGACAGTCCACAGATACGAGGCTTCTTCCTCGAGTCGGCGATATCCCTCGGCGGTAATGTACCCCGGGCGTTTTGAGGTGTCGGGACGCTTTCTGGTTCGAGTGCCTACCATGAACCATCGTAGACAACACAACATAAAAGAACAGTCCAGTGTTTTTTAAAGTAAAAACAGGCCTGCACTCGCCGCTTGATTGACAGTGGGCATGATGGTCGTATGCTCCTCACCATGATGAAACATCATACCCGTGCTATAGGTTTTTACCTGGTTTCAACCCTGATTGGGGTCTGGATTGCGCTTATCCCAGCGTGTGGTGCGAAATTCACTCCAACCACATCAACTGAGACCAGGGCCGAGAGCGATAGTGCTTTTCTGGAGCAGTTGGACCTGGCCTTCTGTCGGGAAACCACCCAAAAGGGTGTATCGGGTTGGGTGGCCTACTTTGCACCAAACGGCGCCATGGTGTCTGGTGACAATCCACCGGTTGTTGGACACGATGCCATCCGGGAGGCAATGACGCCGTTGTTCGAAAAGCAGGGGTTTTCCCTGACGTGGCAACCCACTGGTTCGGGCATCTGGATCCCTGACAGGTTGGGCTACACTGTAGGGCGATTTGTCCGCATTTCAATGGATTCGGACGGCCGAATGATTGAGCGACAAGGGACCTATCTGACAATCTGGAACAAACAAAAAGACAGCACCTGGAAAATCCTGTTTGACACAGGAGAACCAGACGCCCTTCAAAAAGGAGCAGCCAGATGAAACAACGCGCTATAGCCGTCTTGCTATTGGGCATTGGTATATCCGCCATGCTGCTGGGATGCGGTAAGGAGCAGCCAGTGCAAATTGAGGGAAGCCCAATGTCGGTGACCGCCACCCAGACCGATACAGAGGCGCCAATGCGCCCCAGGAAGAAACTGACCCCATCCAGTCCCAAGGCGTTTGAAAAGTCAGAAGCCCTGGCTGTCGGCACCCTTCCGGCGGGGATCGGGGTGCCCGTGGGCAAGCAACTCCCTGATTTTAAGGCAATGGACGCCGCTGGAAGCGCAGTACGCCTGTCAAAACTAGTGGCCAAGGGGAAGATTTTACTTGTCTTTTATCGGGGCGGGTGGTGACCTTACTGTAACTTCCAGGTGCGGAGTATCGTTGAATCAAAGGACAAATTCAAAAAAGCAGGCCTGATGCCGGTCGGCATCAGCGTGGACGCGCCGGAACACGCAAAATTATTGGGCGAGGCATTAAATGTAACCTTCCCCCTGTTAAGCGACCAGGACCTGGACGTGCACAGGCTGTTTAACGTGCTCAACACACTCGACTCAAAAACAGTGGCCCTTTACGAAGAGTACCAGTTGAACATCGACAAGTGGTCAGAGCGGGATCACCACACCATTGCAGTGCCGAGCATATTTCTGATCGACGAAAACCGCACGGTGCGCTGGGCCCACGCACACCGCGATCACAAAACCCGACCCACCGTGGATCAGATCCTCACAGCCATCCAATCGATTTTGTAGGTGCCGCGAATCCCGCGCATTTAATCATTCCCGCCAGATCGAATAATCATAAAAAGTGAGACTAGATGAAACAAAGATAGATAGGGAGCAAACCAATGATGTCATTAAAAAGCATAGCAATTCTATCCTGTGTCTTCAGCCTAATAAGCGCTATAGGATGCCGGGACCCTTCAGGATTAAATGAAGACAGCGAGACTGACATCATTGATTTTGATTCAGGATTGGATGGTGGCGTGGACGACGCAGGGCCGGGTTATCTATGTCCAGATAATGCCCCTGACATTTTTCTCAACCATTTGAGTCCCTATTTCGGGGGGGAAGAAACGCTCGATCTGAAAGTCATTGGTTTCTCTTCCTTTACCTGTTCTCATTGTGCGAGTCTTGCTGAATTAGTAAAAGAAACATGGACGCGCCGTGAAGACTTCAGAAAACGGGTCAGATTCTATTTCCACCATTATACTCGGAGCGCAACCGACATTAAAATCCATTCGGCCACTGTCGCCGCCCATGCCCAAGGCATGCAACGCTTCTGGGCCATGCACGATCTCATCTATGACGGGTTAAATAGCGATCCGGTGCACGTTTATAAACCAGAGGAATTGGTCGCGTATGCTGAGGAAAGCTTGCATCTCGATATGAATATGTTTACGGCCACCATGGCATCAGAGCATACAGCAAACTTTCTTGCCTGGGATAAACAGCAGGGAAAAAACGCCGGGATGAGCGGCACGCCATGGGTATTTGTGTGTGGGGAAAAAGTCGTCTGGAGATCGCTAGAAGAAGTCGTCGATAGCTATCTACAGAACAAAAACTGATTTTTACTATCAAGCCCCCCTCAAAGAATCGTCGTCACGGGCAGGATGACTGTAAATGTGGAGCCGTGGCCCATCCGGCTGTCGACCCGAATGCGACCGCCGTGCTTTGCGATAATGCCCTGGGACACGCTCAATCCCAAGCCCGTGCCCTTTCCCCTATCCTTTGTAGTGAAAAAGGGGTCGAAAATACTAGAAAGATAATGCCTGGGGATGCCGACGCCGTGGTCAATGACTTTCACGGCCACGTGGTCTGGATCGTCAGCCGGGCTCGCCATGATTTGTATTTTGGCTCCCTTTGAAGACGCGGCAATGGCGTTGAGGATAAGGTTGAGAAATACCTGCCGGAGCTGCTGACTGTCCCCTTGAATGCGGTGTAGATTATCCGTGGCGTGAAATTCGATTTTCATGCCAGCAATTCTTGTCTGGTTGGCTGCTAGATCAATGGTTCCCTTGACCAGCTGAACCAGGTCCAGGGGTTCGAGCTTGGTCTCGCTCTCCCTGGTAAAATCGAGTAGGTTGGACACGATCTTCTTTGCCCGCTCTGCTTCCTCGGTGACCTCGTCTATCATCTGCTTGCGCTCTTCGTCATCGAGATCTTGAAAGTCCTCTAGGAGCATGTGGGATGTCAGCGTGATGTTGTTGAGTGGATTGTTCAATTCATGGGCCACGCCAGCAGTCAGCGTACCAATAGCGCGCATTTTATGGGACTGCACCAGCATGGACTCGTGTTTTTCCAACTCCTGTACCATGTGATTGATGGCGATGGCGAGGTTGGTAAATTCATCCCGGTAGCGCCGTTTGGGGGTGATCAGCTCAAAATCCCCTTCTGCAATGCGCAGGGCATAGGACTCGAAGCGCCTGATATTGCGCAGCATGCGGCCGCCTAGGAAGTATGCGGTGGCGATCATAATAATCAGGAGAAAGATCAAAGAATAGATCTGCGTATTTCTAGAGCGTGCTATCGCCCTGTCCATGGCACTCCGTTCCTTTTTCATCAGGTCCTGGGCCAGAAAGATCATCTTTTGGCCTTGTTTTCTCAAGCGATTCTCAATGGTCTTGTCTGGTCTTTGGCCGCTTTGGGTGTCAGCTGAGCGCAAACTCTCCAGCAGCTCCTCATAGCTATTGATGTTATCGATGGTCTCTTTGTATTTTTTATCGCCGATGATTTTTTTTAGATCTTCCTGGTTGCCAACCAGAATTACCTTGGCATTATCCACCGACTCCAACGCGTCAGAGAGATTGGTTTTGTAGAGGAAAAAATTCTTCTCAAACCGGCGGGCTTGATCGATTTCGATGACATAATCATTAACAATCTCAAGGCCGGTGATTTTTTTCTCGACCTCGTAGATATCCATGATAATCATCACCGCAATGCCTACGGAGAAGAGAAAGGCCAGCAAGAAATAGAGAATAAATTGCAGCCTGAGGCTCAGGGGCGGTCGCGCTAGGAATGCTTTTTTGGCAGACGCGGCGTCGTGTACCTCCTCGAGATATTCATCGTCGGAAAGGTCGGGGCTTGGGGAAGGGTTATTGTCTGCCTGTCGCTTTTCTTCCATAATGTCTCTCCAGCGCTCAGCTAGTGTGGGCATTCCGCATTCCCCCTTTGAAAAAGGGGGTTAGGGGGATTTTAACGCCTCGCAAAGGAATAGGAAAAGACGAAATCCCCCCACCCCCCTTTGTGAAAGGGGGAGTTTTCTTTTCCTCCATTTATGGATTGACAAGACACTAGCTCTTATTGCCGATAGTATAGTCGAGGGGGGTTCCCAGCTCCTCAGCTGCAGCGAGGATGACCCGCCGAATGTCATCTGGCTTAAAGGGCTTGGAGATAAAATCAAAGGCACCCTTTTCCATGGCTTCCCTGGCCAGAGAGATCATCGCGTATCCAGTAATGATAATGACTTTGGTATGATCTGTTTTTTTTCTTACGTGGTCGAGTACTTGAATGCCGTCGATGTCGTCCATCCGAATGTCGGTCACGACGATGTCGAAATCCTTTTCATCGATTCTCTTAAGTGCATCGTGGGGATCCAAATAGGTTTCCACGGCACATCCCATCTTTTCGATGGCTGGTTTGAGCCGTTTGCATACAATCACCTCGTCGTCGAGAATGAGCACTTCGAGTTTATCGGACATTGACGTCTCCTTGCGCTTCAGTTGCCTGTTGAGGTTGCGCGTTGGCGCCTACCGCGTGCACCTCGACAAATTTGATTTGGGGAATTGTATTGGCAATGACCTTTATCTCGGCCGCGGTCTTCACTTTTTGTCTTTTTGTACATTTAACGTAAACCTTGGCCGTGCCCTGCTCTGTCGAAACAACAACATCTGGAAATTTGTCCTGCAGCGCGACCTGAAACTCAGCTGCCAGGGCCAGGTCTTTAAGACAACTTACCGAATAGGTCATGGGCTTGAATTTTCGATATTGCGCCATATCGGCAATGACCTCGGCAGCCTTTGGCAAGGCAATGGTATTGAGATTGAGAACCATGTCGTATAAAGCCGGATCAGCGTCGCGGTAGCCAAAGGCCTTTTGAGACCACTTATCTCGATCTGTATCTAATCTATCAATGGTGCGCGCGGCCTTTTTGTCTGACAGATTTTGTACCTCCATGACGCGCTTTATCCTAGCGTCGCGATCCGCGGTGAGGCGCACGGTGAGGGCATGGGAGATGCCTTTGACATAGAAGTGGGCAGCAAGCCCTTGGGAGACAATACCGTCTTCAAGCAAGCGATCGAGGACAGCAGCCCGAATTTGGTTCAGGTGCTGATGGAGGCCCTTGCCAGGCAGGAGACGGGTCTTTGGCGGTCTGTTTAAGGCGCGCATCAACTTGTCTTCCTTGACGTTGTAGCGCTCGGCGATAGTGCTCAGAAACCCAGGTCCGAGATGGTTGTATCCCAGGGCTTTTGCGGTTTTCTCTGCGACCTCTTCTCCTGTTTGCTCATCGTCGGCTGAAATGAGGATGACGCTCATTGTGTCCTAGTTTCCTTTCGGTTTTGTTAGAGCCCATATACAAGTGACATCATCGCAACCATGACGATGAGAAACACGACACTGACCACCGTCCCCGCCTTGATAAAATCCACGCTTCGATAGCCCCCAGGCCCCATGTAAAGGGCGTTTACCTGGTGTGTGGGTAGGATAAAAGAATTACTGGTTGCAAGCCCCACGGCAAGGGCCGCCATCCTCGGATCTGCGTTGGCTGCAATGGCCATATTCACCACCAGGGGGACCAACAACACCGTGGCGCCGACATTGGAGATGACGAGGGTAAAAAATGTGGATAACAGGCCAATGACCGCGATGAGCACCAGAGGGGAGACGTCTCCAATAGCCCCCAGCACCGCGTGGGCAATCCAAGCTGCTGCCCCGGTTTTTTCAGTGGCCATACCCAGTGGAATGAGCCCGGCGAGAAGAAAAACAGTGCGCCAATCCACTGCTTTGTAGGCTTCGTCAACGGTGAGCACCTTTGTGATAATCATGCCCAATGCACCGGTCATCAAGCAAACAGATAGCTGGAGCTTAAAGACGATGACCATAACCAGGGCCACGGCCAGCCAAAACGCCGCGAGAAAGGCTTTTTCCGTTTGCATGGCTTCGTAGGTCACAGGCGTGGCAAACAAGAGGTTGCCTTCAGATTCAAGGTAGTGCAGCCGCTTCCACGCGCCGTGGAGCTGCAGCACATCTCCCACCTTAAGGGGCATTTGGGTAATCTCCGCGCGATAGAGATCCCCGTGTCGACTGATCGTCATGGGGGTAACGCCGAATCGCTCCTCAAACTCCACCTCGCCAAGGGTCTTTCCGTTGAGATTGGATCGGGGGGCCACCACTGCCTCGACAATACCCGATGTTTGATCTGCAAGGGCTTCGGCAAAAACCTCAGGGCGTTCCTTGAGGTACATCCCCTCGGCCTCGGCCATGCGCTTGACATCTTCTTCCCGACCGTAGACCGCCAGGTCTGCATCGGCGTGGAGCTCCACACTCCCCGCAGGGGACATGACCCTGAAGTCCGGCGGCTCGATGATACCCACCACGCTCAAGAGGTAATTCTCCCGCAGATCTTCCACGCACACCGGATCTTTATAATGGGTAAAATCCTCGGGTGTACGGAGTTCCCAGACAGCGATATGTTCGGACATCGTTGCGTGGGACAGAGCAGATGCATCGGTCTCGGTTCTCACAGCCTTGGGTTTTGGAAGAATAAAGCGCCCTAGCACCACAAAGCAGGAGATGCCGCCTATCATGAGCGCGAGCCCGATGGGTGTGACGTCAAAGAGGCCAAAGGGCTTCAGGTTAAACGGTATCAGCAGATCGTTGAGCAGGATGAGCGGGCTGCTGCCCACTAGGGTCAAGGTGCCCCCCAAGATAGCAGAAAACCCAATGGGCATGAGCAGGCGGGAGATGGGAATATCTAGTTTTTTACTGACGCGCTGGATAGCGGGCAAAAACAGGGCAGCTGCGCCGATGTTCTGCATAAAGCTCGAGATCGCCGCCACTGTGACGGAAATGGCGATCACCACTCGCGACGAGCTATTTCCAGCCACCCGCAGCACCGGGGCCACGAGGTTGTTCACCACACCGGTCTTGTCCAACCCTGCACCGATAATAATGACCGCGATAATGGAGACAACAGCGTTACTGGCCAGGCCGGAAAACGCCTCTTTTGGCGTGACCAATCCCATGAGCGGCAAGGACACCATCATGAGAATGGCCACCACATCCACCCGGACCCATTCCACGATAAAAAGAAAGATCGCCACAGCGATGACCGCCATGACCATGATCATTTCAACAGACAGCTCACTCATTTGCCTAGCCTTTTGGGGAATGATGACTGTTTTCCAAAGCGTTTGCAAGGGGTGTATGTGTAGGGAGGAGAATCTCTTTAATCTAGTACCTCATTCCATAAATTTTGATCGATTAAATCACTTTAATTTCGATATGTTAGACGGTTCTATGAGGAGCTGAATGCTCCTGGGTGTTCTTGGTTTTCGAGTAATAAGGCCGTTTTGTTCGAGCGCGACGACCATGCGATGTACACTGGGAGGGG
>JASJCT010000161.1 GCA_030065855.1 Myxococcota bacterium
CCTTTGAAAACAATTGCTTGGACAATTGAAAATCCCCCTGCCCCCTTTTTCAAGGGGGATTCTTTTCTGGCGATCCTACGCTATAAAAACACCCAAAAATCCTTAACCGAATGCCATTGCCTGCGAGGGAAGGGGGAGGCGTATGCGCTTCAAGCTGATGAATATTTTTAGTAGTAGTTCCCCCTTTCCGATGCGGAGATGGGGCTAGGGGGAGAGGTCTCCGGGACGGGAACAACATAGGGTCAGATGCTCACACCCCGGGGAAAAAACTCTTTCTGGACAGTTGTTTTTCTGGTGTGCCAACCATGTAGAACGGCTGACCTGTCGACTCCAGGACCGACAGCCACAACTCGCCCTCGGGATCTACTTGCTTGTTCCCCGACACCAATGCCGAAAGGGGAATGTGTGTGAATTTGCGATGGGACCTGCCGACCGCCATGCCTGTCTTGCCGGACATGCCCGCGTGTGCTGCAGCCTGGGCCAAATACCCACAGAAAATGGCGTCACTCGAACACGCGGACTGGGAACGAATGATATAGCTCGGATCGATGTACTTGAGAGAGAACCGATGCTTGCCTTGAAACCGATTGGAAATCTGTTGTTTTAAAAACACGCCGATGTCGCCGAGCTGCACATTGCCAGAGTCATCGCTGCCTCGGTCACCAGACAGGTGGCGCTGACCCGCGCCTTCAGCTACCACGATGACAGTCGATTTCTTGGCCTCGAACCGCCTTTCGAGGTACGCAAACAAACCGTTTGGCCCCTCCAGGTCAAAGGGGATTTCCGGAATGAGCACCAGATTGACATTGCGCACGGCCAAGGCCGCGTTTGCCGCGATAAACCCCGAATGCCGCCCCATTAGCTTCACGAGGCCAATGCCGTTCCAGAGGGAGCTCGCCTCTGAATAGGCCGCCTGTATAGCCTGAGCACCAAACGCTACCGCAGTTTCAAACCCAAACGTGTGATCCACCAGGAGAATGTCATTATCAATTGTTTTCGGTACGGCAATAAGCCCGATCTTGAGGCCGCGTCTGCGAATCTCCTCGTAAATCGCTAGGGCCCCGCGGAACGTGCCGTCCCCTCCGATGGTAAAAAGCAGGCCGATATTCATCCGCTCCAGCGTGTCTACCATCATCTCAGGTTCCTGGGGGCCGCGGGAGGTCCCGAGCACGGTACCTCCGGTTAAGTGGATGTCGCGTACCACCTGAGGCGTCAACTCAACGACCGGATGGCCAAACTCGGGATTTAACCCCGCGTATCCATGCTTAAAGCCGAAAATACCCGCGACCCCGTATCCATAGTGTAGGGTCATGACCAGCCCCCGTATCACGTCGTTGATACCTGGACAGATACCACCGCAGGTGACGAGGCCGACCTTTAGCTTGGAGGGGTCAAAAAATATGTTCTGGCGAGGGCCAGCCAATTCAAATGAGGGCGGCTCATCCCCATTTTCCGTGTGAAACTTAAGGTCTTGTGGGGACAAGCTACAAAGGACGCGCGCCGCATCTGGCGTAAAATCAGCCAGCAGGTCCCCTGACTCTGTTCCCAGGTGGATCGGAGACTTTATTTTCGCAGGGCCCAACCGGTCGATCTCATATCTCTCGCTCATCGTTCAGCTCCTCCAGGTGAATGCAACCAATAATGATAATGTTGCATCGACAGCGGAATTCAGTCAATTTGCTAGGTAATATCTCGACAAGAAAAACCATGGACAGTTGTGCATATGAGACAGAGTGCCTATCATCGGGCCATGAGATGCCCAGCTAAAACACTCGCGGATCTCGAATGGCATCGATTATTGGCACACCTCGCCGATCGGTGTACTGGAGCAGAGGCGGCAGATGCTTGCCGTACCCTGCCGTTCCTGGAACTAGAAGCGGCAGCTGCCCACCTGGCGTGCGTGGCCGAGATCATCGACTGCGTCAGCGAGGGGGATCCGCCGCCATCCCTTCCCATTCGTCCGCTTGAAGACTGGATAGACCGCATTCGAAGCGGTGGTACAGCAACTGCGACAGTGTTGCTCGACGTGGCAGCCAATCTCAAAATGTTCGTTGAAATATATCGGTATCTCGACAACCGCCGCGATACGTGCCCGAAAAACGCCGCATTGGTGGCCCCAACGGATGGCGCGATTTCAGCAGTATCTGCAGCTCGCCTCGCTGTTGAAATCGACAGTACATTTGAACCAGATGGCACGATTGCCGATGGGGCGAGCCCAGCACTCGGCGGCCTCCGCCGCCAGATCGTGTCGCTTAGAAAACGCCTGATATCCCGCCTCGAACACATCGCAGATCGGGAAGGGGATCTACTTCAAGAAAGAAATATCACTATCCGCAGCGACAGATTTGTACTGCCCGTGCGGGCGGATGCCCATCGCCGCATCCCAGGTATTGTTCACGGTGCATCGGGCTCTGGCGCAACGGTTTTTGTCGAACCCGAAGCAGTTATCGAAGCGGGCAATGCACTGATGCTCGCCCGGGAGGAAGCAGCCCGAGAAGAAGCCCGCATTTTAAGACACCTGAGCGATGCTGTTCGCGATGACGTGGCATTGGTCGCCACCGCACGCCAAACCTGTATCGATGTGGAGACTCGAATCGCCACAGCCAAGCTGGCGCTCGACCTCGACGCCGTTATTCCTAAAATTGCCGATCCCGGCCAGGTGGCCCTGATTGACGCCCGCCACCCCCTGCTCGTCCTCGATGGGATCGATGTGGTCCCCACGACCATCCATTGCACACCGGGAAAGAGCCTCATCATCTCCGGCCCCAATGCAGGGGGAAAGACCGTTGCGCTCAAAACAGTCGGCCTGATCAGCCTGATGCTTGCGGCCGGCCTGCCCATTCCAGCACGTGCAGATGCCAGCCTGGGGGTTCCCAGGCACGTACTCACCGATATCGGCGACGATCAGAGCCTCCAGAGCAACCTGTCCACGTTTTCTGCCCACATGACCAATATCTCATCAATACTCGCCAGCGCCGGAACTGGATCGATTGTCCTCCTGGACGAGCTCGCCGCCGGGACCGATCCCAGTGAGGGAGCGGCTTTGGCCGAGGCCATCTTGGAGCAGCTGAGCCAAAAGGGCGCAACGACCCTCACCACCACCCACTTCGAAACCCTAAAAGCCCGGGCCCAGACAGAGTCCCGGTTTGAAAACGCTGCCGTTGGTTTTGATGTGGAGAACATGCAGCCCACCTTTGTCCTCAGATTGGGCACACCTGGGAGCTCGAGCGCATTGGCCGTGGCGCGACGATTCGGCATTTCAGACCGCGTGGTCGATCGGGCGAGGAAAATTTTGCCAGATGGGATGCGCGAGTTAACCGCCGCAGTAGAGGCCCTCGAACAGGAACAGACCAAGGCAACGCTGGAAAGGGAAGCATTCACCAGAGCGAGACAGGTGGCCGAAGACAAAACCCGTTCCTTGGAAAAGAAGCGCAACGAGCTCAAGGCAAAGCAGTCAAAATTCGTCGACAAAGAGCTTGGTGACCTGTGGCAGCACATCCGCCGATCCCGGGAAAAAATCCGGGATGCAGAAAAAACCCTTGTCAGGCGCCGTGCAGATAAAAAAACAGTGTCCGCTGTCCGCTCCCAGATCAATAATATCGCACAGGACATCGAGCAGCGACAGCAATGCCAGGACCAGGGACAGGAGACACTGCCAGGAACCCCTGCCCGTGCGAAAGATATGGTTCCCGGCCGCGATGTCTTTATCACCTCAGTCGGCGCGGCCGGTCGCATCGAAACCCCGATGAAAAGCGGACGGGCCTATGTGCGGATTGGCAATGTCAAAGTCCAGGCAGCCATCGAAGACCTACGCGACCTCGGAGTAAAGCCGAGAGCGCGGCCGACACCAAAGGCCCACCTCCATAGCGCAGGGATAGGGCTGGAAGATTTTCCTTCTACCGTTCGGACTCGGGAAAATACCGTGGATCTGAGGGGAATGACCGGGGATGAAGCCGTGACAGCCACCGATGCATTTCTCGATCAGGCGCTGGCCAGTGATTGGCCGGCAATCTACATCTTGCACGGACACGGCACAGGCGTCCTGCGCCGCGTAGTGAGAGAATACCTCCTGGCATCTCGCTATGTAAAAATTTTCCGTCCCGGCGACAGGGAGGAAGGTGGAGACGGGATCACGGTGGCGTGGTTGAACGAGGCTGCGCAATAGGGCGAACCACGGGCGCTGCATCGCTATCTTCTTCGCTCTCCACGTCAGATCCACACACCTCTATTACTTTGCGAATCGCATCGGCACGGCCCACAGTCCGTTGAGACGTGGAATAGACCGATGCAAGACCAGACCAGCACTTTGTCCACATATGTCCGCCCACTTCTGCATCGCTCAAACGGCCGAGCACCTCCCAGTAGGTCCATTCCAGTCGGCGGAAGCGCTTTTGCGCCACCAGGATTTCCTGGAGCTTGTCCAATGCCTCGACACAATGGGGATCTTCGCGAATGGCCCTGAGGTAGAATCCTACAGACAAGGCCGGCCGCTTGAGGTCGGTCATGGCCATATGGCCTGCGGCACAGTGGTAGGCTGCTCTGAGATCAGAAGCATCAACACCCAGGGCCCGCTGGCTCAGATCCTTGAGACTCTCCTTGACCCGACCGGTTTGTTTTGCCTCAATGACCAGTGCGTTCAGCGTTTCATCTGCACACGCGGGCAACCTGTGTTCGCGTGACTTAAACCGCCTGCCCAGGCGAATACTGCGAACCAGTCTAAACAAAAGGGCTGCAATAAAGACAGCGGCCCCAATCACCACAAACGGTTCTTTCATAATTGGGAATCATACAACCCCTTCGCAGACAGTCAACAGTGCCCTGCGGATTCATCGGCAGCACCTGTCTCCCTGTTTTCAAACTAGCTTGAGGTCGAGATTCCCCCCTTTCCCCTTGCGGTCTTGCACAGAATCGGACAAAATCCCATCTAGTCACTATCAAACAAGGGAGCAGAACACCATGAAAAGACGTGCGATGACCTTTATCGTGATTATCGGGGTGAGCATTGCCTGCTTGGGTTGCGACGCAATTCCAGGACTCGGAAAAGAGGAGCCACCGCCGCCCCAACCTGTTGTGCAGCAACTGCCGCCACCCATGCCCCAGCCAGGGGTACAGCCGGCCCAACCAGCGCAGGCCGTGCAACCCACACCGGCCACAATCCCTGGACAACCCGGTGTGCCGCCGGTAGCACCTGGCCAACCCGCTGCCCAACCTGGCGTGCCGCCGGCTCAGCCGGTTACCCCTCCGCCGCCCACAGGAGACGCTCTCATCGACAAGGTAAACGCGAAAAAATTTCAGGTAGCGGCAAATTTCATCCCGACGAGTGCGATTGTTAAGCAGACAATTGCCAAAGGATCGAGCCAATCCTACCAGGTCCAGCTGCCCGGGCCTCCCTTTTGTCATACCTACGTGGCTGCTGCAGATGACAAGGTGGCAAATATCGATATTTCAGTAATATCGCCCACAGGTGCCACTGAAGCCCAAGACAGCACCACCGAGAGTGTCGCCACAGTCCTCAACCACTGCCCCGCAGTGCCAGGCCCCTACAAGCTCACCGTCAACATGCCAAAAACCACCGGCCAATTTGCCGTGCAGGTGTATTCCAAATAGCGCATCTGCAATGGGAACTATCTGAGTTTGGTTCCTATTTCGACGTTTGTCCCAGCAAGAAAAGCTCCGGCAGCGAGGCGCTTTCGACCGGCTGCCTGAACCTCAACCAAGCGCACAATGCCTCGACCACATGCCACATCAATACCTGTATCGCTTTTGTTGAGAATCGTACCTGGTTCTGCTGTAATCGGGGTTTCAGACGCAACCCGAGCGCAGTGTATTTTGAGCGGATTACCGTCCAGATGAGTCATGGCGGTCGGCCAGGGATGCATGCCCCGGATGTGTCGATGAATTGCCAGGGCATCTTTATGCCAATCGACAATGCCGTCGCCTTTCACGAGCCGTGGTGCCCACGTGGCATGGGCATGGTTTTGTGCATTGGGGCGTAAGCCATCGAAGCGCATCAGCACATCCACGAGCGCGCGCGCGCCCAGCTGAGCGAGCCTATCGAGCAGATCCCCTGCAGTCTCCTCTGGATGGATGGGCGTCTCGATCGCGTGGTACACAGGCCCCTGATCGAGGCCCTCGGTCATCTGCATAATAGAGACACCCGTCTTGACATCACCCTCAATGATGGCCCAGTTGGCAGGTGCAGCACCGCGATGGCGCGGCAAGAGGGACGCGTGAACGTTGAGACAGGCCATCTTGGGCACGCCGAGCAAACTTTTGCCGAGCAGGCGGCCAAACGCAGCCGTTACAATGAAATCTGGTGCGCCAGCGGCAATCCGAGCGGCAAAGCGCTTCCCCTTTACAATGTCGGGTTGGATCACTTCGATACCGAGCTGCGCTGCCGCGTGTTTTACAGGTGGCGAGATGCGCTTGCGCCCCCGACCGCTTTGCCTGTCTGGTTGGGTTATCACCAGCCCGACTTCTGCCACATCTGAGAGGGACCTAAGGCTCGGGACAGCAAACTCGGGGGTGCCGAGAAATACAACCCGGGGGCGGGATGGCATGATGCTATCCCGCCCTTTTGTTCTTTACGAGCTGTCGATGAATCATCTGCCGCTTTAAAAAACTGACTTGGTCGATGAGCAGCACGCCATCGAGGTGATCGAGTTCGTGTTGAATCGCAACTGCCAAGAGCCCCTCGGCGATCAGCTCGAAAGGCTTGCCATTTCGGTCGAGGGCATTTACCGTCACCTTGTCAGCACGGCTGACATCTTCGCGCACATCTGGAAAACTCAAGCACCCCTCTTCCCAGGTGATCTGCCCTTGTCTGTCTGTAATTTCCGGATTGATAAGCACGAGTAAATTCGGTTCCCCATCTGGATAGTCCACATCGATGACTGCGATGCGCTTTAAAACACCCACCTGATTCGCAGCGAGCCCTATCCCGGGCGCACCGTACATGGTCGCAGCCATTTCATCTACAAGGTGACGAATGGCATCGGTGACCTCGACCACCGGCTCGGCCCGTTGCCGAAGTCGCTCATCCGGATATGTCAATATGTCGAGCATGCGCTCCTTTTCTCCCCATTTATGTACACGTATAAAACGCTTCAATGCGGGATTATAACCGCTCTTTGATGCTTTGACGATACATCTCCCTGAGATCTGCATTTCGAAGTACTTCGTAAGCCTCGTCAATAACATCCAGGATGAGACGAACCTCGGTCTGAAGGTCTTTGAGCTCCTCAACCACAAATCGCTCAAACGCGAACCGACCTAGAAGGCGCTTATACGCCTTGCGTATCTCATGTCCAGATGCGCCCGGCGGCACCTCGAGAAGATCAAAATAGGATCCCTCCTTGACTTGCTCTGCCTTTTCTCTTACCCGCGCCCGTTCCAGCCTAAACCCCGGCTCTATTGAAGCCCTATCAGGTGTCCTGACCGACCCGGCTGAAGGCGCCTGGGCCTTATCGTTTTTCAGTTGTACCAGTCCGAGCGCGGCCAGACCGGCAACGAGCCTCATGAGCTCGCCCTGGCCCAAGTCGAACTGCACAGCCAACCGTTCGATGTCAGTCGCTCCGTCAAAGGCTTGATAAATCTCCAATTCCTCGGGCAATAGTCCAGTGTCCTCCAAGGGACAGATGCCGTCCGGCACTGCTAACGGACGCGTGCCCTCGTGAATCTTGCTCTCGATATCCTCGGGGCGGGCGTGGGACCGAATACCCTCGATGATGAGCTGCGGCGTGGTTGCCCCTAGGATGATACGCTCCTTGGGTTGCGCCTCAGGATCGTATCGCCAAACACCCTCTCTCCACGCAAAAGTGTCGAAAATAATATATTCGTAGTGATGTCGAACCGTAGGAAACAGTTCTCTAGAAGAGATAAGCCCCTGTTCCACCAATATGGCGCCCGCTCTCCTACCGCTCAAGCCAATGGTGTAGGTCGCCTGGCGATACGCTTGGTTTCCAAGCCTTCCTTCGCGGAAGAGGAGTTCTACGAGGCGGTCCTCTCGAGCGGTCGATGTGGCGACGATGAGGCTGCCATTATCGAAAAACAGATGCCGCTCAATATCGGCGCGCTCCAATATAACGGCACCGCTCAGCCCATCGACAAAGCAAGCCGTCAATATCTGCCAAATGGTCGTCTCAGATAGGTGCCCGTGCCACCTATCACCATCTTCAAACCTCAAACCGATCATCTCTTGAGGTAGACGGCTTTCTGTCTCTGGTGCTTGGGAGGACGCGGCCATTTCCGGAATATTTTGATCTCGAGCATCCAATGGATGGTCATCGAGTGTGTCCTCTGTTGCAGGTTGCAGTGAATAGGGTGTTTTCAGCCCGTCGTCCGGCCTGCCGAGCTCTGCCCCGATGTCGAGAGCATCCAGCTCCTCAGGAAAATCCTGTGCCTCATGTTCAGACGGGGTCACACTATCCTTCAAGCGTTGTTCCACATCGTCGATGACCTGCTTTAGAGATCCCGAGTCGCTATGGGTGCCGCCATCGGGCATTGCCGACCCATGTTCTGCCATCTCTGGAGCGATTGATTCGGCGATTGCCAGCGCAGCCGCCACAGGATCGCCATCCTGAAACGCCGGCTCAGGCTCATCGCCCGTTGATTCGTCCAGTTCAAACGGCGTGTCTAATCGCTCATCGACTTCCTCATCTTGCGAGTCAGACGCGTCGGTTGCCGGATGGATTTTTTTTTTGGGGGGTTCCATTGCCAATAAAGATATTGCGCAGCCCCCCCTCACGTCAAATCGACACGCGCGATTTTGACTCAACCATTTGGTATTTACTGGTGCTCTGTCCAATCTTCGATGCCGGGTAGAAAGCCTCCCCCTTTGGCAATATTGACAATTGTCACCTCCCCTTGATTTGGAGGAAGCTTGTGCTTCTCAGAGAGGTTAGACAATTGGGTATACGAAACAAAAAAGCTGAGGAATTTCAAAGATTAGAGGCGAAGACACTGGATTCTCAAT
>JASJCT010000050.1 GCA_030065855.1 Myxococcota bacterium
TCTAGAGCGGCGACTGGTTTGAAAGCGAATAGATTTCAGGAAGTTGAATGCATGGGTCTGGCCACCTAAAGGGTCAGTGCCATCCGCCGAAAAATGGCATCAGCGATAATTCTGTGATGATTTGGGATGCGACTTTATTGATGAAGGAGGTCGCAATGTCCATCCCACGTTGGAAGCCTTCAATTCGGCCAAGCAAGCAGGAAAAGCTTCTACTGAAGCGATGCACAAAGAAACGCAAGCTCTTCGCCTTTCTGCGCAACCATAGGCACGAGTTATTCGATGATGCGTTGCAGGACGAACTCGCATCTATGTACCGTGATACGGGTGCGGGTAAGGAGCCGGTAAAGCCGGCTTTGATGGCGATGGCGCTTATACTCCAAGGTTATCATGGAGTATCTGATGCAGAGGCCGTTGAGTTGTCGGTTATGGACTTACGTTGGCAGATGGTTCTGGGTAGACTTGGAGAAACAGCGTCTGCCCCCCTTCTCAAGGGGCACTCTTTGATTTTCGTGAGCGACTTATTGCGAGTGAGATGGATCGGAGGTTGTTGGAGCATACCGCCGCTCTGGCTCGTTCTACCAAGGGTTTTGATTGGAAAAAGCTCCCAAAGACGCTGCGGATTGCTCCCTCTTTCCTATGCGCTCATTATCCGCAATGCAAGACACCTCTCCTTGGATCCCGCGCTTGACCTATTGGTTACTTGCAGATACTTGAGTGCAGTGATGGAAGTGATGTACGCAATGTTTCTGGGGGCTGTTCAGGGAGCCACCGAATTCTTACCGGTTTCCTCGTCCGGTCACCTGGCAGTGGGACAAATGGCAGCAGGGCACTGGTATCCAGGGCTATCGCTAGCAGATCACCCACTCGCATTCGAAATTCTGCTACATTTGGCAACACTTCTGGCCATATTGGTGGTATTTCGCCGGGAAGTCGCGGGACTTTTTTGGGGGATGGGCAAGGTCGTCGTGGGGATCGGTCAGGGCCGGCTCGGGAGCGTGCTAAAGGAGCACGATGGCGCGAACCTGGCCGTGGCAGTGGTTGCAGGCAGCGTGCCTACGGCCATCCTCGGCTTACTGCTGCGGGATGCTGCCGTACACGCGACAACTTCTTCCACACTGCTTGGGCTCAGTTTTTTAGGCTGCGCTGGGCTATTGCTGGCAAGCCGGTGGTGGCCGGGTGGATCCAGGCGACTGACGTGGCGCCTGGCCCTGCTTATCGGACTCATTCAAGGCATTGCAGTGTTACCTGGGATATCTCGGTCTGGCGTTACCATTGTCATGGGCCTTGCCCTTGGGCTTGACCGAGAGGCAGCCGCCCGGTTTTCGTTTCTCCTCTCCCTGCCCGCGATCGCAGGCGCGGCAGTACTCGAACTGGATATGGCGGCAATCACCGTGTCTGGAAATGCAACCGCCTACCTCTTTGGCGCTGCGGCTGCGTTTTTCATTGGCCTTTTTGCACTGCTCCTGCTCATGCGCCTGGTGCGCCTCGGACGATTATGGCTCTTCTCACCCTATGTCGGCGCTGTCGGCGTCCTCACCCTGTTGTTTCTTTAACGCCGATTGGGCCGCCCCCACCCAGTGCTGAAACTCCCTTTTTACGACTGCGATTGCCTGCTTGGTGAATAGCTTAAATACAAATGGCACGGCTGCAGAGAGCTCTATATTATGGGGATTAACGTTGAGAAAAACCGTAATGGTAACACCTTGAACGGAAAAGATCACACGCGCCCGGCGGTCATCGTCCCACACCATCTGTGGTTGGTATTTGGCCCATCGCTGAGCATGGTATGCCCACGCCAATAGGGCTGCTTTTTTCGCGGTCGCAAGACCGATATGGTGGGTCAGATTGAGCTTCACAACACCACAATCCTACCTAAAAACAACGCGGGTGCCTAGGCGGTTGTAAGTTCCCTTGAACAGCGATATCATTTGATAATCATGGCTCACGTTTCTGAAAAACCCTGTCGAAAGTGCGGCGTTAAGAACCCGGTGACGAACCATTATTGTCGCTCCTGCGGTGCCTTTTTATCCGTATCGACCACAGCAATACTGGCTGCGCGAAAGCCCATATTACCGGCCGTAAAAAAAATTCGACTGCGGTGGATCGGACTGAGCGCATTCGTCATTCTCGGCCTGCTGTCGCTGATATTCGGGGCAGTCTTGCTTGCGACCTGGGTTGGGTCAGACAGCGGGTTTCGAGGTAACCGACTCGATTCAAGCGCGATAGCCCGAGACTTTAGTGGGACAGTGCTTATTGGTATTTTCTTGTTCCTACTGGCGTTTGGCCTGGCAGGCATTGCCATGGCGTGGCTCGTCCGAGGACGCGCAGTGGTCGAACTGGGCATTGCTTCAATAGTGGTGCTGATTCTACTGGCTGTGATAGGATCAGCCTTGTCAGATGATGTTCTCTTTATCGCAGCCGTGCTGCTCGTGCCCGCAGCGGCCCTGGCATGTTTGGGCGGCAAGCTCGGTGAGATTTGGTTTGACAAGGAAAACAGAATATGAGGGCCATATCGATACTTGCTGCGGCGATTGTTGGGGCCTGCCTGGCCTTTGGAACAACGCGCGCCAGGGCAGAACAGCACGACCCATCAAACGAAGTCGCGTCTGAAAGCCCCCCTGCAGCAGCCTCCAAGGATACTGCGGATTGGATTGAAGTTCAGAGAGACGAGAATGGCCAAAACCTCGATCTGCTCAATGCAGATGTGACTTCATCGGGTCGTGAACCTCGATATATACTCGAAAAAATTGAGATATTCGGAAACCGTAAAACAATGGCGCCGGTTATTCTCGAAGAGATTAAGATTGCGCCGGGCGAGGTCTTTCGCGCAGATGACCCCAGGCTGGAAAAAGCCCGCTATCGCCTGCTCGCCCTAGGGCTCTTCTATGAGGTAAACCTGTCCCTTAGAAAAGGATCCAGGCGTGGATTGGCCAGATTGGTTGTCATTGTAAAGGAGCGGAATACCCTCGTCATCCAGGACATCGCGTTTGGTCTGGCAGAAATGAACCCAAGCGGCACGCTGTCTGAAATCATTCCCTATGGTTCTTTGGATGTGGCAGAGAGATCGTTTCTCGGGTCCGGGGTCCACGTCTCTGCCGCAGGGGTGTGGTCAAAAGACCAGTACGGGTATCGGCTGAGATTCAGCGATAATCATTTCCTACAAACGGATTTCAGCGTGCACGCCGAGGGGTTGTTTGCCCATGCGCGGGATTTCTTTGGGAATGATAGGGTCTGTAAGCGTACGTGCCCGTGCGATGAAGCGGATCCAGAATGTCCTGACAGCTCTGTGGACGCATCCTACGAGGATTATGTCGACATGGAGTACAACCGAACCGGATTCCGCATGGGCACGGGGTATACAGTGCTGGGGGATAATTTCCTATCAGTCGATTATCGCCTGGAGATTATCGACGCGGCTGTTCCGCCGGCAGGATCCCATCTCACTTTTGGGGAACGCCGTCCCATTGTGTTCGGCCATCTATTGCCGGGCTACTCTTTTTTGTCGAGTGTGATTTTCGGTGCAGTGCGCGACACGCGGGACAGTTTCATTCTCGCTTCCGAGGGTACGCGCACAGCCCTTGAGGTGGAGTTTTCCACTGAAATTATTGGATCGGATTACGATTTTGCAAAGTTTACCCTGACCCACGATACCTATTTTCCCTTGGGCAAGGGACACACCCTCAAGCTCGGCCTTTTGATCGGGCTGATCATGGGGGAAGCGCCTTTCTTCAACCAATTCTTTGTTGGAGATTTTTCGTCATTTGTACCATCGCGCTTGTTAGAGATGAATTTCTCTCCGCTCCAGCCCAATGTGCTCGAAACTTCCATTGTCGAGATGCGATACGAGGATCTGGCAATGAGCATTGGCGTGGAGTACGCGTTGCCGTTCTATCGCGGGAAGGGATTTTTTTATGGGGTAAACGGCTTTGTCGGCGCGGGCATTTTTGCCCTGACGTCCCAGTCACACCTAAAGATCGACCCCAAGGGATACAGCGGCTACAGGGCCATCCCGATGGATGTGACAGCTGATCTCGGCATCAAAGTGGATACGGCCGTGGGGTTATTTGTTGTTTCCATGGGCAATATGTTTCGGATGATCCCATCCGTGGGAAGGTCGCTTGCTGAGTAATGGAGCGCTGTAGGACATGGCTCTGGTCTGCCATATGGATCCTTTTATTGGGGGGAGTCTGTCTTTCACCAGCCCAGGCTGAAGACCCTGAGATAAAGATGCGCCGTGTGGGTGTTCATTTTTCAGCGGGCCGGCTCTCCACTAGTTTCACATTTAGAGATGCGTTCACCCAGAGTATCCGAGAAAAACTCAAGTCCGGACTGCCCACCAAGGTCGTGGCGCAAATCAATCTAGAGCTGATGGGTAAGCGAAAGCCCATCTCCCTGTGGGTGCGCTCTGCCACGATTGTTTACGATCTCTGGGAAGAGGCCTTTTTCATTACCATGGAGGACAATCGGGGCCGCCGCCAAGCACGCCTGACCACTGCCAAAGGGGTGATCGATACAGTTGGCATGCTAGAAAATCAGCCCATCGCCTACATGGGTAGCCGGCCCCCAGGTACCTTTCGGTTGCGGGTATTGGTCGAAGTGAATCCAGTATCTAAGGAAATGGTCGCCAATATCCGCCGCTGGCTTGCCAAACCACCGGCCGGCAGCAGCGGCGTGGAGCAGCAGACCAACTTCTTTGGATCATTTGTCGGCATTTTCGTAGATCGCCGCATTGGCCAGGCAGATAAGCGTATTGTCTTTGTTTCACAGTGGTTTGAGATCGGTGGCCCATGATTCGCCGCCTCGATGTAAAAATTGTCCTCACCCTCATTGTTACGGTGTTTCTGCCCCTGGGCGTCTCTGTTTTCTTGGTGGCCACTGCTATTGAGACCTCCTTGGGCCTGGGCCTCAATGCAGAGATCGCAGACCAACTTGAGCAAGCACTGGCAGCTCAAAAGGAGCACATTGAGGTGCTCAAGCAATCCGTGCGTCTCAGGTTTAACCACCTGATAGACTCCCATCTCCTTGCCCAGGCAGCAATCGATGCGCAAGACGGTCAATTGCGGCAAACATTGGGGGCGTTCTTGACGGCAGATCCGTCCTTAAGGCGTATCTGTCTTTTTACCGAAACAGGCCAGACCCTTGAAGTAGAAGATGCCGAAGACTTGGATGTAAACGATGCCCGGACAATGCTGCTGGAAAGCGACGTGACACTCGGTCCGTTCACGAGGGTCGAGGCGCTTTATGCGGTGGATGCCGGTGTCATGGCTGCATACAAAGGTGCTGGAGAGCAGTACGCCACCTATCGCGCCCTTGTAAATGCGCCTCCAGAGTACCTCGGGAACCGATTCGTCTGGGTCTATTTGACCATTTTGGGGTTTGCTGCAGTGGTGAGCGTAACCATCGGTATTCTCTGGGCGCGCCGCCTGGTAAGGCGCATTCACAGCCTTGCAATGGCCACCAGAAGGGTTGCCAGAGGCGACTTGTCCGTCAGCGAACGCGCCGGCGCCAACGACGAGGTCGGGCAACTGGTGGAATCGTTTAATAGCATGGTCGCTGAACTGGCAGCGAACCGGGCGCGCATCGAATACCTTCAAAAAATATCTGCCTGGCAGGAAATGGCCAGACGGCTTGCCCACGAGATCAAGAATCCCCTCACCCCGATACAGCTAGCTGCCCAACAAGTGAGAGAAAAGTATACCGGAGACGACCCTGCATTTGAACGCCTGCTCAGCCAATCGACAGAGATAATCGGCGAAGAAGTGGCGACCTTGCGCCGGCTCACCTCTGATTTTTCTTCGTTTGCCAAACTGCCCGAAATCCACCCGAAACCAGTCGATCTTCGGGGATTCCTCGAAGAATGCGAAACCTCGCTCTTGCCAGTGATGGAAAACGAAGGGGTCGCCATCGCGTTCTCAACACCGACTGAAAAAATTGCCGTGAGCATCGATCGCATCATGATGAAGCGGGTTATCGATAACCTGGTGCGCAACGCAGCCGAGGCGATCAAGGAGGCAGACGTCGCATCCCCTGTCATCTCTGTCTCAGCCGGGCGGTATAGTGGGCATAAGCGGTCCGAGGTCATGATTCGCATAGAGGACAATGGCCCGGGCATCCTACCAGAGCATCACCCGTCGATTTTCGACCCCTACTTTACCACCAAGAGCGAAGGTACAGGCCTGGGACTGGCTATTAGCAAGAAGATCGTGCTCGAGCACGGCGGCCTGATTTGGATGGACGAGCTACCTACTGGCGGGGCTGCTTTCAGTATCGTCTTACCAGCTGAATCCTAAAAACGAGAGGGCGAACATGCATGACCACAGTGACCATCAGACGAACAGCTGGACCCACCGGTTGGGCATCATTATCCTTCTTGCCATTGGCATATGGGTCCTGTCCCAGTGGTCTGGTTCATCGCTTATCGATCCTGGCACGCCAGCGCCGGGATGGCGATTGCCCTTGGCCGACGGGTCCGGGGCATTGCTCGACCTTGCAGACCTGCGTGGCAAGGTTGTGGTGTTGGATTTCTGGTCCACCACCTGCCCGCCTTGTCTCAAGCAAATACCTGAACTCCAAGAGATTCATCGACAAATGAAGTCAAAGGATGTCTCGGTTATCGGTATTGCAGCTGGGGGTGAATCCTTGGAGGACATCGCGGCGTTCAAAGCGAGAAAGCAGATCTCCTACCCCTTGGTTGTGGATGCTGGGAGGGTAGCGCGCGATTACCAAGTAGGATCCCTACCCACATTGTATGTCATTGATGCCAAAGGGAATATTGTGAATGGGCACACGGGTTACTGGCCCAAGGCAGCCATCTTAAAAGCAGTGACCAGGAGCATATCGTCTGGGTATCACCCATAACCAATGCTACACTATATTTGTGAAATGGATGCTCGCACTTGCGGGCCTGGCTTGGCTCGCACTTGGCCCTTCTGACGTAAGGGCTGAGATACAATCCGAGGCCCTGCGTCTGTTTGGTAGGGATGCGCAGATTCGGCTTTCCCCTGACCAGCAACGTCTCACTTCCCTTGAGAATGTAGCGGTTCCCACTTCAGGTAAAGCGCGGCACCCCAGGGCTGCAGCCCTTGAATTTTTCAGTCACCACGGCGAGCTGTTCGGGTTAGATGGGGCGTATACCATCAAATACATTAATACACACCGCCACTTGACCCAAGATTTGGTCCATTTTGAAGTGCGTTTTCAACATCTGCCGCTCTATTTCCACAGGGCATCCGTACAGGTGGATGCCCTGTCCAGGATTCGCCGCGTGATGGCCCACATCCCCGAGTTGCCCGCGCACAGATACCAACACCTGCCCATTGATGACCAGGCAAAGCACGCCTTTGCCCTTACCCATGGATACGAGGCTGAGACCGTTGTGGGCGTGGGGTTTTTAGCGCTCGAATCCGGTGTCCTCGCCCCGGTCGTCTGCATTGACACCAGGGAGACCCTCGAAAATGACCCCCTTCGCCTTTATGTGCATGCTGTTAGCGGTCATGTCCTCCACGTGGAACCCATTGTTTGGACCCGCGGCTCCCCCCTGGCAGCGGTATTTGAGGAAAACCCAGCAACAACTGCCCGGGTGACGACAGAACCCCTCACCCATCTCATCCCTGGCAGTGAGTACCTCGAAGGGGACTATGCCCGGGTGGTGAGCTGTGTGGATGTGGATCTGTGTGAGGTAACAGCCCCCCTGGCGCGCCGCCTTGGCAGTGGTGACGGCCACTTCATCTATAAACCGCAGTTAGATCCGTACACGTTTCACGACCCGTTCGCCGAGGTCAATGCCTATAGAAATATTACCAATCTCAGCGCCTGGGCCAGGGAGACCTTTGGCTGGGATGGCCTGTTTGGACAAGACCCCTGGATATTGGTCAAGGTCGGTCGCGATTGGTACAACGCGGCCTACTACGCGGGCAATGACGAGCGGCCGCCGTTTATTGTCTTTGGCCAGGATACGGTGGATTTTGCCTATGACGCGGACGTTGCTTTTCACGAATTGGGCCACGCGATCAACCGAACACTCTGGCAACACCCCTGGCTGGTTCGCGATGCCTTTGGTATCGATGTTTCGCCCTTTGGTATCGAGGAAGCCCTGGCAGACATTTGGGCTGAGACCTATGCGGGTGATCCGGTGATGAACAGCTATATCCTGGCTGCGCGAACAGCAGACAATACCTTGACCTGCCCGGCCTCGATAAAGGGAGAGGGCCATTTAGAGGCCAGGTTTTTATCTGGGTTTGCCTGGGATGTGCGTCGGGAAATAGGCGTCCCTGCCTGGGATCATATTTTCTATCGAACGTTAAGCTTTCTTCCACGAGAGGCGGGATTTGATGACTTTGTGTTGGCGCTGCAAGGATCTGCAGCAGATTTGGCGACCGAGGGGACGCTAGCTGTGACCGGAGATTGGGTCGAGACCATCGAACGCCATGCCGCAGCCCGCGGGTTGACAGACCCTGCCTGCCTGTTTCGCCACGTACCCCTTGAGCCGAACAAGGCCACCTATGCGTATGGATACGGTGGCAGGCGAACCGGGCGTTACGATTATCCGTTCGGACTGCAGTGGAAAATCACCGCATCCCATACTGCCAAAGCAGTGAAGCTCTTGTTTAAATGGCTCTACCCCACCGAAGATACAGCAGAAGGGGTGGAACGGGGATTTCGCGTCCACGTGCGGCGGGGTGCACCAGTGGAGGTTCGCTGGTTGAGTACACAAGAGGTCGAGCAAGGAGACCCGGTATTCGAGGCCACTGCTGACGCCACCTTCGAAGGTGGCCCAGCTACCGTGGACTTTCCATACCTGGGACAGACACCCCTGCAGCCCGGTGAAGAGGTATTTGTACTGGTGTCTGGAGATACATCGGAGTCAATTGTGGCGATCGGCGTGACAGCAGCGTTGGTCTCAACCCTGCGCCCGCCCCCGACACCACCAGAGCCAGACGCTGGAACAGGGCCTGAGCTACCCCAAGCAACGGCGAATAACTGGGAATACGACTGCACAGCCGCCAACCCGGGCCCAGTAACGAGACCGACCGCGATACAACTCCTCGCTCGCCTCATCCTAGCTTGTATATAAATTCACTTGCACGGTGTCCCAACACGTCGGATATAATGCGCTGAAAGCGTGCTTCACATCGCACGCAGTGAACGACAACGAGGAGGTATCATGAACGCGCGTGTGCTTGGTTTGGTCTTAGGGATCGCCATCTTGGGGTTGATGCCTGGAAGGCTTTCCGCATTAACAGATGCAGGGTTGTTCAAACTGAGCCTGAACTCGACGTTTTTCAGGTTTGGCATGGGTGAAGTTGATGTAGAAGATCAACCCGGCGAGAGAGACTACGACGCTGCCACAGTTGGCGTAGGCATGCAGAATGCGGGTATTGGTTTTGGATACACGGTGATCCCCGGGCTCGTTGTCGGCGGTACGGTTACCCTCGGCCTTCAGGGGCTCGATGAGTTCCATGGTGATGATGAGGCCTTTATCTGGCAATTGCTGCCCTATGTCGAATACATCTTTTTAGATGGGCTGGTCCGCCCCTTTGTGCGAGGGACGGTGGGGTTCGAGGGCCTGAGCTCGGATGAATTTGGAGATGTCTGGTGGTGGGGCTTTACATTCGGCGCAGGCGGCGGCGCCCATTTCTTCATCCGGGATTACATTTCACTCGACGCATTGCTGATGCTTGGCTTCACCGTGGGCACGGGAGAGTTTGAAGCGGGAAATGACAGAGATTTCAGCCACTGGCGCTTTCGCATCTCAGCCCTTCTCGGCATGTCTGCTTGGTTCTAGCCTCCCCTGAGGTTCCATATTGAAATGCTCCCTAATCTGAGCCTCTGACCGGGCAAATATTTTTATTAATCCCACGCCATGTAGTACAATGTAGGATAACTTTTGGCGGAGGCGCGAATGATCGAACGACGCAAGGTGGATAGGGTGGCTGTGGATCTGACGGTTCGAAAACACATCGATGGACAAGCTTATTTTTGCCGCGCCTGTGAAATTAGTTCTACAGGTATTCGTCTCAAAAGAGTATTCGATGTCGATCCAGGGGAGACACTCGTAGATATTGAAGTCCCACTGGTAGCCGGTCAACTGACAACGGCTGTGCCGTCCCGCAGGATTTGGCGGGGCAGGGGCTATGAGGCATTTGAATTCGTCGGCTCCTCGTTTGCACAAAAGACAATCTTAAAGCGGGTTTTCGGGAGCGCATAACCCCAATATCTTTTAGATGCGGGCAAGGGCAGCTGCTATTAGCCTAAGACCGTCATGGATGGCTTCGATAGACGTGGCATAGGAGAGGCGCAGATGGCCAGGTGCGCCAAAAGGGGTACCGGGAACGCAGGCCACAGCAGCTTCCTCAAGTAAAAATTTGGCAAGGGTCAGGTCAGTGGCGTCCTGGCCCATGCGTTTAATAATGTCCTTAACCGACGGCAGTACGTAAAACGCCCCGCCCGGGGTTGGGCAACGGACATCGGGGAGCTGGTTTAATCCCGCCACAATAGCGTCCCGTCGCAGTTGATATGCCCGGCGCCAGTCGTCTAAAAACAGCTTGGGACCGGTTATTGCGGCCAGGGCACCTGCCTGTGCCATCGATGCCGGATTTGACGTGGACTGCCCCTGGATTTTGGCCATAGCCTTGATGATGTCGGGGTGGCCAATGCCCCAGCCAATGCGCCAGCCGGTCATGGCGTAATTTTTACTGACACCGTCGACCACAAAAATCAGATCTCGCCGATTCTCGGGGACAACAGTCAAAGGTGATGTGTGGATTGCGCCGTCGTAAATCAAATCCCGATAGATCTCATCACAGAGCACGTACACACCGGCCTCTGTGGCTGCCTCAGTGATGGCTGCCACTGCCTCGGGTGGATAGATCGCACCGCTCGGATTGCTCGGCGTGTTGAGCACCAAAACTTTGGTTCTCGCCGTCAGCGCCTTATTAAAATCCCCAGGCTTGAGAACAAAACCGTCTGCCTCACGGGTTTCGACAATAACGGGCTGACCACCGGACAACAGCACCTGGTCCGGATACGAAACCCAATACGGAGCCGGGATGATGACCTCGTCCCCAGGGTCCAGAACAGCTGCAAAAAAATTGTAAAGGCTATGCTTCGCACCCACAGTGACAATCGTATTTTCCGGCGCACAAGGGACCTGGCGCACCTGGGCGCTCTCCTGGGCAATGGCCTGTCGCAGCAAGGGCATGCCAGTGACCGGTGTATATCGCGTCACACCTCTATCGAGGGCTGTTTTTGCAGCGTCCACAATATGGGTGGGTGTGTCAAAGTCCGGCTCGCCCGCACTCAGGGGAATGATGGCCACCCCTTGCGCTTTTAGCGCTGCTTCCCGCAGGCTAACGGCCAATGTTGCAGAAGGTTTGATTTTGTTTAGATGGGCTGCCAGTCGTATCATTTTAGATCTTCCTTAGGCTTAAGGACAGGACGAAGACTATCCCAATCACTACAGCTGGTGCAAGCGCAGCAACAGGGGCGGAAAGTTGCCCCGACAGATGCAGGGATTCACATTGCCGACCAGAGAGATGATAGACAAAAAAAAGCAACACAGCTGAGGTGACCGCAATGCCAGAACGGCGGATGCCGAGACCCAAGGCGAGGTAGATCGACACCAGTGCCATGGCGAGAAACCCGACTGGCCCGGCCACCCGGCGCCAAAATTCAAATCGCCATCGGTGAGGTGCGCTGCCGTCTGCCAAAGCAGTAAACAGGTCGCCTGTAGGAACTGCCAGTATTTTGGGCAAGAAATTGAGGCGATCTTGGAGATCAGTGCCAAAGGACAATCGACTCTCCAGGGTTTCAAACGATAGCGCCACTGGCGGACGCTTACCCCCTGTCTCGCCCCAATAGAAACCCATCCCCGGCCCCAGGTTGACGACCAATCCCTGGCCTAAAGTATCCGCGTCAATCGTACCGCTCTCAGCAAGGAGAAAGAACGGATAATCCTTATGTCGCCTGTCCTCCAAAAAAATACCTTTGTATTGCCCATCTGCAGACCGGCTATTAGCAAAGAATGCCACTGACCCCATTGGCGAAATAAAATGGCCGGGCTTGAGCTGATGGGCGCTTGCCCGCACCACCAAGTCGAGGGCAAGGGATTGCAATGCCGCGTGGGATCTTGGCCCGAGATGTAGCCAACATACACCGCTTGCAAATGAAAAGGCGGCTGCCAGAATGACGGGGCCAACTGCAAGGCGACCCCAACCGAGGCCCGCTGCATGCATGGCAACGATCTCGCCATCTGAGGCCATCCGGGCTGTGGTAAAGAAAATAGAGATGGCAAACGCCGGGGTCAATGCCCATCCCACAATAGGTGCAAGTAGGAGCATGAGAGCGCGCATGGCCTCACATAAATCCATGTCTGCGCCGGCAAAAATCGGCAGCACGCGCACGAGTTGGGTGGTTAAGAACGCAAGGGTCAGCCCACCGATGGATAAACCGAACCAAGGCAGCATTTGAGCGATGAAATAAGAGGGTAACCGGCGCATGGGCATATTAATACAATAATTTTGCGTTTTTACGCATTAAAGTAAAACATCTTCTCGTCATTGAGCAAATCTTCTCGTCATTGAGCAAAGAGGGTGTTATGAAGCGAAATAGTCACCCCATTGAAAAAGGAGTATGACCATGGCTGCCGGAGATACGATCGATCAAATCATTGCGTTCGACGAAAAAATCGCATCTTTAAGGGAGACATTTGAAGCACTTCCCGTAGGGGACCAGGAAGAAGCGCTCATAAGTCGGTTTACTGAGTTGCTGGCAGCAAGTGGTGAAGGCGATCTGATTGCGGTGGGCATGGTGCGCCTCAGTGAGATGCTGCTTACCTTGGGCAGTGAACCAGCAGTAAAAACTCTGGGCCAGGGCATGAACCATGCGAATCCAGACATCCGACTGCTTTGCGCCGATGCACTGCTGCACCTGGCTACTGAAGACCTCGATACCATCCGCCCCGCCATCGAAGATGCGCTGGCATCGAGCGGGCCAGGATCCGAAGAGATGCCCTTTTTGCTCATGGAGCTAGATCACCCTGATGTGCCCATGTTTCTAGAGCGGTTTTTAGGACACAAGGAGGCCATGGTTGTTGCCGCAGCGGTTGAAGCGTTCGGTGTGATCGGCAATGACGCGGCACTGCCCCTCCTAAACACCCTGCAAGACGATGAACGCGTTATCACCGTACAGGAGGAAGGCGGCAAACAGGCAGAGTGGACCATCGGCAGGCTCGCCAAGGAAACGATTGAACTGCTGTCATAGGGTAGATGCAACTTAATATTGATCACACATGATGGTCATGATTTAGAAAGGTGATCGTCATGGTCAAGGAGGGCTGATATGAAGCGAGATTTTCTTTCTGTGACCGATTTTACGGCTGACGAGATCAGAGAAAACCTGGAGCTGGCCATTGAAGTGAAGGCCAAGACAAAGGAAGGCAAGTCCCCGAACGTCTTAAACGGGGGCGCGGGCGCATTGATTTTTCACAAGCCATCCCTCAGGACCCGATGTTCGTTCGAGGTCGGCTTTCGGCAGCTGGGTGGCAGTGCGGTATACATCACCGACAAGGAGATAGAGCTCGGCAAGCGGGAGTCCATACACGACGTGGCCAAGGTCATGTCGCGATACTTTGCGGCGATCTGTATTCGGACGTTCTCCCACGACAATGTTGTCGCGCTGGCGCGGCACGCGGACATTCCAGTCGTCAACATGCTGACCGACCTGCTCCATCCCTGCCAACTGATGGGCGACATGCAGACCATCCTGGAACACAAGGGCACCATCGATAATCTGACCGTTACCTACCTGGGCGATGGCAATAACCTCACCAATTCCTGGATGCGGATGGCGCAGCGCATCCCCATGAATCTCCGCATTGGTACGGCCAGGGATACCATGCCCAGCGAGGAAATCCTAAAGGAGACCCAAGAAGCTGGTATCTCACAAGTCACCGTGCTGCACGATCCAGTGGCCGCGGTCAAAGACACGGACGTTATTTATACCGATGTCTGGGCTTCCATGGGCCAAAAAGACCAAGCCGGGGACAAGGCAGCCAAGCTGGCAGCGTTTCAGGTCAACGCGGCATTGGTTTCCCACGCAAAGAAGGATGCGGTCGTGATGCACTGCCTACCCGCGGAGCGAGGGCGCGAGATCACGGACGAGGTCATCGACGGCCCCCAGTCCGTCGTCTTTGACGAGGCGGAAAACAGACTACACGCGCAAAAGGCAGTCCTCATCAAGCTACTGGGCTAGCGCTATGTCAAACGAGTTTTGTCGGGTGAAATCAGCAAATTCCCCCTTGAAAAAGGGGGGAAGGGGGATTTTGTCACCTCGCAATGCCAGTGGACATGATGAAATCCCCCCGGCCCCCTTTTTCAAGGGGGAGGCCTTTGCTCGACATCGTTTACTGGACAGATCACTAGCACTCTGAAAGATTTTTATGATATTTGAAGATCTGGTCTGTACGCACACGACGAGGAGACGAGACAGTGAAACCAATGTTTTTTTTGAGGGCAGCACCCTGTGTCATTTTTATCGCTTACCTGCTCACCGCCTGCGGCGGCAGCGCGGTCGGTAGCCATTCGACGACAGGTAGCGAACCGACGTCGCCGGCCCAGGACAGCCAGGAAAGCAGCGATGGCGGAGAGATCGCCGACTTTGTGCTCAAGGACGTGGACGGCAAAGACGTGGCACTATCAGACTACCTGGGCAAAAAGGTCATCGTCATCAGCTATTGGGCCACCTGGTGTGAACCGTGCAAGCGGGAGATGATCCAATTACACGAGCTCTTTTTACAGTATAAAGATAAGGGACTGATGGTGCTGTCCATTTCTATGGATGAGCCAGAAACCCAAGGGGAAGTACGCCCTTATATCAAACAGCGGGGCTATACCTTCCCAGTACTGCTGGATACCGAATCCGTCGTCACAAACCAATTCAACCCACGCCGTGCAGCGCCGTTTACGTTGATCATCAGCATGGACCAGAAGATCGTTTGGACCCACGACAGCTATGTGCCTGGGGACGAAAAATTGGTCGAGGCAGAGATCTTAAAGGCCCTCGGCGAGCCAACTGGGTAATCTGTCCCTTGAGTGCTGTTGCCGCACATTGGGAGAAACTCGAAAACGACGGTGTTCGCTGTGGATTGTGTCCCCACAATTGCCGTATCAAGACAGGCGACACCGGCATTTGCCTGACGCGCACCAATCAAGACGGCCAACTCATGTCTACGACATATGGCCAATTGGTAGCGAGCGCCATGGATCCGGTAGAAAAGAAGCCGCTGTTTCACTACAAGCCGGGATCCCTTACCTTTTCCATTGCATCGCAAGGGTGCAACCTGGTCTGCCCCTTCTGTCAAAATCACCATCTCTCACAGGCCTTGCGCAGGGGTCAGATTGAAGATCGGTCGCGCAGCTACCAATCACCTGAGGCAGTGGTCAACGCTGCAGCGCAACTGGGATCGACCTCCATTTCATTTACCTATTCCGAGCCCATCCTGTCCTTTGAATTTGCGCGGGATGTGGCAGCCATTGCCCAGCCCCGGGGCATTGACATCATCTTCGTGACCAACGGCCAGGCAAACCCGTCGCCAGCCCGGGAGATGGCTGATTTTCTCAGTGCAGCCAACGTAGATTTAAAGTGTTTTGATGCGGGCAAATATAAGTCCGTGCTCGGCGGTAGCCTTCGGGCAACCACGCGCACCATCGAGACCTTTGTCGCAAATCGGGTGTGGGTTGAAGTCACCACGCTGGTGATTCCGGGGTTTAGCGACAACGATGCAGAGCTTCAACAGATCGCCAGGTTCATTGCCGGGCTCGGCACCCACATCCCCTGGCACGTATCCCGATTTCATCCAGACTATCAGTGGCGCGACAGGGGAAGAACGCCGATCCAGACCCTGCGGCGCGCCCGCGACATCGGTATTTCAGAAGGCCTCCACAACGTATACGTGGGAAACCTACCTGGGGATGAAGGTGAAAAGACCCGCTGCCCATCCTGTGGATCGATCACCCTGGATCGCCAGGGGTATCGGATTGTGGGCACTGCTGTTCGAGACGGCAAGTGCAACGCATGTGGAGAGCCAGTGGTCGGCGTGGGTATAACATCATGACAAATATCAAGCATCGCGTAGGCACAGTGGACTACCCAGCTGGAAAAAAGCGCGTCCTGTCTTCTGTGGATGTGGTGGAGCTTACAGCCACGTATCAAACCCGGGTGAAGCCGGCCACGGCCCAAAAGTGGCGAAGCGAGGTCCCTCATCACGTATCCTTTGTCGTTCAGGCCCCCAAATACCTGTATGCGTCACCGCCGCCAAAGACCCCGCTTCCAGGGGATGCCCAGGCCTACGGTGGATTTCAGGTAACCGAGGAGAACCTGGGCCTATGGCAGGGGGTGACAGGGGTCGCCAAAAACCTGAACAGCGAGATCATCGTGCTTATCACGCCGGCAGAATTCACGCCGACCAGAGCAAACCAGGATGCACTTGCGGCCTTCATAGAGGCAGCGCGGGTTCGAAGCCCTGGGTCATACACCATCGTTTGGGCGCCAAAGGGCCTGTGGGAGCCCAAACAAGCAGCCCAGTTGGCCGCATCACGAGATATGATACTGGCGGTTGATCCGCTTCAAGACCCCCTACCCACCCTGGGCGATGATACAGCTTATTTTAGATTGGGTCCCTTTGCTGCAATGGGATCGCGAATGGGGGTGTACGATCTGGAGCGCTTAAAAGACGCCATGACCGCGTTCGACACCGCGACCACTGTCTTCCAAACACCGCGCGCCCTTGATGACGCCCGAAATCTCAAGCAGATACTCGCTGAATAATTGTCATTCCCACGCAGGTGGGAATCCATAAAAACGTCCAATTGCGTTTGGTTCTGGACTCATGCCTTCGCAGGAGTGACGGGTATTACCCCTTTTACAACACCCTCAAAGGTGGGGAAGAGGGATTTTCAAACGTAGAAGTTACGTAACATGTCCGAAATAGTTCCCTTAATTATCCATCTTTTAAGTTATTTTTATGTCGGCTGCCGAACCTTATAAAAACATAACGTAAATTCAAATTTATAAATTATTCAGTATTGTTGATGGATTGCGATTCATTGGGGTTGCCGCAGTAGAGAGCCGTTGCATTGGTACACTTCTTTCATACCCCAACGCTCGTCTGATCTAGAGTATCACAACAAAGGAGAAAAGTGATGGTACTGAAAAAGTTAAATGTAATTGCAGCAACACTGGCCTTGTTTTTGTGTGTGGGTGAAGCACTTGCCGCAGAGACATGGGTGGGCAGGAGTTCCTTTCCAGAGGTTCGACTGGCAAATGGGTCCACTCGGCATATGGGAGGCGCCGGGAGGATCTATCAACCCGGCAGCTCGGTCACGGAGCTGATCATCAATTTTGATTCGACCCTGTACGGATTCCACATTGAAGTCGAGACAACAGCTGCGGATCCCAATTATTTGTCTCAAGACACGGTCATCGATGTTTATGTCAACGGGGCATGGCAAGTATTTGATGACGACGCCGGAGGAAATTATTTTTCACGGGTGCATTTCAGGCCGCTTTCAAACATGTACAAACTGCGCGTTCGACACTATTCCTACGGCAGTGCCATTGACGGGGTCAGTATTCGGTGGACCTTGCACTAGGAGCCATCATACACCCCTCCCAGGTCAACCAAGGGGTTCAAGTATCAAAGGGGGTTGATGGGATGTGTTGTCGGGAGGTTTTCTCCGATGGTCTTTGCCTCTGATGAACAAACCGGATGACCCCAGCCACTTGTGCTGACCCCATCGAAAATATCGTATGCGATGTTGTCATCGCCGGTCGCGCTAACACCACCGGGCACATAGTCCAGATTTAGTGCGTCGCGGACTTTCCAGGCGATATTGTGGTCTGCACAAGAGCTATCGCCGCTGACCCCGATGGCGCCTATCAGTTCTCCTGCGGCATTGTAAAGGGCGAGGCCGCCTCCAAAGACATTCACACCGCCTATTTTTCGGTACGTCATTGGATCATGCGGGGTCCCAATCCGCCAGGATCGACCGCCGTAGGCCACTTTGGTATCCACTGGATTACTGTGCTGCAATCCATATAGACTCCCCCCGGGTTGTACAGCGGAAAACAGATTGGCCGTTGATAAAGACAATCCAGGAAGGCTGAAGGCATTGGCCGTGTTGGCCTTTTGCGCTGAGATAACCCGGCTTCCGGGCCATTGATCACCACGGTGTTCACCTGAGAAGACAACAGCCATCACCACGCCGTCTCGGTTCACCACAGTGGCCCACATATGTAGCCCAAAGCCACCGTTGTCCTCCTGAACAACTGCTCGTAGGGCAGCCCGGAGCTGCTCATGGCTGGGCAACCCTTGGGCCCACGAAGAAAACGGTATGAAACTGCTCAGGACAACCGCTGCACAAAAGTACTGAAAAATGGACGTTGTTCTTTTCATTCTTGATTCCCCTTTCTTTGGGAAAGACACAAGCGCATCCCCCCATTGGATGTTACTGGCTAGGTTTTTCGATTGACAGCGGCCATGATAACAAGGGCTTTTAGACTGAACAAGTTTTTCTCACCTGATGGAAAATCAGGAGCACCACGCACGCCAGGTGGTCAGGGAACTTAAAACTGGACTATTTTTTACAAGAACAGATGAATCGTTGTCTCGAGGAGGGATTTAGCAGGGGCAGTGCGACCAACAGCTATGCAGCCGCAGCCATCATCGTCCCCGCTGCTGCCTTCGCCTTCAGTGTCAGTGTCCGTATCCGTGTCTGAGTCGCTGTCACTGTCGCTGTCACTGTCTGAGTCACTATCGCTGTCTGAGTCACTGTCGCTGTCTGAGTCACTGTCGTTGTCTGAGTCACTGTCGCTGTCTGAATCTGAATCAGTATCAGTATCGGTGTCGGTATCGGTATCAGTGTCGGTATCGGAGTCGGTATCAGTGTCAGTGTCCGTATCTGTATCTGTATCGACATCGGTGCCGCACTTCATTTCTACGGATATTTCCACTGGGCTGACTTCGTTGGTTCCATTGTGATACACGAATATCGTATCTGTCACAGTATCCCCGTTACTGAGATTCGACCCGTCGAAGTTCAGGGTGATGGTCTGGTTTCCAGACGGGGTGATGGTCCCTGAGTCCTCAGACACAGTCAGCCAATCGTTGGGCACCAGCTCTTCAAAAGTTTGACCTGGGTTGAGTGCATTTATGGTCCCAGTAGCGCTGGAAGACCAGTCAGCAGCAGTGTCGTTGTCAGTGTTGCCGCTACGCGGGATATAGGGATTGTCGAGATTCACGCCGGTACCTGTCCAATTAGTGCCCGCAGGTGGGTCGTCGTTATTTCCCGATGACCTTACAAAATCGATGCCATGGCCGTTTTCGTCGAGCAGGGCAATGGACAGCTCAGTGCCGTCTTCGTCGGACCAGCCCACGTTGACGCCCATATAAAACGTATCGGCCTCTGAGCTGACAATATCGAGCAAGATCAGGGTGGCGCCGGATTCAAAGATGTAGCTGTCTGGGAACGTAAACGAGCCGGATGTGCCGTTATTGTCGTTCCAAACGACCGTCCATCCCTGAAGATCCACATCCGGTCCGAAGTTCGCAAACTCGACCCCGTCTGGCGGCGCGGTTGCCCCCACGTAGAGTTCGTTGATAAACACGGTTTTCTTGTGTTTAACGAGCAGCTCGTGGATCAGGTCCACCTCTCCTGCATTGGAAATGTCGAGCTCTCGAGTTCCCTCGGGGCTGGCCTCCTCGACCGTGATGGTAATGGCCTCGCTGCTGAACCCGATTTGGGGGGACTTGATATGCAAATCAATGTTGGTCGCTGCCGGCGGCACGTCGACCTCGACGATATCCGAGGTGTAGTTCTTGAAAGTTGCCCACAGGTCGTAGGTGCCTTCGATGACGCCCGGTATCTGATAGTTACCGCTGCTGTCCATTTCTACAGAGCCGCACTGGGGACCTTCAAAGTACACTGTGGCCTGAGACACATCCCCACCTACTGCGCCGCCAATGCCATAGGTAGTGAGAACGACCTGGCCAAAGGTAAAAATCATGGACGACCCAATGCCGCTGATATTGGCAATATCTAGCCCAGAATTTGACCCATTCCACCACTTGGCATTGGGCGAGGTAGTATCGTTGAACTCGGTGGCGTTTCCGTCGTAGAAGAGATCTTCCTGCTCACCAGCGTTGGCATTATTTTCCATATCGTGATCCCCGTCGGCCTGCTCCACCTCCACATAATAATGGCTCGACTGGGTCATCTGCTCATCGTCGTTACTACCCGTTGTGTCAACGTGCCAGATAATGAGACCTTCAGCTGGAAGATTCTCGCTTCTGTCTTTTTTGAGCCGGGTTTCTATCATGAAGAATTCATTGCTGTTGTTGCGATACAGGAACGATGTGTTGGTGTTTGCCTCATGGGTAAACAGGTCGCCTTCTTGTGCCCCTGTAATATCAGTAACCGTATCCCATCCCATGAGATCGCGGAAATGGGCATTGGGCGGTGTGGGATTCGTACCGTTACCACCGCCTGCCATGAGGCCAAACCGGCCAATACCGGCAGACTCGCCACCATAATCGTACAAGTCCCGGTATCCGCAGACCATGTGGCCGTTCTCATGGCAAATGGTTCCGATCACGAGCGACGTGCCGATATTGGTCATTTGGTAGACGCTGACTGAGACAGACCCCGCATTGAATGCCGGGCTCAGGTTGCTCTTATGGGGCCACAGGCCATTGCCCCATCCAGCTTCGGGCACGCCGGCGTAGAGGCAGTTGACGGCCATGACATAACCGCCGCTGGCAGAAAGGGATGAAAAGTCAAATCCATTGTCTGACAGGTGGTTGAGCACCTCATTCATCAACTCCCGGGCGGTGCCAAAGGCATTTTCGTTGTCGTAATAGGCTTTGGTCTTTGCCGCACGGTAGTAATCAGTTACAGTATTGGTATAACTAAGGTTTCCGTTCGAGACATCCCAAAAATAGTCGCGTACGGAACCGTTATTGCCAAATCCAGTATACCCCTCTTTGTTCATCAAGTCGTCGAGCTCCTGCCGATCGACCGTAGCGGGTTCGTCCGAGAAATCCACCAGCATGGTCAGGCCCAGGATATCCTCCCGAAGCGGCACCTTGGGCTTCATCGCTTCGCGAATTGCCGCTGGGGGGTCCATTCGTTTGCGATTTTCGTTTACAATCTTCATCCGGGCTTCCCGTGACAGTTTTAGCCCTTTTTTGAGTCCTAGTCTCTGGGCGATGGGTTCGCTGCCAATGCCTGTATACCGTTCACGGGTCGGGACGAACTTGGATTGGTCAGCAGATAGGGTCGCATAGACAATCCAACCGTTCTTGTCTCGGATAAGGGTATACCCGTCCGGGGTTTCAACGCGCTGGTAATATTCATCCCCCCAAACGAGTACCGGAACCAAGGACCCGTCTGGTTGCCGCAGGTTAAACGCATCTCCAAAATGGGGCGCTGCGAGCACACCGACGGCAAGTGCCGAAATAATCACAACCACACAAAATAAAACAGTTTTTCTCATAGTACCCTCCAAAAATAGCTCGGCTTAGTGCCTGTTGCGATCGGCGATTGCGCTTTGGCGAAGATCTCAGACAGTGGCAAAACCAATACAAAGCGAAATATTAACTCAAATTAAGCGCGCCCACAGAACGCAAATAAAATCCGTTCATTTTGATATAAATTAAATATATCTAAAAAACAATCTAAATTGGATCGCCTGGATCGCCAATTTCGGTTTAGGGCTTGGGTTCATCCCACGCCACCTAAAATGCGTCACGCCCTATACGAGGCCGGGGATAAACCCCGGCCCTACAACGGGTTTTTCTGAATTCGCGAAAACAACCCGGGATATCCCAGCCCTGCCCCGCTTTTTCAAAGGGCTAATGCCCGAGGTTCCCCTCAGGATACGATAGACATCGAACTACTCGATATGAGAGGTGACGACCCGGTTGCGCCCGTTTTCCTTTGCCTGATACAGGTTGTCATCGGCAATGGATATTATCGCCTCAGCGTCGGTTGCCGCTGCCGGGAGTGCAGTGACCAAGCCCACGCTCACGGTAATATGGAGCGGTGCCCCATTTCCACCCATCACGCGCATCGGTTTGTCTGCCACACATTGGCGTACCCGCTCTCCTAAGATCATCCCCCCTCTGACACCAGTGGCTGGCGCGGTGATGGCAAATTCTTCCCCGCCGTAACGCGCAATCAGATCTTCGTTTCTAATCTCGGTCGCAACGGCATTTACCAAAGAGACGAGCACCCGATCCCCGACCTGGTGGCCATAGGTGTCGTTGATTTTTTTAAAGTGATCGACATCGAATAAAACAAAGGTGTATGGCAATGCGTGGCGATGGGCAAAAGATAGGTCAGTGACGATTTTTTCCATTAGATATCTGCGATTGTACACCCCGGTCAACACATCCCGGGTGGATGCTTGATACATCTTTTTGCCGTAATTATTGTCAATCTGGTCTTGAAACACGAACTTCAGCACTATTTGCCGGCCCAAGAGAATTTTATCTCCGTCCTCTAAGACAGTTTCTCGTATTCTCTTTCCCGAGACGTAAACGCCATTGGTACTGTTGAGGTCCTTGATTTGGAACGAGTTACCATCGAGCTGGATGATCTCAGCGTGCTTTCTGGAAACGCCCTCTCCGGCAATGACTTCGTCACAGGTCGAATCCCTGCCAATGATGATACGCCGGTGGGTCAAGGGCATGATACGACCCACATCATGGCCTGCGATTACGATAAAGCAGGGCTTTTTCTCTTCCCTTTCGGCGCGGAGGACGTCCTCGACCATAATGCTGATGTCGTATTTACCTGTCGTCTCCCCGAGAAACGACGGCGACGCTTCAACAATGGTTTCCTTGACACCCAGGTGTTTAAATTTCTGAGTAATGGGCGGAGATTGGTCTTTTCTATCACTTTTCACTTTTTCATAACCGATTTTGCACTTTATTAAATTTAATTGGCAGTGCCCGTAAAAGCAAACGCAAGCCCTCAAAAATTCAACTGCCGGCATTCAGATCCGCTGGCACGGTCATCAAGGCCGGTTGCCCGGGTTTTCCAAATATCTTAATCTTAATTACTCGATATGAGAGGTGACGACCCGATTGCGTCCGGTTCTCTTTGCCTCGTACAGATTGTCATCAGCAATGGATATTATCCCCGCAGCATCGGTCACAGCAGTTGGCAGCACCGTAACCAAGCCCACGCTCACAGTAATGTGGAGCGGCGCTCCATTTTCACTCATCACGCGCATGGGTTTGTCTGCCACACATTGGCGCACCCGTTCTCCCAGGACCACGCCCCCTTCGACATCAGTGGCTGGCGCAGTGATGGCAAACTCCTCACCGCCGTACCGAGCGATCAGGTCCTCTGTTCGGATTGCGGTCGAAACAGCGTCGGCCAAGGAGACGAGCACCCGGTCCCCAATTTGGTGGCCATAGGTATCGTTGATTTTTTTGAAGTGATCGATATCAAACAAAACAAACGTGTATGGCAATGCATGACGATGGGCAAAGGAGAGGTCAGTAACTATTTTCTCCATTAGATATTTGCGATTGTACGTACCGGTCAACACATCCCGGGTGGACGCGTGATACATTTCTTTGCCGTAATTATCGTCAATCTGGTCTTGAAACACGAACTTCAGCAATATCTGCCGGCCCAAGAGAATCTTATCCCCGTCCTTTAAGATCGTTTCCCGTATCCTCTTTCCCGAGACGTAAATGCCATTGGTGCTGTTGAGGTCCCTGATCTGGAATGTATTAGCATCGATCTGGATCACTTCGGCGTGCTGTCTGGAAACCCCTTGCCCAGCGATCACCTCGTCACAGGTCGGATCTCGGCCAATGATGATGCGCCGGCGGGTCAAGGGCATGATACGACCCACTTCTTGGCCTAACACCAAGATAAAACAGGGTTTTTTCTCTTCCCTACTGGCACGGAGGACGTCCTCGACGATGGGGCTGATTTCGAATTTATCGGTTGTCTCCTCATGGAACGGCGGCGATGCTTCAACAAAGGTTTCCTTGATGCCCGGTTGTCTGAATTTCGTCGGAACGGGCTGAGGGTGCTCTTTATTATTCTTCTTTCTCATGATGATCCGCCCTCTACTAAATTCTATTGATGGTATGAAGTGATGCAAACATGGGCCGGAAAAAATCCCGCTGCTGGCATCCAGATCCAGCGGCCAGTCACCAAGGCCGGTTGCCCGCGTCCTTCAAATATCTTAATCTTAAAACTAGTACTGGGCTTGGTTTTACTTAACTGGATAGGAACATGGACCACCCTCTCGGCAAGACAATCGACGGCAAGTATCAACTGCTACGCCTATTGGGCAAAGGCGCTATGGGCTGCATCTATGAAGCCATACACATCGTGCTCAATCGCAAGGTAGCCGTTAAGATCATGCACGATAAATTTGCCAAGAGCCGGCAAACCATCGAGCGGTTTATCCGCGAAGCTCAGGCCGCAAGCTCGATCGATCACCCCAATATTGTCGAGGTATATGATATCGGCAATGAAGATGGCGGCCCGCTTTACATTGTGATGGAGCTCTTAAAGGGGCAGAGCCTGGAGCAGCTGCTGAAAAAAAACCAGACCCTGCCGCTCGATACCGCCGTTATGATTACCACGCAAGTCCTCTCCGCCCTTCAGGCAGCTAGCGAAAAGGGCATTGTGCATCGAGATCTTAAACCGGCAAATGTCTTTCTCACAGTCAAGAACAATAATATCCACGAGGTGAAGCTGCTCGATTTTGGTATTGCAAAAATCATTGGCAGCAGCACGTTCGAAATATCGAGTACAATGCCGGGCACCCTTATCGGCACGCCCGGTTATATGTCTCCAGAGCAGGCAAGGGGAGAAAAGGAGATCGATCATCGCATTGATATTTGGTCGGCCGGGGTCATGCTCTATGAAATGATATCTGGCGCCCTACCGTTTGACGGTGATACATATAACGAAGTCATCGGCAATATCTTACTGGCATCCCAGCCAGATTTGAGCGCACTGCTGCCACAATTACCACCTGGCCTTATCTCCGTGATAGACAAAGCCCTGGCCAAAGACAGGGACATACGGTACAGCAGCGCCGCCGAGATGATCGAGCACTTGCTGCCGTACCAGGGGAACGCACTCCCCAGTATCGAGACCCATTCGCTCTCGGCCCCGCCATCGCCACCACCCACGCCCTGGTTGACCGAAGAAACCCTCGATGACAATGCAGAGGTGCGTATCACCCCTCCAAGGCGACGGCTGCGAATCGCCCTGATCGGGGCCGCTGGGCTGTTCGCAGCTGCGTTCATCGTCAGTGGCGTGGTTTTGCTGGGAAAGGATGGCGCAAGCGCATCAGTGTCTGAGGCAAAAGCAAAACCAAGCCCCAGTGCCTTGCCCCCGCCGAGGTTAGAAGCGTTTGAGATAGTGCCGGTTGAAAAAGAACCAACTCTCCCCCCAACTCAGAAATCCGAAAAAAACGCTGTCAAACCTGCACTTCCAACCGATACGGCAACGGCGCTTCCACGCGAGAAACCTTTGAAAAGAAAAGCAAAACCAGCAAAACAGTCAACATCTAAACCCGAGCCCAGGAGTAGCGCGATACCCAAAAAGCGAAATAATAAAAAGGAGAACGTGCTACTCGAAAATCCATTCGGAGAGTGACAGTTTCTCTGGGAGGCCGATTTGATTAGAGCAATCCAGACCGTTGGCCTGATTGCCGTCTCGGTGTTTGCTTTCAAAGGCCGAGCCCAGGAGTTACCAGCGGATTGCCCAACTCGGCCTGTTGACGAGGATGTGGCGAGGAAGATCGCTGGCGATTGGTTTTCAAAGGGAACCGAACGGTTCGACGCTGGGGACCATAATGCAGCGCTGGCCAACTTCCTCTGCTCAAATAGCATTGTCGCCCATCCAGCAACCCTGTACAACGCGGCTCAAGCTGCCAGCTACGCAGGACGGCGAGATCGGGCGTTGCACCTCGCTGAACGCTGTGCAGATCAGGATCCAGACGGCATCAGCGGACAAATGGCCAGGGAGCTGATGGCAGAACTGGCTGCAACAATGCCGGGTCCTGAAGCAGAACCTTCGGAAACGACATCCGCTGAGATAACCACTGATGCCGATGATGCTCAAGCGCCCGGGGCGCCCGAGACACCAGAGGCATCTGGTGTAGAAATTGACCCCTTGCCCGCATCCACTAAAGCAGATCTGGAAGCTGGCCTGTCTGCAACGCCAAGTCCCAGCAAAGCAGACACTAGAAAAAAACAAGATACGCCCAGTCTAGCGATCCCAGGCTATGTCTCACTAACCCTGAGTGGGGTTGCCATGGTCATCGGGGTAACGCTTCAAGGGATTACCGCGGCCATGTATTCGGATAGCCGGGAAACCGACGATCCAGCAGTTTTTAGAGAAAAGCGAAACACAGGTGAAGCAACCCAAAAGGCAGCTATTGCGAGCTTTGCCATGAGCGGTCTGACCTTGGGAACCGGCATTGTTTTCCTAATTTTGGAGAATAAAAATAAACATAAAACATCCGATACATCAAACACCTCAGCTTTCTTTCTGTTGCCCGCGCCAGGCGGTTTAGGAATTGGAGGGCGATTCTAATGCAGCTGCATCGTACCTGGTTCGGTTTGATCGGATGCTTGCTGGCAGCAGGGGCCATTGGATTCGGGTGTGTGTTTGCCCCGCGTGAGGGTCAGCTCAAATGCCAGCAGGATTCGGATTGTCCAGACAAATGGGTCTGCGGTCCAGATGGCTACTGCTACTCCAATGAAAGCGAATTCCCCACCACAGACACTGACGCTGACACGGACACTGATACCGATACCGACACTGACACTTACACCGACACCGACACAGATACCGACACTGACACAGATACCGACATTGATATAGACACAGACACCGATACCGACACGGATACAGATACCGACTCTGATACCGATATCGACTCTGATACAGATACCGACTCTGACACCGATACTGAGACTGACACTGGTACTGACACGGACACCGATACCGATACTGGCGGTGACACAGACACTGGTACTGACACCGGCACGGATACGGGTACAGACACCGGGTCAGACACGGATACAGACACCAATGTTGGGGTAAACTGTGGCGGCAGCACCTGCACAACAGACCAAGTTTGTTGCTTGATAAAGGAACCGCCGTCTGCATCATGTGTCGACATCGGCACGTGCAACGATGTACCAGTCAGTTGCGACCAAGCATCGGACTGCCCGGTCGATCAGGTGTGCTGTTACGACGACCCACCGGGCAAATCAGTTTCGTGCGTGGACAATTGCAATAAGAAGACGGTCTGTGGGGATAATGGCGACTGCACAGATGTCCCAGGTGAGCCTATCTGCACCCCAATCTTCGATGGGTTGCTCAACATATGTGCCTCAGCAAAATGATCCAACCCTGTTGTTTTACCCATCTGGTGCTTCGTCAAGTGATGAGTGACGGGTAATAAACTCCCCCTTGAAAAGGGGGCCGGGGGGATTTCGTCAATATTCCCGGGTGTTTGAAAATCCCCCTATCCCCCTTTTTCAAAGGGGGAAATCAGAACCTACCCCCATCAGAGTAGGCTTGATAGGTACTAACCGGCTAAAAACAGTGAATGGGCCAGTGCCGCTGTTTGGCGATTTTCTCTAGGGTTTTGGTCGGGTTAATCACCTCTGGGTGCCCCACAGATTCAAGAAAGGGCAGATCCACGTGATGATCAGAGTAGGCATAGGACGCTGCTAGGTCCAGGTTATGCTCGGAGGCAATGCGGCGAATCTGCCTGGCTTTTTCATGGCCAATGCAAATGTTTCCATCTGGTTTGCCTGTGCACCGTCCTGCAGCATCCACTGCAAGGCGGGTACATGCGAGGCAATCAGCCTTAAGAAATCTTGTTACTGGTGCCAGGACATGGCATCCGCTGGCCGATGCGATAACAATCAAGGCGCCTGCCTGCCGATGCGCTGCGATCAGGTCGAGGGAGCCCTGCATGAACGCATGACGAAGTTTTTGATGAAATAACTGCTCGCCCTGCTCGAAGAGCAAGGTCTCTTTGAGGCCCTGGTAGATCTTGATATACGTTCGATCTTGCCACTCGTGTTGGATCCACCCCAGACTGGCAAGCACCCATGTGGCTATGGGGCCGAGCATGCGGATAAGCTGCGGCATCTTCAGCCATCCCTGTTCGAGATAGTAGATAGATTCGATGACCTCACTATCTCCGCGGATAAGGGTACCGTCGAAATCAAAAAACGCAGCGTGCTGTTGGGTCATTGCTACGGACTATCTCGCTTTTTCAGGTACCCGCATTTCTCAGGCCGTCTTATTTGAGTATTTGTATCTGTAAACCAGGCGCATGAGCCAGGCTTGGAACAGGCCAATGCGAAACCCACCCCCTAAAAACGCACCTTCGACCAGGGCGCGGCAGTTTTTTTCCAATACTTGGGCAGCGGCCAGGACGTCGTCAAAAGACTTTGCCGCACAAAGCCCCCCTTGCTCGGGTATGAGCACGGCATTCCTTCTCTTCATTCCCTGGAGAACCCGCTTAAAAAAGACTGCCTCGTCCGCGCTTTTTTGTATCACCCGTGCGCTGACGCCGACAATCTGAGCAAAATCATCCAAGAGGGGGGGTACATCCTGTCCAGCTGTTGCAGCGGTTACCGTGTAGGGCAACGCAGACCCGAGCACCCACTGGATATCTGCTCTTTTTAAATAGATATAACGGTGGAGCCCTGGCCAATCAGGGGTTTGTCCCGGGTGAGATACGCTGCCCCTGAGGGGGATCTGCTGAACCCCGGTCCCCTGAGGGTCTCCGCCCATAAAAAAGACCGCATCTCCGTGCCTACAGCTCAGCCCCGTGGTGTCTTTGGATACACCCCCCGTATCTACGAGCATCTCATATTGGCGCTCGATATTTTTTCTTGTCTCAGTGGGTGTCATCTCAATGCCTTTGCCCGTGCTGATCGAGATAAGTCCTGTGAACCATCCCGGACTTGTATGGGCTCTTCCCCGTAGCTTTTTCCACGGCCTTTTCAACAAATGCCTGACAAAGGGATTCCAAACACTTGCACACCTCAAACGCCTCGTCCATATCCCGACCAATGCAAACAGCTCCGTGGTGGGCAAGGAGCGCGGCGTTGCTGCCGCGAATGGCCTGGGTGGCCAATGTGGCGAGCCTTGACGTTCCAGGCAGGGCATAGGCAGTCGTGCGAACATAAGGCCCGATTATCTCAGATGCCTCTCTTGTCACCTCAACAATATCCTTTCGCGATGCAGAAACACTGGACGCTGCGGACTGATGGGTGTGGACAACCGCCCTTATCTCCTGCCTATCTCGATATATGGCCTGGTGAAGCCGCTTTTCAGAAGAGGGTTTTATTGTTCCTTCATAGCTCAGGTCATCTATGGCCACCGGGACGATCATCTCGGGTGTCAGTGCCTCATAGCCGATACCGCTTGGGGTAATAACAAACAGGGTTTCGTTCACCCGAATGCTTATGTTGCCCCAGGTTCTGGCTACAAATCCCTCCTTAAGGAGGCGAATGCCAGATTCCCAGACACTGGTTTGCGCCTGGCCAAGGGATAGTTCACTGGATTTGGCATTACCCATCAGCCCACCCCCTCGATCTGAGATAAGACCCGATCAAAGCGGGCCAGCGCGTCATCGATGATGTCGTCCGTATCTGCCGCCGAGGTATAGAGCCGGCTGCCGGCCAGCGTGACAATACCTTCTGCCATATAGGCAGCGCCCATGTGGGTCATCACGTCCTTTCGCTTGTGGATCTCCTTGATCAGTCCGGGCAGCTGCCACGGTTTAAACAGGTTGATGTCGAATAGCATGGTGCCCACGGTCTCTAAATGGCAGATAGACCCCTGATTGTAGGCCACAAACGGCAGGCCGTACTTTTCGATGATGGCTTGGAGTCCCTGGGTCAGGCGGTCCCCTGCCCTGCCCGCTTTTTCGCAGGCGTTGGTCTTTTCGATCTCCACCAGCATGTGGTATCCAGCAGCCGCGCTCAATGGGTTTGCCGCTAGGGTACCGCCCACGTGGGCTTGCTTTGTCCGCTTGCCGCCGATACCCCCTGCCAGATAGGCCATGTACGCTTCCTTGCCGCCAAGGCCACCGGCCGCAGGATACCCACCGGCCACCACCTTGCCGAAAACCGTGAGATCCGGTGTAATGCCAAAATAACCCTGGGCCCCGTCGATACCAATCCTAAAGGCAGTGACCACCTCATCAAAGATGAGCAAAGCGCCGAATTCGTCGCACAGGTCTCGAACCTTTCTGTTGTAATCGTAATCAAGGGGCCGGGTGCCGCTTTCCGGTCCCACGGGCTCGATCAGTACGGCTGCCGTCCCACCCCTGAGGCGATTTAGGACGAGTTTTCGCCTCAGGGCTGCAATGTCGTTGGGATAGACCTCGGACGTGTACTTGAAACACGATTTGGGGATGCCGTGGGATTCCAGTGATTTGATACCTGGAATGCGATTGCCATAGGAGAGTTGGTCGCTCCAGCCGTGATAGGCACCGCCCATTTTGATGATGTGCTTCCTTTTGGTGGCCAGCCTGGCAACGCGAATCGCTGCCATACACCCCTCAGTGCCACTTCCCAGCATTCTGAAAAGCTCCACCCCGTTAAAGCGATCGCAGATAAACTTGGCAAGCCGCATCTCGTACTCGTGGAAAAGCCCCGTTACAGGTCCACAGGTATTTAGGAGATCCAGAATTTTTTCCCGCACCGCATCGGGATTGCTCCCCAGGACCGTAGGGCCCCCAGCTTGAAGAAAATCTATGTATCGATTGCCGTCCACATCATAGAGATGGGCACCCTTGGCCCGCTCAAACGCAAGTGGGAAGGGGTAGTTAAAGGCCAGGTTGTGCTGAATCCCACCGGGAATGACCTGCTCCGCCTCGGTCACCATTTGTCTGGATTTTTTGCAGCGTTCCTCAAAATAAGCGAGATATTGTTTTAAAGTCGATGGTTTAAGCGTACGTATGGGCTGGCGAATCAGGGTGCGCAGCTGATCATAAATCTTTTGCGTATTGTGATATTCTTTGATGGCGTATCCAGGTGTTGTCAAACGAATCCTCCGTGGCTTTGATCAAACCAAAATATTACATATGTTATAAATATATCATTGTCAAGGCATTATCAGCAGTGCGCGTTCTGGGCGGTCGGCAAGAAAGCGGGTATGGCCAATGGCTGTGAGCCGCAAAAACATGCGACGTTGAGGATCGGCCTCCTCTGAGACATCGAGCACACCAGCTGGATCAATGCCATAGGGCGCTACCAATGCCAGCGCCTGCCTCGAGATATCGGCCTTGGAAGCGATGCGGAGCTGGGTTTCAAAATTGCTCATGGTTGCTGGCAGCAGCGGATCGGGTCGAAAGGCCCGGCCATTGGCAGCATTTGCCAGGGCTGTTAACAAGAGGACAGACGCCGGGGTCTCCTCGGGCAGTGGGAATTCGCAACCCAGGATATGACCGAGGAGATGGGACACCCATTCTGCCTCTGCGAGCAGCCCCTCGATCGCGTCGATGTCGGACTGGGTTGAAAATGCAGCGAGCTCAGCATCGATCGGCATCTGAAGGTCGAACGCCTGCAGATGGGATTTTAATAAGGGGGTCCAGAAGCAGGGTACATCCCTTAACAGGCATGTGAGGGTTACGCGATACGGTGGGTCCAGTGCAGATCCCAATTGGCGGGTCGAGGCGAGATGGCGATCCCCCATGACCTGGCGCGCCCGCATCTGCATTGGGTATAGCAAGCCCAGCCCTACCTGGATAAAAAAGCCAGGTGATAGGGCCACGAGCAGGTCAGCTCCTTTTCCCGGGTCTGCCCCTGCGGTCTCAGCAAGTCCGAGCGCCAAGGTGTCCCGTGCCCAGCGGACGCAACACCCAACAGCTTCGGGATTTCCGATATCCGCGTTTATCGCGGTCAAAAACGTGCTCGTCATGGCTGTCAGCCCCACATACAGGTCATCCAGACGATCACCAGCCGCTGGGTGGGTCGATGCCCTCAGCAAGGAGAACACACTGTCGAGAAACACATTGCCGCCCAGGTTTTCCCGATAGAGCACCGGTGTTGACGCGGGAAGGAACAGCCGACTGCCGTGGGGTCTCATCTTTGCGGCCATTCGGCGCACCTCTTCTGCGCTTCGAGGTGCAAGCAAGGACCGCGCATCCTCCCGCGGCACAAACCCAAAATCCGCAAGGCGCGCTGTTCGCCGGCGATACGCCTGCTCTTCGAGCTCCGATGTGAGTTCGTGTCGAACGCTCTCAAACTCTTTTTGGTATGTCGCAAATGGACGATGGATCAGGCTTCGAAACAGGGCGCGCACTACCTCGGACACGCGTTCGGGCACGGGAAATTCAATGTAGTAAAACCCGTCTGGACAGGCAATGACCTCAGATGTTTCGGCGATCTGGGGGCCCTCGTTGCGATCCTCGACGAGGTGAATGACCACATTGCGCTTAAGAAGCAGGGTTCTGAGACCCTGATCCAGCGTGTCGCAGGCGCGTAAGGCACCGCTCAACCCGGTTGAAACCAGTGGCAGGATACACACTTCTATCGCGTCGAGGTTTGGACGATCAGTGGACCAACAGGTGAGATCGACGAGCACTTGGTTTTGCTCTCTCTTGGCCAGGCGCAACAGATCAGCCCGCTGCTCATCATCGGCATGGCGAAAGGCGAGCAAAAAGTCGTGGGGCATGAGCTCGTGAACGATGCGTGCAGGGCTATCTGATAGCCGAATGCGCTCGAGCAAGGCCTCTGTGGCGCGATGGGTCGCGGACGTTTGTTGAGGTGAAGTAATCGCTTTATCGCTCATCTCGGGTTGAGAGTTTACCGATCATCGCCGGATTCTGATACCCTGATGTTCATGAAACTTTCAATCTCAAGCATTTTTCAATACGCAGTCCTCGCCTGGATCGCCCTGATACTCGCCCTGTTATTGATATTTGTCCAAGCGGGCAATCGCGCAGTTAGCCTGCTGAGCGCAAAGACGACGTATCTGGTCCTTGCCGAGAAGGTGGACATTTCAAAGACAGTTCGAACAAAGGCAGAAGAGGCAGTCGCAGTGATCAGCAAATGGATACCCGGCGATACCGGGCCCCAAACCAAGCCCATCAAGCCCATCCAGGACATACTTGATGCCATAGAAAGCGCGAGCCAAGCAGCTGTTGGTCGATTATCAGCCCAGGTAGCAGACTATGTCGCTGGCCACAGAGAAACATTGGATGGATACGTGGATTTGACCGAAGTGCGCCGCGTTGCAATTCGCACGGCTCAGGAAAGTCTCCCTGGCGGCCGATTCTTTAGGAATCAGATAGCGTCAGCAGTAACGGCTGTTGTGCCTGAGACTGTCTCGCTGAGATCCCAGACGGATCAAATAAAAGCGCTCCTTAACCCGCTGCGCACCCTAGTCGTTGGGATTAAAGCAAAGCTACCAGCCGCCAGATTGGGAATCATCGCCTGTCTTATCCTCACGGTCTTGGTGGGGTTTGAACTGGCTCGCGGGACACGATGGGTCGGCCTGGGATTCCTCTTGGCCGGGGCGATCGGTATGGGGCTGACCAGGTTTTCAGAGGGCATATCGGCAGTATTTCTAAAGGACAATGCCACTACAAACAGTATGATAAAGGAACTCATTGTATCCTCGTTGGAAGGCCTTTCCAACGACGGGGCCATCTGGCTCGGCATGGGCGCCGCCATCTTTGTCCTGGCACTGGTGATACCCTTTGCATTGAAAAGTACGCTAAAGAAGAAAAAACTGGGATCTATAGGTTCCCTTGCATCCCGGCTGTGCAATAGGAACGGACGAGTGACGTTTGTCACGGCCATTGCATTGGTGCCAGCGTTCATCAGCGCTGGCATTATCCCCCGATTGAAGCGGGGCGGGGTCGACGCTGAGGCATCTGCACTTGGCAGCATGGCAATGGCCGGTACTTTGTTGGATTACGCCTTACCACTACTATTGTTTTACAGCGTTATTACTGTCGGCAGCATGCTCACTTCAGATGGGGGTTCTGTGCAGATCGCAATGGTATGCCTCGGGGTGGGCTTGGCAGTTTTTTGGATATTCAGGGATCTACCTGGTGCCTCGGTCGGGTTCAATATCATCGATCTCATGGCCGGTATAGGCCGCGAGCCCGTATCGGAACCAGCGGCCAAATTTTCTAGGTGTTACCGGTCGCTTCCCTTGCTGGCCACCCTTCTGCTTAGTTTTTTTGTCCCTCCCCTGCTGGCATTCGGGGCAGTATGCACCGTGGAAATCGGGGTTCTCGTGGCCCAATGGCCGCATCGCACCCTTGGGGACGTGCTCGCCAAGACGCGGGTTGTATTCAGGGGTATTTATAACACTGGCTATTGAGAATTAAATAATAACGGGAGAACACCCAAACGCAGCGGAAACTTCTTGAAATACGCCGGTTTGCAGCTTGTTACAGGCGCCGTCACACAGCTCAATCACGGTGCACTCATTCAGCGGCTTGGTCAGGAGATCATTCAGGGGGGTGCCCTCCAGGCCTCGCCAATACCAGCCATCTGGCGTAGCTGCACAGTCCTCGGCATACTCGAGGACATCATCGTCCGTTATATCGGCTGGATCGTCGATGCCATAGACCCGCACGGAACCGCAATTCTTTTCAACACCGCCATTAGGACCAGTGTCAGGCACTTGCTCCCAATCGACCTCGAAATCGCAGGGGATCAGCTCATTGATAATATTTTGAAGGGTTTCCTGAAGCTGCTGGGGATCTGTGGCCGGGTAGAACTGTTCCGTACCTCCCCAAAGTGCGGTCGTGTTTAGCACCTCTTGCCAGTCTGCGACTTCATTGCCCACGCCAACCACAAAGGTCTTGAAATTAGCCTTATCCAGCTGGGCAGCCCAGTTATATGTACATTGATCATCTAAGCACTGGTACCGGTAGCTACAGGGTGTGCCAGCAGGCAACGTACACTGACAGTTGTCAGTGGTAATGGGGTATGGACCCCATTCTCGACAATTCGGGGCCCCGTCTGTGGCGAGCAGCACATAGGTGGGATTTTTCGCCAGATTTTCGGGCAATGTAAGGAGGTACTCAAGGGCCCACTGAAAGGACTCGCAAATGGGTGTGCCACCGCAGGTGCCGATGGTTGCCAGATCATCGGCAATCGCTGTTGAATTATCCGGACCAATGGCAACGAGGGGCATATCGGTTTCTGGATCCCCTGTGGTCTGAGCGGGTTTGCACTGATTTGCCGTGATGTCATCGCCCGAACATTCCCCATTGGGATCTTCGTCGGGACATGTGCAAAGGGGAGAGGGAAAAGCGGCCAGCCCAAAGTTGACCTTGTCCGCAGATCCTTCATCATCATAGGCCGTCACCACAGTGTTGATGGCTTGCTCGGTCACTTGGGCAAATGTCTGATCGTCGATGCTGTTGAGCAGCATAGAGCGAGATCGATCCAGCAAAATGAGGACATTAATCGGTTTGATCTCAATATCATAGTCTATATCGGCACACTCATCATTAATTACAGTATCAGTATCTGTATCTGTGTCCGTATCTGCATCGCTATCAGAATCACTGTCGGCATCTGTATCAGCATCTGTGTCCGAGTCTGTGTCCGTATCCGCATCCGTGTCCGTATCTGTATCCGTATCGCCGCCCGATGAATCCACGTTGCCGCCATCATTATCTGTTTCGCAGGCAGCAAGCCCAACGCCAACAACCAAAACTGCCAATATTAATTTCCACATGCCTCACCTCGCTTTGTTAACAAAAAAATTCCGGTTGGTCTTTTTTTATTTTCTTCTTTTTTCCGTACCCAATATCCTAGTCTCAATCACTTAGTTACCTTTTTCTCTAATAACTTACGAAATCATTTTTTAAAGTATACAGTAGAAGTCTAAAAAGGAAAAGGATTACTTCAATATGGGACGGGTCTTTCTCGGCATAGAAAATCTGCAACAAAACAAAAAATATCGAATAAAAATTCAGAATCGGCGGGTGGGCCTCCTTGCGCATCCAGCAAGCATCGATGCCAGCTATCGCCATTCTCTCGATGTCCTTCTTGACACCGGCGCCCGGGTCACCGTGCTTTTTGGCCCGGAGCACGGCTTTTCCGGTGAGGAACAGGACATGGCGCCCATCACCGGTCAATCGATTGGCCCCTATGGCCTGCCGCTGCAAAGCCTCTACGGCACCACTGCCGAGAGCCTTAGCCCAGATGAGGGTCTTCTTCGAGAGTTGGACTGCCTCGTTGTAGACCTGTTTGATGTGGGCGCGCGTTACTATACCTTTGTTTGGACAGCTGTTTTGTGCTTACAGGCCTGCCATAAAGCAGGTGTGGAGCTCATTCTGACAGATCGGCCCAACCCTTTGGGAGGAGATGCGGTGGAAGGGGCGCCCCAGGAGCGAGGGTTTCTTTCATTTGTCGGGCTTTGGCCCGTATCCAATCGCCACGGCCTGACGCCCGGCGAGCTCGTGTCTCTCGTCGCTGCAGAACAAGGGCTTCAGGATAATCTCACTGTCATCCCTATGACGGGGTGGCGGCGCGACATGACATTCTGCGATACGGGTCTACCTTGGGTCATGCCATCGCCCAACATGCCGACGATCGATACAGCCAGAGTCTATCCCGGTCTTTGTCTAATCGAGGGCACATCGGCTTCAGAGGGCAGGGGAACGACCCGGCCGTTCGAGCTAGTAGGTGCCACTGGCATTTCGAGCAAATCTTTCGTGAAGCGACTCGAGGACATGCGGCTGCCCGGTGTTCGATTTAGGGCGGCGACGTTCAGACCTGGGTTTCAAAAGCACGCTGGCAGGCGCTTGAGCGGCGTGCAGCTTCACGTGACAGAGCCGGAGCTGTTCTTACCATATCGCACTGGGGTTGCTACTTTGTTGGCCCTAAAGGCCGAGGCAGGCGATAATTTCAAGTGGCGGGACCAGCCCTACGAATTTGTCACCGACATCCCTGCCATCGACCTTTTAACCGGATCCACCCTGGTTCGCGCTGCTGTTGAGCAAAATGCCCGACTCGACGACGTTGCAGCAAGCTGGTCAGAGGGAGAAGCAGCGTTTCGGAGCTACCGCAAGGACTTTTTATTATACTAATATTATCAGCCACTTACAGGGTATGTGCCAAAAAAATGCAAGAACTCTTGACACTTAACCGAATCACTGTGTAAACACTTTTCGACCCTAGCGGGAGTAACTCAGTGGTAGAGTGCAACCTTGCCAAGGTTGACGTCGCGGGTTCAAATCCCGTCTCCCGCTCCAGTTTTTATAAATAATTTCAATGACTTAACCCAATCACCCTCTGGTCGATGCCCAAATAATGCCCAAAATTTTCCTCATTTTTTTCCATTTCAGGTGTCACTTCAACCCGTGAACCCAGCATAGCGATAACCCGTTGATCTGGATCATCTACCATCATCGCAGCTTGCTTCACCGGTGTTGGCCACACTCTTGTGTGAGCCTCAGCCAGGTGAATGTAAATCATTGTCTCGTCAATTCGCTTGTGGCCCATCCAAGCGCTCTTACTTCACCGATTCTGAGCCCGGCCTCACCAGCAAGGCAAACGGCCGTGTACCACAATGGCTCTCTTCTTTTGCCGCATTGAGAATTCGGGCGTACTCGGAAAGTTCCCAGGCTACAACCTCCGGTCTCTCGATCCTAAGCAACACCACTTTGGGTGCCCGTTCTATAATCTCAACGTCTTCGGCGTTTTGGGCCACAACCCATTCGTACCAAAACCGGTTATTGAACCAGTCGGAAAAGGTTGGAATTGTATTTTCTTTTGCTTCGGCCTCTTTTTTGTAGAATGTGCCGTCACAAAGCGCTTCTCTTAGTCTAGTGCCCGTCCCTGAACTTGGAAGTTGCTGAAATTCCAATAAAAAACGTCATTTTGTTGATAAAGAAACGGGACTTTTTGTGTCTCTTTTGGTATTATGAATTTGCCTAAACACTTAATATCAAAGGAGAAAAGTCCC